>NZ_JACCKA010000044.1 GCF_013425525.1 Luteimonas salinisoli | reverse complement strand
GGCGCCGCCCCGTGGCGACGGTGAAAGATCCTCGCAACGGATGGGACTGCCTGGCGCGGCCGGACCGAAGGGCGGAGCAACACCCCCGGCGCGACTCCCGCCCCGCGGTCGACCGAAAGCGCTCTTCCCAAGGAACCAACTGCCAGACGCGGCTTATTCATTGGCGCAGCCCCGTGGCGACGGTGATGGATCCCCGCAACGGATGGGGCTGCCTGGCGCGGTTCAGCGTATCTCCGCACACTATGAGGCGACCCGGCCACAACGGAGCGACCCGTGAGGAAATGGATCTGGCTTGTCGCGGCACTGCTGCTGGCGCTCGTCGCCTACACCGCCGCGGGGCCATACCTGACCATCCGCGCCATCCAGCAGGCCGTGCAGGAGGACGATACCCGCGCCCTGGCGCGCCAAGTCGACTTTCCGGCGCTGCGCGGCAGCCTCAAGCTGCAGCTCGACGATGCCATGGTGCGGCGCGCAGGGCCCGAGGTCCAGGCCAGCGTGCTCGGCAGGATCGGCCTGCAGGTGGCCAGCGGCGTCACAGCCGGTCTGGTCGAGACCATGGTCACCCCGGTCGGGCTGGCCGCGCTGATGGAAGGGCGACGGGTCTGGCGCCGGGTCGACATCAGCGCTCCGCCACGGCCGAACGCCGGCGCGGATGGCCAAGGTAAACCTCTGCAGGATGCCGAGCACCGCTACGAATCGGCCTCCCGCTTCAGCGCCACCGTGCACGACGACGCGGGCCGCCCGGTCGTGTTCGTGCTCACCCGCAAGGGTCTGCGCTGGCGACTGTCCGATATCCGCCTGCCGCTGTAGAGCCGAGCTCGCTCGGCTGCGCGGGCTCCGGAGCCGGGAGCAGCGGAGCAAGCTCCGCTCTACGAACGGCGGGCCGGGCCGGCGGCGCGGACGCCCCGTAGAGCCGAGCTTGCTCGGCTGCGGGGGCTCCGGAACCGGGAGCAGCGGAGCAAGCTCCGCTCTACGGATTGGAGATGCCGTGCGGGACGTGGCCGGTCGCGACGTGCAGGCGCGCCGAGTCGATGTTGTGCTGGGAATCGTCGAAGAAGATGTCCGCGCCGAACGCTTCCAGGAACGGCCCCTTCGGGCGCCCGCCGAGGAACAGCGCCTCGTCCAGGCGCACCCCCCACTCGCGCAGCGTGCGGATCACCCGCTCGTGCGCCGGCGCCGAGCGCGCGGTGACCAGCGCGGTGCGGATCGGCGACGCTTCGCCCGGCGGATAGGCCGCCTGCAGGTCGTGCAACGCCGACAGGAACGCGCGGAACGGCCCCCCCGCCAGCGCCTCGCGCGCGCGCTCGCGCTCGTGGCGGTGGAAGGCGTCGATGCCGCCCTCGCGCGAGACCCGCTCGCCCTCGTCGCCGAAGATCACCGCGTCGCCGTCGAACGCGATCCGCAACTGGTCGTGGCGGTGCTGCGGCGCCTTGGCCGGCAGGATCGTCGCTGCAGCCACCCCGTTGGCCAGCGCGCTGCGGACCGACTCGGGATTCGCCGACAGGAACAGCTGCGCGCCGAAGGGCCGGATGTAGGGCCAGGTCGGCTCTCCGGAGGTGAACGTGGCGCGCGAGATCGCCAGGCCGTGGTGCTGGATCGAATTGAAGATCCGCAACCCGGTGTCGGCGGAATTGCGCGACAGCAGGATCACCTCCACCCGCGGCGCCTCGAGCGCTGCGCCGTCGTTGAGAGCCAGCAGCTTTCGCACTAGCGGAAAGGCGATGCCCGGCTCGAGCGCGTCGTCCTCGTGGCTGCGCTGGTGTTCGGCGTAGGCCTGGATACCGTCGCGCTCGAACACGGAATGACTGTCCTCGAGGTCGAACAGCGCCCGCGAAGAGATCGCGACGATCAGCGGCGGGGGCGTGGCGGCGGACATGGCGCGAGTATGCGCGATCGGCCCGCCCGGCGGCGAGTGGAGCGGACCCCGCCACGCGGCGCTGCGGTACGTGTCGTGACGATCGACACTGCGCGCGGCGGCTCACGGTTGCGACACTTGGCGCGAGCCCGCATACCCATGAACGGAGTCCTGCATGAGCCGCCTACTGCACGCACTGGTCCTCGCCAGCTGTTTCGCCGCGCTCGTCGCCGCGCCCGGCGCCCGCGCCGCCGGACCGGCGGCGCCACCGCAGGACGAAGGCCCCAACGCCGAGGCGAAACGGATCATCGGCGACCTGCAGCGCATCGTCACCCCCAACGGCGTGCAGGAGCTGCGTCGCGTCCGTCTCGGCGGCATCGACCAGTGGATCTCGGTGCGTGGCACCGACCGCGACAACCCCATCCTGCTGTACCTGCACGGCGGACCTGCTGCACCGGTGATGCCGGCAGCGTGGGCGTTCCAGCGGCCGTGGGAGGATTATTTCACCGTGGTGCAGTGGGACCAGCGCGCGGCCGGCAAGACCTACCTCGAGAACGATCCGGAGGCGGTGGCGCCGACGATCCGGATCCAGCGCTACGTCGACGACGCGATCGAGCTGATCGCCCACCTGCGCGAGACCTACGGCAAGGAGAAGGTCTTCGTGTTGGGCCACAGCTGGGGCACGATCGTCGGCATGCGCACGCTGGTCGAAAAGCCCGAGTGGCTGCATGCTTACATCGGCGTGGGCCAGATCATCCAGCCCGATCTCGGCGAGACGGTCGGCTATGAGCACGTGCTGGCGCGTGCCAGGGCGGAGGGCAACGAGGAAGCGGTGACCGAGCTGGAGGCGCTGGCGCCCTACCCCGGCGGCGACGTGCGCGGCGGTCGCATCGACCGCCAGCGCAAGTGGTTGCTCCATTACGGCGGACACAGCGCCTATCGCGACAACTCGGACTACTTTTTCGCCTCGCAGCGCCTGTCGCCCGACTACAGCGAAGCCGATCGCCGCGCCATCGGCCAGGGCAGCCGGCTGACCCTGGACCGGATCCTCGGCCAGTGGAACGTCATCGACTTCCGCGAAGTGCGCAAGGTCGAGGCGCCGGTGGTCATGTTCATGGGCCGCCACGACTACGCCACGCCGTCGCAGCCGGTGGCGGAGTGGCTGGAGCGGGTCGAGGCGCCGGCCCGGCATGCGGTGTGGTTCGAGCACTCGGCGCACCTCACGCCGCTCGAGGAGCCGGGTCGGACGCTGGTGGCGCTGGTCAACGAGGTGCTGCCGCTGGCCAAAGACGAGAACCGCGGTCGGGGCGCGCCTTCCGGCCGCGATCGGCGGGCCGGGAAAATCGGCGAAACTGCGCCCTGACCGGATCTCCGACTCCGGTGGGGGCGCTCAAACCACGAACTGCTCGCTGAGGATGCGCTCCTCGAGATTGTGCTCGGGATCGAACAGCAGCGTGACCACCCGATCGCGCGATTCCCGGATCGTCACGTCGACCACGTCGCGCACCTCGTGCGAGTCGGCGGTGGCGCTGACCGGCCGCTTGTAGGGATCGAGGACGCGGAAGCGCACCTCGGTCTGCGCCTTGAGCAGCGCGCCGCGCCAGCGCCGCGGCCGGAACGGCGCGATCGGCGTGAGCGCGACCACGCTGGCGCCCAGCGGCATGATCGGCCCGTGCGCGGAGAAGTTGTACGCGGTGCTGCCCGCGGGCGTGGACACCAGCACGCCGTCGCAGATCAGTTCCTCCAGGCGCAGCTTGCCGTTGAGCTCGATGCTCAGGTGCGCGGCCTGGCGGGTCTGCCGCAGCAGCGAGACCTCGTTGTAGGCCAGCGAACCCACGCTGGCCCCGGATTCGGTCTGCGCGACCATCTCCAGCGGTCGCAGCACCGAGGGCTCGGCCGCGCGCAGGCGCTCGAGCAGTCCCTGCCGCTGATACTGGTTCATGAGGAAGCCGACTCCGCCCAGCTTCATGCCGTAGACCGGCTTGCCGAGCGCGCCGTGGCGATGCAGGGTCTGCAGCATGAAGCCGTCGCCGCCCAGCGCGCAGAGCACGTCGGCTTCGTCAGGCTCGTGCTGGCCGTGCTCGGCCACCAGCGCCTGCAGCGCTTCCTGCGCGTCGGAACTGGCGCTGGCGAGAAAGGCGACCCGTGGCGTCTGCGCGGAGTTCATGGGCGCGAGGATAGCGCACCGGCGGTCGCGGCGAGCCCGAACCGGCACCTCGCCCGCCGGCGCGCACGGGCCCGCGGCCGGCTCAGCTGCCCGCGGCCAGCTGCGCCAGCCGGCTCACCGCCACCGAGGCGGTCGGATAGTCGATCGACTTCTGCGCGAACATCTCTTCCAGCATCGCCAGGGCGAAGCGCAGGGTCGGGTCGTCGCGCTCGATCCAGGCGCGCACCTTCGCATCGGGGTCGCGGCCCGCCATCGACAGCGCCTGGCCGGCGAGCAGGGTCTGCTGCGCGAGCAGGTCGTCGCGCAGCACCCCGCGCGCCACGGCGTGCCAGCGCCCCTGCACCTCCAGGGCGTCGATCTGCGCGAACAGCCACGGCAGGTGAAGCGCATCGCCGACGCGGAAGTGCACCCTGGCCACGTCCACCGGCTTCAGCCGGCGCGCCCGCGCCAGCTCGATGATGTCGAACACCGGGCCCAGGTACGGCAATTCGGCCAAGTCCTCGGCCAACTCCGGCGACATCCCGCGCTCCTGCCAGCCCTGCCGTGCGCTCTCGAACGCCGGGCGCTGGGAATCGGGAAGAATGGCGTCGGCGCCGCGGATCTCGTTGAAGGCCTCGGTGTAGCGTTCCACCGCGCGGGTGATGGCGGGAATCTCGCCCGGCCGGTTCAGCAGCCAGCGCACGAACGCCCGCTGCAGGTTCCAGATTTCCTGCAGCGCATCGATCTGCACCGCCTCGGGCAACTTGCCGTCCAGGCCGTCGATCTGCGCCCACAGCGCGCGGGCATTGAGCGTCTCGCGGCTGATGGTGTAGGCCTTGGCCACCTCGGCCGGGGTCCTGCCGGTGTCCTCCTGCATGCGCAGCAGGAAGGTCGCGCCCATGCGGTTGATGGTGGCGTTGGTCACCGCGGTGGCGATGATCTCGCGCTTCAGGCGGTGCTTCTCCATCGCCGCCGCGTACTTCTTCTGCAGTGGTGCCGGGAAGTAGCGCTGCAGCTCCTTGGACAGGTACGGGTCCTCGGGAATATCCGAATCGAGCATCTGCTGGTAGGCGACCAGCTTGGCGTAGGAGAGCAGCACCGCCAGCTCGGGCCGGGTCAGGCCCTGGCCGCGCGCCTTGCGCGCGGAGATCTCCGCATCCGACGGCAGGAACTCGATCTGCCGGTCCAGCAGGCCCTGCGCCTCGAGGGTGCGGATGAAGTGCTGCTTGGAGCCCAGCCTCGACACGCTCATCCGCTCCATCAGGCTCAGCGCCTGGTTCTGGCGGACGTTGTCGAACAGCACCAGCGACTCCACCTCGCCGGTCATGTCGGCCAACAGCTTGTTGCGCGCCGCCATGCTCAGCTTGCGGGCCTGCACCTGGGCGTTGAGCAGGATCTTGATGTTGACCTCGTGGTCCGAGGTGTCCACGCCGGCCGAGTTGTCGATGAAGTCGGTATTGAGCAGCACCCCGGCCTGGGCCGCCTCGATCCGGCCGCGCTGGGTCAGTCCCAGGTTGCCGCCCTCGCCCACCACCCGGCAGCGCAGTTCGCAGCCGTCGACGCGCAGCGTATTGTTGGCGCGGTCGCCGACCTCGGCGTGGCTCTCGCTGGACGCCTTGACGTAGGTACCGATGCCGCCGTTCCAGAGCAGGTCGACCGGCGCCTTCAGGATCGCCTTCATCAGCTCGGCCGGGCTCATCGAATCGACGTCCGCGTCGATGCCCAGCGCGTCGCGCGCCGCCTTCGACAGCGGGATCGACTTGGCGCTGCGCGGCCAGATCCCGCCGCCGGCGCTGATCAGCCCGCGATCGTAGTCCTCCCAGCTGGAGCGGGCCAGGCCGAACATGCGCTTGCGCTCGCGGTAGCTCGCCGCGGCGTCCGGCGCCGGATCGATGAAGATGTGGCGGTGATCGAACGCCGCCACCAGGCGGATGTGCCGCGACAGCAGCATGCCGTTGCCGAACACGTCGCCGGACATGTCGCCGATGCCGGCCACGGTGAAGTCCTCGCCCTGGCAGTCGTGCCCGAGGGCGCGGAAATGCCGCTTCACCGATTCCCAGGCGCCCTTGGCGGTGATGCCCATGCCCTTGTGGTCGTAGCCCACCGAGCCGCCGGAAGCGAAGGCGTCGCCCAGCCAGAAGCCGTGCTCGGCCGAGATCCCGTTGGCGATGTCGGAGAAGGTCGCCGTGCCCTTGTCGGCCGCCACCACCATGTAGGGATCCGCCTCGTCGTGGCGAACCACGTCCACCGGCGGCACGATCCCGCCGTCGACGATGTTGTCGGTGACGTCGAGCAGGCCGTGGATGAAGCGGCGGTAGCAGGCGATGCCCTCGGCCAGCACCGCGTCGCGGTCGCCGCCCGGCGGCGGCCGCTTGACGAAGAACCCGCCCTTGGCGCCGACCGGCACGATCACCGTGTTCTTCACCATCTGCGCCTTGACCAGGCCCAGCACCTCGGTGCGGAAGTCCTCGCGCCGGTCCGACCAGCGCAGGCCGCCGCGCGCCACCGGGCCGAAGCGCAGGTGCACGCCTTCCACGTGCGGGCCGTAGACGAAGATCTCGCGGTAGGGGCGCGGCCTGGGCAGGTCGGGCACCCGCGCGCTGTCGAGCTTGTAGGCCACGTAGTCCTTCCAGCCCGTCGCGGCGCGCTGGTAGAAGCTGGTACGCAGGGTGGCGTCGATCACGCCCATGAAGTTGCGCAGGATCCGGTCCTCGTCGAGGCTGGAAACCCGGTCGAGCAGGCTCTTGAGCGCCTCGCGGATGGCCTGGTAGCGGCGCTCGCGACCACCGCCGCGCGCCTGCACCATCGCCGCCAGCGTCGACGCGGCCGCGGCATCGTCGCCGGCCAGCGCCTGGAACTCTTCCGCCAGCCGCGAGGCATCCTCGTCCGCAGCCCGCGCGTCCCCGCCGTCGCCGATTGGGTTGAAGCGCGCCTCGAACAGCTCCACCAGCAGCCGCGCCAGCAGCGGGTAGCGGGCCAGCGTTTCCTCGACGTAGGCCTGCGAGAACGGCGCCTCGGTCTGCAGCAGGTACTTGCAGTAGGCGCGCAGCATCGAGACCTGGCGCCAGGTCAGGCCTGCGCCGAGAATCAGCCGGTTGAAGCCGTCGTTCTCGGCGCCGCCGCGCCACAGCTGGGCGAACGCCTCCTCGAAGTCGGCGCCGACGCGCTCGACGGCGATGTCGGCGCCGCCGCCCTCGACCTCGAAGTCCTGGATGTAGAGGGCCTGGCCGTCGACCTCGATCCGGTACGGATGCTCGGAGATCACCCGCAGGCCCATGTTCTCCATCATCGGCAGCACGTCGGACAGCGGGATATCGCGCTTCTGGCGGAACAGCTTCAGCCGCAGCGGACCCTCGCCGGCAGCGCTGTTCGGCGCGCAGTACAGGCACAGGCGCAGGTCCTCCGGACCTTCCAGCGCCGCCAGCTGGGCGACATCGGCGGCGGCAACAGCGGGCGTCGCCTGCTCGATGTAGTTGGCGGTCAGCGCGCGGCCGTAGCGGGTCGCCAGGCGCAGGCCGTCGGCCTCGCCGTGGCGCTCGACCAGCTCGTCGCGCAGGTCGTCCTGCCAGTTGCGCACGATTTCCGCCAGCGCGGCGCCCAGTTCGTCCTGGTCGATGTCGCCGGCCAGCCCCGAGCGCGGGCGCACGATCAGATGGAGCTGGGCCAGCGGAGATTCGCCCAGTTGCACGCTGGTGTCGACGCGATCGGCCTCCAGCGCCTCCTTGAGCATGCCCTCGATGCGCAGCCGTACCTCGGTATTGAAACGGTCGCGGGGAATGTAGGCCAGGATCGAATAGAAGCGTCCGTAGCGGTCGCGGCGCAGAAACAGGCGGCTGCGGCTGCGCTCCTGCAGCTGCAGGATGCCCGCGCCCAGCGCCTGCAGCTCCTCGGCGCTGGACTGGAACAGCTCGTCGCGCGGCAGCGTCTCCAGGATGTGCTTGAGCGCCTTGCCGCTGTGCCCGGTCTGGCGCAGGCCCGAGGCGCTCATCACGTGCTCGAAGCGGTCCCGTACCAGCGGGATCTCCCAGGGCCGACGGTTGTAGGCGCTCGAGGTGTAGAGGCCGATGAAGCGCTGCTCGGCCACCGGCCGGCCGTCGGCGTCGAAGCCGAGCACGCCGATGTAGTCCATGTAGCCGGGCCGGTGCACGGTGGCGCGCGAGTTGGTCTTGGTGAGGATCAGCGGATCGATCACGCCGCCCTGGCGCGCCGCCTGCGCGCCGAGGCTGCTCAGCGCCCGCGGCCTGCCGGAATCGCCGTGGCGCAGCAGGCCGAGGCCGGTACCGTCGATCGCGCACAGGACATCCTCGCCGCGCTGCTTCCTGACCTTGTACTCGCGATAGCCGAGGAAGGTGAAATGGTCGCTGGCCGCCCAGTGCAGGAACTCCTGCGCCTCGCGGCGCTCTCCGTCCGACACGGGCAGTTCGCGTTGGGCCAGGTCGGCGGCGGTCTGCAGCATCTTCTCGCGCATCGTCGACCAGTCGTCGACGATCGTGCGTACGTCGCGCAGCACCTGGACGATCCTGCGCTCGACGTCGGCCAGCCCCTCCGGCGCCTGGCGATCGATCTCCAGGTGCATCAGCGACTCGGCCTCGCCCTCGCCCACCGCCAGGGCATGGCCCTTGCGGTCGCGGCGGAAGGCGATGATCGGGTGGCCTAGCACGTGCACGCCGATGCCGAGCTCGGTCAGCGCCATGGTCACCGAATCCACCAGGAACGGCATGTCGTCGTTGACGATCTGCAGCACCGTGTGCGGCGAGTCCCAGCCGTGCTCGGCGGAATTGGGATTGAACAGCCTGACGCTGGCGGCGCCGGGCTTGCGGCGACGCGCGAAATCGAGGAAGCCGTGGGCCAGGGCGGCCCATGCCTCGGCGCTGTGCAGCGGTAGCTCGTCGGCGGTCATGCGCCGGTAGAACGCGGCGGCGAAGGCGTCGGCATCCGCCCGGCGTTCGTTACCCACGCGCTTGCGGATGGCGTCGAACACCGGCTCGAGCAGCGAGCTGCGACGCGCCGGCCGCGACTCGCCGGGCTTCCTGCCCGGGCCTTTCGCGGCCTTGACGGATGCGCCGGATTTGCGGGAACTGGAGGCGTTCTTACCGGATTTGCTCATGGCGGGTTTCGGATGGAATGAGGCCCGCGCTTGCGCACGGGCCGATGCGGGAGGATTGCCTGGACGGCTGCGGCGGCGGAGGCCTGGAACGGGCTGCGCGGGGCGCGGATCAGCGCAGCCCGGTTTCGTGGCGGGCGATCACCAGGCGCTGGATCTCGCTGGTGCCCTCGTAGATCTCGGTGATCTTGGCGTCGCGGAAATAGCGCTCGATCGGCATTTCCTTCGAGTAGCCCATGCCGGCGTGGATCTGCACCGCCTGGTGGGCGATCCACATCGCCGCCTCGGAGGCGGTGAGCTTGGCCACCGAAGCCTCGGTAGTGAAGCGCTTGCCCTGGCCCTTCAGCCAGGCCGCGCGCAGCGTCAGCAGCAGCGAGGCGTCGAGCTTGCACTTCATGTCGGCGATCTTGGCCTGGGTCATCTGGAACGCGCCGATCGGCTGGCCGAACGCCTTGCGCTCGCGCACGTAGGACAGCGTGGCCTCGTAGGCGGCGCGGGCGATGCCGATCGCCTGGCTGGCGATGCCGATGCGGCCGGCGTCGAGCACGCCCATGGCGATCTTGAAGCCATGGCCCTCGTCGCCGAGCACGTCCTCGGCGCGGGCGACGTAGTCCTGGAACTCGATCTCGCAGGTCGCCGAGGCGCGGATGCCGAGCTTGGGCTCGGTCTTGCCGCGATGGAAGCCGTCGCGGGCGGTATCGACCAGGAACGCGGTGATGCCGCGGGCGCCCTTGTCCGGCTCGGTCATCGCGAACAGGACGATGTACTTCGCCACCGGCCCGGAGGTGATCCAGCTCTTCTTGCCGTTGATCAGGAAGCTGCCGTCGGCCTGCTTCGCCGCGCGGCAGCGCATCGAAGTGGCGTCGGACCCCGACTGCGGCTCGGTCAGCGCGAAGGCGCCGATCTCGGCACCCTCGGCGATGGGGCGCACGTAGGCCTGCTTCTGCTCCTCGGTACCGTGGGTGAGGATGCCGTTGCAGAACAGCGAATTGTTGACCGACATGATCGTGGAATGCGCGGCGTCGGCGGCGGCGATCTCGACCATCGCCAGCACGTAGGCCACCGGGTCCATGCCCGCGCCGCCGTACTCGCCGGGCACCTCGATCCCCATCAGGCCGTTCTCGCCGAGCAGGCGGATGTTGTCCAGCGGGAACTCGCCGGAACGGTCGAAGCCCTCTGCGCTCGGTGCGATCTTCTCCTGGGCGATCCGGCGCGCCACCTCCTGGATCATCAGCTGCTCTTCGGTGTAGCCAAAATCCACGTCGGGCTCCGACTCGATTGAAAGCGCAATTGTAGCCTCGCCGTCGCGCGCGGTCAGGTGAATCCCCAGCCACCGGCGCGCGCGACCGCAGGCGGCCGCCATTGCGGTGCCGCGCAGCGGCGTCCCCGGCGCGCCCCTTGACCCGCCGCCGCATGGGCGTAACACTTCCATCCTTAGATCGCGATGGAAAGATATTGATGGATCTGGAGAGCTGGTCCACCCGCCTGAAGGTGCTGGCCGACGCCACCCGGGTGCGGCTGCTGGCGCTGCTCGAGCGCGAGGAACTGACCGTCGCCGAACTCTCCGCGGTCACCCGGCTGGCGCAGCCGCGGGTCTCCACCCACCTGGCACGGCTCAAGGAGGCCGGGCTGGTGCGCGACCGGCGCGCCGGCGTCTCCGCGTACTACCGTTTCGACGATGCGCCGCTCGATCCCGCCCTGCAGCAGCTCTGGCGCACCCTGCGCGACGGCAGCGACGATGCGCTGCTGCGCCAGGATGCCGAACGCCTTCCGGCAGTGCTGGCGACGCGCGCGTCCGATCGCAACTGGGCCGATTCGGTGGCCGGCGACATGGAGCGCCATTATTCCCCTGGGCGCACCTGGGAGGCGCTGGCGCGCTCGGCGCTGCCGCTGCTGGAAGCGGGCGACGTGCTCGATATCGCCTCCGGCGACGGCGTGCTGGCCGAACTGGTGGCGCCGCACGCCAGCCGCTACGTCTGCGTCGATACCAGCAGGCGGGTGGTCAACGCCGCCACCGAACGGCTGCGCCGCTACGACAACGTCGAGGTGCGCGAAGGCGACATGCACGCCCTGCCCTTCGCCGACGCCAGCTTCGACCTGGTGGTGCTGATGCACGCGCTCACCTATGCCGCCCGGCCGGCGCAGGCGGTGGCCGAAGCAGCGCGGGTGCTGCGTCCCGGCGGACGGTTGCTGTTGAGCAGCCTCGCCCGCCACGAGCACCAGGCCGTGGTCGCCGCCTACGACCACGTCAATCTCGGCTTCGGCGAGCGCGAGCTGCGGCGCTTCGT
The DNA here is from genome assembly GCF_013425525.1 of Luteimonas salinisoli. Lineage (GTDB taxonomy): Bacteria > Pseudomonadota > Gammaproteobacteria > Xanthomonadales > Xanthomonadaceae > Luteimonas > Luteimonas salinisoli. The sequence goes on along the minus strand of NZ_JACCKA010000044.1, from coordinate 46,448 downwards.
CGACAAGGCCGGCCTGCGGCTGCAGCACATCGACACCGTCACCCGCGAACGTCGGCCGCCGCATTTCGAGGTGGTCTCGCTGATCGCCGCCCGGCCCTGAGCCGTTCCTTCCGATCCCGCCTGGAGCCCGACCATGCACGCTCTGCCCTGGCACGACCCGCAACGCACCGCCGCCCTGCTCGATGCCCTCGACCGCCGCATCCTCGTGCTCGACGGCGCCATGGGCACGATGATCCAGCGCCACGACCTGCAGGAGGCCGACTATCGCGGCGAACGATTCGCCGGCGGATACGACAGTCTCGCCGGCGACGACGCCCCCAGGGAGGAGCATGACCAGAAGGGCAACAACGACCTGCTCAGCCTCACCCGGCCCGGGCTGATCCGCGACATCCACACCGCCTACCTGGAGGCGGGCGCGGACCTGGTCGAGACCAATACCTTCAACTCCACCGCCATTTCCCTGGCCGACTACCACCTGCAGCACCTGGTCGGCGAGCTCAATCGCGAGGGCGCCAGGCTGGCACGCGAGGCCTGCGCCGCGGTGCAGGCGCGCTCCCCCGACCGCCCGCGCTTCGCGGTCGGCGTGCTCGGCCCGACCAGCCGCACCGCCTCGATCAGCCCCGACGTCAACGATCCCGGTTTCCGGGCGGTCGACTTCGACACCCTGGTCGCGATCTATAGCCAGGCCGCCGAAGGGCTGATCGACGGCGGCGCCGACGCACTGATGGTGGAGACGGTTTTCGACACGCTCAACGCCAAGGCCGCGCTGGTGGCGCTGTCCGAGGTCTTCGCGGGGCGCGGCGCGCGCCTGCCGGTGATGATCTCCGGCACGATCACCGACGCTTCCGGGCGGACCCTCTCGGGGCAGACCGCCGAGGCGTTCTGGTACTCGCTGCAGCATGCGCGGCCGCTGTCGATCGGGCTGAACTGCGCGCTCGGCGCGCGCGAGCTGCGCCCGCACGTCGAGGCCCTCGCCAGCCTGGCCGACTGCCACATCAGCGCCCACCCCAATGCCGGCCTGCCCAACGCCTTCGGCGAATACGACGAAACTCCCGACGAGATGGCCGCCACCCTCCACGAGTTCGCACAGTCCGGCCTGCTCAACATCGTCGGCGGCTGCTGCGGCACCACCCCCGACCACATCCGCGCCATCGCCGGCGCGGTAGCCGGGGTCGCGCCGCGGCAGGCCGCAGGCGCCGCCCGCCTGGCGGCATGAGCGGCCTGAGCGGCGACCCTCCACGTCGCGGGTGCCATCGCGCCCCCGCGCCGCTGATCCCAACTTCCCTGGCAGTCGCATGACCGAACCCCGCCATACCCGACTCTCCGGCCTCGAGCCGCTGGTGATCACCCCGGACCTGCTGTTCGTCAACATCGGCGAGCGCACCAACGTCACCGGCAGCGCGCGTTTCCGCAAGCTGATCAAGGACGACCGCTACGACGAGGCGGTGGAAGTGGCGCGCCAGCAGGTCGAGAGCGGCGCGCAGATCCTCGACGTCAACATGGACGAGGGCATGATCGACTCGGAGCGGGCGATGACCCGCTTCCTCAACCTGATCGCCGCCGAGCCGGACATCGCCCGCATCCCCTTCATGGTGGACTCGTCGAAGTGGACGGTGATCGAGGCCGGGCTCAAGTGCCTGCAGGGCAAGGGCGTGGTCAACTCGATCTCGCTCAAGGAGGGCGAGGACACCTTCCTGGAGCAGGCGCGGCTGGTGCGGCGCTACGGCGCCGCGGTGGTGGTGATGGCGTTCGACGAGCAGGGCCAGGCCGATACCCGCGAGCGCAAGGTCGAGATCTGCACCCGCGCCTACCGGCTGCTCACCGAGCGCATCGGCTTTCCGCCCGAGGACATCATCTTCGACCCCAACGTGTTCGCGATCGCCACCGGCATCCCCGAGCACGACAACTACGCCGTCGACTTCATCGAGGCCACGCGCGAGATCCGCCGCACCCTGCCCCATTGCCACGTGTCCGGCGGCGTGTCCAACGTGTCGTTCTCGTTCCGCGGCAACGAAGTCGTGCGCCAGGCGATCCATGCCGTGTTCCTCTACCACGCCATCGCCGCCGGCATGGACATGGGCATCGTCAACGCCGGCGCGCTGCCGATCGTCGACGATCTCGACCCGGAACTGCGCGAGCGCGTCGAGGACGTGGTGCTCAACCGCCGCAGCGACGCCACCGAGCGCCTGCTGGAGCTGGCCGAGCGCTACCGCGGCCGCAAGGGCGAGGCGCGGGTCGAGGACCTGGCCTGGCGCGAGGCGCCCGTGGCCGACCGCCTGCGCCATGCGCTGGTGCACGGCATCGACCAGTACGTGGTCGCGGACACCGAGGAGGCCCGGCAGCAGTTCGACAAGCCGCTGGAGGTGATCGAAGGGCCGTTGATGGCCGGCATGGGCGTGGTCGGCGACCTGTTCGGCTCCGGCAAGATGTTCCTGCCGCAGGTGGTGAAGTCGGCGCGGGTGATGAAGAAGGCGGTGGCCCACCTGCTGCCCTACATCGAGGCCGAGAAGGAGCGCAGCGGCAACGCCGGCAAGCCCAACGGCCGGATCCTGCTGGCTACGGTGAAGGGCGACGTGCACGACATCGGCAAGAACATCGTCGGCGTGGTGCTGGCCTGCAACAACTTCGAGGTCACCGACCTCGGGGTGATGGTCCCGGCGCAGGCGATCCTCGACAAGGCCCGCGAGATCGGTGCCGACCTGATCGGCCTGTCGGGGCTGATCACGCCGTCGCTGGAGGAAATGGGCCACGTCGCCCGCGAGATGAAGCGCCAGGGCTTCGAGACCCCGCTGCTGATCGGCGGCGCCACCACCTCGCGCGCGCATACGGCGTTGAAGATCGCACCGCACTACCCCTCGCCCACGGTCTGGGTGAAGGACGCCTCGCGCGCGGTGGGGGTGGCGCAGTCGCTGGTCAGCGTCGATCTGCGCCAGAAGTTCGTGGCCGCCAACGATGCCGACTTCGCCGAGATCCGCGAGCGCCACCGCAATCGCGGCGACGCCAAGCGGCTGGTGTCGCTGACCAAGGCACGTGCGCAGCGTTTCGACGGCGGCTGGGCCGAGTACGCGCCGCCACGCCCCAACCGCACCGGCGTCACCGTGCTCGACGACTACCCGCTGCAGGATCTGCTGGAGATCATCGACTGGACCCCGTTCTTCCAGGCCTGGGAGCTGGCCGGGCGCTACCCGGCGATCCTCGACGACGCGGTGGTCGGCAGCCAGGCGCGCGAGCTGTTCGCGGACGCCAAGCGGATGCTGCGCCAGATCGTGGAGGAGAAGTGGCTGACGGCCCGCGCGGTGTTCGGGCTGTGGCCGGCGCGCGCGGTCGGCGACGACGTCGAGGTGACGACGGTGCCCGATGGGAACGGCGACGGCAAGACGCAAGACGATGCCACCGCCGACACGGTGGTGCTGCACTTCCTCCGCCAGCAGGTCGACAAGCCGCCCGAGCGGCCGGACTTCAGCCTGGCCGACTTCATCGCCCCCGCCGAATCCGGCCGCGAGGACTGGATCGGCGCGTTCGCGGTGACCGCCGGCATCGGCATCGACGAACACGTCGCCCGGTTCGAGGCCGACCACGACGACTACAACGCGATCCTGCTCAAGGCGCTGGCCGACCGCCTCGCCGAGGCGCTGGCCGAGCGCCTGCACCAGCGCGTGCGCACCGAGTACTGGGGCTACGCCGCGGACGAGGCGCTGGACAACGAGGCGCTGGTCGCCGAGAAGTATCGCGGCATCCGCCCCGCCCCGGGCTACCCCGCCTGCCCCGAGCACAGCGAGAAGGCGACCCTGTTCGCGATGCTGGACGTCGAGGCGCGCATCGGCATGCGCCTGACCGAGAACTTCGCGATGCTGCCCACCGCGGCGGTCTCCGGCTATTACTTCAGCCATCCGCGCAGCCAGTACTTCGTGGTCGGCCGGGTGTCGAAGGAGCAGGTGGACGACTACGCGAAACGCAAGGGCATCTCCCGCGCACGCGCCGAACGCCTGCTGGCTTCGAACCTGGACTACGACCCGGAATAGCGGTGCGCCGCCCCCGTAGGAGCGGCCGATGGCCGCGAAGGCCGCGGGGGGCTCCGGCCAGGCAGGCGGCTTGCGCGGGTGCAGTGGAGCGCGCCGGCTTTCGCGGGCATGGCCCGCTCCCGCGGCTTTTCACCGCCCACGGCGGCCATGGCATCCGCATGGCCCGCCACTCTCTTGCGGCCCGCAGCACGCCACGGGTCACCAGACCAGGTCGTCGGGCACCTGGTAACGCGGATCCGAATAGGGATCGTCGGCCGCGTCGGCGGCCGGATCGACCTTCAGCGCCACGGCCGGGGCGAACACCGCTTCCGTCTCGGCCAAGGTGGCGGCGTCGACCAGCAGGTAGCGACCGTTGAGCTGCACCACGCCGAGTTCGCCGGCGTTGAGCGCCGCCAGCTGCGCCGCGGTCACGTAGACGCGCTTGATCTTGCCGCCGTATTCGAAGTGCCGGGCGATGTCCGCCTCCTCGGCGTTCAGCCCCCGGCCCTGCAGCAGCGTCGCCAGCCTGGCGCGCGCTTCGCGTCGCTGGCGCGCCTCTTCCTGGCGCCTGCGCTCGGCCTCGATCCGCTCCTCCTTCTCCTTTTGGGCGCGGATCGCATAGGCCTTGGCGAGGTCGATCTCCTCGCGGCTGCGGCTACCGCGCCGCCCCCCTCCAGGCGCCTCGGCGCGCGCGGGCGGGCGCTTGCCGGCCGCACGGCGCTGCTCGGCGGAGCGCGGCGGCTTCGCGCCGGGCTGTCTGTCGCGCGGCGGCTTCTTCGGTTGTGAGGCCGGCGCCTTGAAGCCCAGGCCCAGCAGCTGGTCGCGCAGGGAATCGCTCATGTCGGCGTCAATAGTGCGGAGGTGGCGGCTCGTCGGCCGGATCGGCGAAGAAGCTGCCGCGCGACTGTTTCATCTCCTCCAGGCCGTGGCGGAACAGCTCGGCGCTGCGCGCGGTTTCCAGGCGCAGCGCAGCCATGGCCTCGCCGAGCTCGGCCAGGGCCTGTTCCTGGAACGCCAGGCGGGTCTCGAGTTCGACGACGCGTTGTTCGAGGGTTTCGTCCACGGGTCAACCTTGCAGGCGGCGACCGGCGCGGGGCCGGCACCATGTTAGCCGCGTCCGGTCGCGGGCGCGACCGGCCGGGCGGCGCGCGGCGACGGCCGCGGCCGCGGATGGCCGCCTACTCGGCGGCCGGCATCACCTCGAGCAACTCCACCTCGAAGGCGAGCGTTGCATTGGGGCCGATCGGGCCGTTCGGGGTGCCCTGCTCGCCATAGCCGAGCTCGCTGGGGATCCACAGCCGGTAGCGGCTGCCCGGCGACATCAGCTGCAGGCCCTCCTGCCAGCCCGGCACCACCTGGTCCAGCGAGAACATCGCCGGCTCGCCGCGCTCCAGGGTGCTGTCGAACGTGGTGCCGTCCAGCAGCTTGCCCTCGTAGTGCACGCTCACCCGGTCGCCCGGCTTCGGCGGGTCGCCCTCGCCTTCCTCCAGCACCTCGTACTGCAGCCCGGACTCGGTGGTCTGCACGTTCGGCTTGGCCGCGTTCTCGGTCAGGAACGCCCGGCCCTCGGCCGCGGCGTCCTCTGCGCGCGCGGCCTGGCGGGCCTGCATGCGTTCGCCGAGCCCCTGCATGACCTGCACCAGCTGTTCCTGGTTCAGCCGTGGCTCCTTGTCGTCCAGGGTGTCGCGCACGCCCATCAGCATGGCTTCCAGATCGACCTCGTCCTTCACGGGCACCAGGGTGGCGCCCAGTTCCAGGCCGATCGCATAGCCGACCTGCTGCTTCTCGTTCTCCAACCCGGGCACGTCGATCGCCGCCGCGGCATCGTCGCCCTGCGCGGCGCCGGCGTCCGCGGGCTTGCCGGTCTCCGTGTCGAGCGGCTTGCAGGCGGCCAGGGCGATCAGCAGTGCGATGGAGAGCAGCGCCGGGGCGGCGCGCGGGGAAATCGTCATCGGAAAACTCCTTCGGGGTTCGGGGGAAGGCCGGCCGGGCCGGCAAGCGCCCGCGGTGCGGGCGCAGAGGGGCAGGATGCCGTCAGAGGATGTCGAGCAGCTCGACGTCGAACACCAGGGTCGCGTTCGGGCCGATCTGACCGCCGTCGGTGCCGCTGGCGCCGTAGGCGAGCTCGCCGGGGATCCAGAACCGGTACTTGGCGCCGATCGGCATCAGCGCCACGCCCTCGGTCCAGCCGGGGATCACCTGGTCGAGGCCGAACTCGGCCGGCCGGCCGCGCTCGTAGGAACTGTCGAAGACCTCGCCGTCGAGCAGGGTGCCATGGTAGTTCACGCGCACGCGTTCGTTGGGCAGCGGACGGCGGCCGGAGCCCTGGCGGATCACCTGGTACTGCAGGCCGGACGACGTGGTGAACACGCCCTGCTTTTCCCTGTTGGCGGCGAGGAAGGCGGCGCCCTCGGCGCGGTTGCGCTCGCCGGCCTGCGCGGCCTCGGCCTGCATCTTCGACTCCACGCGCGCCGAGAACGCCGTGCGCAGCGCCTCCGCCTCGGCCTCGTCGATCAGCAGCTCGCCGCCCTCGATGCGGGCACGCAGGCCCTGAATCAGCATTGCCACCTCGATCTCGTCGCGGATCGGCATCAGCGAGCGCCCGACATCGGCGCCGACCAGCAGCCCGACGCTGGCGCTGTCCACCTCCGGCGGGGCCGAGCCCGGCGGGGTGCCGGGCAGGCTGGTGCCGTTGCGCGCGGCGATCCGCTGCATCAGCGCCTGACCGACCTCCTGGATCTGCTCCTCGCCGAGCAGCGGCTCGCCGCCGTCCAAGGCGTTGCGCAAGGCGCGCTCGAACGCCGCATAGTCGAGGTCCGGGCCGACCGGCGCGATCGACTGGCCCACGTCCATGCCGATCATGTAGCTGATCTTGTCGCGCTCCGAACCGGGCGCCTGCGCCAGCGCCGGCGACGCCGCCAGCCAGGCCGCGAACAGGCACAGCGCGGCCGCGCCGCGCATCGCAATCTTCATCTAACCAGTCTCCTGTTGGACGTCGCCGGGCGACGCATGACCGCCTATTGTCGCGGCGCCGGCGCGGTCGGGCAATCGTGCGCGTCCCGGGCGTTCATCGGGGTTCGCGCAGGGCGCGCTCGATCGCCGAGACCACCTCCGGGTCGTCCGGGACCGTGCGGCTGCCCCAATTCGCCAGGACCCGCCCGTCCCTGCCGATCAGGTACTTGTGGAAGTTCCACTGCGGCGCCGCGTCGGTGGCGGCGAGCAGATCGCGGTACAGGCCGGTCGCCTGGGGGCCGACCACCTGCACTTTCTCGAACATCGGGAAGCGCACCCCGTAGGTCAGCGTACAGAACTCGCGGATCGCCTCCTCGTCATCGAACTCCTGCTCCTTGAAGTCGCCGGACGGGAAACCGAGCACCGCGAAGCCCTGCTCGCGATAGCGGGCGTGCAGCGCCTCGAGCGCCTCGAACTGCGGCGTGAACCCGCACTTGCTGGCAGTGTTGACCACCAGCAGGACGTCGCCGCCATAGGTCGCCTGCAGGTCGACGGGTTCCTGCCCTGCCAATGGCCGGTAGCTGTGGGCCAGCAACGGCTCGGCTGCCCAGGCCGTCAGCGTGACGAACCACATCAAAAATACCGCGCAATACATTGAAATTTCGAACTTAACTGAGGATTTCATGGCGATTCCTCGGCGACCGTGACTTCAGTTGGGGGAAAATTGCGGAGCCACCGGTTGACATCACCTGTTCTGGTGTTATAGTTGCATACAACACCGGTTAACCAGGGCAGGAGGTTCGACATGAACCGTAGGCTCCACAACACGATACTGGCTTTCTCGATCAGCAGCGGGTTCCTGATGCTGGGACTGATGGCCGCGGCCCCGCTTCCTCCGCAGCAGTCCGCCCTCCAGGCGACGGCGCTGGCCCGGGCCGACGCGGCGCTGCCGGCGCGGATCGCCACGGAACGGTCGATCGAGGCCCGCACCCGCGACTACGAGACGCAGATGGCACGGGCGGCCTCCACAGGCGAGATGATCGCCCTGTCCTCCGACTTCCTGGCAGCGGTCGCGGCCGAGGCGGCGGTGGCGGCGATCCTGCAGGAGGCCGATGCCCCGGCATCGGAGCCGCGGGCCAGGGCCGCCACCGCCGAACGCCCGCGCGGCGACGGTCGCCGACGCAGAGCCCTGGCGATGCCCTATTTCTCATTCGCGCAGGGCCTGCGCGGCGGCGGGAGCTGACCCATGACCTCGATCCAGTGGAGCGACGGCGCTCCCATCTACCGGCAGCTGAAGGAGCGCGTCATCGCGATGATGCTCGACGGCGTGCTCAAGCCCGGCGACGCCCTGCCCTCGGTGCGGCAGGTCGCGGCTGAATACCAACTCAATCCGATCACCGTCTCGCGCGCCTACCAGGAGCTGGCGGACGAGGCGCTTGTCGAAAAACGCAGGGGACTAGGGATGTTCGTAACCGACGAGGCGTCGAAGAAACTGCTGGCCACCGAGCGCGAGCGCTTCCTCAACGAGGAATGGCCGCAGGTGCTCGAACGCATCCAGCGCCTGGGGTTGGCGATGGAAGACCTGCTCCGGCCGATCCGCAACGGAGGTGAGAAGTGAGCACCGAGCATCCCACCGACCTGGTCGTCAGCGCACGCGGCCTGCGCAAGGCCTACCGCAACACCCTGGCGCTCGACGACACACGTTTCGACATCCCGGCAGGCAGGATCGTCGGGCTGATCGGCCCCAACGGCGCCGGCAAGACCACCGCGCTCAAGGCGATGCTCGGGCTGATCCCGTTCGAGGGCGAGCTGAAGGTGCTGGGCCGCGATCCGCGCAGCGAACGCGACGCGCTGATGAACGATGTCTGCTTCATCGCCGACGTCGCGGTGCTGCCGCGCTGGATCCGGGTGCGCGAGGCGATCGAGTTCGTAGCCGGGGTCCATCCGCGCTTCGACCGGGCGCGCTGCGAGCGCTTCCTGGCCAATACCCAGCTCAAGCCCAATTCCAGGGTTCGCGAGCTCTCCAAGGGCATGATCGTGCAGCTGCACCTGGCCCTGGTGATGGCGATCGACGCGCGCCTGCTGGTGCTCGACGAACCGACCCTGGGCCTGGACATCCTCTACCGCAAGCAGTTCTACCAGCGCCTGCTGGAGGACTACTTCGACGAGCAGAAGACCATCGTCATCACCACCCACCAGGTCGAGGAGATCGAGCACATCCTCACCGACGTGCTGTTCATCCGCAGCGGCAGAATCGTGCTCGACGCCACCATGGACGAACTCGGCGGGCGTTTCACCGAGGTGCTGGTGAACGCCGACCAGGCCGACGCGGCGCGCGCCCTGGGGCCGATCGACGAGCGCGGTCTACCCTTCGGAAAGACGGTGATGCTGTTCGACGGGGTCTCGGCCACCGCACTGTCGTCCTTCGGCGAGACCCGCAACCCGGGACTGGCCGACCTGTTCGTCGCCACGATGAAAGGAACCTACGCATGAACGCCACCACCGACACCATGACCGGCGCCGCCGGCGCGGCGCCGCCGGCAGGCTACAAACCGCACCCCGTGCACCGCTTCACGCTGCTGCTCAGGCGCGAGCTGTGGGAGCACAAGGGCGGGTTCTTCTGGGCCCCGGTGGTCACCGGCGCGATCATCGCGGTGCTCAGCCTGCTCGGCACGATCACCAGCTCGGTGCTGTTCCAGCGCGCCAAGGCCGCCGGCGCCATCGAGTGGGACGGCATGGAGATCAACGGCGCCCACGGCATCGAGGCGGCGCGAGAGGTCTTCGGCTTCGCCGGCGACGTGACCCTGCTCACGGGCGTCGGCCTGACCTCGGCGGTACTCGTCTTCGTGGTGTTCTTCTACGCCCTGGGCTCGCTGTACGACGAGCGCAAGGACCGCAGCGTGCTGTTCTGGAAGTCGCTGCCGGTCTCGGACGCGCAGACGGTGCTGTCCAAGGCGATGTGGGCACTGCTGCTGGCGCCGGCGATCGCGATCGGCGTGGGCCTGGCGATCGGCTTCGTGATGTGGCTGATCTCGGCCGCGGCGATGGTGGCCAACGGCATCCCCGGCGGCAGCGCGATCTTCACCGAGTCGCATCCGTTCCGGGTGCTGGCCAACGTGCTGCTGGCGCTGCCGGTCTACGTGTTCTGGGCGCTGCCGACCGTCGGCTGGCTGATGTTCTGCTCGGCCTGGGCGCGCAGCAAGCCGTTCCTGTGGGCGGTGCTGGTGCCGGTGCTGGGCTGCACCCTGATCAGCTGGCTGGGCTCGCTTCCCGGCGTGACGATCGTCCACGACAAGGTCTGGTATGCCATCGCGTTCCGCGGCCTGCTCAGCATCGTCCCCGGCAGCTGGTATCTCAACGGCAACGTCTCGCCGGACAATGCCTCGCAGATCGACGGACCCGAGGATCTGGCGCTGGCGATCGACTTCACCAGCAGCTGGCAGGCCTTCGCCACGCTCGACCTCTGGATCGGCGCGGCGCTGGGCGCGGCGCTGATCTTCGGTGCGATCCAGCTGCGCCGGCGCCGCGAGCTCACCGACTGACCCCCCTTGACCGGCGCGCGACGTCGTCCGCGCCCCGCATCCGCGAGGAACGCACCATGAAACCGATCGCCATCGCCCTGCTGCTGCTCGTCCTGCCGGCCGCGGCGGACGCCCAGGACCGGCGCTGCCGGGAATCCGCACCGCAAGAGCTGCAGCTCGACCTGTCCGGCGTGAAGACCGTGATGTTCGACATCGGCCACAACAAGCTCAGGCTGGAAGCGCTGTCCGGCGCCGACGGCCGGCTCTCGGGCCGCGCCTGCGCCTCCAGCGCCGCCCGGCTGGACGAGCTGCGGCTGACCCAGGAACGCGAGGGCGACCGCCTGCTGGTGCGCGCCGGGCGCGAAGGCGGCGGCGTCTTCTCGTTCGGCAACGCGTATGCCTATCTCGACTTGTCCGGCCAGGTGCCCGACGACGTGCTGGTGCAGCTGAAGGTAGGGTCGGGCGACGCCTGGCTGACCGGCGCCGCGGCGATGAGCGCGGACGTCGGCTCCGGCGACGTGGAGGCCAAGCGCATCCGCGGCCTGGTCACTGCCAAGGTCGGCTCGGGGGACATCGTGCTGGACGACATCGGCGCGCTGAAGGTGCTGTCGATCGGCTCGGGCGACATCAAGGCCCGCAGCGTGCGCGGCGACGTCGAGGTCGGCAGCATCGGCTCCGGCGACTTCGAGCTCCGAGGCGCGGGCGGCGACGTGGAGATCGGCTCGATCGGCTCGGGCGACGCCGAACTTGACGACGTCGCCGGCAGCGTCGCGGTCGGCTCGATCGGCTCCGGCGACCTCGAGATCGCCAACGTCCGCGGCGACCTCACCGTGCGTTCGAAGGGCAGCGGCTCGGTCGACCATTCCGGCGTCGCCGGCGCGGTCGACGTGCCGCGCCGGCGCTGACCGGGAGCGGCCCATGCCGACCTTCCTGCGTCGTCTCTCCGCGGCCGCCTGCATCGCCCTGGCGGTCGCGGCCTGCACCCCGCCCACCACCATCAACGTCGAGGGCGCCAGTGTCAGCGTGAAGCAAGACGGCACCGTGCAACTGCGCGCTCGCGACGGCGGCCGCGCGGTGATCGCCGCCGACGGCGCCCTGACCATCGACGGCGAACCGGTGGAGCTGACAGCGCAGCAGCAGGCCCTGCTGCGCGACTACCACGGCGACCTGATCCGCATCCGCCAGGGCGCGCTGGACATCGCCGGCCAAGGCGTTGCGCTCGGCGGCAAGGCCGTGACCGAGGCGCTGAAGGGCGTGCTGAGCGGCAATCCCGGGGACATCGAACAGAAGATCGACAGCGAGGCGGCGAAGATCGAGGCCGAGGCGGAGAAGCTCGAAGCGCATGCCGAGGCGCTGAAGGCGCGCCAGCGCGAGATCGCCCGCCAGTTGCCGCGGCTGCGGCCCTACCTGATCGAGGACGCCGCCGAGTTGGCCGAGGCGCTGACCGACGGAGAATCCGCCTGACCCACGCTCACTCCCGGCCGCCGGGGATCCCGCCGCGCGTCAGTGCGGCGGCGTCGAGCAGGCTCCTGAGCTCGGTCTCGGACAGCCCGCTGTCCTCCAGCGCGACCTCCAGCACCGGCCGGTTCTCGGCGTAGGCGCGCTTGGCGATCGCCGCGCCCTTTTCGTAGCCGATCACCGGATTGAGTGCAGTGACCAGGATAGGGTTGCGATCCAGCGCCGCGGCCACGTTGTCCGTGCGTACCTGCAACCCGGCGATCGCGCTGTCGGCGAGCAGGCGCGATACGCTGCCCAGCAGGTGAATCGAGTCGAGCAGGTTGGCGGCGATCAGCGGCAGCATCACGTTGAGCTGGAAGTTGCCGCTCTGCCCGGCCACGGTGATCGCGGTGTGGTGGCCCATCACCTGCGCGCAGGCCATGCAGGTCGCCTCCGGAATCACCGGGTTCACCTTGCCGGGCATGATCGAACTGCCCGGCTGCAGCGCCGGCAGCTCGATTTCGCCCAGCCCCGCCAGCGGGCCGGAATTCATCCAGCGCAGGTCGTTGGCGATCTTCATCAGCGCCACCGCCAGCACGCTGAGCTGGCCGGACAGCTCCACCGCGTCGTCCTGCGAGGCGATCCCCTCGAAGCGATCGGCGGCGCTCTCGAACCTGGTCCCGGTGGCTTTGGACAGCAGCGTCGCGACGCGCTTGCCGAAGCGCGGATCGGCATTGATCCCGGTACCGATGGCGGTGCCGCCCAGCGGCAGCCGCCGCAGCCGCTTCAGGCTGTCCTCGATGCGCGCCTGCGCGGAGTCCAGCTGCGCCGACCACGCGCCGAACTCCTGCGCGAAGGTCAGCGGCATCGCGTCCATCAGGTGGGTGCGCCCGGTCTTGACCACATTGCGCAACCGGCGGGCGCGGCGGTCGATGGTGCGGCGCAGGTGCTTGAGGGCCGGCAGCAACCGCTCGACCGCAGCCAGCTGCGCGGAGACCCGGATCGCGGTCGGGATCACGTCGTTGGAGCTCTGGCCGAGGTTGACGTGGTCGTTCGGGTGCACTGCCCGCCCCGCGCGCGACGCCAGGCTGGCGATCACCTCGTTGGCGTTCATGTTCGACGAGGTGCCCGAACCGGTCTGGTAGACGTCGATCGGGAAGTGCGCATCGTGGTCGCCGTCGGCGACCTCGCGCGCCGCCTTCGCCACCGCTTGCGCGATCCCCTTCGGCAGCAGCCCGAGGCCGGCGTTGGCCTCGGCCGCGGCCGCCTTGACCAGGCCCAGCGCGCGGATGAATCCGCGCGGCATGGCCTGGCCCGAGACCGGGAAATTCTGCAGCGCGCGCTGGGTCTGCGCGCCCCACAGCGCATCGGCTGGCACCTGCAGCTCGCCCATGCTGTCGTGCTCGGTGCGGTGGCGCGGGGCGGATGGCTTGGACATGGAGGTCTCCGTGACGGGCCGTGCGCCAGTCTATCCGCCCGGCCGTGGCCGCGATGTGCGCGGCGGCGTAGACTCCGCGCCTTGGTCATCACCCGAGTCCCTCTCCATGCCCGGTGCTCCCACGCCAGCCGCGGCCACGCCGGCCGAATCCCGCCTGCTCGCCCTCTCCCCGCTCGACGGCCGCTACGCCGGCAAGGTCGACGCGCTGCGTCCGGTGTTCTCCGAGTACGGGCTGATCCGCGCGCGCGTGCGGGTGGAGATCGAATGGCTGCTGGCGCTGGCGGCGCACCCGGACATCGCCGAACTGCCGGAATTCGACGCCGGCCAACGCGCCAGGCTGCGCGGCCTGGCCGACGGCTTCTCGGTCGGCGACGCCGCCCGGGTCAAGGAGATCGAGCGCACCACCAACCACGACGTCAAGGCGGTGGAGTACTTCATCAAGGAGCGTCTGCAGGGCGAATCCGACCTCCTCCGGGCGCTGGAGTTCGTCCATTTCGCCTGCACCAGCGAGGACATCAACAACCTCTCCTACGCGCTGATGCTCGACGACGCGCGCCAGCACGTGCTGCTGCCCGGCCTCGACGCGCTGATCGAGAAGCTGCGCGCCATGGCGCACGAGCACGCCGGCCTGCCGATGCTCTCGCGCACCCACGGCCAGACGGCCTCGCCGACCACCCTGGGCAAGGAGCTGGCGAACGTGGTGGCGCGGCTGCAGCGCCAGGGCGAAACCCTGGCCGCGGCGCGCATGCCCGGCAAGATCAACGGCGCGGTCGGCAATTACAACGCCCACCTGGCCGCCTATCCCGAGGTCGACTGGCACGGCTTCGCCGAGCGCTTCGTGCACTCGCTGGGACTGGACTGGCAGCCCTACACCACCCAGATCGAACCCCACGACGGCATCGCCGAGCTGTGCGACGCGCAGCGCCGCATCGATACCGTGTGCATCGACCTGTGCCGCGACGTCTGGGGCTACGTCTCGCTGGGCTACTTCCGCCAGGCGCTGAAGGAAGGCGAGGTCGGCAGCTCGACCATGCCGCACAAGGTCAACCCGATCGATTTCGAGAACGCCGAGGGCAACTTCGGCGTCGCCAACGCGCTGTTCGAGCACTTCTCGGCCAAGCTGCCGGTGAGCCGCTGGCAGCGCGACCTCACCGACTCCACCGTGCTGCGGGGCCTGGGGTCCGCGTTCGGCCATGCCCTGGTCGGGATCGACGCGCTGCTGCGCGGGCTCGGCAAGCTCAGCGTCGATCCGCAGCGGTTGCAGGCCGATCTCGACGGCGCCTGGGAGGTGCTGGCCGAAGCGGTGCAGACGGTGATGCGCCGGCACGGCCTGCCCAACCCCTACGAGCAGCTCAAGGCGCTGACCCGCGGCCAGGGCATCGATGCCGCCGCGATGCGCGGCTTCATCGAGTCGCTGGCGCTTCCCGAGGCCGAGAAGCGGCGGCTGCTGGCGCTGACCCCGGGCGCCTACACCGGCCTGGCGGAACGCCTCGCGCGCGAGGTCTGAGCGGATGAACGTTCCGGCCGTCCGAGGACCGGACGCTGGGCACCTGCAGCCGCGTAGATGAACGCGAAGCCCGTACGACCGCTCCCCGAGCGACCGCGACCCGACACCTAGGGTCGCCCCCGGATGGCTGCGCCGCGCCGGACGCGCTATGACTGGCGCGGATCCCACCGCGGAGCGCCGCCATGGCCCTCGATATCGGCAACATCATCGGCAGCGTCCGCGAGGCGGCCGCCAGGGTGGTCGAGCAGGTCCGCCAGCCGCCGCCGCCGATGGGTCCCGAGCAGATCGCCGCGCGCGCCAATGCCGCCACCGCCGACCCGCAGCAGCGCGAGCTGCTGGTCGCCGGCTACACCCGCGCCCAGGAGCAGGGCGACGGCGCACTGTGGCGGCAGACCGATGGCCTCGCCACGCTGTACCGCGACCGCGAGGTGCTGGCGCTCAGCCGCGCGATCGCGCCCGGCGACACGGTTCCGGACGGCTGGACCCGCGCGACGCCCGCGCAACTCGCCCAATACGGCATCCGCGACGCCGACCTGCGCCCCACCGGCGACGACAGCGGCTTCCGTGCCGAACTCTTCATCCCCGACCCCGAGGTGTACGGCGCCGACGCGCGCCCGGTGCTGCAGTTCGAGGGCACCAACTTCGGCGACCTCGCCGACGTCAACGCCGACGTCGCCCAGGCGATGGGCAACGAGGAGGCCTTCTACAACCAGGCGCTGGACATCGCCACCCGCGTCAACCAGGCCAGCGGCGGCAACGTGATCTTCAGCGGCCATTCGCTGGGCGGCGGCCTGGCGACCGCGGCCGGGCTGGTCACCGGCGCCGACACCATCGTCTCCAATCCGGCCGGCGTGCATCCCGACACCGTCGCCGAAGCGCTGGCCGATCGCGGCCTGGCGTTCGAGGACGCAGACGGCAACGTCACCACCTATGCGGTGGACGGCGACGTGCTGACCGAACTGCAGGACGCGACCGCCGGGCTGAACACCCAGAACGCCGATTCGCTCGCGGCGATCCTGAACGGGCTCGGGCACGGTCTGAACGCCTGGCAGGACGATGTCCGCTTCCCGACCGACGTCACCGGCACCCAGGTGCGCGAACTGCCCGATGCCGTCGGCGACGTGGTGACCCTCGACGCACGCAACGAGGACGGCAGCGGGCGCGAGCGCGTCATCGCCCTGGACGACATCGTCGAGGACATCAACGGGCGCGTGGAATCGATGCCGCTGAGCGACTTCGGCGAACTGGTGGACGGCGGCACGAACTGGGTCGACGGGGCGACCGGGCTGGTGCGGGATGTCGCCAATACGGCCGGCGACGGCCTGGGCTGGCTGAGCGACCGGCTGCCCGACGGCGGCCTGCTCGGTGGCCTGGGCGACGTGGTGTCCGGCGGCGGCGACGCGGTCGGCACCGTGGGCGACTGGGTCGAGGCGGGTGGCGACTTCACCCGCGATGCGCTGGAGGGCGTCGAAACGGTCGCCTCGGTGGCGGTCAGCGCCGCCGACGGCGAGGTGCGCGACAGCATGCTCGAGATGGTGGAGCGGCACAGCTTCGGCGTGTTCGACGACTCGCTGGGGGCGGAGATCGGCGACCGCGAGCAGGCGCTGCGCGACCGGATCGGCTGACCCCGGCATTCATGCGGCGATGACGGGCGCGCCGCCAAGCTGTCGCGCATGAACCCGCGCCACAGGGTCGCGCCTGCCATACTGGCCTCGGCCATGCTTGCGGTGCTGCCCGCCTGCCAGGGCCAGGCCACCGCGGACGCGCCAGCCGGCCCGACCCGTCAGACAGGAGCGGACATGCGCGAGCTGCCCGACATCGGTGCCCACTTCAATGGCGATGCCCTCGCCCTGGCCCGCGCCAGCGCGGGCGACGGCGGCGAGGTCGCGGCGCTGATCGCCGCCGGAGCCGATCCCAACGCGGTCTCGCCGGGCGGACTGCCGCTTGCGGCCTGGCCGGTGCTCACCGACAGTCCCGCCGGCGCCGCGGCGCTACTCGAGGCCGGCGCCGACCCCAACCGCGCGGTTCCGGGGGCAGGCAGCGTGATGGTGTGGGCGGCACGTGCCGGGTCGCCCGAGGTCCTGGCGGCCTTCCTCGACCACGGCGGCGACCCGGACACCCGCGACCCGGACGGGATTCCCCTGCTCAAGCTTGCGGCGCTCGCCGGCCGCTGGGCGAATGTGCAGCTGCTGGTCGAGCGCGGTGCCGATGTCGATGCCCATCCGCCGGGCGTTCCCGGCGACACCGTGCTGGGCTACTACAGCGCCGGCCAGTTCGACAAGGCGCACTGGCTGCTCGAGCACGGCGCCGATCCCGGCCAGCGGATCGAGGACGCGCCGGTGGCCGCGCGCATCGGTGCGCAGCCGGTGGTCGAGAACGTGTACTGGTGGCCGGTGCAGGCGGGCAGGTTTCCGGAACTGGCGCGCTGGCAGCAGCGCTGCCAGGCGCTGTTGGCGGCGCGCGGCCTGTCCGCCCCCGCGGAGCCGGAGCACCTGCGCCGGCTACGCGCCTCGGCGGAACCGGGCACGCGCGAACCGGCCCGCACGTTGGACCGCGAGATCGAGGCCGCCGAGAGCGAACTCGGGCGCAGACTCGGCGAACCCTGAGCGCGGCGCGCTCGCCCGGGCGCCGTGCAGGCGTTAGGCTTTCGTGCATGAGTTCTCCCCCGATCGAGATCGACGCCTCCGCACTGCCGCCGCTGGGCATGGCGCCGGAGGCGTTCCTGCGCGACTACTGGCAGAAGCGTCCGCTGCTGCTCCGCAACGCCTTCCCCGGCTTCGAGTCCCCGATCGCGCCCGAGGATCTGGCCGGCCTGGCCTGCGAGGACGGCGTGCTGGCGCGCCTGGTCGCGCACGAGCGCGCCGCGTCGCCGCAGGGCCGCGACCGCTGGCTGCTGCGCACCGGCCCGTTCCCGGAATCGCTGTTCCCCACCCTGCCCGACCGCGACTGGACACTGCTGGTGCAGGACGTCGACAAATGGGACGCCGACGTCGCTGCCCTGCTGCCGGCGTTCGACTTCCTGCCGCGCTGGCGGGTCGACGACATCATGGTCAGCTTCGCCGCGCCCGGTGGCTCGGTGGGCGCGCACGTCGACCAGTACGACGTGTTCCTGCTGCAGGCCCAGGGCCGCCGCCGCTGGCAGATCGACGACGGTCCGGATCCGCCGCTGCACTTCCGCCCCGATACCGAACTCAAACTGCTGCAGCGTTTCGCCCCGACCCACGACTGGGTGCTGGGCCCGGGCGACATGCTGTACCTGCCCCCGGGAGTGCCGCACCACGGCGTCGCCGAGGACGCCTGCCTGACCTTCTCGATCGGAATGCGGGCGCCCTCGGCCGCCGAACTGATGGGCGACTGGGTGGACACGATGATCGCCGACGCCGACGAGGGCCTGCGCTACCGCGACCCCGACCTGCAGCCGGCCGCGGATCCATACGAGATCGACGCCGCGGCGATGGCGCGCGTGGTCGAGGCGCTGAACCTGCTGCGGATGAACGACCCGGACCGCCTTGGCGACTGGTTCGGGCGCTTCATCACCCTCTACCGCGCCGGCGGCGAGGCTGCGGCAGGCGCCGATCCTCGCTCGCGCATCGAGGTGGAGTGGGACCTGCAGCAGGGCGGCGCCCTGCATCGGCATCCGTTCACGCGGATGGCCTGGCGCCGCGCTCGCCGCAGCGCACGCCTGTACGTGGCCGGGCAGGAGCATGCCCTGCCCGCGCGCGATGCCAGCCGCGTCGCCGCCGCCGCCAGCATCGACGCGCGGCTCTACGGGGCCCTCGGCGACGACGCCCGCGACCTGGTCTTCGCGCTGCTCGGCCAGGGCCACTACCGGCTGCTGACGGCGGACGCTGCAGGCGCGGATGGTGTCGACGGCGATGACTGAAGGCGCGCCCGCCGAGCCGTTCCGGGTGGAGCCGGCGGACTACGGCGCCGCATACGCGGACCTGCGCGCGGTCCGCGAAGCGGTGTTCGTGCGCGAGCAGCGGGTGCCGCGCGAACTCGAGCTCGACGCCGCCGACGCCGCCTGCGCGCACGTGCTCGCGCGCGATGCCGGCGGCCGGCCCATCGGCACAGGCCGGATGCGTCCGGACGGCCGCATCGGCCGCATGGCGGTGCTGCCGGAGTGGCGCGGCCGCGGCGTCGGCACGGCGCTGCTGCAGGCGCTGCTGCGGGTCGCCCGCGAGCGCGGCCAGCGCGAAGTGGCGCTCGATGCCCAGGTCGGCGCGATCGACTTCTACCTGCGCCATGGCTTCGTGCCCCATGGCGAGCGCTTCCGCGAGGCGGGGATCGAGCACCAGGCGATGCGCCTGGCGTTCGCGCGGCCGCAGGCCATCGAGCGCCGCGAGGACGCCCTGGCGGCCACCGTGGACCTGGTTGAACGGGCCCGGCGGCGGCTGTGGATCTACAGCCGCGAACTGGACCCGGGCCTGCTCGACGCCCCCGAGGTCCTGGAGGCGCTGCGCGCGTTCGCGGTCCGCCACAGCGGCAGCGAGGCCCGCCTGCTCCTTCACGACGCCGGTGCCGCGCAGCGCGCCCACGCACCCCTGCTGGGGCTGGCGCAGCGCCTGCCCAGCAGCTTCCGGTTCCGCGAGGTGGTCGATCCGGTCGATCGCGGCTACGCCCCGGCCTTCGTCGCCAACGACGACGGCGGCTACTACTTCCGCAGCCTGGGCAACCGCTTCGACGGCGACTACGAGCGTCACGGCGCCGGGCGCGCCCGCCAGCTCGCCGAGGCGTTCAGGCCGGTGTGGGAGCGCTCGCGGCCGTGCACCGAGCTGCGCGCGCTGGGGCTCTGATGCCTGTCCATGCGACCGGGGCATGCCGCGCCGGGCGCACGGGCTCGCGGGGCAAGGAAGGGCGAAGGCACGCAGGTGGAGCCGCCGGGCCGCGGCGTTCGACGCCGCGGCAGGTCGCTTCGCACGCGGGGCTGCGGCTATAATCACGGGCTTCGTGCGCCCGATTCGCACCGCCTCCGCGCTCCATGCCGGAGGCGGCGCCCACCTCCTCAAAACGAGCCCCAGCAGCCCGACGTGGACAGTCTCCTGAAGCAGTTTGCGCAGTCTTCCCAGCTCGGCGCCAACGCCGCCTACATCGAGGAGCTGTACGAGCGGTACCTGGTCGATCCCGACAGCGTCGATGCGAAGTGGAAATCCTGGTTCGACGGCTTCGCCGGCCGCGAGGCGGGAGACGTCCCGCATTCCGCGGTGAGGGAGGCGGTGGCCGCCGCCGGGCGGCGCGCGGCGCGCGGCCATGGCTCCGGCGCCGCCGACGAGCGCGAGCGCCACGTCGGCCGCCTGATCACCGCCTACCGCTCGCGCGGGCACCTGGGCGCCAGGCTCGACCCGCTCGGGCTGGCGCCGCCGCTCGACCCGCCCGACCTCGGCCTGCCCTTCCACAATCTCTCCGAGGCCGACCTGGACGGCGAGTTCAGCACCGGCGGGGTGGGCGGCCGCGAGCGCATGCGCCTGCGCGACCTGCTGGCGCTGCTGAAGGCGACCTACACCGGACCGATCGGCGCCGAGTTCATGCACATCACCGACGCCGAACAGCGCCGCTGGCTGTACGAACGCCTCGAGCGCGCCGGCGGCAGCTTCGATCCCGGCCCGGATCGTCGCCGGCGCATCCTCGAACGGCTCACCGCCGCCGAGGGTCTGGAGCGCTACCTGCACACCAAGTACGTCGGCCAGAAGCGCTTCTCGCTGGAGGGCGGCGACGCCCTGATTCCGCTGCTGGACACCCTGATCCACCGCGCCGGCGGCGACGGCGTGAAGGACATCGTCATCGGCATGGCCCACCGCGGCCGCCTCAACGTATTGGTCAACACCCTGGGCAAGCCGCCGCGGCGCCTGTTCGACGAGTTCGAGGGCAAGTTCGACCACAAGCCCAGCGACGATCCGGCGCACACCGGCGACGTCAAGTACCACATGGGCTTTTCCGCCGACGTGCAGACGCCGTCGGGGCCCGTGCACCTCGCCCTCGCCTTCAATCCCTCGCACCTGGAGATCGTCGATCCGGTGGTGGTCGGCAGCGTGCGCTCGCGCCAGCACCGCCGCGGCGACAAGGCGCGCAAGGTCGTGCTGCCGGTGCTGCTGCACGGCGACGCCGCCTTCGCCGGCCAGGGCGTGGTGATGGAGCTGTTCCAGATGTCGCAGGCGCGCGGGTTCGCGGTCGGCGGCACGATCCACGTGGTGATCAACAACCAGGTCGGCTTCACCACCAGCGACAGCCAGGACGCCCGCTCCACCCTGTATTGCACCGACGTGGCCAAGATGGTCGGCGCGCCGGTGCTGCACGTGAACGCCGACGACCCCGAAGCGGTGGTGTTCTGCATCGAGCTGGCCTATGCGTTCCGCCAGCAGTTCGGCAAGGACGTGGTGATCGACCTGGTCTGCTACCGCCGCCACGGCCACAACGAGTCCGACGAGCCTGCCGCGACCCAGCCGCTGATGTACCGGACGATCCGCAAGCACAAGACCCCGCGCGACCTGTACGCCGCGCGGCTGGTCGAGGCCGGCGCACTCGCGGAGGAGGAGGCGAAGCGGCTGGTCGACGATTTCCGCGACAAGCTCGACGCCGGCGCGGTCACCACCGAGCTCGCGGACGCCAACCCGGACGACTACGACCTCACCATCGACTGGGGTCCGTACCTGTCCGGCAGGATCGACGACCCGGTCGACACCAGCGTCGACCCCAAGCGCCTGAAGGCGCTGGCCGAGGCGATCAACACCATCCCGGACGAAGTCCAGCTGCATGCGCGCGTGGCCAAGATCTACGACGACCGCCGCCGCATGGCCGCCGGCGAGATCCCCGGCGACTGGGGCTTCGCCGAGAACCTCGCCTACGCCACCCTGCTCGACGCGGGCCACAAGCTGCGCCTGGTCGGCCAGGACAGCGGCCGCGGCACCTTCTTCCACCGCCACGCGGTGCTGCACGACCAGAACAGCGGCCAGGACTACGTGCCCCTGCAGCAGCTGGTGAAGAACCCCGAGGACGCCACCATCATCGACTCGCTGCTCAGCGAGGAGGCGGTGATGGCCTTCGAGTACGGGTACTCCACCTCCGAGCCGGGCACGCTCGACATCTGGGAGGCGCAGTTCGGCGATTTCGCCAACGGCGCCCAGGTGGTGATCGACCAGTTCGTCACCTCCGGCGAGGCCAAGTGGCAGCGCCTGTCGGGCCTGACGCTGTTCCTGCCGCACGGCTACGAAGGCCAGGGCCCCGAGCACAGTTCCGCGCGCCTGGAGCGCTTCCTGCAGCTGTGCGCGCTGGAGAACATGTTCGTCTGCGTACCGACCACCTCGGCGCAGGCCTTCCACATGATCCGCCGCCAGTTGTGCATGAGGACCCGCAAGCCGCTGGTGGTGATGACCCCCAAGTCGCTGCTGCGCCACAAGCTGGCGGCGTCCCCGCTGGAGGATCTGTCCGATGGCGCGTTCCGCCACCTGATCGCCGACCAGGCCGACGCGAAGCAGGTCAAGCGCGTGGTGGCCTGCTCCGGCAAGGTCTACTACGACCTGCTCGAGGAGCAGCGCAAGCAGTCGCTCGAACAGGTGGCGCTGATCCGCGTCGAACAGCTGTATCCGTTCCCGCGCGAGGATCTCGCAGCCGAGATGCGCCGCTACGGCAAGGGCGTGGACCTGGTCTGGTGCCAGGAGGAGCCGCAGAACCAGGGCGCCTGGTACCAGATCAGACACCACCTCGACGCCTGCCTGGGTCCCGGGCAGAAGCTGCACTACGCCGGGCGCACGCGCTCGCCCTCGCCCGCGGTCGGCCACTTCAACGACCACGTCGAGGAACAGAAGCAGCTGATCGCCGACGCCCTGGTCAACAAGCTCAAGGGCAAGGTCGCCGCCGAATGATTCCCACCCCACACCGCTTTCCCAGGAAGCCGCCCCATGGCCACTGAAATCAAGGTCCCCGTCCTGCCCGAGTCGGTCTCCGACGCCACCATCGCCACCTGGCACAAGAAGGCCGGCGATTCGGTCGCCCGCGACGAGAACATCGTCGACCTGGAGACCGACAAGGTCGTGCTCGAGGTGCCCTCGACCGTCGACGGCGTGATCAAGGAACTGAAGTTCGCCGAGGGCGATACCGTCACCAGCTCGCAGGTGATCGCGATCATCGAGGAAGGCGCCAGCGCGCCGGCCGACAAGGGAGCGGGCAAGGAGGAGAAGGGCGACAAGGCCGCCGCCAGCGGCAAGTCCGAGTCCAGCGCCGCCACCAAGGACGAGACCTCGCAGACCGAGGCCGCGCGCCAGGAAGGGCCGCAGATGGCGAAGCGGGAGAACGACAAGGGCGCCGCGCCGTCAGCCGCACTGCCGCCGGGCGCCCGCTTCACCGCGCAGAAGGAGGGCATCGACGCCTCGCAGGTACAGGGCACCGGCCGCCGCGGCGCGGTGACCAAGGAGGACCTGGTCAACTACGCGGCCGGGCGCACCGGCGGCGTCGGCGGCGGAGCGCGCCCCGAGGAGCGCGTGGCGATGACCCGCATCCGCAAGCGCATCGCCCAGCGACTGATGCAGTCGAAGGAATCGATCGCCATGCTGACCTCGTTCAACGAGGTCAACCTGGGCAAGGTGATGGCGCTGCGCAAGGAACTCGGCGAGCAGTTCCAGAAGGAGCACGGCATCAAGCTCGGCTTCATGAGCTTCTTCGCCAAGGCCGCCGCCAACGCGCTGCAGCGCCATCCGGTGGTCAACGCCTCGGTCGACGGCGACGACATCATCTACCACGGCTACGCCGATATTTCGGTGGCCATCTCCACCGACCGCGGCCTGGTCACGCCGGTGCTGCGCAACGTCGAGCGGATGGGCTTCGCCGAGGTCGAGCAGGGCATCGCCGACTTCGCCACCGCCGCGCGCGAGGGCGGACTGAAGCTGGAGGATCTGCAGGGCGGCACCTTCACCATCACCAACGGCGGCACCTTCGGGTCCCTGATGTCCACCCCGATCGTCAACCCGCCGCAGTCGGCGATCCTCGGCATGCACGCGATCAAGGAGCGCGCGATCGTCGAGAACGGCCAGGTGGTGGCGGCGCCGATGATGTACATCGCGCTCAGCTACGACCATCGCATCATCGACGGCAAGGACGCGGTGCTGTTCCTGGTCGATATCAAGAACCAGCTGGAGAATCCGCACCGCATGTTGCTCGGCATGTGATGCCGAGCAGCATCGGGAATGGAGAATCGGGAATCGGGAATCGGAGAAGCAGTTTCCGGGCCCGCCTTGCCGCTCCTGCCATTCCCCATTCCCCATTCCCCATTCCCGTTGTGAGCGAAGCATGAGCGAACAATTCGACGTCATCGTCATCGGCGCCGGCCCAGCCGGCTACCACGCCGCCATCCGCGCCGCGCAGCTGGGCATGAAAGTGGCCTGCGTGGACGCCGCGCTGGGCAAGGACGGCAAGCCGGCGCTGGGGGGCACCTGCCTGCGGGTGGGCTGCATTCCCTCCAAGGCGCTGCTCGACTCGTCGCGCCAGTACTGGAACATGGGTCATCTGTTCGGCGACCACGGCATCAGCTTCAAGGACGCGAAGATCGACGTCGGTGCGATGGTCGGGCGCAAGGACAAGATCGTGAAGCAGTTCACCGGCGGCATCGCGATGCTGTTCAAGGCCAACAAGGTTGCGCCCTACTACGGCTTCGCCACGCTGCATCCGGACCGCGTGGTCAAGGTGAAGCAACACGATGACAGCGAAGTCGAGCTGAAGGCCACCAACGTGATCCTCGCCGCGGGCTCCGACTCGATCGAGCTGCCGTTCGCGAAGTTCGACGGCGAGACCGTCGTCGACAACGTCGGCGCGCTGGACTTCGCGGAGGTGCCGAAGCGCCTGTGCGTGATCGGCGCCGGCGTGATCGGCCTGGAACTGGGCAGCGTCTGGCGACGCCTGGGAGCCGAGGTCACCGTGCTGGAGGCGCTGCCGGAGTTCCTCGCCGCCGCCGACGCGGAGATGGCCAAGGTCGCCGCCAAGGAGTTCAGGAAGCAGGGGCTCGACATCCGGCTCGGCGCCAAGGTCGGCAAGACCGAGGTGAGGAAGAAGGGCAAGAAGGCCGAGGTCGAGGTCACCTACGAGGACAAGGACGGCGAGCAGACCGCGACGTTCGACAGGCTGCTGGTCGCGGTGGGCCGCAAGCCCGCCAGCAAGGGCCTGCTCGCCGACGGTACCGGAGTGAAGCTGGACGACCGCGGCCGCATCGAGGTGGACGAGCACTGCCATACCGGCGTCGACGGCGTCTGGGCGATCGGCGACTGCGTGCGCGGGCCGATGCTGGCGCACAAGGGCTTCGAGGAAGGCATCGCCGTGGCCGAACTGATCGCGGGACTGCCCGGCCACGTCAACCTCGACACCGTCCCCTGGGTGATCTACACCGAGCCGGAGATCGCCTGGGTCGGCCGGACCGAAAGGCAGCTGAAGGAAGACGAGGTGCCCTACAAGGTGGGCACCTTCCCGTTCGCCGCGCTCGGCCGCGCGGTGGCGATGGGCGAGCCGGCCGGCATGGTCAAGGTGATCGCGCACGCCGAGACCGACCGCGTGCTCGGCCTCCACCTGGTCGGCGCCAACGTCTCCGAGCTGGTGCACGAGGGCGTGCTGACCATGGAATTCAACGGCTCCGCCGACGACCTGGCGCGCATCTGCCACGCCCATCCGACCATGTCCGAAGCGATCCACGACGCGGCCATGGCGTTGGACAAGCGGGCGATCCACAAGACGAACTGATCTAGGGCCGGGAATCGGGAATCGGGAATCGCAAGAGCCGAGCCGCCTGTTGGCGCCACCATGCCGAATTGAGACCGGCCGTACCGCTTCCCTGCTCTTGCTTCAGCTTTGACGATTCCCGATTCCCGATTCCCGAATCCCGATTCCCGCCCATGAAAAGCCTCTGCGTCTACTGCGGCTCCAATTCCGGTCTCGACCCGGCGCATGCCGGGCGTGCGGCCGCCCTGGGGCAACGGCTGGCGAGGGACGGCATCCGCCTGGTCTATGGCGGCGGCAACATCGGCCTGATGGGCATCGTGGCCGATGCGGTGCTCGAGGCCGGCGGCGAGGTGACCGGCGTGATCCCGCAACAGCTCGTCGACCTGGAGGTCGCCCACCGCGGCGTGACCAGCCTGGAGATCGTCGGCTCGATGCACGAGCGCAAACTGCGCATGTTCGATCTGGCCGACGGCTTCGTCGCCCTCCCCGGCGGCTTCGGCACGCTCGAGGAGATCGTCGAAATGCTGACCTGGCGCCAGCTCGGCATCGGCAGCAAACCCTGCGCCTTCCTCGACAGCGACGGATTCTGGTCGCCGCTCGTGGCGATGTTCGACCGCATGGTCGCCGAGCAGTTCC
Source organism: Luteimonas salinisoli (assembly GCF_013425525.1). GTDB lineage: Bacteria > Pseudomonadota > Gammaproteobacteria > Xanthomonadales > Xanthomonadaceae > Luteimonas > Luteimonas salinisoli. Next base: position 20,261 of record NZ_JACCKA010000044.1, on the reverse strand, counting down.
TGCACCCGGACCAGCGCCAGGACCTGTGGATCGGCAACGACGTCGACGCCCTGCTCGCGTGGATGCGCGCGTACGAGCCGGCGCAGGCGTCGAAATGGCTGGACGAGAAACGCCGCAGGGAGTTGCGCTGAGCAGGTCTCCCGCAGCTGCGAGCGGCCACCGGAACAGGAACATGACCACGATCCCCGCCAAATTCCGCGCCTTCCGCATCCATGACGACGACGACGGCTACCGCAGCGGCCTCGAGGAGGTCTCGCTGGACGACCTCGCGCCCGGCGAGATCGTCCTCCGCACCGCATACTCCTCGGTGAACTACAAGGACGCTCTCGCCGGCACCGGCCAGGGCAGGATCCTGCGGCGTTTTCCGTTGGTCGGCGGCATCGACGTCGCCGGCCACGTCGTCGCCTCGACCGACAAGGCCTTCCGGGAAGGCGACGCCGTCCTGGTCACCGGCTGCGGCCTGAGCGAGACCCGCGACGGCGGCTACTCGGAATACGCGCGCATCGAATCGCGCTGGGCGATCCCCCTGCCCGCCGGCCTCGACCTGCGCGAAAGCATGATCCTGGGCACGGCCGGTTTCACCGCCGCGCTGGCGCTGCTGCGGATGACCGAGAACCGGCAGACGCCGGACCTCGGCCCCCTGGCGGTCACCGGCGCCACCGGCGGCGTGGGTTCGCTGGCGGTCGACATCTTCAGCAGCGCCGGCTACGAGGTGCACGCGATCAGCGGCAAGCCGGAACATGCCGGATACCTGCGCGCCATCGGCGCGGCGGAGGTGTTGGGCCGCGATGCGCTGGCGACCACGCGGCCGATGGAATCGATGCGGTTCGGCGGCGGCCTGGACAACGTCGGCGGCGCGATGCTGGCCAGCCTGCTGGCGCAGACCGCACCCTACGGCAATGTCGCCAGCGCCGGCCTGGCCGCCAGCCATGAGCTGCCGGCCACGGTCATGCCCTTCATCATCCGCGGCGTCTCGCTGCTCGGCGTGGCCTCGGCGGGTACCGCACGCGACATCCGCGACGCGCTGTGGCGACGCCTGGCGGGCGAGTGGAAGCCGCGCAATCTCGAACGCATCCTGACGCGCGAGGTGACCCTGGACGCGCTTCCGGAGGTGTTTCCCGCGATGCTCGCCGGCGCCTCCCGCGGACGGACCCTGGTCGCCATCGCATAGGACCGGCCCGCTCTGCACCGCTGGCTTCAATTCCGTGACGCAGGCAATTGATTCGCATGGGCGCAGGCCCCAGGGTACCCAGGAAACCCAGTGCAACCGCGGCGCGGCGCCTTGCGGACACCGGCACCGCAGTTACAATTCCACGCACACCCCCGGGGAACGACATGGCGCGCATCCTGATCGTCGACGATTCGCCTTCGCAGCTTGCCGGCATCCGCCGCATCGTGGAGAAGCTCGGCCACGAGCCGCTGTCCGCCGAGGACGGCCAGGCGGGCGTGGAAGCCGCGAAGCGCGAGCTTCCGGACCTGATCCTGATGGACGTGGTGATGCCCAACCTCAACGGCTTCCAGGCGACCCGCGCGATCAGCCGCGACCCGGGCACCCGCCATATCCCGGTGGTGCTGGTGACCACCAAGGACCAGGAAACCGACCGCATCTGGGGCATGCGCCAGGGTGCGCGCGGCTATCTCACCAAACCCTTCAGCGACAGCGAGCTGTCCGACGTGATCGCCAGCATCCTCGGCGCCGGCAACGCGGCCGCGGAATCGCAGACGCCGGCGACGGGCTGACCGCAGCCGCAGCACCGTCCGCCCGCCGCAACCGGGCGATCACCGTCGATCGATCCGGATCGCTCGATCCGCGGCAGCCCCGGCCGGATCAGCCCCGGCGCCAGTCCTCGCCGAACGCCTGCTGCAGGCCGCGATAGGCGGCGCGCTGCGCGTCGCTGTCCGCGCGCGGCGCCAGCACCTCCAGTTCGACGATCTGGTCTCCGGCGGCGCCCCCGCGCACGCCCGGCAGCCCGCGCCCGCGCAGGCGCAGCTTGCGTCCCGCTTCGGACCCGGCCGGGATCTTCAGCTCCACCGCCCCGCCCAGGGTCGGCACGCTGACGGTGGCCCCGAGCGCGGCCTCCCACGGCGCCACCGGCAGCACGTGGACGATATTGCCGCCGTCGACCTCGAACTGCGGATGGGCGGCGTACTCCACCTCGAGCAGCAGATCGCCCTGGCCGCCGGCGCCCTGGCCCTTGAGGCGAATCAGCTGGCCGGGCCGCACCCCCTTGGGGATGCGCACCTCGAGCGCCTTGCCGGCGACGCTGATGCGCAGCGCACGGCCCTCGTGCACCGCCTCGAGCGGTACCGCGAGCCGTGCCCGGGTGTCGCCACGCGGCGGCGCGCCGCGGCCGGGCTGCGCTCCGGCGCCCTGGCGGCGACCGAACAGCTCCTCGAAGAAATCGCTGAATCCGCCGCCGGCGCCGCCGCCGGCGAAGATCTCGTCGAAATCGACCCCACCGGGGCCGCCCTGGCCGAAGCCGCCGTGCGGCGGCTGCACCTCGTCCCCGGGGCGGTAGCCGCGCGCGCGCAACTGGTCGTAGGCGGCGCGCTTGGCGGGATCGCGCAGGGCCTCGTAGGCCTCGTTGATCGCCTTGAAGCGCTCCTCGGCGCCGGCCTCCTTGCTGACGTCGGGATGGTACTTGCGCGCCAGCCTGCGGTAGGCGGTCTTGAGTTCGGCGTCGCCCGCGCCCGGTTCGACGCCCAGGGTGTCGTAGTAGTCCTTGAACTGCATGGGAAGCCTTGCGCTTGGAATGGGCCGCTGGAGCGTGCCGATGGCGGATCGCCCTCGGCCCCCGAGGATCCCACAAACGTCACGGCCTGCAAGCGCGCCTGCAGGCCGTGACCGGGTATCGCTCCCGGGGCTCGCCGGCGATGCCGGCGCCGCCGTCACTGGGTAGCGGTGCCGCCGGGGCCAACCTGGATGCGGCGCGGGGTGGTCTCGGGCCGCTTCGGGATGCTGATCTCCAGCACGCCGTTGCTGCCGCTGGCGGTGATGCCCTCGGGATCGGCGCTGTCGGGCAGCGCGAAGCGGCGGTGGAAGCTGCCGCTGCGGCGCTCGATGCGAGAATAGCGCGCCTCCTCGCTGGCCGCGGAGCGGCGCTCGCCGCGGATGCTGAGGATGCCCTTGTCCATCAGCACCTCCACTTCCTGCGGATCGACCCCGGGCAGGTCGGCGTGGATCACGAAGCGGTTGCCCTCCTCCATGATGTCCACCCGCGGCACCCACTGGCTGGTGACCACGGAGGACTCGTCCTGCTCGTTGTCGTTGTCGAAGAACTGCTTGAAGACCTGGCGGATCTCGTCCTGCATCGCGGACTGGACCGGCCACTGCTGCGGATAGCGGACCACGTGTCTCATCGGATCTCTCCATCGTCGGTTGCACGGCCGTCGCGGCCGGATGCCCACCAACTGGGTGCGTGCCGGAGCCGTTTCAAGGACTTGGCGCGACCGTAACGCAGGCCCGCTAGACTGCATTCAGTCGACCTCCACAGGACCCTCCCGCAATGCCCATCAAGCCCGGCGACACCATCCCCGAAGTGGTGCTCAAGCACATCGACGGCGGCATCCAGGCCATCGACACACCGACCCTGTTCAACGACAAGAAGGTGGTGTTGTTCGCGGTGCCGGGAGCGTTCACGCCCACCTGCTCCGAGCGCCATCTGCCCGGCTTCGTCGAGCGCTTCGACGAGTTCCGGGCGCGCGGGATCGAGGTCGCCTGCCTGGCGGTCAACGACCCGTTCGTGATGAAGGCCTGGGGCGACAGCCTGCACGTGCCCGAGGGCCTGCGGATGCTGTCCGACGGCAACGGCGACCTGGCGCGGGCCCTCGGGCTGGAGATGGATGCCAGCGCCTACGGCATGGGCACCCGCGCCAAGCGCTTCGCCCTGTACGCCGAGGACGGCGTGGTCAGGAAGCTGTTCGTGGAGGCCCCGGGCGAGTTCAAGGTCTCCAGCGCCGAACACGTGCTGGCCAACCTGGACTGAACCGCGCACGGCGGTCGTGCCGGCCGGGCCGTCCGCCTCCTCAGCGCAGCACCCGGAAGCGCAGCCGCGCCCAGGCCCCGCTGTCGGCCAGCGCGGTCAGGGTGTGGGGCCCGGGATCGCCGAACTCGCGCAGCAGCGGCCGGGCGCCGCGGGTTTCGGCGATCCAACGGCCGTCGAGCAGCCACTGCACGCGCCCGTCGCTGCCCAGCGCACGCAGCGATAGCCTGGCGCCATGGGGACTGCCGGGCGCCCGCGCGAGCGTCGCACCGTCTTCGAGCCCGTCGATGCGCAGCGAGGCGAGCGCGTCGCGGCCGTCCGGTGCGCAGCCCGGCGCCAGCGCCGGCAGCGTCGAGGCGCGGCGCGCCGCGGCGGGCAACCAGGGCGACACCAGCGCCGGCCAGCGTGCGATCTCGGCTTCGCGGGCCTCGTGGCGCCCGCTGCAGGACGCCGAGAGCCGCAGTCCGGTGCCAGCGTCCACCATGAAGCGCTCGCGGCCGGCGCTCCACAGCCGCGCGTCCCGCTCGGCGAAGGTGGGCGGCACCGCGCCGTTGAGCGTCCAGGCCTGCAGGCGACGCTGGCACAGCACCGCGGACTGCGCCTCGGCCGCGGTCCCGAGCGGCCAGCAGACGTCGCGGCGCGCGACGCCGGCCGGCGGGGGCACCGGCGCGCCGCGCGCGCGCGGCAGGGTGTCGAAGACCTCGAACAGCAGCGGCAGTGCGGTGATCGCCCCGTACTGTCCCGGCAGCGGCGTACCGTCGGGACGGCCCACCCAGACGCCTACGGTGTGCTCGGCGGTGGCGCCCAGCGCCCAGGCGTCGCGGAAGCCGTAACTGGTGCCGGTCTTCCAGGCCACGCGCGGGCGGCCCCGGGCATCGAAGGTGTCGCCGCGCTCGCCGGGACGCGGATTGGCGGCGAGCACGCCGGCGACGATCCAGGCCGCGCCCGGCGAGACCAGCCGCCGCTCCAGCGGCGCCGCGTCCTCGCGGTAGCGCACGCGGCCGGCGATCCCGCCGCGTTGCAGCGCCGCGTGGGCGCCGACCAGGTCCTCGAGGGTGGCGCCGGTGCCGCCGAGGATCAGCGACAGGTTGGGCCTGGCGCCGCGCGGGAAGCGCAGGCCGATGCCGGCATTCTCCAGGCGCGCCGCGAACCGCGCCGGTCCGACCCGGTCGAGCAGATCCACCGCCGGCACGTTGAGCGACAGGCGCAGCGCGGTCGCCGCCGACACCGGACCGTTGAACGCGGCATCGAAGTTGCCGGGACGATAATCGCCGAACGCCTGCGGCGCATCCACCAGCAGGCTTTCCGAGTGGATCAGGCCGTCGTCCAGCGCCATCGCGTAGAGGAACGGCTTGAGCGTGGACCCTGGCGAGCGCCAGGCGCGGACCATGTCGACATGGCCGAGCCGGGCGCGATCGCCGAACGCCACCGAGCCGACGTAGGCACGCGCCTGCAGCGTGGCGTTGTCGACCACCAGCAGCGCCGCCGAAGTGCGCGGCGGCAGGCCGGAGAAGTATGCCGCCACGCGCTCCTCGAGCGCGCGCTGCAGGCCGGCGTCGACGGTGCTGACGATGCGCTCGCTGCGGGGCCGCTCGTCGCGCAGCCGCTGCGCCAGCAGCGCCGCGTGCATCGGCTGCTGCAGGCTGCGCGAGACCACCGGCTCGACGCGGGCATCGGCGACCGCGTCGTCCGACCATGCCCCGTGCGCGGCCATCCGCGCCAGCAGCTTGTCGCGGGCGGCGCGCGCGGCCTCCGGGTGGCGGTCCGGCCGCAGCCGGCTCGGCGCCTGCGGCAGCACCGCCAGCAGCGCCGCCTCGGCGCGCGACAGCCGCGATGCCGGCTTGCCCAGGTAGGCCCAGCTGGCGGTCTCGACGCCCTCGATGGTGCCGCCGAACGGCGCGCGCTCGAGGTACAGGGTGAGGATCTCGTGCTTGGACAGGCGCGCCTCCAACTGCAGCGCGCGCAGCATCTGCCGGAGCTTGGCGGACGGCGTGCGGGTACGGCCGTCCGCCGGAGGATCGAGGATCCGCGCCACCTGCATGGTCAGGGTCGAGCCGCCGGACACGATCCGCCCGCCGCGCGCCCACTGCATCGCCGCCCGCCCCAGGGCGACCGGATTGACGCCGGGGTGCAGCCGGAACCAGCGGTCTTCGTAGGTCAGAAGCGCCTCGAGGTACAGCGGCGAGACGCTGTCCGGGTCGGCGGGATGGCGCCAGACGCCCTCGGCGTCGGCGAAGGCGCGCAGCGGTGTACCGTCGCGCGCCACCACCAGGGTACTGGTGTCGCGCGCCCGCGGCAGCGGCGGGGGAAAGGCCAGGTCGAGCGCCAGCAACGCCAGCAGCGCGCAGGCAGTGCCCCAGCGCACCCAGGGCTGCAGGCGGCGCCACGCGCGCCGCCGTTCGGGGGCCGCCGCGACCGCGGACGGCCCAACGTCGCCCGCAGGTGCGCCCCTGCCGGGCTCGTGGCGCTGGCCGGAACGCAACGGCGGTCTCCCTCCTCCGCTACGGCTGCACCACGGTGAGCGTCTCCGGCACCGCGCGCCCGACCCCGCGCAACTGCGGGCGGTACATGTCCTCGACCAGCGGCGGCGGCACCGCGTAGGTGCCCGGCGTCACCGCCCGGACCAGGTAGAACACGCGCGCGGTGCGTCCCGAGTCGAGCTTGAGCGCGGCGACGTAGCGATCGTCGCGGTATTCCTCGTGGCGGATCTCCGCCGCCCCCGCGCGCTCCGACAGTTCCACCCCCTGCACCGTCACGCCCGACCACTGCGCGGCGTCGCCGAGGTTGAAGTTCTCGATCTCCAGACCAGAGGGCAGCAGGTCGGTGAGCAGCGCGTCGGGCATGGCGCGGTCGGCGGTGACGGCCACCGCGACGATCAGCGCCTCGCCCTCCTGCAACGGACCGGGGGTCCACGGCTTGCCGTCGGTGCGGTAGAGGCTGCGCTCGACCTTGAGGGAGCTGAAGTCCGGCTCCGGGGCGCGCCGCGGCACGCCCGCCACTTCCAGGCTGGCGTACATCGGCGGCTCGCCGCGCGGCTCGAAGCGCACACCGCGCGAGAGCGCGGCGAAGTCGAAGCCGCGGCCGAACACCCGGGTTGCGGCCACCGCCTCTTCGCTGTCGCCGGTCCGCAGCAGCCCCGACACCTGCCGCTGCTGATCGCTGGCCAGGGCCCGGCCCAGGCGCGCCAGGGCGATCTGCTCCTGGGTGCTCAGGTACATCCAGCGCTGGTTGCGGCGCGCATCGAGCTCGCGGCCGACGTCGACCGCACGCGCCACGTAGGCGGGACGGGCGGCGTCGCGCTCGGCGACCAGGGCGATCATCAACGCCGAATCGCGCAGCGCGCTGCCGTAGTCGGCCAGGTAGCGCGGCCGGCCGTCGTCCATGGCGAAGCCCTGGGCGATGGCGCGGTCGCCGCGCGCGATGTCGCCCTGCAGGCGCAGCGCCAGGCCCAGGTGCACCAGCGGCAGCGCGCTCAGGGTCCTGCCGCGGTCGTTGTCGTACAGCGCGCGCAGCGTGCCCAGCGGCGCCCGGCCCAGCCGCGCCAGCACGTAGCCGGCGTGCGCCTGGTAGGCGAACTTGAGGTGCTGGCGGTGATCCTGACCGTAGAACTCCTGGCCGCCGGCCAGCAGGTCCTCGTTGAGCCGCTCGAGCGCCTTCTGCAGCACCGTCTCCGGCACCGCGAAGCCGGCCTCGCGCGCCTCCAGCAGGAACTCGGCGATGTACGGGGTCAGCCCGGGGGCCACGCCGCCCTCGCCGCCCCACATCGAGAAGTGCCCGTTCGCGGCCTGCAGCGAGGCCAGGCGCCCGAACGCGCCCTCCACGAAGCGGCGGCGCTGCTCGGCATCGACGTCGCGGATGCCGAGCATCCGCACCGTCGCCGGGTCCAGCATCAGCGCGGCGTAACCGCGGCTGGTGGTCTGCTCGGCGCAGCCGTAGGGATAGTGCAGCGCGCCCTGCAGGGCGCTGGCGTAAGGGATCGGCGGCAGCGCGCTGACGGTCATCCGCGCCTGCACCGAGCCCGGCATCAGGCCTTCGGCCAGCGAAGCGTCCATCGTCACCGGGCCCAGGGGATCGAGGGCCCGCGTCTGCGCCCTGAGCACCGCCGGCCAGCCTGCGCGTACCGGCAGCTCGTAGCGGCGGTCCACCCGCTCGCCGTTGCCCTCCACGCGTACTCGCACCCGCGCCACCGCATAGTCGTTGCCGGCGGCCAGCGGGAAGCTCAGCGAGGCCTTGCCTTCCGCTGCCAGCTTGGCGGTGCGCGTTCCCTCGCCGATGCTCACCGGGCCCTCGCCGTCGACGCGCACGGAGAAGTCGCCGGCCTTGCCCGTGTAGTTGGTCAGGTCCAGCGTCACCGTGCTGCGGTCGCCTGGCGCCAGCACCCGCGGCATGCTCGCCTCGGCGACGATGGGCGCGCGCACCACCGTCTCCCGGTCGCGGCTGCCGTAGGCCCGCTCCGAGTACACCAGGGCCGAGACCCGCAGCGTGCCGTTGAAGTCGGGCACGTCGAGATCCACCCTGGCATTGCCGTCGGCGTCCAGCTTCACCGGTCCGGCGAACAGGTCCACGGTCTGCACCCGGGCGGTCGGGCGCCGCGCCTGCGGCAGCGCGTCGAGCGGCATGTCGCCGCCGAAGCGCAGGCGCGCGATGCCGCCCTCGTAGCTCTCGATCACCCGCCCGTAGACGTCATAGGCGTCGACCCCGAAGCGCCGCTGGGCGAAGAAATGCGCCAACGCGTCCGGCACCGGGAAGCGGGTGATGTTGAGGATGCCGACGTCCACCGCCGAGATCGTGGCCCAGGCCTCCTTCCCGGCGAGCTGCGGCGCACTCACGCTGACCCGCAGCGGCCGCTCCGGGCGCACCAGCTCCCGGACCGACAGGCCCACCGCCACGCGCCGGTCGCTGCGGTCGACCGGCACATGGGCGATACCCACCGCCCGCGCCGGCGTCACCTTGCTGGCGGCGCTTCCGCCGCGGAACACCAGCGCGGTCACGTAGACGTCGTGCCGCTCCCAGTCCTCGGTCACCGGGATCTCGAACTCGCTGCCCGGCTCGGCGTCGATGGCCTGCACGTACAGCAGCCTGTCGCTCTCGACCAGCAGCAGGCCCTTGCCGGGATGCGGCGGCGTCACCGTCACCTTCAGCGTGTCCCCGGCGCGGTAGCCGGTGCGGTCCAGTCCCAGCTTGACCTTGTCCGGGCGCGCATCGAGGCCGCGGTTCTGGTCGCCCCAGCTCCAGCCGGCGCGGAACGGGTAGCGCGTGGTCAGCTCGGTGCCGGGGTCGCGCACGTCGACGCGGTACTCGCCCCACTCCACCGGGAAGTCGATCCGCACCGCGGTGGCGCCGGCGTCGACGGTTCGGGTCTCGATCTTCTCGAAGCGGCGGGTGAAATCGTAGTCCCAGCCGCCGTCGGCGTCGTGGCGCCAATGGTAGTCGCGGTGCTCGCGCACCAGGGTGACCTCGAGGCCCTTCGCAGGGCGCGGCTCCCCAGAGGCGTCCACGCGCACCAGCTCGAAGCCGGCGCGGGCGTTGGCATCGGCGCCCTCGGCGTCGTCGAACAGCGGCCGCACCCCGACCAGCGCCTCGGCCGGCCACAGCACCCGCTTGAGGCTGCGGTTCACGCTGCGCCCGCCGCTCTCGTACAGGCTGCCGGTGACCAGCGCGGCGATCGGCGTGCTGGGCTTCGCCTCCTCGGGCAGGGCGATGTCGGTTTCCAGCACGCCGCCGGCGTCGAGTTCGGCGTCCACCACTTCCTTCGGCTCGCGCGGCAGCTGCACGGTCGGATCGCCGAAGAAGTGGTCCGGCAGCGATTCCACCGGATGCTGCTCCACCGCCACCGCCAGGGTGGCGGTGAAGCGGTTGCCCGACGCCGGCGCGCCGTAGAGGTAGGCGCCGGTGGCGCGCAGCCGCAGCGGCCGGCCGGGCGCCAGTCGCGGCTCGGCGGCGTCGAGGTCGAGCTTCATCCGCTCCGGCAGGAACTCCTCGATCCGCAGGGTCATGCCCTGCACGGCTTCGCGGCTGCCGGGATCGGTGCGGAACTCCACCTGCCAGCGGCCGGTGGGCGCGTCCACCGGGATCTCGCGTTCGAGCCGGTAATAGCCCTGCGGGCCGGCCTCGAGCCGGGTTTCGAACAGGGTCTTGCCGTCCGGCTGCTTCAGCCGTGCGAACAGCGGCTGCCCCTCGCCCTCCTTCGCCGGGACCGGCACGCCGTCGTGGTCGCGCAGCAGCGCCGAGATCCGCACCGTCTCGCCGGGGCGGTAGAGGTCGCGCCCGGACCAGGCGAAGACGTCGAACCAGGCCTGGCCGCGGCCGGCGACCGCGAATTCGGACAGGTCCAGCGCCGGCTGGTTGAACGGCAGCACGGAGACGTCGCTGCCGCGGCCGGCCACCAGCACGTGCGCCGCATCGAGGGCGTAGTCGAGCAGCGCGTTGCCGTTGCGGTCGGTCTCGCCGCGCAATACCGTCTCGCCGGCCTTGTCCAGCACCCGCAGCTCCACGCCGCCGACGGCGCCGCCGTTCTCGAGCGACGCGGTGTGCACGAACAGGCGGTCCTCGTACGCCCGCGCGTGCAGGCCGATGTCGCTGACGCTGAAGAATGCGGTCTCGAACTCGCCCTCGAACGATCCGGTGCGCTTCATCACCGCGAAGTACAGGCCCGGCTGCTGCAGTTCCTCGATGCCCTGCAGCGGCAGGTAGGTGAGCACGCGCTCGTTGCGCTCGCCGCCTAGGATGAAGCGATTGACGTACACGGGCTCGGCCAGCTGCGCCAGCGGGCGCTTGTCGCGGTAGTCGTTCTCCAGCTCCCAGCTGCCACGGCGCCCGCCGCGCTGGTACTGGGCGAAGAACGCGGGCAGCGCGCTGTCCCGGACGCGCAGGAACTCGACGTCCACCTCCGGCACGTTCAGCGACACCACCGGCAGGCCGCGGCTCTCGCGCGCCGGCAGCACGCTGCCCTGCGATGCGAAGCCGACCGCCGGCTCCAGGTCGCCGGTGTGGACGCGGCGCTCGAGGTCCTCGCCCAGCCGGGTGCCGTCGGCCGCGGTCAGCTCCGCGGAGATCCGCACGGTGTAGTCGCGATTGGCCTCGACGAACGGGAAGCGCAAGGTGCGGCCGTCCTCGTCCAGGCTCCAGCCGCTGTCGCCGTCCACCTTCTCGGCGAAAGTCACGAGGCTGTCGAAGTCCTGGGTGCCGACCAGCGGCTGCGAGAACTCCAGCGCGATCGCCAGACCGTCGCGGCGCTGGTCCGGCCACGCCCGCGCCAGCCCGAAGCCCTCGATCGTCTCGCGCTCGGCCCGGATCGCCTCGCCGCTCAGCGACGGCAGCTGGCCCGTCTCGTCGCGTCCGCAGCCGGCGAATGCCAGCACCGCGAGCAGCAGCAGGATCGACGCCCGGCAACGCCGCACCGTGTACGCAAGCCTGTGGATCATCGGGACGCCCCCTCCTGGAGTGGGACGAGTATAAACGCGCGTCGTGGCGCACACGGCAGCAAAGGCCGCGGGTGCGTCTGTGGGATCGGCGGTGATCCCCGGTTCCGGCCGACCTACGGCAGTAAGCGACTCCGGTTGCATCGACACCCACCGGCCATCCGACGGATGCTCTCCCGGAGTGACGGCGTGCCGTCAGAGCGCCTGCCGGGCACTCCGGTCACCAAGCGAGTATCGGGGAGCGACTGACCGGAGTGCCCGGTAGGCGCTCCCCCGCGACCGTGCGGAGAGAGTCACCAGAGACTCAGGCTTCCGGCCGCTGCTCCGGACCCGGCTGCTCCACGACGATCTCGGCCTCGTCGTCGAGCGAAGCGTCCACCCGCTCCACCGCCTGCAGATTCTCGTCGGCGGCCAGGCGCATCAAGGTCACGCCCTGGGTGTTCCGCCCCACCTGCGAGATCTCCGACGCGCGGGTCCGCACCAGCGTGCCGCCGTCGGAAATCAGCAGCACCTCGTGATGGTCGCTGAGCTGGATCGCACCGACCAGATGGCCGTTGCGCTCGCTGGTCTTGATGGCCAGCACGCCCTGGGTGCCGCGCCCCTTCTTCGGGTACTCCGCGACCGGCGTACGCTTGCCGAAGCCGCGTGCGCTGGCGGTGAGGATGTCGCCCTCGCCCTCGACCACGATCAGGCTGCAGACGCACTCGCCTTCGGCCAGGCGGATCCCGCGCACCCCGGCCGCGGTGCGGCCCATCGAACGCACCGACGCCTCGTCGAACCGCACCGCCTTGCCGTTCGAGGCGAACAGCATCACGTCGCGGCTGCCGTCGGTGATCGCCACGTCGACGAGCGCATCGCCCTCGTCCAGACGAATCGCGATCTTGCCGCGCTGAAGGCGATAGGCGAACTCGGTGAGCGGCGTCTTCTTCACCGTGCCGTTGCGCGTGGCGAAGAACACGAACCTGTCCTCGGCGTACTCGCGCACCGGCACCACCGCCTGCACCTGCTCGCCCTCCTCCAGCGCGATCCAGTTGACGATCGGCCGCCCGCGCGCGTTCGGACCGGCGTCGGGCAGCTGGTGCACCGGCAGCCAGAACACCCGCCCGGCGCTGGTGAAGGTCAACAGGGTGTCGTGGGTGTTGACCAGCCACAGCCGGTCGATGAAGTCCTCTTCCTTGGCGACCGCGGCCGAGCGGCCGCGGCCGCCGCGCTTCTGCGCGCGATAGGCGGTCACCGGCTGGCGCTTGGCGTAGCCTGCATGCGACAGCGTCACCACCACGTCCTCGGGCGCGATCAGGTCGAGGATGTCGAGGTCCTCCTCGCTGGCGCGGATCTCGCTGCGGCGCGCGTCGCCGAACTCCTCTTTGAGGTTGCGCAGCTCGGTGCGGATCACCTCCATCAGCACGTCGGGATCCTCGAGGATCTCGATCAGCCCGCGGATCGCCTCGAGCAGCTGCCGGTATTCCTCGGTCAGCTTCTCCTGCTCCAGGCCGGTCAGGCGGTGCAGACGCATCTCCAGGATCTGCTGCGCCTGGACCTCGGTGAGCTGGTAGCCGTCGTCCAGCAGGCCGACCCCGGCCGGCAGGTCCTCGGGCCGCGAGGCTTCGGCCCCCGCCGCTTCCAGCAGCGCGCCGACCAGCCCCGGCTGCCAGGTCCGGGCGAGCATCCGCTCCTTGGCGACCTGCGGATTCTCCGAGGTCTTGATCAGCTCGATCATCTCGTCGATATTGGCCAGCGCGACGGTCAGGCCCTCGAGGATGTGCGCGCGGTTGCGCGCCTTGCGCAGCTCGAAGATGGTCCTGCGCGTGACCACCTCGCGGCGGTGGCGCACGAACGCCTCGAGGATCTGCTTCAGGTTCAGCAGCTGCGGGCGGCCGTCGACCAGCGCCACCATGTTGATGCCGAACACCGATTCCAGCTGGGTCTGCTGGTAGAGATTGTTGAGCACCACCTCGGCCGAATCGCCGCGGCGGATCTCGATGTAGATGCGCATCCCGTCCTTGTCGGACTCGTCGCGTAGCTCGCTGATGCCCTCGAGCTTCTTTTCCTTCACCAGCTCGGCGATCTTCTCGATCAGCCGCGCCTTGTTGACCTGGTAGGGGATCTCGGTGACGGCGATCGCCTCGCGGCCGTTGTCGGCCACCTCGATCTCGGCGCGCGCGCGCATCCTCACCCGGCCGCGCCCCGTGCGATAGGCCAGGTGGATGCCGCCGACGCCGTTGATGATGCCCGCGGTCGGGAAATCCGGCCCGGGGATATGCTCCATCAGCCCCTCGATATCGATCTCGGGATCGTCGATAAGGGCGATGGTGGCGTCGACGACTTCCGACAGGTTGTGGGGCGGAACGTTGGTCGCCATGCCCACCGCGATGCCGGCCGAGCCGTTGACCAGCAGGTTGGGCACCCGCGCCGGCAGCACCGACGGCTCCTGCTCCTTCTCGTCGTAGTTGGGCTGGAAATCGACCGTCTCCTTGTCGATGTCCGCCATCAGCTCGTGCGACAGCCGCGACATCCGCGCCTCGGTGTAGCGCATCGCCGCGGCCGAATCGCCGTCGACCGAACCGAAGTTGCCCTGTCCGTCGATCAGCATGTAGCGCAGCGAGAACGGTTGCGCCATCCGCACCAGGGTGTCGTAGACCGCCGAGTCGCCGTGCGGATGGTATTTGCCGATCACGTCGCCGACGATACGCGCCGACTTGTAGTACGGCTTGTTGCTGTGCGCGCCGAGCTCGTTCATCGCGAACAGCACCCGACGGTGCACCGGCTTGAGGCCGTCGCGCACGTCCGGAAGCGCGCGGCCCACGATCACGCTCATGGCGTAATCGAGGTAGCTGCGGCGCATTTCGTCTTCGAGGTTGACGGGGATGATTTCTTTCGCGGAATCGACCATCTAGGGTGATTGCATCCTGGTTGGGCGGGGCCCGGCCACCGCCGCTCCGGCGGTCCCGAAGCGCGTGCCGCACTGCCCGCCGGCAACACGTTGAAAAAGACGTGAAATCATAGCACGAACGCGCCCTGCGCCCCAATCTTTTTGGACGCTAAAACAATGGGTTACGTGCGCCCCGCGCGAAATCCGGCGGTCTTTCGGGAAACCTCCGCCGCGCCCGTGGATCCCGCCTCGGGTGGACGCCGTCGCCGCGACCGCGAGGCGGGCCGGCGGGCCAGGATCGACGGCGCCGAGCCCCCTCCGGTCAGGCCCCGAACAGCGCCCGCATCGACGCCGCGTCCGGGCGCTCGACCACGCCTTTTTCGGTGACGATCGCGTCGATCAGCGCCGCGGGGGTGACGTCGAAGACCGGGTTCCAGGCCTGCACGCCCTCGGCCACGGTACGGCTGCCCGCCATGCCCAGCAGCTCGGCGGGGTCGCGCTCCTCGATCTCGATGGCCTCGCCCGACGGCGTGGCCATGTCCACGGTCGAGGACGGCGCCACCACCATCATCTGCTTGCCGTGGAAGCGCGCCGAGATCGCCAACTGGTAGGTGCCGATCTTGTTGGCGACGTCGCCGTTGGCGCAGATCCGGTCGGCGCCGACCACCACCCATTGCACCTGGCCGTTGCGCAGCAGGTGCGAGGCGGCGGCATCGGCGATGAGGGTCGCGTCGATACCGTCCTGCTGCAGCTCCCACACCGTCAGCCGCGAGCCCTGCATCCACGGCCGGGTCTCGTCGGCGAAGACCTTGCCGATCCGGCCCTGGGCCACGCCCGCACGGATCACCCCCAGCGCGGTGCCGAACCCGGCGGTGGCCAGCGACCCGGTGTTGCAATGGGTCAGCACCCCGGAGCCGGGCGCGATCAGCGCCGCGCCCAGCTCGCCCATGCGCCGGTTGGCCGCCAGGTCCTCGGTCTCGATGGCGCGCGCCTCGCGCTCGAGCGCCCCGCGCCAGTCGTCGCCGGCAAGCAGCAGGACCGCACGCATGCGCGCCAGCGCCCAGGCCAGATTGACCGCGGTGGGCCGCGCGGCATTGAGGCGCTGCAGCGCCGGCTCGAGCAGCGGCGCGGCGCCCGCGCCGTCCTTCGCCTCCACCGCCCGCGCGGCCAGCACCATGCCCCAGGCCGCGGCGATGCCGATGGCGGGCGCGCCGCGCACCACCAGATCGCGGATCGCGCCCGCCACGGCGTCGCTGTCCTCGCAGACGAGATAGTCCTGGGCGAACGGCAACCGGCGCTGGTCGAGCAGTTCCAGCGCCTGGCCCGTCCAGCGGATCGGGCGGATGCGGTCGTAGCGGGCGTAATCGATGGTCGCGGTCATCGCGCCAGTGTACCGGCGCACTGCTCAGCGCACCTCGAACTCCGCCGCGCAGCCGCCGTCCACCCAGACCCCGCCACGGTCCCAGCCCCAGTTCTGGCGCTGCACGCAGCGGGTACGCGAGAGCTGTCGCAGAAGCTTCACTTCGCTTCTCACGACGGCATTGCAGCGCCGGTGCCGGTTGCCCGCGGACTCGCAGCGCACCAGCGTCGGCGGTTGCGCGCCGGCGCCCGCCGCAGTGCCCGGGCCGAGCAGGAACTCGCCACGGCAGCCACGCGCCACCCAGACCCCGTGACCGTCGTAGCCCCAGGTGCTGCCCTGAACGCAGTCGACCGTCGACAGCTGCTGCGCCAGGCGCACGCCGCGGCTGGTGTCCGCCTGGCAGTAGTACCTTCGGTTGTCGCGTGATGCGCAGCGCAGCACGGTCGGCGCCTCGTTCGCCGCCCCGGCGGGCGGATCGGCCCCACCCGGCCAGATCGCGCAACCGCCGCAACCCAGCGCTACCGTCAGTACCGCCGCCGCTCGCAGGCCCTGCCTCATCGCCCCTCCCACGCAGTCCACTGCCGACAATCTACCCGGTCGTGGTGAAGGCCGGTCATGGCGAAGGAGCCGCGGCTGCGCCCGGCGGGACTCAGGCGCGCGCGAAGGCGAACGCCAGCACATCGGCGATCCGCGGGGTGCCGAGCATGGCCATCAGCAGCCGGTCGACGCCCAGCGCCACCCCGGCGCAGTCCGGCAGCCCGTGCTGCAATGCAGCAAGCAACCGCGCATCGAGCGCCGGCAGGGCGAGTCCGCGCGCCGCGCGCGCCTGCAGCTCGCGGCCGAAGCGCGCGCGCTGCTCGGCGGCGTCGGCCAGCTCGTAGTAGCCGTTGGCCAGTTCCAGGGGGCCGAGATACAGCTCGAAGCGCTCGGCGACCGGCATCGGATCGGCATCGCCATCGTCCGCGCGCACGCGCGCCAGCATGCACTGCGAAACGGGATAGTCGCGGACCACCAGGATGTCGTCCGGCGCGAGCCGCGGCTGGATGCGGTGGGTCATCAGCAGGTCGAGCCAGTCGTCGCGCCCCAGCCCCGCCGGGTCGATGGCGACATCGCCCAGCGCCGCCCGCAGTTCGTCGCTTCCGGCGCGCAACGGATCGATGCCCAGGCGTTCGCGATAGAGTTCGCGGTAGGTGCATCGCCGCACCGCGGCCTGGCGCCCCACCAGCGCCAGCGCGGCCTGCACCAAGGCCACCGTCTCGTCGATCAGGCGCAGATGGTCCCAGCCGGTGCGGTACCACTCGAGCATGGTGAACTCGGGGTTGTGGCGACCGCCCGCCTCGCCGTCGCGGAACACCCGGCCGAGCTCGTAGCAGTCGCCGACGCCTGCCGCGAGCAGGCGCTTGAGCGGATGCTCGGGCGAGGTCCGCAGCCAGCGCCGCGCCGCGCCGGCGTCCCGGTGGCCGCCGAAATCCAGCGCGAAGGACGCGATGTTCGGCTCGGTATTGCCGGCCTGGGAAAGCACCGGCGTTTCCACTTCCAGCACGCCGCGTCCTGCGAAGAACGCGCGGATCGCCGCGTTGACGCGGGCGCGCAGGCGCAGGACCTCCACCGCCGCGGAGGGCCGCCAATCGCCGGGGGCGGTCGTCCCGCTCACGAGAACGGCCGGTCAACCATGCCGATGCAGGAATTCCAACAGCCGCGCCTCGTCCCAGATCTCGACGCCGAGCTCTTCGGCCTTCGCCAGCTTCGAACCCGCCGACTCGCCGGCCACCACGAAGCTGGTCTTCTTCGACACGCTGCCCGCCGCCTTGGCGCCGAGCGCCTCCAGCCTGTCCTTCGCCTCGTCGCGGGCCATCGCCTGCAGCGTACCGGTGAGCACCACGGTCTTCCCGTCGAGCGGCCCGGCGCTGGCCGCACCGCCGGCCGGCATGCGCTCGAGCAGCGTGCGCTGCATCCGCGCCGAGGCCAGCAGGAGCCCGGCGTTGCCCTCCTGCGCGAGCCAGGCCACGAACGAATCCGCCGCCTCGCCGGGCAATCCGGCGGCCACCAGCTTGTGCGCCGGCGCCTTGCGCAGCGCCGCGGCGTCGGCAAACGCCCCCGCAAGCTGGCCGGCGCGCACCGCGGTGATCCTCGGAATCTCCAGGTCGACGAGCAGCATGGCCAGGTCCAGGCCATCGCGCAGCTTCGGCGAGGGCGAATGGACGTCGCCGATGCGAACCCCGCGCTCCAGCAGACCGTCGATCACCTGCTGGTTGCCGGGCTGGTCGAGGAAATGCCCGAGCGCGCGCGCCACCTCGCCGCCGATGTCGGGCACGCGCTTGAACAGCGGCCAGGGCGTGCGCCGGATCGTTTCCAGATCGCCGAACCAGGCGGCGAGCGCCTTCGCCGTGCTCTCGCCGACGTGCTGGATGCCGAGCGCGAACAGAAACCTCGCCAGGGTCGTCTCGCGGCTGCGGGCGATGGCCTCGACCAGGTTCTCCGCCCACTTCGTCGCCACCTTGCCGGCCTTCACCGTTTCCGGCGTGGTCCCATCCCGCTCGTCGGCGCGACGCTTCATTTCCAGCAGATCGTCGAGCCCGATGCGATACAGGTCGGCGACCGACTCCAGATAGCCGAAATCGACCAGGTCCTCGATGTAGCGCTCGCCCAGCCCGTCGATGTCCATCGCCCGCCGCGAGGCGAAGTGGCGGATCGCCTCCTTGCGCTGCGCCGGGCAGCTGAGCTCGCCGGAGCAGCGCCACACCGCCCCGCCCTCCTCGCGCACGATTTCCGCGCCGCAGACCGGACAGGCCGTCGGCATCTTCCAGGGCGGCGCCGAGGGCGGCCGGTGCTCGGGGATCACCGAGACCACCTCGGGAATGACGTCGCCGGCGCGGCGGACGATCACGGTGTCGCCCACGCGCACGTCCAGGCGCTCGATCTGGTCGGCGTTGTGCAGGGTGGCGTTGGTGACGTTGACCCCGGCCACCTGCACCTCGCGCAACCGCGCCACCGGCGTGGCGGCGCCGGTGCGGCCGATCTGGACGTCGATCGCCTCGACCACCGTCGACTGTTCCTGCGCCGGATACTTGTGCGCCAGCGCCCAGCGCGGCGCGCGCGAGACGAAGCCCATCTCCCGCTGGCCGCGCACGTCGTCGAGCTTGTACACCACTCCGTCGATGTCGAAGGGCAGCGCATCGCGTCGCGCACCGATGCGGTGGTAGTAGTCGAGCAAGCCGTCGGCGCCCGCGACCACCTCGGTCAGCGCACTGACCGGGAAACCCCATTCGCGCAGGCGCTCGAGCACCCCGGAATGGGTCTCCGGCAGTTCCCTGCCCTCCACCAGCCCGGCGCCGTAGGCGAACAGACTCAGCGGGCGCTGCGCGGTGACGCGCGAATCGAGCTGGCGCAGCGAGCCGGCGGCGCCGTTTCGCGGATTGGCAAGTACCTTGCCGCCGGACTCGCGGGCACGGGCGTTGTACGCCTCGAAGTCGGCGCGCGGCATGTAGACCTCGCCCCGGACCTCGAGCACGCGCGGCCAGCCCTTGCCGCGCAGCTTCAGCGGGATCGCCTTCACCGTGCGCAGGTTGGCGGTCACGTCCTCGCCGGTGGCGCCGTCGCCGCGGGTGGCGCCCTGGACGAAGGCGCCGTCCTCGTAGCGCAGGCTGATCGCCAGGCCGTCGAGTTTCGGTTCGGCCGAGAACACCGGCGCATCGCGCTCCAGGCGCTCGGCGATGCGACGCACGAAATCGCGCACCTCCTGCTCCTCGAAGGCGTTGCCCAGCGACAGCATCGGCACGGCGTGGCGCACCTCGGCGAACTTCGCCGAGGGTGCGGCACCGACCCTGTGCGTGGGCGAGTCGTCGCTGGCGAGCTCCGGATGTTCCGCCTCGAGCGCTTCGAGTTCGCGCATCAGCGCGTCGTACTCGGCGTCGGGAATGCGCGGCTCGTCGAGCACGTGATAGCGGTAGTTGGCGTCGTCGATCAGGCGGCGCAGTTCGGCGACGCGGGCGGCGGGCTTGCTGGGCATCGGCGGATTCTAACCGCCCGGCTACATGGTGCGACGTGGGCCCGTGAGGACTGCGATTCGCGGGCTTCGGAGCCAGCGGCGCCCGGGCCGGGGAATGCTCCGCGGCTCGGTCGGGCCATCCATGGCCCGACTCGCCGTCGCAGGCCATCCATGGCCTGCTCTCCGCATTTCCCCGGCCCGGGCGCCGCACCGGTCATTTCCTTTTGGATGCTCGGTAGCGAGTCCCTCCGAAGCCCAACAAACGTTCAAGCGGGAGACGCGCCGGGGGTGCTGCGGAGAGCAGACCATGGATGGTCTGCGGCCCTGAGTCCGGCCATGGATGGCCGGACCGAAGGGCGGAGCAACACCCCCGGCGCGGCTCACGCCCCGCACAGTCGACCGAAGGCGCTCTTCTTCTGCCAAAAGCGGCTATTCACTAGCGCCGCCCCGTGGCGACGGTGAAACATCCCCGCAACGAATGGAACTGCCTGGCGCGGCCGGACCGAAGGGCGGAGCAACACCCCCGGCGCGGCTCCCGCCCCGCGCAGTCGACCGAAGGCGCTCTTCTTCTGCCAAAAGCGGCTATTCACTAGCGCCGCCCCGTGGCGACGGTGAAACATCCCCGCAACGAATGGAACTG
>NZ_JACCKA010000043.1 GCF_013425525.1 Luteimonas salinisoli | reverse complement strand
CGGGTCTGCCGCGTGCGGTAGTCCGCCTGGTAGCGCAGCACCCCGTCCTGGCCGTAGATCGAGTACAGGTTGTCCCGCGCGTCGTGGAACGCCTGCACCCGGCGCCCGTGGCCGTCGTAGCGGTAGCGCTCCAGGCCCGCCACCTCGCGCAGCCGGTTGCCCTGGTCGAACGCATAGCCCTGGCCGTTGCGGCTGGCCAGGTTGCCCTGCACGTCGTAGCCCAGGCTCATCACCGTCGCCCCGCCCGAGGTGTTGGTCACCTGCGTCAGGCGCTGCTTGGCGTCGTAGGCGTAGGTGTGGTCGCGCTGCCGCGCACCCGCGCTCAGGCGTACCCGCCTGAGGTTGTCCAGCACGTCGTAGCCGTACGTCGCCGTGCCGAACATCGGCGAGGTGGTGCCGGTCAGCCGGTCCAGGCCGTCGTAGCTCATCGTCCGGTTGCCCCGGCCGCCCGCCAGGCCGTCGCTGATCGCCGCCACGTTGCCGTGCGCGTCGTAGTCCAGGCTGTCTCAGAAATGTACTCTGACCCCCTGTTCTCCCGTCAGAAATGTACTCTGACCCTGTTCTCCTGGAACGCAGCGGCGCGATCGGCGGCGGGCTGGAGCGGCCGTCAGCTCAAGTCGCAATCGACTGTCGGAAATGTACTCTGACCCCTGTTCTTCCCTGACCCCTGTTCTTCCTTTGGTCGTAGATTTTCTACGGCGCATCTCTCAGCGGATACTCGAACACCAATGCGAACTCTTCGCCAGAATCTCCCTGCGGCACTCGAAACCTGAACTTCTTCAATGTTTCTCTAGCAGCAACATCAATTACCCTATTCCTAGAGCTCTTGTCGATGCTGACATTGATCGGATTTCCGCTTGTGTCAATCTGAAATCGAATCCTGACACAGGAAGCTTCGTACTCAGATCCCACTGGATCCTTTGGCACCCTAAAAGACTCTCTGTGCAGGACCAGCGCTTCAGTCTTCTCTACCACGCTCTCCCAGCCATCTGATTTGCAATCGCACCCAACGCTAGTCGCAACAAGCATAAAGAAAACTTTAATGGCAGGAATCATTTTAATTTCCTCCGAGCAACGGCTCTGGCACGGGAATCCCAGAATAATGCGTTCGCAACGGCAATCCCAGGTGTCTCCTATACGGATTCTCTAAAAACCGAACGGCATTGAACTCATCAGCATTGGCGTCAGAGGTCTCCGGGCTATAGCCAAAAACCGCACCAGCTATTGGCGTATGTCCAATCTCATGAGCAAGGAGCACATCCAATCCAGCGCCGGAAAACTCTCTTCCAAATCTACTTGATGCCAAATATTGTCGCCATTCAAGGCTGTAAGTAACGATATTGGTACCCGCGTACCCTCCCGAGAACGCTGGAGGGTAACCGGAACTCGGTAGAATTTGCTCCATTTCTATCTTCTGGCCAGTCCGCATGGCGTGCCTGCCGATAGCCCCTCCAACCGATGAGCCCAAGAACTTACCTAAAGCAGAGCGAGTTTCCTTTGGAAATTCTGACGGCGTAGCTTCACCCCCCAATGTCGCGACGGATGTATGTGTAAAAACCCTATCTACATGTAATGATCTGGATTGCGCCGCATTTCCACTAGGCTCTCCTACACCATACGATCTACAACTGAAAGAGACATGATTCTCAAGGCGAGTCCCGCATCGTCCGTCCGGATCGATGAAAGAGTATGGGTTGCCATTCGCGTACCTGTACCGATGGAACTGCCCGACCGGATTGCCCAGCGCCGTCACCGGATCGACGGACAGGAACACCCCGATCCCCGCATCGTAGTACCGCTGCTGCATGTAGGTCAGCCCAGTCGCCGCATCCTGCACGTGCCCGGTATACCCCGGCCCGTCCGCCACCGCCGGCGTCAGCTGCGCTCCGTACGGCTCGTACTCCCGTCGCTCGATCACCGCGCCGCTGGCGTCGGTCACCGCCACTACGCTACCCAGCGCGTCGGTGTGGATGTAGCGCACCGTCTCCGCCGCATGCGACGCCTGCGCCAGCCAGCACAGCAGCCACAGCGCCCAGAGCTGCAGACCCTTCATGGCGATTCCTCCCCGGCCGCATCCTCATCCGGGACGGCGTCCTCGTCCGTGGCCTCCTGGTCCGTGGCGTCCTGCGCGGCATCGTCCGACTCCGCGGCTTCCTGCTCCGCGGCGTCCTCCTGCCCGGCCCCGTCCTCACCCTCCGCCATCATCCCCAGCGGCATCGGCGCCACCGGGTCCGTCCACGGCGAGCAGCCGTAGCTGTTGCACGCTTGCACCCGGTACTGCGATCCGCACGGGGTGTTCAGCATCACCGACGTCACCCCCAGGTTCGAGCTGCCCGGCACCATCGCGTAGGTGGTCGCCCC
>NZ_JACCKA010000042.1 GCF_013425525.1 Luteimonas salinisoli | reverse complement strand
GGAAGGTCTGAACAACTCGTCCGTTCCGCGCGACAATAGCGCAACTTGATTGGGACAGCGATCGATGCAGCTGACGTTCGGTGACGCCGAGGGCTTGGGCAAGGGCAAGCGGACCCGCAAGGAGATCTTCCTGGCGGAGATGGACCAGGTGGTGCCGTGGAAGGCGCTGCTGGCGCTGATCGAGCCGCACTACCCGAAGACGGGCCGCCCCGGCCGCCAACCGTACCCACTTGCCACAATGCTGCGCGTCCACTTCCTGCAGCAGTGGTACGCGTTGAGCGACCCGGCGATGGAAGAGGCCTTGTACGACACTCCGGTGATGCGCCGGTTCGCCGGGCTCGGTGGGCTGGACGGCATCCCGGACGAGACGACAATCCTCAACTTCCGGCGATTGCTCGAGACGCACGACCTGGGCAGGCAGATCTTCGAGCAGGTCAATGCGCATCTGTCGCGTAAGGGCCAGAGCTTGCGCGCGGGCACGATCGTGGATGCGACGATCATCGCGGCCCCGAGCTCGACGAAGAACCAGGATGGCGAGCGGGATCCGGAAATGCACCAGACGAAGAAGGGCAACCAGTGGTACTTCGGGATGAAGGCGCACATCGGCGTGGACGAGGAGTCCGGGCTGGTGCACCACGTGGAATGCACGGCGGCGAACGCGGCCGACATCAGCCAGGTCCACAAGCTGCTGCACGGCAAGGAAGGCACGGTACGCGGCGACAGCGGCTACGCCGGCATGGACAAGCGCGAAGAACTGCAGGAGGTCCGGGCGGCTTTCGTGGTGGCGGAGAAGCCTTCGAAGATCCGCGCGATGAAGAACAAGCGCGACCGCCGGTACGCGGAGCGTTGGGAGCAGTACAAGGCGAGCCTGCGGGCGAAGGTCGAGCACCCGTTCCGGGTGGTGAAGCAGCAGTTCCGCCACATCAAGGTGCGCTACCGCGGATTGATGAAGAACACCGGCCAGATGCTGACGTTGTTCGCGTTGTCGAATCTGTGGATGGCGCGCCGGCACTTGCTGCCGGCGACGGGATAGGTGTGTCCCCCGGGCGGGGAACCCCGCCCAAATGCGCCGAAAACGGCGCAACGAGCGTCGCGATGAGAGCTTGTTGACCCCGAACACTGGAATCACTGCGTCAAGCCACGTTGTTCAGATGATCCCTAAAGCAGTTCATTCAATTGTTCCTTGCCCAAGACCTACCGGACTTTCCCGGATCAGATCCTTTCGACGGGTAGCGTCGAATTTAATCTGGTCAACTGCAATGTTACCGACACTGAGCGCCCGTGGACGGCTCGGCCAGTAGTCAAGGGTCAGGCTCTCTATGGAGGGATCGTGCCCCACAAAGAAGACTTCAAAGCTTGATGAGTACTCATCGACACTTTCATCAAACGCGCTGTCTAGAATCCAGAAGTTCGCGTTCTGATCGCAGGCAAGGATCAACCTCGGCACATCGTAAAAATCTCGATAGGCCACGATCGTGATAGGGGTGTCGAGCGGAATGTTCAACGGATTCGCTCCTCTTTCGGAACGGGGTTCGGCTGGGCTGGGCCAAAGGAACTGGGCGCAGCCCCCTCTTTAACGTTCACGTGCTGCGGATTGATGCTGCCAGAGCGAGTTGGTTCGGGAGCAACCTCAACACTGCCTCCGTTTGCCCTGATCTCACCAGCCGTTGTCGGCCTGATTGTTCCATGCGGAACCCCTTTTGCAGCCTCTTCGACCGTGCCACCCTGGGAACCAGAGCGAGCCGGGCGACCGTCGTGTGGTCACGTGTCCGCGCATGATGCCGTCGCCATCGACCTGGCGGCCGCAGGAAAATTGTCCCTGACACCTTTCCCGATAACCGTACCCGCGAGCCCGCCCCCGTACACCGCCCCTTCTCGGCCACGCGATTGCGTGCCCGCAGCCCGTCCCCGAGCCGCTGCGCCTCCACCTGGCCGAGGATGTCGCGCACCGTCGCGGCGCCGTCGAAGATCGCCTGCCCCAGCATGGGCAGGGCGTGGCCGGCCAGCTTGCTTGCGCGGCCGGCCGTTTTGACTTGGCAAGGGTGACGTCGTCGGACGATTACTTCCGCTCCAACGACTCTGCAACAAAATCGGAGATCACTACGCTCATCAAACCAGCCACAAGCAGCATCACTTCGAGCATCGAAAAGGCGTCAGCAAAGACTGCGGAAAAGAGGAGATATGCAGTGATGAAGCCAAGAATGTTCACCAAGAGCATCCGTCTTCGAGTCGTTTTCCGCGTGAAAGAAAAATAGGACAGCAAAAAGATAAACAAGTATCCAGACATGACCAAAAAATAGACCGCGGCCACGAAATCAGCCTGCAGCCTTGGAAGAATGGGCTCTCGACTGTCAGACAGCCCGTAGCCATCTAAGAAGCTATGCGCCTCTAGAGAAATGGCGAGAAGCACCGCAAGCGTAAAAATAAAAACGATCGGAAATCGTAGCAATGATCGGCGCCTTAACATGACCGTATCCTCGTTCCAGTTGAAGTGCAGGCCCCGGAATTTCGCAACTCTCTAATCAAACTATTACCGATCGCTTCGCGATCAGATTGCTTGCCAAAGTCGATTTGGCGACCCAAGCTGCTCTCGACTTTATCTATGACTCTGTTGTTCCTTGCCCCAGGCATTCCGGACTTTTCCAGATCAACTCCTTTCGCCGGGTAGCGTCGAATTTAACTTGGTCAACTGCAATGTTTCCGACACCGAGCGCCCGTGGACGGCTAGGCCAGGCGTCAAGGGTCAGGCTCTCTATGGAGGGATCGTGCCCCACAAAGAAGACTTCAAAGCTTGGGCCAAAAAAGCATGAAGGCTCTGCTCAGTCTCGACAGAAAAACGGCTGCACAGTGAACACCAGCCTGCGGTTGGCTTCCGTCGCAACATCGTCTGCGTCACTAAATGCTGCATAGGGGATAGCGCCGGTCAGTGTCTTCCCTGGCTCAACCCGGGCGTAGCCACAGCCCCCTGGGCAATAGGCGCTGCCCGTGGGCAGCAGCTCATGTGAGCCCGCAGCAGAAACTAGCACGGCGCCACCGAAGCCAAGTGGCAGCCCAGACTCAGCAGGCCAGCTTTCCCTAGATAAACATAATGGTGCATCGGCTCGCGACTCGAGTACCAGGTCGAATCGCTGCTGAGCCGGATTATCCACCATGATCAGTCCAAAAGCCGACTCTGGCGCCCAGCGGATTGAAGGCGCTGACGCGCACGCGCACGTAACCAAGGCTGCGGCCAGTGCGAGGAGCGGCCGGGATGGTCTCATCGAGCGATGTCCATCAAATGGAATTCCAATTCCGTCTTCGGCCGACGCTTTAAAATCGGATCCAGATAACTAGGCTCATTCCTTGATTGCGTCACGCAACTCCTCGACTCTTCGAGCCACTTCTGTTGCCAGCGCTTCATCGTCACAACCCAGCCTTTCGGCCTCGCCCGCATAGATGGCCTGCCGCGTGGTGCGCCCATCATGATGAATCGTCAGGTAATCGACAGAGGATCCGAAGATCGGCCTGCAAGGCATACCGACGATTCGATCCTGGTAGACGCGCTCAATCCACCTATCCAGCTCTGCCGCCCCTTCGACCTTGCGTTTCGCCTGCCCTTTCCCATTATCCAGCACGATCCATTCGTGCATAGGATTTTTGCAAATGAGCACAAGCTTCTCCTCGCCCTCATCGACATTGATGGAAACGTGGACAACCCATGAGTGACAATCACTTGATTGCTCCGCAAGCTTCCCGGCCGCCTCGCCAAACTCACGCTCTCCGAGCGCGGTGCCGAGGAATGCAGGAATCATCGAATAGTCGACCCCCAAGTTGCTCGTTCTGGCATCGTACCAATGCACATCTTCGTCTACCGACCATGAAGATGGCGAAGGCGGGCCTAGATCATGCGCCGACGGTGCTGCACATGCGACGAGCAGCGCACTAATCAAGAGGCCGTGTGTCTTTAGGATAATAACTCGCTCTTTCCGGCAAACCGTGCTCGCGACGTACCGCATTCTCCGCCTCCATTGACTGGACCTCTCCGGGCGGAGTGGTTCCCGCCTCCCTGGTGAAATCTTTGCTCTGCTCTCCCGCATCCATTGCCGTGGCGTGGCCCATTTCATGAGCCAACGAAACGAAGACCGGTTTGGTCGGATTTTCAGGGGCGGGATCGACCAAAATGGTGGAGCCGCTACCTTTTCCACGATTGCCATTTTCATCCAGATGCCCATTCATGGATGTCGCCTGCGTAGAGTTCCTTTCGCCCCTTGAAGAATCTGGAACCCGAATCGTGTGCGTATTCTTCGATTCGCTCAACTTGTCATAGAGCGCGCGCCCGGCAGGACGACTCGCGAGAGTCTTAATCTCGGTCTGAAGTGCTTTTTCTTGCTCTTTGGTTCCTGCGATAGCGACGACCCGACCATCAGGGTCAACAAATCGATACGGACTGCTGTTGGCGTATCTGTACCGATGAAATTGATTAATCGGGTTGTCGTAGGCGGTGACCGGATCGACGCTGAGGAACATGCCCAGCGTCGAATCGTAATAGCGCTGCTGCATGTACGTAAGCCCGGTCGCCGCATCCTGCACGTGCCCGGTGTACCCCGGCCCGTCAGCCACCGCCGGCGTGAGCTGCGCCCCGTACGGCTCGTACTCTCGTCGCTCGATCACCGCACCGCTGGCATCGGTCACCGCCACCACGCTGCCCAGCGCGTCGGTGTGGATGTAGCGCACCGTCTCCGCCGCCTGCGACGGCTGCGCCACAATCAGGACGAGAAGCGCCAGCGCCTGCAGCATCCTTTGCACGTTCATCGTCCTTCTCCCCCTCGCAGGTTTCCCCTACCTTTGGCCGCAAGCATACCTCCACGAATCGCGCTGAATGAAGATCGCGTGCTGCTGTTCTGTAGGAATTTTCCTACCCGATCCTGATCACTACCACCAAGCCCGTCCCCGGCTGGGCCGAACTGCTGGCTGGCGACGAGGCGCCGGCGGCCGCCATCCTCGACCGCCAGCTGCACAGGGCCCCGTCCTCAACATCAAGGACTGCACCGCCTCAGAGACCTGGAGCCCCCTGGGTGCCACCACCAACTGACCGTCAACCCGGCCCGGAGTGCGTAAGACTGGATGTCGCGCTAATGCGTGAAACTGGGGGTCGCTTGACACCCTGCTCGATCAGTGGCGGGTGGCTGCCTGGGGGCGCCAGCCCGCATCCGCGGGCGGCGGCAGCATCGGCATAGCCGCATCGAACGCCAGACTCCGCCCCGCTGGCGAGCCGTAGACGGCCCGCTCCTCGCGTACGCGGTTTCGCCGCCTGGACGCATCGGGAAGCGTCTGACCGGCCACCTTGTCCATGAGCTCACTTGCGGCACCGGCCTCTTCGAAGATCGCGTCGCCCAGCATCGTCAACGTGCCGTCGGCCAGGTCGATCCGCTCGACGCCGAAGACCAGATCGCCGTAGGCATGCAGCCGGTCGTGCAGGCGGTTGAGCGTGTCCAACTGGTCCATGGTCATGCCGAAGACGAAGGGGGCTTCGGCCTCCTCCGCCGTCGCGGCGGCGCCCGCCTGGCTAGCCTCGTCGTCCTGCACCTTGGCGCCCGGTGCTTCGCCCACCTCGTCGTCCTGCGTGCCTGCGGCCGACGCCGCTTCAGCCTCGCCATCCTGTGCGCCGGCGGCCAACGCCTCGCCGGCCCGTTCCGGTTCCTCCAGCACGTCGTCCTCATCGCGTGCCTGCGACCGATCGGCGCCCACCACCCGCTCGGCCGGCCATGTCACCGCGCCCAGCACGCGCTCGGCCTGGGCGGCCAGCACCTCCAGGCAGACGGCCAGCTCGTCCCCGCTGATCTGGGGTCCCCAGCCCGTCTCATCCTCGTCGTGCGTGCGCGGCTGCGCCAGGTGCGACAGGAACACCATGTGGTCATGCAGCTTCTTCAGCCGGAACTGGCTCTCTTCCGGCAGGAAATAGCCCCGTACCTGCAGATCGTTCGATTCACGGTTCGACATCGTTGCCTCCTCCTTCCATGAAGTGCCCGCCCACCGCGGCACGGCGGACGGGAAGTCGGGAGGTTCGAAACCGCACAGAGCCGGCGGGCGTATTTCCCCGAAGGGTGTTGTATTAGCCGCCCTCCCGACGCAGGCATCGCGTCGGTCGTGCCCGCAGCAGTACGGGCACAAAAAACCCACCGGATTATCGGAGGTGGGCACCGCTCTGTGTGGAGTTTCGACGCTCCTTGCTGCGAGCTTGCTACTGCTAAACCGCCCTGTCAAGTACCGTAGCCGAGAGCACATTGGCGTCGCCGCCCGGTACTAACGAGCACGCACCAGGCCGAGGCCCGAGCGGCCGATGATCAATAATCCCGAATTCGCGCCGCGCACCGCTGGCCTCATCAACGAACGTTCGGACAGCTCAGTTGCAGCTCGGTAGAATCAGTTGCCAACACTGGGGGAACCATGACAGCGCCTACGCAAGCTTTTAGCCATCGCCAGCTTGGATGGATGCGACGGTGGCACAGTCAAGCACATCTGCAAACCAAGCTGAGCACTAGACCAACCGGCCCTGCGGAGTGGAACCAGTTCCTCGATGAAATAGAAGCGGCAATCGCCACCGACTCCTTCAAATTTTCAGGATTACGTTGGCATACGATCCGGGGACGGCAAACGCTATCAACAGATCTGCTCGAAGACACGCTGGTCATAAGGAAGATCAACGACAACATCAGGCGAAGCTACGGCATCACGCAGCCCAATCGCGCCTCCCTTATCCGAACCGCCAAACAAGCGATCCGCGAAAACACACCGAAAACGATAGTGCGCCTCGACTTAAAAAGCTGTTTTGAGAGCATCAACAGAAACCTACTCATCAAGCAGCTTCGGGCGGAAGCTAAAGTATCTAGCCAAACAATGGCACTTCTCGAAGGCGTTTTCCGAGGTGCCGCAATAAAGTTTCCGGGTCGAATGCCTGAAGGTATTCCACGCGGGCTAACCATAAGCACATCTCTAGCAGAACTAAAGCTTCGCGAGCTGGACTCGTGCCTTCGCATGCTGCCGGGAACCTACCTAGTCCTTAGATATGTGGACGACATTCTGGTTTTCACCACGGAAACAAAGAAATCAGCATGGGCCGGCGTCAACGATGCGCTCCGCAACTTCGCATTCAAGCGGAATCTAAGAAAGTCATACCCGATCAGGGTCTCATGTAGTTGCGATGATCACTGCCCCCATGGCAGTGATTGCCCATGCAACAAAAAGTGCACTTGTCTCGCGAGAGTTACCGAGAGGCACGAAATGGAGTACCTCGGGTACAAGATCATTTTTGATAAACACAACGCATCGGCGAAGAAGGATCCAAACGCGGTTTTCAGCATATTATCCGAAGCAAAATCTTCGAAGATTAAGACTAGAATCGCACTTGCTGCGCAGGAATGTCAGAGGACTCATGACTGGATCCAGTTCGAGAAGCGAATCGCTTACCTCACCTCGAACCAAAGGGTCGCAGTTACCCCAGGAAAACGTGGGCTTTTCAACGGCCTTTCGTACACGCATTCCGAGTATGAGGCGCCGCCACAGTACGCAGGGAAAGGAACAATAGAGGATCTCGATAAATTCTATCGCACAACACTTCGGAGATTGCTCACACGTATTGCCGTAAAACCACACAATCAAGCCAAACTGGAATCTCTCTCCTTTGACTCGGGGTTCAGACATCACCGCCGAGTGAAGTTCACACCTCTCGATGTTCTGAACATCAAGAAATGCTGGGAGAAGTGATGTGCGGAAGATCAAAATCGACAAGTCAAATCATCTCCGAGCAATCCTTACAGACACCCTGCCCTATGAGATCCCCTTCTTCTTCACGAACGAACCACTATTTAGCGCCGCATCAAATCATCAACTAAGTCAAGGCCTACCGACTTTCGTGAAGGCTATGCTTTGGCAGAGCAAGCCCACCAAGCCGTTCGAATACAAAATACAAAAAGGCGGGGGCAATCATAGGCGCATTTCCCTTCCCCATCCGGCGGCCCAACTGAAGTTTTCTGAATTGTATAGGGATTTCGACTCCTTCATTGAGAACGTATGCGCTCGCAGCAACTACTCGCTGCGCTGCCCAACGCGAGTTGGTAGCCATTTCTTCCAGAAGCAATATGCTGCCGATCAACCCAATGGTGACAACGTCGATCAGGATCCGGCGTCATTCTCCAGCCAACGGCAATGGGCGTCCAGCTACTTCTACTACAAACGCTACTCTCACATCTACAAGTTTTTCTCGTCCGATGAATTCATCCGTCTTGAGCAGAAGTACTCGCTGATGCTTAAGCTCGACATCGCTCGCTGCTTTGAGTCCATCTATACACATTCAATCACTTGGGCAATCCGAGGAAAGGATTTTGGAAAAGATCACAAGGAGGCGTTCTTCTTTGAGTCGGAATTCGACTCGATGATGCAAAGCTCGAACTGGGGGGAGACGAATGGGATCCTGATCGGCCCAGAGGTGTCTCGAATATTTGCTGAAGCCATTATGCAGTCGATTGATGTTCGTGTTCAGCGGCAACTGGATCCAATCTCGGATCGAGTAGCAGTTCGTAGGTACGTAGACGATTTTTTTGTGTTTGGGACTAGTCGAGATGATCTAGCCTTCGTCAAATCAGTTATTGAGGACGTAGCATCCCAGTACAACTTGCACCTCAACGAAAAAAAGACAGACACCGTTACTCGACCCTTCACCTCGAACCTTGCCGTAGCGCGCCAACGTGTTGCGCGAACACTGCGGAATGCGCTTCGCACCGCGAGAGAGGGTCTCTTAAGTGAAGTGCATAGCGCTGGATTCAGCAGAGGCGTCGCCGACCACACAATCGCGGAGATTCGAATGATTGCTCGAGAGGGCAATGTTGATTACGCAGTGCTCGCGTCCCCGGCACTTGCGATAATCGCTCGGGGGCTACTGCAAATACGGCGACGAGTTGGAGATCAAGTTTCAGCCGGGACATCAGTAACCCTGGAACGGGTCTACCTCGCAAGTCTCCGAATATCGACGTTCTTGTTTCTAATGGATATACGCTCTGCAACAACCCACAAGCTCGCAAAAATCTTTCTAGAGTGCTCGCTGCTAAACGAAATGCTTGGTAAAGAACGGGTGGCTTTTGAGGGCGCGGTTCTTGATACGGTTCGGCTTGCACTTGACCAGGCACGCCTACAAGGCATCAAGGGCCCTGAAATAATTAACATCTTGGTCGCGGCGGATGCAGTTTGCGAGGTCAGCAAGGGCGTTACTGATGATTTCCTGCGATCTGCTTTTGGCGTCGAAGGCAGGTGGCGGCAGCAAACCCCTAGGATGAACTACTTTGAGTTGATCTCGACGTTATACTTCGCTCGAAAGAAGCAGACATTTCGCGAAGCCCGCGAGGCTGTATGCGCTACCATTGAGGAACGCGTCCTTCTGAGGGGTTCGAAGTTGAAATTTTATACTGAAGAGACGCTGTTGTTCTTTGATTTTATTAGCTGCCCCTATATCAAAGAATCAAAGAGGGCGATCTTCTTCGAGAAAGTCGCAAAATTGCATGGGAGCTCCGCAACAACAGCGACGCATTTGCAGCAATTTTTGCGCGTTTCTAGCAGCGTGTTTTTCGTTGCATGGAGCGGACATGGCCATTTTCAGGCAATGCTGGAACGTCGGGAGTTGCAACCTGCATACGACACGTGACAGTCTAGGGCGGCGAGGCGGAAGAGCGTCGCTTGAGTGGGAACACTGAGGCGTACGATCCCGAGTGACACTCCTTGACTTGGGTGGAAGTATAGGGCTGCCGGGCGATAGAGTGGCGCCAGAGGTAGCCCCCTGCAGTTCATCGCAGGCATCACACACAAGCTCTTCCCCTCGCCTTTTTGCTCCCGAGAAGACTTCGCTCTAAGCGGGGCGCTGGACCGCCTTTGTCATCGAGGTTTACGCGGCTGATCTGTCGCAGGCTCCGCACCTTCGTCGATCGGTCAGCACGTCGAACGCGTTTGACGGTTCCCGCGCACTGTGTGGGAAGGTTTGCTAGACCGAGCGTCGTGCGGCTCGGTGGCGGTGGCAGCGGCCGCGTCGCCTCCACCGCCTAGGCGTGGTTGGTTTCGCCTTCGGGCGACCGTGATGCTGCTGGCCTGCCAGCCCTGCACGTTGTCGATCTGATGTCCTCTCATCGTCGGTGGAGCGGATGTCTGCTTCGTTTCGGTGACCACCTCGCCGGCATGCTCATTGAATAGGAAGGTGTTGACCCGCCAGCTGCAGGCTGCCGCCGGCATGGGTTGGTAGGGCGCTGGGATGGTCGCGACGCGTTACAAACGGCAGTCCCGCAACAGGCGGGGCCGCCGCTCTGGCCAGCGCCCCCCCAAGGCGTCAACCGTCTCCATCAGATCGATCCAGGCCGCGATCGGGTCCGCAGGCAGCGGGGCGGCATTGGCCACGCCCGCGGATGCCGCCAGCGGCGGCTCGCCGTTGGGCGACACGCTACGGTCGGGGTTCGGCCAGGAGGTCATCGAGCAGTTCCTCGCGCTGGAAGAGGGCAAAGTAGCTCCGCACCTGCGACATGTCGAGGCTGGCCCGGTTGGCCTTCAGAAGGGCGCGGATGTCGTCGAGGTCGCGCGTGCGGGCCGGGTCGTTGACGTGCGCCTGGAGCTTGAAGCCGATCAGCCCCTCGGCACTCACCACGCGCAGGCGGCCCACACCTGTCGTTAGCTCCTCGGCAGCAGCGAGCAGGCGTCGTGCTTCGGGGCGATGCGCGTACAGCAGGTCCAGGCCTTCTTCGTTACGCACGTAGTTGGCCGCATCCTGGCTCCTGTGGACGCAGCGATAGCCGAGTTCCAGGAGCATTTGGTGCAGCCTGTCGGCGTCATCGGCATCCGCCAGGAAATCGACGTCGCGTGTGGCGCGGACGACGTTGTGGGCCGCCAGGGCCAGACCCCCGATCAGCGCCGGTGGCGACTTGCAGCCGGCGAACGCGGTCAGCGCTTCCTTGATCTGGTCGATTAGCCGGGACATCGAGGTGTCGGGTTCCTTCATCCGTTGAGCGGTGTGCGCCAGCCGGTCGGAGCTGCCCTCACCCCAACCCCTCTCCCGCTAGCGGGAGAGGGGCTCTCTGTCGGGCTACATGTTGCGGCGGTATTCGCCACCCACGTCGTAGAGGGCATGGCTGATCTGCCCCAGGCTGTGCGTCTTCACCGCCTCCATCAGGGCCTCGAACACGTTGCGGCGTTCGCGGGCGGTGCGCTGCAGGTAGGCCAGGCCGTGGCCGTCGTGGGGTTCGGTGGCGGCGGCTGCGTCGTCTTCCACCACGTGGGCGTGCTCGGTCTCGCCGGCCGGGGCGAGTGAGTTGCGGCCGGTCTGCCAGATCTGCACGTTGGCGATCTGCTGGCCCTTCTCCTCCTCGGTGCTGCGGATCAGCTCGATCTCGGTGACCACCTCGCCGGCGTGCTCCTTGGGCAGGAAGGTGTTCACGCCCACCAGCGGCAGGCTGCCGTCGTGCTTCTTGTGCTCGTAGTACATCGACTCTTCCTGGATCTTGCCGCGCTGGTACATGGTGTCCATGGCGCCCAGCACGCCGCCGCGCTCGCTGATGGCCTCGAACTCCTTGTACACGGCCTCCTCCACGATGTCGGTCAGCTTGTCGACGATGAAGCTGCCCTGCCAGGGGTTCTCGCAGAAGTTCAGCCCCAGCTCCTTGTTGATGATCATCTGGATGGCCACGGCGCGGCGCACGCTCTCTTCCGTCGGCGTGGTGATGGCCTCGTCGTAGGCGTTGGTGTGCAGGCTGTTGCAGTTGTCGAACAGGGCGTACAGGGCCTGCAGGGTGGTGCGGATGTCGTTGAACTGGATCTCCTGCGCGTGCAGGCTGCGGCC
This sequence comes from Luteimonas salinisoli, assembly GCF_013425525.1. Taxonomy (GTDB): domain Bacteria; phylum Pseudomonadota; class Gammaproteobacteria; order Xanthomonadales; family Xanthomonadaceae; genus Luteimonas; species Luteimonas salinisoli. The sequence goes on along the minus strand of NZ_JACCKA010000042.1, from coordinate 23,448 downwards.
GCTGGTCTGGATGTGGTACTTCATCATCTGGCTTCTGCTGCTGGCGCCGTAGCGCTCGCGCATGGCGCGGGCCCAGATGCGGCGGGCCACGCGGCCGATCACGGTGTACTCCGGGTCCATGCCGTTGCTGAAGAAGAAGCTCAGGTTGGGCGCGAAGTCGTCGATGTGCATGCCGCGCGCCAGGTAGTACTCGACGATGGTGAAGCCGTTGCTCAGCGTAAAGGCCAGCTGGCTGATCGGGTTGGCCCCGGCCTCGGCGATGTGGTAGCCGGAAATGCTCACCGAGTAGAAGTTGCGCACCTTGTTGTCGACGAAGTACTGCTGGATGTCGCCCATCATGCGCAGGGCGAACTCTGTGCTGAAGATGCAGGTGTTCTGGGCCTGGTCTTCCTTGAGGATGTCGGCCTGCACGGTGCCGCGCACGGTGGCCAGCGTCTGGGCCTTGATCTTGGCGTAGGTCTCGGCGTCGAGCAGCTGCTCGCCGGTCATGCCCAGCAGGGCCAGGCCCAGGCCGTCGCTGCCCTCGGGCAGCTCGCCGTGGTAGGTGGGGCGCGGGCGGTCTTCGAAGAAGGCTTGAATCTTCTTTTCGGCTTCGGCCCAGCGGTCCGGGTCGGCCTTGAGGTATTTCTCCACCTGCTGGTCGATGGCGGTGTTCATGAACAGCGCCAGGATGATCGGCGCCGGGCCGTTGATGGTCATCGACACGCTGGTGGTGGGCGCGCACAGGTCGAAGCCGGAGTAGAGCTTCTTCATGTCGTCCAGGGTGGGCACGTTGACCCCGGAGTTGCCGATCTTGCCGTAGATGTCCGGGCGCGGGGCCGGGTCCTCGCCGTAGAGGGTCACGCTGTCGAAGGCGGTGGACAGGCGCGCGGCGGGCTGGCCGAGGCTGAGGTAGTGGAAGCGGCGGTTGGTGCGCTCGGGGGTGCCCTCGCCGGCGAACATGCGGATCGGGTCCTCGCCGGTGCGGCGGTAGGGGTACACGCCGCCGGTGTAGGGGTAGCTGCCGGGCAGGTTCTCCTTGCCCAGGAAGGTGAGCAGCTCGCCCCAGCTCTTGTAGGTGGGGGCGGCGATCTTGGGGATCTGCTGGTGGCTGAGGGATTCGCGGTAGTTCTGCACCTCGATGGCGCGGCCGCGCACTTCGTAGGCGGTGGTGTCGTCGGTGATGGATTTCAGGCGCTGGGGCCAGTCGCGCAGGAGCTTGAGGGAGTCGGCGGTGAGGGCCTGGATGGCGTCGTTGTAGCGCTGGCGGAGGGTTAGGAGGGTGCGGTCGGGGGTTGGGGCGGACTGGTCTTCATTGGCGCGGGCTTCGCGGCCGTGGGCCGCTCCTACGGGGGTCAGGGCTTCGGCGGCGTAGAGGTCGAGGGCCTTGGGGAGGTTGGGGTCTTCGAGCTCGCGCAGGGATTGCCAGAAGGACTGGGCGCGGTCGGCGGCTTCGGCCTGCTTTTCGATGGAGGCGTTGATCGCCCTGCCCTGCTCGGCGATCTCGGCCAGGTAGCGGACGCGGGCGCCGGGGATGAGGACGGTGGCGCGGGGTTCCTTCAGCGAAGTGTCTAGGTTGGGCCGGAAGTCGCAGTGGGCGGGCGGGGCCTGCCGGGGCGCGGCGTTCGTCGCACCTTCGGCGGCGTCGGCTTCGCGGCCATGGGCCGCTCCTACGGGGGTGGCGCTGTCGCCGGCTGTTTCGATTCCCGATTCCCCATTCCCCATTCCCAATCTTTGCCGCAGCAGGCGGCAAAGATTCACGAACATCCAGCTGATGCCCGGGTCGTTGAACTGGCTGGCGATGGTGGGGTAGACGGGGACGTCCTCGTCCTTGGTCTGGAAGGCGACGCGGTTGCGCTTCCACTGCTTGCGGATGTCGCGCAGGGCGTCCTCGGCGCCGCGCTTGTCGTACTTGTTCAGTACGATGAGCTCGGCGAAGTCCAGCATGTCGATCTTTTCCAGCTGGCTGGCGGCGCCGTAGTCGCTGGTCATCACGTACATGGGGAAGTCGACCAGGTCGACGATCTCCGAATCCGACTGGCCGATGCCGGCGGTTTCCACGATCACCAGGTCGAACCCCAGGCCCTTGAGGAAGGCGATGCCGTCCTTGAGCACGGCATTGGTGGCGGCGTGCTGGCGGCGGGTGGCCATGGAGCGCATGTAGACGCGGTGGCTGCGCAGGGAGTTCATGCGGATGCGGTCGCCCAGCAGCGCGCCGCCGGTGCGGCGGCGGGTGGGGTCGACCGAGATCACCGCGATGCGCATCTCGGGGAAGCTGGCGAGGAAGCGGTTTAGCAGTTCGTCGGTGACGGAGGACTTGCCGGCGCCGCCGGTGCCTGTGATTCCGACCACCGGGGTGGTCGGAATCCGGGAATGGGGAATCGGGAATCGGGAATCGGAAGAGCGGGGGTTGGCCCAGGTCTTGCGCATCAGGGCGAGCTCGGACTCGCTGAAGGCGCCGTCTTCGATGGCGCTCAGCATCCGGCCGATGCCGATCTCGTCGTCGAGGGGAGGAAAAAGGGGGTCAGAGTCGTTTTTCGGGGGTTGATCCCCGGATGACAGACGCTGTTGCCCCGAAAAATGACTCTGACCCCCTTTTTCCTCCCGCGCACCCGCGGCGCGCGCGACCACGTCCTCGATCATCTCCACCAGTCCCATCTTCATGCCGTCGTTGGGGTGGTAGATGCGCTCCACGCCGTAGGCCTCGAGCTCCTTGATCTCCTCGGGGGTGATGGTGCCGCCGCCGCCGGCGAAGACGCGGATGTGGGGCGCGCCGCGCTCGGCCAGCATGTCGACCATGTACTTCAGGTACTCGACGTGGCCGCCCTGGTAGCTGGACAGGGCGATGGCGTCGGCGTCCTCCTGCAGGGCGGCGCGCACCACGTCCTCGACGCTGCGGTTGTGGCCCAGGTGGATCACCTCGGCGCCCTGGGCCTGGATCAGCCGGCGCATGATGTTGATGGCGGCGTCGTGGCCGTCGAACAGGCTGGCGGCGGTGACGAAGCGCAGCGGCGTGGTGTCGGGCTGGCTGGCGGGGATCTGGCTGGCTGGCGAGCTCATGGGCGCGCGATTCCTGGCGAAAACGTGATCGGCCGATTGTAGCGCGGGGGCCCCCAGGCGCCGGAGTGAACGGGCCCGCGCCCCCGGTAGGAGCGGCCCATGGCCGCGAGGGCCGACGCGGTCCGCCGCGCCCGGGAACGCCGCTAATCCGATCGGGATCGCCCGGAATCACCGGCCGCCCTGCCGCGCCTCCCGCGGCCTTCGCGGCCATGGGCCGCTCCTACAGGGGGCGGTGCCAGCTGGTACGGGGACGGCCGCTGCCGCGCGCAGGGTGCGGGGCGGGGCCCGGCGGACGGGAGCCGCATACAATGGCCGGCAACGGGACGGGGGATCGGCGGGAATGAGGCAGCGAATCAAACGGATCCTCGGCTGGGGCGCCTTCACCTTCGTGGCGCTGGTGGTCAGCGGGATCTTCCTGGCCGACCACCTCACCCCGCCGGCCACCGGCACGCCCAGCCATGCGCTGGAGATCCAGCGCGACCAGACCGCGCTCGACCGCGAGCTGTGGCCGCTGCTGGACCGCAACCCCGGCAAGACCGGGGCGATCCTGCTGCCCGACGGGCTGGACGCGTTCGCCGCGCGGGCGCTGTCGGCGCGGCAGGCCGGGCGCAGCCTGGACCTGCAGTACTACATCTGGCACGACGACCTTACCGGCCATCTGCTGCTGCACGAGGCCTGGCAGGCCGCCGAGCGCGGGGTGCGGGTACGGCTGCTGCTGGACGACATCAACACCTCGGGCAAGGACGTGGCGCTGCTGGCCATGGACAGCCACCCGAACCTCGAGATCCGCGTCTACAACCCGTTCCGCAACCGCACCGGGGTGGCGCGGCTGCTGGAGATGGTGCAGCGCAGCTGGAGCATCACCCACCGCATGCACAACAAGGCCTGGATCGCCGACGGGCGGGTGGCGGTGGTGGGCGGGCGCAACATCGGCGTGGAGTATTTCGACGCCGCCAACGAGATGAACTTCCGCGACCTGGACATGGTGCTGTTCGGGCCGGCGGTGGCGCAGGCCAGCGAGATCTTCGACACCTTCTGGAACAGCGACACGGTGGTGCCGATTTCGGCGCTGAAGAAGGCCTACGACCGCGACATCGACGCGGTGCTGGCTCAGATCCACGAGGAGGCGGCCGGCGCCGAGGCGCGGCGTTACCTGGACCGGGTGGACGCCTCGGACAGCGTGCGGCGCTACTTCGCCCAGGAGCTCACGCCGTTCTGGAGCGAGAACATCCGCGTGGTCTCCGATCCGCCGCAGAAGCAGGGCAGCGAGCAGCGCGACGGCTGGCTGATCCGTCACGTGATGGACGACCTGCGCACCGCGCGGCACAAGGCGCTGCTGATCTCGCCGTACTTCGTGCCCGGCAGCGAAGGCACCGCAGGGCTCGGGGAGCTGGTGCGGCGCTACGGCGTCAACGTGAGCGTGATCACCAACTCACTGGCCGCCAACGACGTGGTGGCGGTGCATGGGGGTTACGCCAATTACCGCGAGCGGCTGCTGAAGCTCGGGGTCAAGCTGCACGAGACCCGGGTGCAGCCGCGCAGCGAGAGTTCCAGCGTGTTCGGCAGCAGCGGCGCCAGCCTGCACACCAAGGCCTACGTGGTGGACGACCGCCGCGGCTTCATCGGCTCGTTCAACATGGACCCGCGCTCGATCGACCTGAACACGGAGATGGGGGTAATGTTCGACGAGCCGGCCATCGCGAAGGCGCTGCGCGAGGAGTTCCGGCTGCTGGCGAGCCCGGAGCTGGCGTACTGGGTCTATCTGAACGAGAACGGCGAGCTGCGCTGGCTGGACAATGCCGCGGACCCGCCGCAGGTGCTGCACACCGAGCCCGACGCCACCCGCCTGCAGCGCGCCATCGCCTGGCTGCTGCGCTGGGTCCCGATCGAATCGCAGCTGTAGAGCGGAGCTCGCTCCGCTGCGCTTGCCTGTGGTGGCCGGGCCTTCTGGCGCACGCGGCAACCTGGGGGTGCAGCCGAGCAAGCTCGGCTCTACAAGGAGGCGCCGAACGAGTAGGCGCCAAACTCTCTTCGCCCCCGTAGAGCGGAGCTCGCTCCGCTGCTCCTGCCTCCGACGCCAGCGCGCCGACGATGGCCCCCCGGGCCGCCGGCCGCGGTTGTAACCGCTACCACGGCTGCCACCGGCCGCTCACCGGCAGATGAACCGCACTGGCGCGTACGGGCTTTTGTCGCGGGACAGGCGTAGAATACCGCGCCCAACGGCGCCCCTTCGCGGGGCGCCGCGTTCGCTTCCAGCGGTATCACCCACCATCACGGCCGGCGTCGTTCGCCACAGCGAATCCTCGCCGCAGCGGAGTTAGCGATGATCTTCGAACATCTCGACAAGTACGGCCACGAGCAGGTCGTGTTCTGCCACAACAAGGACGCGGGCCTGAAGGCCATCATCGCGATCCACAACACGGTGCTGGGCCCGGCCCTGGGCGGCACCCGGATGTGGCCGTACAAGAGCGAGCAGGACGCGCTGAACGACGTGCTGCGCCTGTCGCGCGGCATGACCTACAAGAACGCGGTGGCCGGGCTGAACATCGGCGGCGGCAAGGCGGTGATCATCGGCGACCCGGCCACCGACAAGTCCGAGGCGCTGTTCCGCGCGTTCGGCCAGTTCGTGGAGTCGCTGGGCGGCCGCTACATCACCGCCGAGGACGTCGGCATCGACGTCAACGACATGGAGTTCGTGTACCGCGAGACCGAGTACGTGACCGGCGTGCACCAGGTGCACGGCGGCTCGGGCGATCCTTCCCCGTTCACCGCCTACGGCACCCTGCAGGGGCTGATGGCGTCGCTCAACAAGAAGTTCGGCGACGAGGAAGTGGGCAAGTACAGCTACGCGGTGCAGGGGCTGGGCCACGTCGGCATCGAGTTCGTGAAGCTACTCAAGGAGCGCGGCGCGAAGATCTTCGTCACCGACATCAACAAGGAGCGCGTGGACCGCGCGGTGAGCGAGTACGGCGCCGAGGCGGTGGGCCTGGACGAGATCTACGACGTCGACGCCGACGTGTATTCGCCCTGCGCGCTGGGCGGCACCGTCAACGAGGACACCCTGCCCCGGCTGCGGGCCAAGATCATCTGCGGCGCGGCCAACAACCAGCTGGCCAACAACGAGATCGGCGACGAGGTGGAAAAGCGCGGCATGCTGTACGCGCCGGACTACGCGGTGAACGCCGGCGGGGTGATGAACGTGTCGCTGGAGATCGACGGCTACAACCGCGAGCGGGCGATGCGGATGATGCGCACGATCTACCACAACCTCACCCGCATCTTCGAGATCTCCGAGCGCGACGGCATCCCCACCTACAAGGCCGCCGACCGTCTGGCCGAGGAACGCATCCAGATCATCGGCAAGCTGAAGCTGCCGCTCGGCCGCGCGGCACCGCGCTTCCAGGGGCGCGTGCGCGGGCATTGAAAGGCCAGCGCCAGGCGCAACCGCGCCTGGCGCTGAATCGGTTCCGCGTGCCGCGATGGCGCGCGGGCCACGACCGGCGCCGACGGGCGCTGCGTGGCGCTGATGCTGGCAACGAGCGCTCCGCCGCGATGCCGCCGGAACTGCGGTCGCACGCGGACGCTGCGATACTCGCGGACAGGCAGGGCGCCATGCCGTCCTGGTGCTCCCGATGGATCGGGACTGCGACCGCGCGGTGCTTCGGCGACGCGACGCGGGCACGACTGGCGGATCCGCTGCCGTCGCGTCTCGTTTCCAGACACGCAGCGAGTGCGACACGGTTGCGGGCAGCGGCCTGAAATGGCCGGCCCGCATCATTCAACTACCGCCCCGAGGAGAGCCCATGCGCACGTTCCCGTTAGGTGAAGAACTCGACGCCCTCCGCGATGCGGTGCGCCGGTTCGCGGAGGCGGAGATCGCGCCGCGGGCCGAGGCGATCGACCAGGAGAACGCGTTCCCGCAGGAGCTGTGGGCCAAGCTGGGCGAGATGGGCCTGTTGGGGATGACGGTGCCGGCCGAGTTCGGCGGCAGCGAGATGGGCTTCCTGGCGCACCTGGTGGCGATGGAGGAGATCTCGCGCGCTTCGGGTTCGGTCGGGCTGTCCTACGGCGCCCATTCCAACCTCTGCGTGAGCAACCTGTACGCCAACGGCAACCAGGCGCAGCGCGAGAAGTACCTGCCGAAGCTTTGCAGCGGCGAGTGGAAGGGCGCGCTGGCGATGAGCGAGCCGGGCGCCGGCTCGGACGTGGTCGGCTCGATGAGCTGCCGCGCCGAGCAGAAGGGCGATGCCTGGATCGCCAACGGCAGCAAGATGTGGATCACCAACGGCCCCGAGGCCGACGTGCTGATCGTCTACATGCGCACCGCCAACCGCGAGCTCGGCTCCAGGTGCATGACCGCCTTCATCGTCGAGAAGGGCATGCAGGGCTTCGGCACCGCGCAGAAGCTCGACAAGCTGGGCATGCGCGGCAGCAACACCTGCGAGCTGGTGTTCGAGGACTGCGAGATCCCGGCGGAGAACGTGCTGGGCGAGGTCAACAGCGGCGTGCGCGTGCTGATGAGCGGGCTCAACACCGAGCGCCTGGTGCTGAGCGGCGGCCCGCTGGGGTTGATGCAGGCCGCGCTCGACATCGCCCTGCCCTACGTGCGCGAGCGGCGCCAGTTCGGCCAGGCGATCGGCACCTTCGGCATCATGCAGGCCAAGATCGCCGACATGTACACCGCGCTGCAGTCCTCGCGCGCGTTCGCCTACCAGGTGGCGCGCGACTACGACGCCGGGCACAAGAGCCGCGTGGACGCCGCCAGTTGCCTGCTGCACGCATCGGAGTGCGCGGTGCAGGTGGCGCTGGAGGGCATCCAGGCCCTGGGCGGCAACGGCTACATCAACGAGTTCGCCACCGGCCGGATCCTGCGCGACGCCAAGCTGTACGCGATCGGCGCCGGCACCAACGAGATCCGCCGCATGCTGATCGGCCGCGAGCTGTTCGAGGAACGCGGCTGAGGCCAGGGTTGCGGCGCGTGCCGGGCGCGGCCAACCACGCCGGCTTTCGCGTGCATGGCACGCTCCTACGGGGGGCGACGGCGCGGCTGAGAGGCGGCGTCGACGCGGGCTTATCGAACGAGGGCTAGAATCGACCCGACGCAGCCGAGCGGGATCAGCCGATGGGCCGGGACATCGCCATCTCCACAGCGCACGGAACGGTCGGCGGCTGGCGCGCCGATCCGCCGCACGGGGCGCCGCTGGGCGGGCTGGTGGTGATCCAGGAGATCTTCGGCGTCAACGCGCACATGCGCAGCGTGGTGGAGCGCTACGCGGCGGAAGGCTACGTGGCGCTGGCGCCTGCGCTGTACGACCCGGTCGAGCGCAACGTCGAGCTGGACTACGGCGAGAACGGTTTCGCCCACGGCCGCGAGCTGGCCACGGCGCTGGGCTTCGACCGCGCGGTACAGCTGGTGTCGGCGGCCGCCGCGGTGCTGCAGGGCGAAGGCCACAAGACCGCCGCGATCGGCTTCTGCTGGGGCGGCAGCGTGGCGTTCCTGGCCAATACCCGCCTCGGCCTGCCGGCGGTGAGCTACTACGGCGCGCGCACGGTACCGTTCCTGGATGAACTGCTGCGGGCGCCGATGCTGCTGCATTTCGGCGCCGACGACGCGTCCATTGCTTCGCAGGACATCGCAGCGCACCGGCAGCGCCTGCCCGATGCGCAGATCCACGTCTACGAGGGCGCCGGGCACGGCTTCAACCGCGACGTCGACCCGCGCCACTACCACGCCGCCAGCGCCGCGCTGGCGCACCGGCGCACCCTGACGTTCCTCGAGCAGGCGCTGGCGTGAGCGCCGCTCGCCCCCACGATCCGCGCCGCGCCGGCTTCGCGCCGCGCCGCCTGGCTCCGGTCTCGCCTCGCGCGCGCGATCGCGACGGGGCCGATGCGCGCGCCGAAGTATCGACCGGCGCGATCCGGTCGTCGTCGCCGTGGACGACCAGCGCCGATGCCGCCGCCTGGAGGACCCCATGAAGCACGCACGCGCCCCGGCCCGCTTCGCCATGGACCCGCGCCTGGCCGGCGACACCCATCCGCTGGCCTCGCTGCCGCTGTGCGAGCTGCGGCTGATGGACGATGCCAACTATCCGTGGCTGGTGCTGGTGCCGCGCGTGGCCGGCGCGCGCGAGCTGATCGACCTGGCGCCGGAGCAGCGCAGCGCGCTGGTGGAGGAGATCGACCTCGCCTCGCGCCTGCTGCGCGACGTGGTCCGCCCGCACAAGCTCAACGTGGCCGCGCTCGGCAACCTGGTGCCGCAGCTGCACGTGCATGCGATCGCCCGCTTCGAGGACGATCCGGCCTGGCCGGCACCGGTCTGGGGCCGGGTGGCGGCACGGCCGTACACGCCCGAGGCCCTGGTCGAACGCGTCGCGCGCCTGCGCGCGGCGCTGCCGGGGTGACCGGCTTCGCGGTCGAACGCCTGGGCGGGGAAGCGCTGCTGCTGCGTCTCGGCGAGCGCATCGACATCGCGCTCAACCGCCGCGTGCACGCGCTCGCCGCGGCGATCGCTGCGCAGCGCCCGCCCTGGCTGCTGGACGTGGTGCCGGGGTACGCCTCGCTGGCGCTGTTCGTGGCCGCCGACGCCGGCGGCGGCGCGGTCGACCCGCTGCTGCACGCCGAGCGCTGGCTGCGTGCGCGCCTGGGCGGCGCGCGACCCATCGCATCCGTCGGGGTCATGGACGACACCGAACTCCGCGCGGGCGACGACGGGGAAGCGGTGGAGATCCCGGTCCTCTACGGCGGGCCCCACGGCCCCGACCTGGCCGACGTCGCCGCGCACGCCGGCCTGTCGCCGGAAGACACCGTCGCCGCCCATGCCGCGGCCGAATACCGCGTGGCGATGCTGGGCTTCGCGCCGGGCTTCCCTTACCTGCTCGGACTCGATCCGCGCCTGGCGATGCCGCGCATGGATACGCCGCGCACCCGCATCCCCGCCGGCAGCGTGGCGATCGGCGGCGCGCAGACCGGCGTCTACCCGCGCGAGAGCCCGGGCGGCTGGCGCATCGTCGGCAGCACCCCGCTGCGGCTGTTCGACCCGGCGCGATCGCCGCCGTCGCTGTTGACCCCCGGCCAGCGCGTACGCTTCGTACCGGTGGAGGACGGGACCGAACCGACGCTCGCCGCCGATGCGGGCGCATCGACCGCCGACGCGCCGCAGCGCATGCACTCGCCAGCCGCGCTCCCCGACCACGACCAGGCCCCTGCCGCGACCCTGGAGGTGCTGGCGCCGGGCCTGGCGACCACCGTGCAAGGCGCAGCCCGCAACGGCTACCGCCATCTCGGCGTGGCCGGCGCCGGGGCGCTGGATGCGTACTCGCATGCGGTCGCCAACCTGCTGGTCGGCAATGCGTCCGGTGCCGCGGCGCTGGAGATCGCCCTGGCGGGACCGCGGCTGCGCTTCACCCATCCGGTGCGGATCGCGCTGTGCGGCGCGGCCATCGACGCCGAGGCCGACGGCCATGCCATTCCCGGCTGGCGGCCGGTGCTGCTGCCGGCCGGCTGCATGTTGTCGCTGGGCCCCTGCCGCAGCGGCGCGCGCGCCTATCTGGCGGTGGCCGGCGATCTGGCGGTCGAGCCGGTGCTGGGCAGCGCCAGCACCGACCTGCGCGGCGGCTTCGGCGGGCTGCACGGGCGGGCGCTGGCCAGGGGCGATGTGCTCGGGATCGCCGCTGCGCCGGTGCCGGACGTCCCGCGGCCGCGCATCGCGCGGTGGTGGATCGACGGCACGCCCGACGTCGGCGCCGACCTGCCCGCGCGCATCCGCCTGCTGCCGGGCCACGACGCCACCGCACCGGCCGACGCGGTGTTCGGCGGCCGCTGGCGCGTGGCCGCGGCCAGCAACCGCCAGGGCCTGCGCCTGCAGGGCGACACGCTCGCGCTGGCCGAGACGCGCGAGCGCGTGTCCGAGCCGGTCGCGCCGGGCACCGTGCAGCTGCCGCCGGACGGTCACCCGATCGTGCTGCTGGCCGATGCCCAGACCCACGGCGGCTACCCGCGCATCGGCCACGCGATCCGCGCCGACTGGCCGCGGCTGGCGCAGCTGCGGCCGGGCGACGCGCTGGGTTTCCTGCCCTGCACCGCGGACGAGGCGCATGCCGCGGCTTGCGCGCAGCGCCAGCGCCTGAACAGAATCGCGCTGGCGATCCAGGCGAGGCGCAGTGCCGATGGCTAGCTGCATCGATTGCAATTCAGGCGTCGGGCAGCGGCCCTGTCGATGCCGCCGTGCCCACGTCCGGGCGGAGTGTCGCCGAGCCGGGCCCGACGAGGCACGGCAGCGATGACCAGGCGCATCGACTTCAACTGCGACATGGGCGAGGGCTGCGGCGACGACCCGGCGATCGCGCCGTACATCAGCTCGGCCAGCATCGCCTGCGGCGGTCACGCCGGCGACGAGGACACGATGGGGGCGACGGTGGCGCTGTGCCTGCGCCACGGCGTGGCGGTGGGCGCGCATCCTTCGTTCGAGGACCGGGAGCATTTCGGGCGCCGCGAGCAGACGCTGGCGCCGGCAGAAATCGCCGCGCTGGTCGGGCGCCAGACGGCGGCGCTGCAGCGCGTCTGCGACCCAGCCGGCGCGCGGCTGCACCACGTCAAGCCGCACGGCGCGCTGTACAACCTCGCCGCTCGCGACGCGGCGGTGGCCGCCGCCATCGTCGGCGCGGTGCGGGCGCTGGACGATACGCTGGTGCTGTATGCGCTCGCCGGTTCGGCGCTGGCACGTGCCGGGCGCGAGGCTGGCCTGCGCGTGGCCGAGGAGGTGTTCGCCGAGCGCGGCTACGACGCCGATGGGCGGCTGCTGGCGCGAGGGCTGCCCGGCGCGGAGCTCGACCTGGATGCGGCGATCGCGCAGGTCCGCACGATGTTGCGCGAAGGCGTGGTGGTGGCTGCGGACGGCAGCCGCGTGCCGGTCCGCGCCGACACCCTGTGCCTGCACGGCGACCGCCCCGGCGCCGCCGCTTTCGCGCGCCGCCTGCGCGCGGCGCTCGAGGCGGAGGGCGTCTCGGTCATGGCCCCGCACGCGTGAGGCACGCAGATCCACCCCGCCCCGGTCCGCCCCCCCTGTGGGTGCGACGGAAGTCGCAACGCCGGCGGACAGACCTTGCTTCCGGCCGCTCTCCGGCCCCGGTGACATACCCATGACCCAGCCACCCCACAGCGAGCAATCCGAATGAGTTACTGGCCCCTCATCGGCGTCGCCCTGGTGGTGCTGGGATTCGCGCTGCGGATGAACCCGGCGCTGGTCGTCGTCGGTGCCGGTGTGGTGACCGGCCTGGTGGCCGGCTACACGCCGGTCGCGGTGCTGGAGCTGCTGGGCGAGGCCTTCACCAAACAGCGCTACCTGGCGATCTTCCTGCTCACCCTGCCGGTGATCGGGCTGCTGGAGCGGCACGGGCTGAAGGAGCGCGCCCAGGCCTGGATCGCGACGCTGCGCGGCGCCACCGCCGGGCGTCTGCTAATCGTGTACCTGGCCGCGCGCCAGCTCACCGCCGCGCTGGGCCTCAACAGCCTGGGCGGCCATCCGCAGACGGTGCGGCCGCTGCTCTCGCCGATGGCGGAGGGCGCCGCGGAGGCGCGCAACGGCAGGCTCCCGGAAGCCGAACGCGAGCGCCTGAAAGCGCTGTCGGCGGCCACCGACAACGTCGGCCTGTTCTTCGGCGAGGACATCTTCATCGCCTTCGGCGCGGTGCTGCTGATGCAGGGCTTCTTCGCGGAGAACGGCATCGTGCTGGAGCCGCTGCACATCGCGCTGTGGGGCATACCCACCGCGCTGTGCGCGTTCGCGATCCACGGCGCGCGGCTGTCGCGGCTGGACGGCAGGCTGGCGCGCGAGGCGGCCCGGCTGCAGGCGGGGGGCGCAGGCGGGGACACCGCTGAAGCGATTGGCGTCGGCGTCGATACGGGTGCCGCCGGACGCGCCGCGGACATCGCCAGCAGCGGCGATGCCGGCCCCGCGAGCTGGAATACGGCGGACCCCGCCGGGACCGCGGCCCCGGCAAGCGCTGCTTCAGCCGCCGGCGCTGCCGATCCCGACCCCGAGCCTGCCGCCGGGGGGCCCGCATCGTGATCACGCTGCAGTGGGTCTACTGGCTCACCGGCCTCTACCTGGCGACGGTGGCCGTGCTCGGCTGGCGCGACCGCGGCAATCCGCGCCGCCGCACCACCGCGCTGTTCTGGGGCCTGCTGGGCGCGATGTTGCTGGTGGCCGAGCGCCTTCCGCCCGCGGTGGTGGGCGCGGTGGTGGTGGCGCTGGCGATGCTGGCGGGCTTCGGCGGCCTGAGCCGCGGCCGCTACCGCGAGAGTTCGCCCGAAGAGAAGCGCACCGAGGCGCTGCGCCTGGGCAACCGGCTGTTCTGGCCGGCACTGCTGATCCCGCTGGTCACGGTGCTGGTGGCGGTGGTGCTGGCCGACGTGGAGCTCGCCGGCAGGCGGCTGTTCGGCGCCCAGCTGACCACCCTGGTCGGCCTAGGCGTGGCCTGCGTGCTGGCGACGGCGGCGGCGTGCCGGCTGACGCGGCAGTCGCCGGTATCCGCGATCGAGCAGTCGCGGCGCCTGATCGACGCGATCGGCTGGGCCGCGCTGCTGCCGCTGCTGCTGGCGACGCTGGGCAGCGTGTTCGCCGCGGCCGGCGTGGGCGAGGCGGTGGCCGGCGTGGTGGGCGCGGTGATCCCGGTGGAGAACCGCTTCGTGGTGGTGCTGGCCTACGCGCTGGGGATGGCGCTGTTCACGATGATCATGGGCAACGCCTTCGCCGCGTTCCCGGTGATGACCGGCGGCATCGCGCTGCCGCTGCTGGTCGGCGTGCACGGCGCGGACGCCGCCTCGCTGGCGGCCATCGGCATGCTGTCGGGCTATTGCGGCACCCTGCTCACGCCGATGGCGGCCAACTTCAACCTGGTGCCGGCGGCGCTGCTGGAGCTGAAGGATCCGTACGCGGTGATTCGCCAGCAGGTGGCGACCGCGCTGCCGCTGCTGGCTTGCAACGTGCTGCTGATGTACTTCATCGTGTTCCGGTGATGGCGATGCCTCTACTCGTCCGCAGCAGACTTCCGCGGGATCGCCGGCGGCGCCGGCGTTCGCGTGCATGGCACGCTCCTACGGGGGTCGAACGCCTCTCGGTGATGGCCGTTCTCCCCGTGCGCAAGGCAACGGTGCTGCCGACGCGGACCACTGCATGCGCCGACCCGCGGCCGCCGACCTGGCTCAGCGGGCTCGCCTGATGGCCACGCGGTCGACCCGCAGCGTGCCGACCGTGCTGCTGACCGGCTTCGCGCCGTTCGGCGGCGAGGCGGTCAACCCCAGCTGGCAGGCGGTTTCGGCGCTGCACGGCGCACGCATCGCCGGGCACCGCGTGGTGGCACGCGAGCTGCCGGTCGAGTTCGGAGCCTCGGTGCGGGCGTTGCGCGAGGCGCTGCGGCAGGCCGCACCGGCACTGGTGCTGTGCGTGGGCCAGGCCGGCGGCCGCCCGCGCCTGTCGCTGGAGCGTGTGGCGATCAACGTCGACGACGCCCGCATCGCCGACAATGCCGGCGCGCAGCCGGTCGACCGTGCGGTGGTGGCGGGCGGGCCGGCCGCATATTTCGCCACCCTGCCGATCAAGGCGATGCTGGCGGCGCTGCGCGATGCCGGCATCCCCGCCGAGGTCTCCCAGAGCGCCGGCACCTACGTCTGCAATCACGTGTTCTACGGCTTGATGCACGCGCTGCGACGCGGGCGGGTGCGCGGCGGATTCGTCCACATCCCGTATTCGCCGGCGCAGGCGTCCCGGCACCCCGGCGCGCCGTGCATGGCGGTCGAGACTGTGACGGCGGGGCTGCGAGTGGCGGTGCGTACCGCATTGACGACCGAAGCCGATCTGGAGATCAGCGCCGGCGCGGAGCACTAGTAGAGCCGAGCTTGCTCGGCTGCACGCGCCCCGGAGCCGACGGCAGCGGAGCAAGCTCCGCTCTACGGTATCCGACGCCAATCGTAGCGGCGACCCCACCGGCTTCGCGTGCAAGGCACGCTCCGACGGGATGCTTCGCGACGGTGGCGGTACGGGCTGGCGGGCGACGCGGACTGGCCTCAGGTACGCGGCAGAGTGACGCCGCGCTGGCCCTGGTATTTGCCGCCGCGGTCCTTGTAGGAGGTCTCGCAGACCTCGTCGGACTGGAAGAACAGCATCTGCGCCACGCCCTCGTTGGCATAGATGCGCGCCGGCAGCGGGGTGGTGTTGCTGAACTCGAGGGTCACGTGGCCCTCCCACTCCGGCTCGAGCGGGGTGACGTTGACGATGATGCCGCAGCGCGCGTAGGTGCTCTTGCCCAGGCACACCACCAGCACGTCGCGCGGGATGCGGAAGTACTCGACGGTGCGCGCGAGCGCGAACGAGTTCGGCGGGATGATGCACTGGTCGGCCTCGACGTCGACGAAGCTGCCGGGGTCGAAGGCCTTGGGATCGACGATCGTCGAGTTGATGTTGGTGAATACCTTGAACTCGCGCGAACAGCGCACGTCGTAGCCGTAGCTGGAGGTGCCGTAGCTGACGATGCGGTGGCCGTCGGCGGCGTGCTTCACCTGCCCCGGCTCGAACGGCTCGATCATGCCGCCGTTCTCGGCCATGCGCCGGATCCAGAGGTCGCTCTTGATGCTCATGCGTTGGGGTCCGGGCTGCTGCGGGAGGGGCCCGTATTGTAGGGGCGACGGCGCCGCCCTTCATCCCGTCCGCTGCGGGCGCGGCCTGTCTGCTCACCCAGAGCCGCGCGGACGCGGCCACTTCGGCACCTGCCGCCCCGCTACGGTTCCCCGGCCGGCCAGCGGTAGTGGCCCTGCACCGGCCAGGCGAACAGCACGTCCTCCATCCGCGCGCCGGCGCCGATGTTGTGCACCACCAGCAGGCGGCCATGGGCGCCGCGGCGGCGGGCGACGATGCCGATGTGCGGCAGGCCGTTGGGCAGGCGCCAGCTGACGATGTCGCCGGCGCGGTAGTCGGCCGGATCGTCCGAACGCGGCAGCGCCAGTCCGCGGCGCTGCAGGAAGGTTTCCAGGTTCGGGACCCGGCGATGGTCGATGTTGCGGTCGGGCCCGCGCAGCCCCCAGTGGGCGGGATAGGCGTGGAACGCGTCGCGCATGTCCTGGTGCACCAGCGCCTGCAGGTCGGCACCGACGGCGCTGCGCAGCGCGCGCACCACCACGTCGGTACATACGCCGCGATCGGCCGGCACGTCGCCACCGGGGAAGTCGAGGCGGGCGTAGGCCGGGTCGTAGTGCAGGGTGACACCGACCTGCGCCTCGGCCGCCGCGGCCAGGCGGGTATGGCCGGCCGCAGCCGCAAAGGGCGCCAGCAGCACCAGCGCGAGCAGCCACGCGCCAGCCCGGTGCTTCACGAGTGGCCCCACCTTGCCCGTACTGGCGCGCATCCGGCGCGGACGCGAAAGGGTGGCCGCGCGCGCACGATCGTCGACAGCGCGCGACCGGGCAGCCGACAGCCCGGGGTCTCGCTCACACCAGCGAGGCCGAGATCGGCATCGACGCGCGTGGGCGCCTGGCCAACGCCTCCACCAGCCGCTGCGCGGTATCGCGATAGGCCTGCGCCGCGACCGAGTCCGGCTGCGCGGCGACCACCGGCACCCCGGCATCGCCCTGCTCGCGGATGCCGCCTTCCAGCGGCAGCGAACCGAGCAGCGGCACGCCGTACTGCTCCGCCATGCGCTCGCCGCCGCCCTGGCCGAACAGGTGCTCGACGTGGCCGCAGCTGGTGCAGACGTGCTGGGCCATGTTCTCGATCAGCCCGAGCACCGCGACGTCCACCTTCTGGAACATCTTCAGCGCCTTGCGCGCATCCAGCGTGGCGACGTCCTGCGGGGTGGTGACGATGACCGCGCCGGCCACCGGGATCTTCTGCGCCAGGGTGAGCTGGATGTCGCCGGTGCCCGGCGGCAGGTCGACGATGAGGTAGTCGAGGCCTTCGTCGCCGCCCCACAGGGTTTCGTTGAGCAGCTGCGTCAACGCGGAGGTCGCCATCGGCCCGCGCCAGATCATCGGCGTGTCCTGCTCCACCAGCAGCCCGATCGACATCGCCTCGATGCCGTGCGCGCGCATCGGCACGATCGACTTGCCGTCGGGGCTGTCGGGCCGGCCGGACAGGCCCAGCATGGTCGGGATGCTCGGCCCGTACACGTCGGCATCGAGCACCCCGACCCGCGCGCCGTCCCCGGCCAGCGCCAGGGCCAGGTTCACCGCGGTGGTGGACTTGCCCACCCCGCCCTTGCCCGAGCCGATGGCGATGATGTTGCGGACCCGCGGCAGCGGCTTGAGGGTGCCCTGGACGGCATGGGCGTGGGCGCGTCTGGGTGGGTCTTGCGTTGTCATGCCGACAGTCTACTCCGCGCCCCGGGCCGGACCCTGCGCCGGCGCATGAACGGACGGCGCGCACGCGGGCCGGCCGCCGCTGCGATCGGTTATAAAGGCGCTGACCTGCCGCCGGCCCGGGGCCGGAACGACTGATCATTTCGGAGGGAATCATGTCCATACGTTCAATCGCATTCGTGGTGCTCGCGGCGCTGCCGCTGATCGCCGGCGCCCAGGACGGCCCCGCGGGCCGCTGGAAGACCATCGACGACGAGACCGGCAAGCCCAAGTCCATCGTCGAGATCACCCAGGCCGCCGACGGCACGCTGTCGGGCCGGGTGGTGGAGGTCCTGCAGTCCGACCGCGGCCCGAACCCGACCTGCGACAAGTGCAGCGGCGAGCGCAAGGACCAGCCGATCGAGGGCATGACGATCCTCTGGGACCTCAAGCCCGATGGCCAGGCCTGGTCGGGCGGCACCATCCTCGATCCGGCCAAGGGCAAGACCTACCGCTCCAAGGCGCAGCTGATCGATCCCAACCGGCTCGGCGTGTCCGGCTGCGTGGCCTTCATCTGCCGCGAGCAGGTGTGGCAGCGCGAGTGACGGCGCGACGGCGCTGAAACCCCCGAACGGCCCGGCAATCGCCGGGCCGTTCGCGTTCGCGGCCGGCGCGACGCGAGCCCGCCGCCGTTGCCCAGGGCGGCGGCTGGAGGCCGCGGCGGCCATGCGATAATCGCCGGCCGTCCCAGCGCCGGCCGCCATGTCCCGCACCGCGATCGTCACCACCGCCCTGCCCTACGCCAACGGTCCGCTGCACCTGGGCCACCTGGTGGGCTACATCCAGGCCGACATCTGGGTGCGGGCGCGGCGCATGGCCGGCGAGACCGCGCACTTCGTCTGCGCCGACGACACCCACGGCACCCCGATCATGCTGGCCGCCGAGAAGGCCGGCACCACCCCGGAGGCCTTCATCGCCGCGGTGCAGGCGGAGCACGAGCGCGACTTCGCCGCGTTCGGCGTGGCGTTCGACCACTACGATTCGACGCACTCGGCGCGCCACCGCGCGCTCACCGAGGCGGTCTACGGCAAGCTCGAGCACAACGGCCACATCTCGCGGCGGGCGGTGGAGCAGTTCTACGACCCGGCCAAGGGCATGTTCCTGCCGGACCGCTACATCAAGGGCATCTGCCCCAACTGCGGCACGCCCGACCAGTACGGCGACAACTGCGAGCACTGCGGCGCCACCTACGCGCCGACCGACCTGAAGGAGGCGCGCTCGGTGCTGTCCGGCGCCACCCCGGAACTGCGCGAGTCGGAACACTTCTTCTTCGAGGTCGGCGGGTTCGAAGCGTTCCTGCGCCAGTGGCTGCGCGGCGACGTGGCGCCCGACGGCGTCAAGGCCAAGCTCAGGGAGTGGCTCGACGGCGAGGGCGGGCTGCGCGCCTGGGACATCTCCCGCGACGCGCCGTACTTCGGTTTCCAGATCCCGGGCCACCCGGGCAAGTTCCTGTACGTGTGGCTGGACGCGCCGATCGGCTACCTCAGCAGCTTCCAGGCGCTGTGCGAGCGCGAGGGGCTGAATTTCTTCGACTACCTGGCACCGGACAGCGCCGCCGAACTGCACCACTTCATCGGCAAGGACATCGTGAACTTCCACGGCCTGTTCTGGCCGGCGGTGCTGCACGGCGCCGGCTTCCGCGCGCCGACGCGGCTGCACGTCAACGGCTATCTCACCGTCGACGGCGCCAAGATGTCGAAATCGCGCGGCACCTTCGTGATGGCGCGTACCTATCTCGACTGCGGGCTGCACCCCGAGGCGCTGCGCTACTACTACGCCGCCAAGTCCTCGGGCGGCGTCGACGATCTCGACCTGAACCTCTCGGATTTCGTCGCCCGGGTCAACGCCGACCTGGTCGGCAAGTTCGTCAACCTCGCCAGCCGCTGCGCCGGCTTCATCGGCAAGCGTTTCGACGGGCGCCTGGCGGCGGCGCTGCCCGAACCGGACATGTACGCGCGGTTCGTCGCCGGCCTGGCGCCGATGCGCGAGGCCTATGAACGCAACGACCCGGCGGCGGTGCTGCGCATGGCGATGGCCCTGGCCGACGAGGCCAACCGCTACGTCGACGAGAAGAAACCCTGGGTGATCGCCAAGCAGTCCGGCGCCGATGCCGAGCTGCAGGCGGTCTGCACCCAGGGCCTGAACCTGTTCCGGGTGCTGGCCGCGGCGCTGCGCCCGGTGCTGCCGGCGCTGGCGGCGCAGGTGGAGTCGTTCCTGGCCGCGCCGATGGCGCGCTGGCAGGACCTGGATGCACCGCTTCTGGACCACGCCATCCGGCCCTACGCGCCGCTGTTCACCCGACTCGACCCGAAGCAGATCGACGCCATGACCGAAGCGAGCAAGGACACCCTCTCGGCCGGCCCCGCCGGCGCTGCGACTGCGGCCGCGAAGCAGGCCGGCGGCGACGAGGCGGCCTCCGCCAAGGCAGCAGCCCAGGGCGGGGGCAGGACGGCAACCGCCGAAGCGGTCCCCCAGTCCGGCGGAGTCGTGGGCATCGACGATTTCGCGAAGCTCGATCTGCGCGTCGGCCGGGTGCTGGCCTGCGAGTTCGTGGAGGGTTCGGACAAGTTGCTGCGCTTCGAACTCGACGCCGGCGAGCTCGGCCGGCGCCAGATCTTCTCCGGCATCCGCGCCAGCTACGGCGAGCCCGAGAGGCTCGTCGGCCGCAACGTCGTGTTCATCGCCAACCTGGCGCCGCGCAAGATGCGCTTCGGGCTGAGCGAGGGCATGATCCTCTCGGCCGGCTTCGACGCCGGCGCGCTGGCCCTGCTGCATGCCGACGAAGGCGCGCAGCCGGGCATGCCGGTGCGGTGACCGGGCGGGGGACGTGACCGGCGGCGCCGACATCGTCGAGCGCATCGACCGTCTGCTGCCGCAGACCCAGTGTGGACAGTGCGGCTTCGACGGCTGCCGTCCGTACGCGGAGGCCCTGGCCGCCGGCGAGGTGGACATCGACCGCTGTCCGCCCGGCGGCGACGCCGGCGCGCGCGCGCTGGCGCTGCTGCTCGGCCGCGCGCCGCGGCCCTACGACCGCGCGCGCGGCGCGCACCATCCCGCGCCCGCGGTGGCCCTGGTCGTCGAGGCCGACTGCATCGGCTGCACCAAGTGCATCCAGGCCTGCCCCGTCGACGCCATCATCGGCGGCGCGAAGGCCATGCACACCGTCCTCGAGCCGCTGTGCACCGGCTGCGAGCTGTGCCTGCCCGCCTGCCCGGTCGACTGCATCGTGATGACGGCGCCGGCGCCCACGACGGACCTCCCGTAGGAGCGGCCCATGGCCGCGACGGCCGGGGGTGGTTCCGGCCGGGGTGGCGGCGATTCCGGGCGATGCCGATGAGTCGGCGGTGATTCCAGGCGTTTCCAGCCGCGCCGCCTTTCGCGGCCATGGGCCGCTCCTACAAGGACGGCCCGGCCGGCCACGCCATCGTGCGCCGGCTCAGCGGCAGGCCGAGCAGATCCGCTCCACCTCGAGGCCCTTCGCCTCGAGCTTGGCGACTACGCCGTCCTCGCCGAGCAGGTGCAGCGCCCCCACCACGACCAGGGCGTTGCCGTCCTCGCCCAGCATCGCCTCGACCTTCGGCACCCAGGCGTCGTTGCGCTCGACGTTGATGCGGCGATACAGCTCCGGGAACTGCGCGCGCATTTTCGCGGCCATGCCGTCCCACATGCCCTGGGCGTCGCCGTCGCGCCAGGCCTTGTGCAGGGTCTCGATCTCCTCGCGGCCCTTGTCGCCGGTGGCCTTGAGCGACTCCTGCAGGAACTGCAGCTGCTCCTTGCGATCCATGCCGTCGAGGAAGGCGATCTGCTGCTCGCCGGTCTCCAGGCCGGAGGTGGGCTTGCCGGCCTCGGCGGCGCGCTTGGCCAGGTGCGCATCCAGGCCCAGGGCGGGGTCGAGGCCGTGGTTGGTCATCTCGGTGATGGTGACCATCAGCGCCACGAACCAGGGCTCGAACATCTGCAGCACCTGCGGGGTGAGCTGCATCTTCTGCAGGCTGGCGGCATTGGACGCCAGCCACGCCTGGAGCTCGGCGGCGGTGCCGGCCGGCAGTTCGCTGTCGAGCTGGGTGCCGTCGGTGCGCATCGCCGCCTGGCCCATCTTCATGCCGAGGGTCGGCGAGTTCATCTCTTCCGGCGGGATCTCGAACACCAGCCGCTCGACGTCGTCGAACGCGGCGTCGACGTCGGCCGACAGCGGGTAGTCGCCCGGCTTGAGCAGGTGGAACGAGCCCAGCAGGTAGACCGCGCTGTCGCCGTCGGAGACCTTCCACAACAGCGGGACCGGCGGTGCGGCGGCGGCGGGCGGCGCGGCGGGCGCGGCACCGGGCTTTTCGGCATGCACGCCGCCGACCAGGGCGATGGCGAACGCGGCCAGCAGCAGCGGCTTGAGCGGGATTCGTTTCGACAGGCGCATGACGACGTCCTTGCTTTGCGTGGGATCAGATGACGGGCCCGGCGTAGGCCTTCTCGCCGGCGGTGATGCGCAGGTCCAGGCGGTTCGCCTCCGGAGGCAGCGGGCAGGTGGCGTAGGCGGTGAACGCGCACGGCGGATTGTAGGTGCGGTTGAAGTCGAGCGTCACGTTGCCCTGGGCGTCGGGCGCGTCGGCGTCGAGATAGCGGCCGGCGCCGTAGCTGCCCTGGCCGTTGGTACGGTCGGCCAGCACCAGGAACAGCCCGCCGTCCTCGTCCTCCAGCGCCTCCAGCCGGTACTGCTGGCCGTCGCGCTCGAACTCCACCACGCCGGGGTTCGGCTGCGCCTCGACGATGCCGATGATGTTGGCGATCTCGATCGTCCTGCCCGGCGGATGCTCTACGAACCGGCCCTGCACGCGCCAGTCCGGGTCCATCGGCCAGTAGTCGAGTCCGGTGAAGCCGGTGCGCCCCTCGGCCTCGTCGTGGCGCACCCGCAGGGCCCGGCGGCCGCCGCGCGCGATCACCGTGATCTCGCCCTTGCCTTCATCGAAGCCGAGCGTGCTGGGCGTCTCGCTGCGGTCGTCGTGCAGTTCGGCGCGGCTGGTCAGCGGTTCCCCGTCGAGGGTCAGCTCCACGTCCTTCTCGGGAGTGAAGTACAGGCGCCGGCCTTCCTGCTGGAGCAGGCCGATCCGCGGCGGCCCCTTGGCCAGGCGCAGGCCGCTGGCGCTGCCGATGTAGTGCGCCTTGAGTTCGATCCAGTGCAGTCCGACCAGGCCGGTCCAGCCGTCCGGCGCCAGCAGGCGCTCGCGGCGCTGTTCGCGCCAGGCTTCCTGCTCGCGCACGAATGCCGGGTCGGCGCCCGGCACCGCTGCGACGTCCTCGGTCTCGACCGACGTCCCCGCGCCTGCCATCGCCGCGGCATCCTCCGGACTCTGCGGGCTACGCCCGCAGCCGGCCACCAGCGCGGCAAGCGCCACGGTCATCCATACAGACTTTCCGTTCATTCCCATTTCAACGCCCCCGCATGAACCAGCGATCGATTTCCGCCAAGCCGAAACGCGCCCAGGTCGGACGCCCATGATTGCATTGCCCGGAACGCTCCGTCTCCTCCATCTGCCGGAGCAGGGCGTTCATTTCCGGCACCGTGAGCCGGCGGTTGGCGCGCACCGCGCCGTGGCAGGCCATGGTCGAAAGCAGCGCGTCGCGCGCGCCGGCGACGCGGCGGCTCTCGCCGTGCTCGCGCAGGTCGGCCAGCACGTCGCGCAGCAGCGCCTCGGTGTCGCCCTCGGCGAGCAGCGCCGGCACCGCGCGCAGCAGCAGCGACTGCGGCCCGGCGCGGGTGACCTCGAAGCCGAGTTCGGCCAGCGTCGTCGCCTCGCGCTCGGCCACCTCGGCCTCGCGCTCGGAGACCGCCACGGTCTGCGGCACCAGCAGCGGCTGGGTCCGCAGGCCCTCGCTGTCGTGCGCGCTCTTCAGTTTTTCGTAGCCGATGCGTTCGTGCGCCGCGTGCATGTCCACCACCACCATGCCGTCGGCGCACTGGCTGAGGATGTAGATGCCGTGCAGCTGCGCCAGCGCATAGCCGAGCGGCGGCGCCGCGGCGGCGTCGTGCGC
>NZ_JACCKA010000041.1 GCF_013425525.1 Luteimonas salinisoli | reverse complement strand
GCGACGCTCGTTGCGCCGTTTTCGGCGCATTTGGGCGGGGTTCCCCGCCCGGGGGACACACCTATCCCGTCGCCGGCAGCAAGTGCCGGCGCGCCATCCACAGATTCGACAACGCGAACAACGTCAGCATCTGGCCGGTGTTCTTCATCAATCCGCGGTAGCGCACCTTGATGTGGCGGAACTGCTGCTTCACCACCCGGAACGGGTGCTCGACCTTCGCCCGCAGGCTCGCCTTGTACTGCTCCCAACGCTCCGCGTACCGGCGGTCGCGCTTGTTCTTCATCGCGCGGATCTTCGAAGGCTTCTCCGCCACCACGAAAGCCGCCCGGACCTCCTGCAGTTCTTCGCGCTTGTCCATGCCGGCGTAGCCGCTGTCGCCGCGTACCGTGCCTTCCTTGCCGTGCAGCAGCTTGTGGACCTGGCTGATGTCGGCCGCGTTCGCCGCCGTGCATTCCACGTGGTGCACCAGCCCGGACTCCTCGTCCACGCCGATGTGCGCCTTCATCCCGAAGTACCACTGGTTGCCCTTCTTCGTCTGGTGCATTTCCGGATCCCGCTCGCCATCCTGGTTCTTCGTCGAGCTCGGGGCCGCGATGATCGTCGCATCCACGATCGTGCCCGCGCGCAAGCTCTGGCCCTTACGCGACAGATGCGCATTGACCTGCTCGAAGATCTGCCTGCCCAGGTCGTGCGTCTCGAGCAATCGCCGGAAGTTGAGGATTGTCGTCTCGTCCGGGATGCCGTCCAGCCCACCGAGCCCGGCGAACCGGCGCATCACCGGAGTGTCGTACAAGGCCTCTTCCATCGCCGGGTCGCTCAACGCGTACCACTGCTGCAGGAAGTGGACGCGCAGCATTGTGGCAAGTGGGTACGGTTGGCGGCCGGGGCGGCCCGTCTTCGGGTAGTGCGGCTCGATCAGCGCCAGCAGCGCCTTCCACGGCACCACCTGGTCCATCTCCGCCAGGAAGATCTCCTTGCGGGTCCGCTTGCCCTTGCCCAAGCCCTCGGCGTCACCGAACGTCAGCTGCATCGATCGCTGTCCCAATCAAGTTGCGCTATTGTCGCGCGGAACGGACGAGTTGTTCAGACCTTCCATAGAGTCGTGGCTTCAGCAGAACTGGCCGGCCGGGTTAGCCGACCTGAGTCGGCCTGCCTCAGAGGACGAGATCCGGACTCTGGAGCAGGCTTTGGCCCGGTCACTTCCCGAAGATTTCGTCTCGAGCCTCCGGATTCACAACGGCCAGAAGGGAATCGCTGGCTATCTGTGCCCATCGGGTGAGTTGCTCTCCAGTGGCGAGATCGCCAGTCAATGGCAGGTGTGGAAGGACCTCTTCGATTCTGGTGACTTCGACGAGTACGAATCCGAGCCAGCGAACGAAGCTATTGCGCGTGACTGGTGGAACCCCGGGTGGGTGCCCATCACTCACAACGGTGGCGGCGATCACGACTGCTTAGATCTCAGCCCCACCTCAGCGGGCCAGACCGGCCAAGTGATCACGATGTGGCATGACATGGCTGAAAGGGAGTTGCTGGCTCCGAATTTTTCGACGTGGCTGCAGCAACTTGCCGGCAAGCTCCTTTCTTGCGAGGTGGTTTACTCGGAGGAGTACGGCGGCCTCATCGAACCGGAGAACACCTAGGTGGGCCTAACAATTCGTCCCAGCCGACGCGGTAGTTCCTACGGTTCAGTGGACACCCTGATCTCACTTCAGGAGTGTCTTCAATGCTGTCGCCTCCCCCTGATCAGGGGGAGGCGACACTCAACGGGCACCTGTCAGAAGGATACTCATGACATCCATGGCTGCTACGACAAGATTGAGAGTGGCACAGTGGTCGCGGGCCTTTGCCTCGACTAGCCTGGGCCCTGGTCGCTCCAACCGAGCGGCATCGTTACGGCTTTGATCTGACGATTGGCCGGGGTGGGCTGGTCTAATCCAGGCGCCTGGCCTTGGGAATTGCGCGTTCTTGGAAGCAGGTTTAGTGTGCGTATATGGCTTACGACCAATCCCGCATTGATGACGCAGTCCTGGCGCTTCTTGCCGCCCACCTTTTCAACACGAACAGCTCGTGGAAAGGCTACGATTTCGACGTCATGAACCGCCTTCACGAGGCCGGCTACATTTTCAACCCCGTGGGCAAGAAGAAGTCGGTGCAACTCACCGAGGACGGCATGAAGCGTGGGCAAGAACTTGCAAGTCGACTTTTCAGCACCGCAGCAACCGACGATTCTGCTCGGCATAGGGGCTCCTAGCAGTTCGTTCAAACCGACCCGATGCCGCTCAATTCAGGGGCTAGACCTCGTGAGTAAGCGTTTCGCAGTCGTGTTGGTGCTCCTCCTTGCTGCATGCGGCGACAAGGCGGAGGCTCCTTTGGACCCGCCACCGCCACCGCCTCCGCCAGCACCAGACGTCGGCTACGTCGCGGAGTTCAACAATTGCTCGACGCGGCCGCAGAGAAGGCTGTCTGAGCGGGAAAAATGCGAGATTGCCGCATTCCAGTCGCGCTGTACGGAGCTAGACGACTGCTATGTCTCTTGTATCAGTAGCAAGGACGGCTCCTTCGTCGGTGGGCGTTGCGCGCATACATGCACTCTCGGCCCGCGCAAGGGGGCTCCGCTTCCGGGTGCCCTTGCCAGTTGCAAGATGCTCCCTGGACGGTCTGGGGTCGACGTAGAGTAGAGGGGTGAATCCGACCGCCAAGTGCGACAAAGTCGATCGAGTACGGATTCGCTCGTATTGACGCTTCGGCGCGCACAGCGCGACGGAACTGCGATCTTCGGAGATGGCGTCCATGGAAATCAAATCGGTCTCTCCAATCCTTTCAGTCGTCGACCTGGCGCGGTCGATCGAGTTCTATCGCCATGCGCTTGGATTCGATCTGGCATGGTCGTGGGGCGAGCCTCCAGACATCGCCGCCGTGTGCCGCGATGGCGTCGAGATCACTCTCACCCAACGCCCGGGCGCGAAGCCTGCGGGTGCATCGCATCTCTATTTGGGCGTATCGGACATCGATGATTGCTACGCCGCCCTCGTAGGCGCTGGCGCCGCGATCGTCGTTCCCATCGACGATCGCCCGTACGGCATGCGCGATTTCCGCATCGCTGACCCCAGCGGCAATGAGCTCAGCATTGGCCAGAGCATCGCCGGCGACGACGCGATCTAGCGACTCACTCGAGCGCGCCGCGCCCCGCGGGTCGGCTCGATTCGAGTCGCGCCAAGACGAGTTCTGGACAATCTTGCAAACTCCAGAGGAACGAAAAGCATGAGCAGCCTGAGTCTTCTTACAACCGCAGTGTCGCTGGCCTACCTCGTCGGCCTGATCGGCGTCGTGGTGTATCTCCTCGTGCTCGCGACGCGTTTCGTGAGAGCCCATGAGCGCGGCGCAGACGCGCTAGGAGCGATGGCGCGAAAACTTCGCGCCGATCCCGATGCGAAGGACAAATTCAAAATCGAGGATTTCCGCGTGCAGTGAGATCGCTCGCGCAGGCGCCGGCCGGGACTGGTCCGAACCGGCGTCGCTTGCCGTGGCGACTGGTCGGAGACAGCCGTGGCTTGTCGGCGCCGTCGATCGATCCCAGGTGGTTCGCCGCTCGCTAGCCGCGATTCCTCAGGAACGCCGTGCACGGGCCAGTGCATCGGCCATTGCGCTGTTGGGCGGCGCACCCTTGGCGTTGCCGCCACCGGAATCGCCCCGTGCGGGCCGCTCCGGCCGGTCGCGGCGCGGGCCGTCGCGGCGAACCGGGCGCTCGTCGCCGCGCGCCGGCCGCGCCGCCGGCTCGCCCACGGGGTCCTCGAGACGGCGGGTCAGGGCGATTCGCCTGCGGGCGACGTCCACTTCCAGCACCTTCACCTTGACGATGTCGCCGGCCTTGACCACTTCGCGGGGATCCTTGACGTAGCGGTCGGCGAGGGCGGAGATGTGTACCAGGCCGTCCTGGTGCACGCCGATGTCGACGAAGGCGCCGAACGCGGCCACGTTGCTCACCACGCCCTCGAGCACCATGCCGGGCCTGAGGTCCTTGATGTCCTCGATGCCTTCGGCGAACTGCGCGGCCTTGAATTCGGGGCGCGGGTCGCGGCCGGGTTTTTCCAGCTCCTTCAGGATGTCGCGCACGGTCGGCACGCCGAAGGTATCGTCGGTGAAACGTTCCGGCTCGAGGGTGCGGACGAAGGCGCCGTCGCCGACCAGGGCGTGGATGGGCCTGCCGGTGGCGACGACGATGCGTTCGACCACCGGATAGGCCTCCGGGTGCACGGCGGAGGCGTCCAGCGGCTCGTCGCCGTCGGCGATGCGCAGGAAGCCGGCGCACTGCTCGAAGGTCTTGCCGCCCAGGCGCGGGACCGCGAGCAGGTCGCGGCGGCGGCGGAACGGGCCGTTGGCATCGCGATGCACGACGATGTTCTCGGCCACGCCCGCCGACAGTCCGGCCACGCGCGCCAGCAGTGCGGCAGAGGCGGTGTTGACGTGCACGCCGACCGCGTTGACGCAGTCCTCGACGCGCGCGTCGAGCGCGCGCGCGAGCCGGTACTGGTCGACATCGTGCTGGTACTGGCCCACGCCGATCGACTTCGGCTCGATCTTGACCAGCTCGGCCAGCGGGTCCTGCAGGCGCCGCGCGATCGATACCGCACCGCGAAGCGAGACGTCCAGGCCGGGGAACTCGCGCGCCGCGAGCTCCGAAGCCGAGTAGACCGAGGCACCCGCCTCGCTGACCACGATCTTCTGCAGCTTCAGCTCCGGCGCGGCCTTGATGACGTCGGCGGCGAGCCGGTCGGTCTCGCGCGAGGCGGTGCCGTTGCCGATCGCGATCAGTCGCACGCCGTGCTTCGCGCACAGCGCCCGGAGCGCATGCAACGACTGGTCCCACTGCCGGCGCGGCTCGTGCGGATAGATGGTGTCGGTGGCGACCAGCTTGCCGGTAGCGTCCACCACCGCGACCTTGCAGCCGGTGCGGATGCCGGGGTCGATCCCGAGCACGGCCTTCGGCCCCGCGGGCGCGGCCAGCAGCAGGTCCTGGAGGTTGTCGCCGAACACGTCGATCGCCTCGGCCTCGGCTTTCTCGCGGGCCTGGTTGACGAGGTCGATCATCAGGTGCAGGTGCAGTTTCGCGCGCCAGGCCAGGCGGCAGGCATTGCGCAGCCAGGCGTCGGCGGGGCGACCGCGGTCGGCGATGCCCGCGTGCAGGGCGATGCGGGCCTCGGCGTGGGCGTGGCCGGGCTCGGCGTCGCTGCCGGGATCGAGATCCAGCTGCAGGAACTCCTCGCGGCGCCCGCGCAACAGCGCCAGCATCCGGTGCGAGGGGATCTTCGCCAGCGGCTCGGCGTGGTCGAAGTAGTCGCGGAACTTCTCGCCGGCCGCCTCCTTGCCCTCGACCACGCGCGCGCGGATCACCCCGCGTTCCGCAAGCCAGCCGCGCAGCTCGCCCAGCAGCGCCGCGTCCTCGCCCCAGCGCTCGAGCAGGATCGCGCGCGCGCCTTCCAGTGCGGCCTTCGCGTCCGCGACGCCCCTGTCGGGGTCGACGAACCCGGCGGCGTACGCCTCGGGCACGCGCGTGGGGTCCTGCAGCAGCCCGTCGGTCAGCGGCTCCAGCCCGGCCTCGCGCGCGATCTGCGCGCGGGTGCGGCGCTTCGGCTTGTACGGCAGGTACAGGTCCTCCAGCCGCGCCTTGCTGTCGGCGCTCTCGATGTCCGCGCGCAGTTCGTCGGTCAGCTTGCCCTGCTCGTCGATGCTGGCCAGGATCGTGGCGCGCCGGTCCTCGAGTTCGCGCAAGTAGGCCAGCCGCGTCTCCAGGTTGCGCAGCTGGGTGTCGTCCAGCCCGCCGGTGACTTCCTTGCGGTAGCGGGCGATGAACGGCACCGTGGCGCCGCCGTCGAGCAGGGCGATGGCGGCCTCGGCCTGGGCGGCGCGGGCGCCGATCTCGCCGGCGATGGTGCAGGCGATCCGGTGCGCGAGTTCGGGCGTGGCTATGGACATGGCGTGGGGCGGGTCGGCTGCGGGACGGCGATTGTGGCAACCGTGGCGGTGCGGCGATAGCGGTTGACAGCCGCACGCCGAGCGCCCATCGGGGCGACCGGCGCGCGGCTCGGCAGGTCTCGGAGGACCCGTTGGAACGGGGTCCCGACCGAGGGCGCCTGTGCGATGGGAGATCCGCCAGGCGCGGACTCAGAACCCGCGGATGGACGGATCCGCGTCGTCGTGGCGGCGCCGCCATGGCAGCGGGACGCTGAACAGCATCAGCGCGGCCCAGGCCAGGCGGCTGGACCACGACTCGCGGTCGAGGGCGCGCGCCGCCGCCGGGGCCGGTGGCGCGCCGCCTTCGTCGTCGATCGCATAGGCCCCGTCGTCGAGCGCCTGGAGGACGCGCTGGGCGTGCATGCGCTGCTCCTCGGGCACGCGCAGCTTCACGCCGCCGATCGCCAGCCGCCATTGCCAGTCCCCCAGGGCGCTGTGCTCGTCGCCCAGGTGCGCTTCGATGCCCTCGGCCTCGAGCAGGCCGCGGGCGATCCGTGCCTCCAGCGGGTCGGTGTAGGTGGCGACGATGACGAGCATGGCGGAATCGAAGCTGGCGGCCGGCCGGGCAATGAGCGTCTCCGCAGGGTACGCTTGTGCCATGAACGCCGCCAAGCCGCACATCGTACGCAGATTCATTCCGCTGATCGCCCTCGCCCTGGCCGCTGCGGGTTGCACGAACGACCGCGACGCGGCGCCGGCCGCGGCCGATGCGGCCAACGCCCCGTCGCTGCCGACCCGGGTGCTCGACTGGCCCTTGCCGGCGTCCACGCCGGGCGCCTCGGCGCCGGACCTGGCGCTGGCGCCGGATGGCCGCATCCTGCTGTCCTGGCTCGACTCGCAGCCCGGGCGCCGGCACCTGTTCCGGTTCAGCGCCTGGGATACCGCACAGCAGCGCTGGCAGGCGGCGCCGGCGACCATCGCCGTCGGCAACCGCATGTTCGTCAACTGGGCCGACACCCCGCACATTCTCGCCACCGAGGATGGCGCGCTCTGGGCGCACTGGCTGCAGAAGACCGCCGACCTGCCGTACGCCTACGACGTGGTGATGACCCGCTCGCGCGACGGCGGTGCCAACTGGGCGCCGCCGGTGTCGCCGCACGACGACGGCACCCCGACCGAGCACGGTTTCGTCTCGCTGTGGCCGCAGGGTCGCGACCTGCTCGGCATCGCCTGGCTGGATGGCCGCAACACCGGCGGTGCCGGCCATGACGCGCACGGCGCGCACGACGGGGCGATGATGCTGCGCACCGCACTGTTCGATGCCGGGTTGCAGCCGGTGCACGAGGCGACGGTGGATACCCGCACCTGCGAGTGCTGCAAGACCGATGTCGCGATGACCGATCGCGGCGCGCTGCTGGTCTACCGCGGCCGCACCGGAGAGGAGATACGCGACATCCTCGCCACCCGCCTGGAGGGCAACGTCTGGACCGCGCCGCGTCGCGTGCACGCCGACGACTGGACCATGCCAGCGTGCCCGGTCAACGGCCCCGATCTGGACGCACGCGGCAGCGAGGCGGTGGTGGCGTGGTACACCGCCGCCGGCAACGAGCCGCAGGTGCGCATGGCGCACAGCGGCGATGCCGGCGACAGCTTCGGTGCGCCGCTGGTGCTCGATCGCGGCGGCGCGGTTCACGGGCGCGTTGCGGTGGCCCTGGACGAGCGCCAGGTGCGGGTGCTGTGGCTGCGCGAGGAGAGCACCGGCCAGTCGCTGTGGTATGCGCGACTGGCGCCGGACCTGTCGCGCGAGTTCGAGCGCATCGAGTTGGCCAGGCTGGTGGGCCGCGGCCGCGCCACCGGCTTTCCGCGGCTGGTGGTGCACGGCGGCATCGCCCACGCGGTGTGGACCGACGTGGTCGATGGCCGTCCGCAGCTGCGCGGCGCACGGCTGTTGGCGGCCGAGTGAGCGTCGCCCGCAGTGCGTAGGAGCGGCCCGTGGCCGGAAAGGCCGCTGGCGTCTCCGGCCGGACGTGCGGTGATCGTGGGCCTGTCCTGCGGCGTCGGCCTTCGCGTGCATGGCACGCTCCTACGGGCAGCACGTTTGTAGCAGCCGCCCGTGGCCGCGAAGGCCGTGGGCGTCTCCGGCCGGGTGTGCGAGGATCGCGGGTGTTTTCTGCAGCGCCGGCTTTCGCGTGCATGGCACGCTCCTGCGGGGTGAGACGGACCTGTCTGCGGGAACGGAGCGTGCGACGGGCGTGGCGCTGTGCGAGGCTGGACGCCCGCCGCTCACGGAGACGCGCATGGACCTCGGAATGATCGGACTCGGCCGCATGGGCGCGAACATGGGCGAGCGGCTGCTGCGCGGCGGGCACCGGGTCGCCGGATACGATCCGGGCGACGCGGCGCGCGCGGCGGCGGCGGCCCGTGGAATCGAAGCGACGCAATCGCTGGCGACCCTGGTGGAGGCGCTGCCGGCGCCGCGGACGCTGTGGCTGATGGTGCCGGCCGGTCCCATCGTCGACGACACCATCGCCGCGTTGCAGCCCCTGCTGGCAGCCGGCGACGCGGTGATCGATGGCGGCAACAGCTTCTATCGCGACAGCCAGCGCCGCGCTGTACAGCTGGCCGGGGACGGGGTCGGCTGGCTCGATGTCGGCACCAGCGGCGGCATCTGGGGGCTGGAAGAGGGCTATAGCCTCACCATCGGCGGGGACGCCGCGCTGGCGCAGCGGTTGGCTCCGCTGTTCGCCGCACTGGCGCCGGCGCCGGAGCGCGGCTGGGGACGGGTCGGGCCGGCGGGCGCCGGGCATTTCGCCAAGATGGTGCACAACGGCATCGAGTACGGGCTGATGCAGGCCTTTGCCGAAGGATTCGCGATCCTGCAGCGCAAGCAGGAGTTCGGGCTCGACCTGGCGCAGGTCGCCGACATCTGGCGCGATGGCAGCGTGGTGCGGTCGTGGCTGCTCGACCTGTGCGCGCAGTCGCTGCACGGCAATCCGGGGCTGGAAGGGATCGCAGCCTACGTGGCCGATTCGGGCGAGGGGCGCTGGACCGTGGCCGAGGCGATCGACCTCGACGTGGCCGCACCCGTGATCACCCAGGCGCTGATCGAGCGGCTGCGCTCGCGCGACGACGATGCCTTCGCCGACCGGCTGCTGGCGGCGCTGCGCGAGGCCTTCGGCGGGCACGGATTCAAGCGCGGCTGAGCGGTAGCCCGGGGCCGGATCCGGGACGCTGCATTGCGCCTGGCGGCGAAGACGCGCCGCCGGGGAACGCGTATCTTCGGCGCACCGGTCTTCCCCGTGGAGTCGTCGCCATGCCCGAGCCGTCGCATCTGCTGGCGTTCGCGCTGATCTCGCTGGGCATGGTGCTCACGCCCGGGCCGAACATGGTCTATCTGATTTCGCGCTCGATCGCGCAAGGCCCCGCTGCCGGGCTGATCTCTCTGGGCGGGGTGGCGCTCGGCTTCGTGTTCTACATGATCTGCGCCGCGTTCGGCATCACCGCCCTGGTGATGGCGGTGCCCTATGCCTACGACGCGCTGCGCCTGGCCGGCGCGGCCTACCTGCTGTACCTAGCCTGGCAGATGCTGCGTCCCGGCGGGCGCTCGCCGTTCCATGCCGGTGTCCAGGCGCGGGCCCTGCCGAAGGACAGCCCGCGGCGGCTGTTCGCGATGGGCCTGGTGACCAATCTGCTCAACCCCAAGGCCGCGGTGCTGTACCTGTCGCTGCTGCCGCAGTTCATCGATCCCGGCCAGGGCAACGTGCTGGGACAGTCGTTGCTGTTGGGCAGCCTGCAGATCGCGATCAGCGTGATGGTCAACGCACTGATCGCCATCCTCGCCGGCGCGATCGCCGGGTTCCTCGCGGCGCGGCCGCTGTGGCTGCTGGCGCAGCGCTGGCTGATGGGCACGGCGCTGGCGGCGTTCGCGCTGAAGATGGCCGCCGAGACGCGGCGCTGAGGCGCCGCGCCGGACACGGCCCGAAAGGTCAGCGCTCCCCGGCCTGCCGCGCCTCGGGCGCCAGCGTCTCGACGATGTCGCCTTCGGCGTCGAGGAACTCGATCGCGCCATACCCCTGTTCGGTCACCGTCAGGCGCAGGCGCGGGCGATCCTTCGCATCGGCCAGGGCGATCGCCGGCGTGCCGTCGGCGGCGACCGAGAGCGAGATACGGGTGGCGCCGCCGATGCCCGGCACGATGTGGTTGCCGAGCGCGGGCTCGCGCAGCACCGGCGCACGCTGGTTGAGGTGGAAGCCGACCGAGCCGTCCGGCATCACCCGCCAGCCGATGGCGTCGCCGTTGACGTGGTCCTGCGCCACCACGGTGGCGGTGCCGCCGTCTTCCAGGTCGGCTACGGCGAACCCGCCGCGCTCGCTGCCGTTGCGGTCGAACACGGTCAGGCCGCTGGCGGGGAAGATGCGCCGGTACTGGATGCCGTCGATGATCGGCTGCTCGGCCGGTGCCGCCAGCGACATGCGGATCGTGCCCTCCTCGTCGACGATGTCGATCCGGCGCACCGCCAGGCGCTCATGGTCGATCGTTTCGACCCGGGTCTGGGGGGTCTGGGTGACGATCATGCGCTCGAGCGCATCGACCGGGATCCGTTTCGGCGCCTCGTCCTGCGCGAGGACCGGAAACGACAACAGGGCGACGGCGATGGCCGTACAGGCGACGGCGGGGCTTGCTGCCATGGGCTCGGTTCCTTCCAGGGGTCGTGTCTCGGCGAGGGTAGTGCGTGGTACGGGCGCGGCGCAGTGCCGGTCGTCACCCCGACGCCGGGCCGGCGGCCGGCCGGGGCGTGTGTGCGAGGTCGATGACCGTCCCCCGCGCCGCGCTTTCGCGCGCGGCTTCCAGCACCCGCATGACCTCCAGCGCCTGCCGCGGCGTGACCGGGGGCGGCGTGCCGCCCACGATCGCGTCGCGGATGCCGGCGTAGTAGTCGCGGTAGTCGCCGGGCACGCTGGCGGTCGTTTCCCGGCGCAGGGTTTCGCCATCGGCGCGCACCAGCTCGCCCGGCAGCGGGTCGTGGTCCCAGCCCGTGGAACCCGGCGCGATGCCGGCGCGCAGCCGGTCCTCCTGCGGGTCCAGACCGTGCTTGATCCAGCTGCCGCCGGTGCCGTGCGCGGCGAAGCGCAAGCCGTTGGCGGCGACCAGGGTCGAGGCGTGCAGCACCACCCGCCGCCGCGGCCAGCGCAGCGTCACCTGGAACCAGTCGTCGACCCGCGCGTCCTCGCGCATCTGGGCCAGGTCGGCCTGCACCGCGTCGGGCATGCCGAACAGCTGCAGGGCCTGGTCGACCAGGTGCGGGCCGAGGTCGAACCACAGTCCGGCGCCCGGTCCCGGGCGCTCGCGCCAGCGGTCCGGCACCTGCGGGCGGAAGCGGTCGAAGTGCGAGTGCAGTTCGACGATCCCGCCCAGCGCGCCGTCGTCGATCAGCTTGCGCAGGGTGAGGAATTCGGTGTCCCAGCGCCGGTTCTGGAACACGCTGACCAGGCGCCCGGCGCGGTCGGCCGCGGCGACGACGGCCTGCGCCTCGGCGAGGGTGACGGTGAACGGCTTGTCGACCACCACGTGCCGCCCGGCCGCGATCGCCGCCAGCGCCAGCGGCGCGTGGGTGCGGTTGGGACTGGCCAGCACCACGAGGTCGACGGCATCGTCGTTGAACGCGGCCTCCGGGCCGACCCGCACGCGCACGTCGGGGAAGTCCGCCCGCACCTTGGCGGCGTCGCCCGACACCACCGTATGCAGCCGCAGCCCGGGCGTGTGCGCGACCAAGGGCGCATGGAATACCTTGCCGACGAAACCGTAGCCGACCAGGGCCACGTTCAGCGGCGTCACCGGCACGCCACCGGCCGGCGAAATCGCGGTCGAGGCAACGGGATCGGCATGGCGCGCTCCTTCAGCTTTCGGTCCACCCGATTATGCGGTGTCGCCCGGCAGGGCGCTGCGATGCCGGGCGTGAAGTCACGGTGCCGTCCCGCACGCGCGAACGCGCACTGCGCCGGGCGACAGTCGGCCGCTCCATCGCCAGGGAACCCGGGAATGCACAGCCAGTTTCTTCGCCGCATGGCCTTCAGCACCATCCTGCTCGCCGCCACGGCGCCGCCGGCGTTCGCGCAGGCCGCCGATCCGTCGCAGTGCGCGCGTATCGACGACGTCGACGTCCCGCACGAGGTGCGGATCGACCCGGACCAGGTCGTTTTCGGCGATCGTGGTGCGGTCGCAACCGTGCGCGCGGATGCGATCGTCTTCGATGGGCGGCAGGTGGCGCACGCCGACCCTGCCTACTACGCCGACCTGCGGCGTTTCCTCGGCGAAGCCGACCGGGCGGCGCGCGAGATCAAGCCGCTGGCGGCATTGTTTCGCGGCCGCGGTGCGGAAGTCGCCGAAGCCGCGACCCGCATGTGCGGGGCGATCCTGGCCCTGGCCGAGTCCACGGGCCGGGTGGAGGCGACCGTGCCGGGATTCGAGTCGCCGGTGCGCATCCGGTTGAAATGAACCCCGGACGCGCCCGCGCGATCACCACTCGAACAGCTTGAAATAGGTCCGCGGCGGATCGTCGATGTCGCTGTCGAGGCTGCCGTCGCCGTCGCGGTCGTAGAGGTAGTACGTCGGCCCGCGCGCCGGCTGCACCTGCACCACCCGCAGCTGGCCGCCGACCCGGTACTCGGTGATGACGTCGCCGTTGGGCTCGGTGCGGGTGGCCTCGGCTGCGTCGGCCGGGATCTCCGGCCCCAGGGCTTCGGTGGTGGCGCAGGCGGCAAGCAACAGCAGCGGGACCAGCAGCAGGGACTTCATCGCGGACTCCATGGCGTTCGTGGGCTTCGGGCGGTGCGCATTCTCATTCGATTATGCGCCGGGCCGTGGCGAACGCGCCGTGACCGCCATTGCGCGAAGCGGCATCGGCGCCGGCGCGGCGGTAGAATCGAACGATGCCACGCCTAGTCCTGATCGACGGGTCTTCGTACCTGTACCGCGCGTTCCACGCGCTGCCGCCGCTGGCCAACGCCCAGGGCGAGCCCACCGGCGCGCTGTTCGGCGTGGTCAACATGCTGCGCGCCACGCTCAAGGAACGGCCGGAATTCGTGGCCTTCGTGGTCGATGCGCCGGGCAAGACCTTCCGCGACGACCTGTACCCGGAGTACAAGGCCAACCGGCCGCCGATGCCGGACGAGCTGCGCGCGCAGCTGCAGCCGATGTGCGACATCGTCGAGGCGCTGGGCATCAGCATCCTGCGCGAGGACGGGGTGGAGGCCGACGACGTGATCGGGACCCTGGCGCTGGCGGCGGCGGCCGACGGCATCGACGTCACCGTCTCCACCAGCGACAAGGATTTCGCCCAGCTGGTGCAGCCCGGCATCGCCCTGGTCAACACCATGAGCGGCAGCCGCCTGGACAGCGAGGTGGCGGTGGTCGACAAGTTCGGCGTGCGCCCGTCCCAGATCGTCGACCTGCTGGCGCTGATGGGCGACACCGTCGACAACGTCCGTGGCGTCGACAAGTGCGGGCCCAAGACCGCCGCCAAATGGCTGGGCGAGTACGAGTCGCTGGACGGGGTGATCGCCAACGCGGGGAACATCAAGGGCAAGATCGGTGACAATCTGCGCGCGGTGCTGGAGCGGCTGCCGCTCAACCGCGAACTGGTGACGATCCGCACCGACGTGCCGCTGGCGCGCGGTCCGCGCCAGCTCGAGTTGCGCCCGCGCGACGTCGAGGCGCTGCGCACGCTGTACGCCCGCTACGGTTTCACCCAGGCGCTGCGCGACCTGGAGGGCGCCGGCGCGGTGCCGGCCGACGCCGCCGGCGACCGGGTCAGCGTGCGCGGCACCGAGGCCGGCTACGCGCGCCCCGCGGCGGTGGCCGCCGAGGGCATCGACCCGGCCCTGGCCGCGCCCGGCGAATACGAAACCGTGCTCGACCAGGCCCGGCTCGAGGCCTGGATCGAGCGCATGCGCGCCGCGCCGGAATTCGCCTTCGACACCGAGACCGATTCGCTCGACCCGATGCGCGCCAGCCTGGTCGGGGTCAGTTTCAGCGTCGAGCCGGGCAGCGCCGCCTACCTGCCGCTGGCGCACGACTACGGCGGCGCGCCGGCGCAGCTCGACCGCGACGAGGCGCTGGCGGCGCTGCGGCCGCTGTTCGAGGACCCGGCGAAGAGGAAAGTCGGCCACCACGGCAAGTACGACCTGCACGTGCTGCGTCGCCACGGCGTCGAGCTGCGCGGGTATGCCGACGACAGCATGCTCGAGAGCTTCATCTACAACGCCACCGCCAGCCGCCACGACATGGACTCGCTGGCGCTGCGCTACCTCGGCTATACCACGGTCAAGTACGCCGACGTCGCCGGCAAGGGCGCCAAGGCGATCGCGTTCTCGCAGGTCGCGCTCGACGACGCCACCCGCTACGCCGCCGAGGACGCCGACGTCACCCTGCGCCTGCACCGGCTGCTGGCGCCGAAGCTGGCCGCGGTGCCGGCGCTGGAGCGGGTCTATCGCGAGATCGAGATCCCGCTGGTGCCGGTGCTCGCGCGGATCGAGGCCAACGGCGTGCGCATCGACGCCGACGAGCTGCGCCGGCAGACCGCCGACCTGTCGCGGCGCATGCTCGCCCTCCAGCAGCAGGCCACCACGCTGGCCGGGCGCGCTTTCAACCTCGACTCGCCGAAGCAGGTCTGTGCGCTGCTGTTCGAGGAGCTGAAGCTGCCGGCGCTGGTGAAGACCCCGAAGGGACAGCCGTCCGTCAACGAGGAGGCGCTGGAGGCGATCGCCGACCAGCACGAGCTGCCGCGGGTGATCCTGGAATACCGCGCGCTGGCCAAGCTGCGCAGCACCTACACCGAGAAGCTGGCCGAGATCGTCAACCCGGACACCGGCCGGGTGCACACCAGCTACCACCAGGCCGGCGCCGCCACCGGCCGCCTGGCCTCGAGCGATCCCAACCTGCAGAACATCCCGATCCGCACCGAGGACGGCCGCCGCATCCGCCGCGCCTTCGTCGCCGATCCCGGCAACCGCATCGTCGCCTGCGACTATTCGCAGATCGAGTTGCGGATCATGGCGCATCTGTCGGAGGACGAGGGCCTGCTGAAGGCCTTCGCCTCCGGCGCCGACATCCACCGCGCCACCGCGGCCGAGGTGTTCGGGCGCGCCGTGGAGGAGGTCACGCCGAACGAGCGCCGCGCCGCCAAGGCGATCAACTTCGGGTTGATGTACGGGATGAGCGCGTTCGGGCTGGCGCGCAATCTCGGTATCGGCCGCGGCGAGGCGCAGGACTACATCGCGCTGTATTTCTCGCGCTATCCGGGGGTGCGCGACTTCATGGAGCGGACCCGGCAGCAGGCGCGCGACCAGGGCTACGTGGAGACCGTTTTCGGCCGGCGGCTGTACCTGGAGAACATCGCCGCCCGCAACCAGGGCCTGCGCGCCGGCGCCGAGCGCGCGGCGATCAACGCGCCGATGCAGGGCACCGCTGCCGACATCATCAAGCGCGCGATGATCGCCATCGACGCCTGGCTGGCCACCCAGCCGCCCGGCGCGGCGCGGATGATCCTGCAGGTGCACGACGAACTGGTGTTCGAGGTACAGGCGGACTTCGTCGACACCCTGCTGGCGGAGGTGGTGCCGCGGATGACCGGCGCCGCCGAGTTGCGCGCGCCGCTGGTGGTGGACTGCGGCACCGGCGAGAACTGGGACGAGGCGCATTGAACGCCGGCCAGCGCGCAGCGCGCGCATCTGCCGCGAGCGCGTCGTTCTGGACGTCTGCGGTACGCCTGTTTTCGTAAAGCGGCCCATGGCGAAGGCCGCGGGGGGCTTCCGATGGGGTTGGCGGTGACTCCGGGCGTTGGTCACCGCGCCGGCCTTCGCGTGCATGGCACGCTCCTACAAGGGGAGCGGCGAGCGGCGGTTTTGTAGGAGCGGCCCATGGCGGCGAAGACCGCGCGAGGCTTCGTTGCGGTGGGCGGCGATCGCCGGGGTTGCCGGGCGCGCCGGCCTTCGCGCGCATGGCGCGATCCGGCAGGAGTGCGCCGGTCCGTCGGTGCGCTTTAAGGCGGCCCGCGATCGCTCCGCCAAGGCCGCTCCCGCGCAGGAGCCCGGCGGCCGTCCCATGCGCGGGATCCGTCGGGGCGATGGGCGGGGCGGTGCAGATCTCCGCTGGGTAAATGGATGCTGAACTTCGCCGAAAAATAACCGGAATCTTCACGAACCATCCATGTGGGGAATGGTCATATAGCTCGCGACAGATGCAACGTCTGTCGCTGATCTCTCCCTTCCCCTGGAGTGATCCCGGAACGTAAGGCTTCTCCCCGAGCCCCGTTCCACCGAGCCCCGCCGGCCCCCCCTGCCTGCGGGGCTTTTTATTGGCCGAAGAGCCGTGATTCGTGATTGGTCGTTCGTGATCGGCAGCGAGGCGGCGGGCTGGCGCCCGCGTCCGATTTCCCGTTCAGGTTCGCAGCAGAATCGTGCGAATCCCCCATGACCAATCACGGCCCTTCAGTCCGTCTCCCGCCGCCAGTTCAGCGAGCCCCGGCTCTCGACCGTGCTGGACTCGATCTCGACGTCGAAGCCGCGGCTGAGCAGGTACTTGAGGGTCAGGACCTGGCCGGTGCCCAGCAGCGAGACGCCGAAGCCGACGTACAGGCGCGGCGAGAGCTGCTTGCCCACGCCCAGCACGCTGCCGCCCAGCGCCCGCGAGTGGCTAACCCCGGCGTCGTCCAGGCCGATGGCCGAGCCCAGCTGCGAGGCGACCAGGCCGCCGCCCGCCGAGAGCGCCGCCGAGGCGGCGTCGAGCTGGCGGCTCTCGTCGCCGGTGACGCTCGACAGCGAGCGGCCCAGCGCCAGGTAGGCCAGCGCCTCGGACTGGTCGCGGGCCGGGTCGGTCCACACGTTGGCCTGCGGCGCCGAGGCGCGCCCGGTGACGTCGATCCCGGCGGTCAGCTCCTCGGCCTCGATCCGTCGCTGCGCGCGGATGTCCAGCACAGGGTCGGAAATGACGTCGTTGCTCCACACCAGGTTGCCGCGGACGATGTTGAGTTCCTGGCCATAGGCCTCGTAGCGGCCGCCGACCTGCAGCGCACCGTTGGCGCGCATGTCGCGGCCGGGGCTCTGGCGCACCCGCAGCTGCCCGCCGAGCGTGCCTTCGAGCCCGAACCCGTTGAGCACCACCGCATCGCCCATCACCAGGGTGAGGTCGAGCTGCAGCGCCAGCGGCGCCCCTTCGTCCGGATCGACCGGGTCGAGCACCACCACGTCCGGGGAGGCCGACACACCCTCGTCCAGCCGCTCCAGGTCGATGCGGGCCTCCGGCACCGTCACCGTGCCGACCACCTGCAGCGGCCGGCCGGCGCCGTAGCGCACCACCACGTCGGGGTCGGCCACGGCGCGCAGGTCGCGGGTGTCGGACACCAGCAAGTTGCGGCCGCGAAGCTCCAGTTCCAGCGGGGTGGACGTGCCGCGCCAGCCCAGCGAGCCGCCGATGTCGAGGGTGCCTTCGCCGGAGCGCACGCTGCCGCGGATCCGGGCGCTGCCATCGGCATCGGCGTCCAGGCGCAGGTTGCCGTCGGTCAGCTCGATCGCCAGCGACGGCACCCCCGCATGGAAGTCCTCCAGTTGCGCCTGGCCGGCCAGCTGCGGCTCGGCGCGGGTGCCGGCCACCGAGATCCGCGCCGACAGCCGGCCCTGCGGCTCGACGATGTCGGGGGAGAACAGTTCCAGCCACAGCAGTTCGTCGGTATCGAGCGCCAGCTCGGCCGAGAGCGGCGAGTACGCGTCCCAGCCGGTGGTCGCCTGCGCCTGGACGCGTCCGGACCCGTCGAGGGTCGCGGACGCGGAGCCGCGGATCGTCTGCGGATCGAACTCCACGTCGACCCGCAGCGCTTCGTAGCCGACCACGTCGCGTCGCGCGCGTTCGCCCGGGCGCATCCCGCCGGAGTCCGAACGCATCTCGAGGTTGCCGCTGTAGGCGTTGCCGGCCGGCCGCAGCCGGCCATCGAGCGAGATTTCGCCGCGCAGCGCCCACGGGCGGCCCGGTTCGCGCTCGGGGAGATAGGGTTCGGCCAGCGCCAGCGGCAGTTGCCGGCCGCTGACCGTCAGACCCGTGCGGGGCCAGTCGGCCTGCACGCACAACGAGCCGCCGTCGCTGCTGCCGAAGCACGATTCCGAGATCCGCCAGGCACCGCCGCCCAGGCCGATCGCGGCGGCGTCCTGCAGCGTCCAGGTCGCACCGCGCTCGGGCGCCAGCCGCAGCGACGCCAGCGCGCCCTGCCAGGCGTCGCCGCGTCGCTCCAGGCTGCCGGCCAGGTCGAGCGCGCCGATCTCGCCGCGCGCGCTGGCCTCGGCGCGCAGCGACTCGACCGCGCCGCTGGCCCGGATCGCCAGCGTGTCCAGGGCGACGCCCATCTGCAGCCCGCTGGCCTGCAGCTCCAGGCTGCCCTGCTGGCCGCGCCGCCACGGCAGGCGCCCCTCGAGGCTGGCGGCATCGGCGCGGTAGTCGCCCCAGGCCAGGCCCGCGGCCCGAAGGTCGACGTCGGCGTCCGGCGCGTCGCGCGCGCCACTGAGCCGTACCTGGCCTTCGATGCGGCCGTCGCTGCCGGGCACGAGGTCTCCGAGCTGCAGCGGCGCCAGCGTGGCCTCGATCTGCAGGGTGTCGGCGACCGAGCCCTGGGCCTCGACGCGGCTGCTGCCCAGCGACAGCGCCAGTTCGCCCTCGTAGTCGCTGCGGGCCTGGTCGCCGGCGGCGGCGGCCGGGCCGCGCATCGCGAAGCGGCCGCGGGCGTCCAGGGCGTGGCCGCGCAGGCGTCCCTCGAGCCGCTCGGCGAGGACCTCGACGTCCAGGCCGCCGTCGTCCGGGCGGGTGCCGCCCTGGCTGGTCAGGCGTCCATCGATCGCCCCGTCCCAGTCGGGAAGGAAATACCCGGGGTCGAAGCCCTCGAGCCCGGCCTCGACGCTCCAGGCCAGCGCCGGGGCCCAGGCGAGCCTGCCGCTGGCTTCCAGGGCGCCACCGGGGGTGCGCGCGCGCAGCAGGCGCAGGTCCATGGCATCGGCATTGCCGCGGCCATCGAGGTCCACCCCGGCCTCGACGCCGTCGCGGGCCAAGCTGGCTTTGCCGACCACCGCCCAGGCGGCCATGCGCCCGGCGATGCCCAGGTCGGCGTCGGCGGTCACCGCCGCCGGCCGGGTACCGTCGGCGGCCGCGGTACCGGCCCAGCGCAGCCCGCGCGCCGCCACCGAAAATCGCCCGGTCGGATCGTCGGCGTCGCGGAAGTCGGCCCGGCCGCGCAGCGCCAGGGTGCCGTCGAGCAGCTGCAGGACCAGCGGATCGACCTCGAGCACCTGCTCGGCCAGCCGCACGGTGGACGGCAGCATCACCACGGAGAAGTCGCCGCGCGCAAGACGCCCTTCCAGCGTGGCTTCGCCACCCCGGCCATCCGCCTCCAGCGCGAATGCCACCGGAACCCCGGGCTCGCCGGTGCCCGCCAGCAAGCCCGGGTCCAGCGCTTCGGAGCCGGCGCGCAGGCGCCAGCCGGGCTGATCGCGGCCGCGCAGGGTGAGCACCGCCCGCAGTGGCGCCGGCACGTGCCCGGCCACGGCCACGTCCAGCCGCGCGATGTCGCCGCGCGCCACCAGGCCGAGGCGCGGGCGGGTGCGTCCAGCGGGCGCCGGCAGCAGCGCGCTGCCGGTCAGGTCCATGCGGTAGTCGTCGCGCGGGGCGTACTCGCCGTGCAGGGCGAAGCGGCCGCGGTCGCTCTCGACCCGCAGCCGCTCCATCCGGAGGAGGCCATCGCGCGCGTCGATGCCGCCGCGCACGGAGGCGATGTCGATCACCGGGCCGTCCGCGCCGACCACCCGCAACCCGTCGACGCGGATGGCATCGGCCTGCAGCGCCAGCGGCAGCGGGCCGACCTGCGGCAGCGACTCCGGCCAGCGCGGCAGCTCGAACGGTTCGTCGTCGGCCGGCGGTGGCAGGGTCAGCA
The DNA here is from genome assembly GCF_013425525.1 of Luteimonas salinisoli. Taxonomy (GTDB): domain Bacteria; phylum Pseudomonadota; class Gammaproteobacteria; order Xanthomonadales; family Xanthomonadaceae; genus Luteimonas; species Luteimonas salinisoli. The sequence goes on along the minus strand of NZ_JACCKA010000041.1, from coordinate 14,864 downwards.
GCGCGTCGTCCACCTCCAGCACGTCCAGGCGGAGCAGGCGTCCCAGCAGCGGGCGGATGTCGGGGTCGATCATCACCCGCCTCGCCTCGAACGACAGCGTCCGCGGTGCGTCGCACCGGCCGAAGGGCACCGGCTCGCCGTCGCGATCCGGGCAGGTGCGGTGGAGGAAGCGCAGGTCGTGCAGGGCCAGCGGACCCGCGGCGGGGCCCTCCGCCGCGCGCCACTCCAGCGAGGTCCCCGCCGGCAGCCGCGCGACGATTTGCGCGAGCAGGAAGTCGCGGCCGCCGAGCGTCATCAGCAGCCAGTACGCCAGCCCCGCCGCGGCCAGCAGCAGCACCCCCAGGCCGATCGCCGAGCGCCACGCCAGCCAGCGCAGCCGCGCGCGCCGGCGTTGGCGCAGCTCGGCGATGCGCGCCTCGCGCTCCTCCGGCGGCAGGTCGGGGTCGATCCGGTGACGGCGGAGGATGGGGGCCATGGGCTAGAACGTGGAGCCGATGTCGAGGTGCAGGGTGAACGGCGAGTCGGGATCGTCGAGGCCGCGGGCGATGTCGAAGCGCAGCGGCCCGACCGGCGAGCGCCAGCGCACGCCGATCCCCACGCCGGTGCGGAAGTCCGGGCGGTCGTCGAAGGCACTGCCGCTGTCGACGAAGCCGGCGATACCGAAGTTGTTGGCGAAGTAGTGCTCCAGCTCCACGCCGGCGGTGGTGACGTTCTTGGCGCCGACGGCGAAATCGCCGAGCCGTGGCCCGACCTCGCGCCACTCGTAGCCGCGGATGCTGCGGTCGCCGCCGGCGTAGAAGCGCAGGCTGGGCGGCATCGCCACCAGCGCGTCGGTGGAGGTGTAGCCGAGCTCGCCGCGCACGATCAGCCGGTTGCGCTCGCCGAGCCCGCGGTACCAGGTGGCGCGGGCGTGGAGCTGGGCGAAGCTGGCATCCGAGCCGACGCCCTCGACCCCGCCGCGGAGCACGATGGAGCCGCCGATGCCGCGGGTCGGGAAGATCCGGTCGTCGACGTCGATGTACTCGGCGCGCAGCGAGGGGTAGCTGAAGGTGGCGTAGCGGTAGTCCGGCTCGGCGTTGGGGTCGTCGCCGTCGCCGTTCTCCTCGACGTAGGCCCAGCGCTCGCGCAGCACGTGTCCCGAGGCGACGAGGTTGAGGTTGAGGTTGTACTGCCCGCTGCGGCTGCCCACCAGTTCGACGCGGCGGGTGTCGATGTAGTCGGTCTGCTCGTCGGCGACCTGCAGGCTGGTGGTGTACCAGCCGTCGAGCCAGGCGAAGGCCGGGATCCGGTACTGCAGGGTCAGGGTCTTGCGCCGCTGCGCGTAGTCCAGCTGTGCCAGCGCCTTGTGGCCGCGACGGTTGACGTAGCGACGCTCCTCGCCGAGGCGGATGCCGGCGCCGCTGTCGGTGCCGTAGCTGACGCCGGCGGTCTGCACCTTGCGCGGCGCCGGGGTGAGGGTGACGTCGACAGGGACCCGGCGTTCGGGGCCTGCATCCTCCGGCCGCGGGCTGATCTCGATACGGCTGAAATAGTCCAGCCGCGTGAGCGAGGTCCGCAGCCGGTCCAGGCGGCCCTGGTGGTAATAGTCGCCCTCGTCCCAGTAGACCAGGCGTTCCAGCAGGGTGCCGTCGACCACCGACTCGGGCTCCTGGCTGAAGTCGATCGGGCCCATGTCGTAGCGTTCGCCGCTGGTCCAGACCAGCTCGATGTCGGCGGCCTGCTCGGCGCGGGTCACCGCTACCCGCCGCGCGCTGAAATCCGCGTCGAAATAGCCGCGCTCGGCCAGGCGGCGGCTGATCCGCGCCTTGCTGGCCTCGTACAGCGAGTGATCGAAGACGGCGCCGTGCGAGGGCGCGAACGCGCCGAGGTCCTCGCGCAGGTAGCGGTCGCGGTTGCCGGCGCCAAGGATGGCGATGTCGCTGTTGCGCACGCGAACGGGCTCGCCGGGGTCGACGGTGATGGTCACCGACAGCGTGCCGTTGGCGCGCTCGCGCCCGACCTCGATGGTGGGCGAATAGTAGCCGAACGGTTCCAGCGCCTCGCGGGTCTGGCTTTCCGCCTCGCGCACCATGTAGGCCAGGCGCCGCCCCGGCACGTCGCGTCCGATCGCCTCGACCAGAGACAGGGAGACCCGCACGTTCTCGGTCATTTCCTCGTCGAGGCCGCGGATGTCGACGCGCGCGACCTCGGCCGCCTGTGCGGCGCCGGCGGCGATCAGCAGCGCGGCGAGGCAGGCGCTGGAAAAGGGGCGTCGGTACATCGGTGGAGGATACCCAAGGCGGATCAAGAACCGATTAACGCCGGTCGTGCGCGCCGGCCGGTTGCGGAGCGGTCCATGGTGCCCGTGGCCGCGTGCCGTGCACGCGAAGAAGCCGAAGCGGTGTCGCCGCCGCCGGAGGAGCGTGCCATGCACGCGAAGGCCGGCGCGGTTGGCCATGCCCCGGGATGGCCGGAGCCTGGCTTCACCGCGACCGGCGACGCCCGCGGCTTTCGCGGCCATGGGCCGCTCCTACGGGGGCGGGCGCCGTGGGGCGCGGATCAGGTCGAGAGCTGCTCGATCGCGGCGACGCTGCCGAGCCGGTCGCCGAGCCGGCGCAGCAGCGCCAGCCGGTTGCGGCGCAGCGCCGGGTCCTCGTCGTTGACCATCACCGCGTCGAAGAATGCGTCCACCTGCGGCCGCAGCCGTGCGAGGTGCGAGAGCGCATCGACGTAGTCGCCGCCGGCCAGCGCCGCGCCGGTCTCGGCGTAGACCGCCTCCACCGCCTCGGCCAGGGCGCGCTCGGCGGGCTCGCGCAGCAGTTGCAGGTCGACGGTGGCCGCGGTGTCCTCGCCGGCCTTGCGCAGGATGTTGCGGATGCGCTTGTCGGCCGCCGCCAGCGCCGCGGCCTCGGGCAGCGCGGCGAAGCTGCCGATCGCGGCGATCCGGCGGTCGAAGTCGTACAGCGACGGCGGCCGCTTCTCGGCCACCGCGGCGAAGTGCTGCGGCGGCACGCCGCGGTCCGCGTAGTAGCCGCGCAGGCGGTCGAGGACGAAGTCGTAGATCTCCGCGGCGATCGCTGTATCGTTCGGCATGGGACCGCCGCCCGGCTGCGAATCGGCGAGTCGCACGCCTTTGCGCTCCGCTTCGGCGGCGTCGCTCTGGCGCGTCGCGGCGCCCGTGAGCCCGACCGCATGCGTGGCCTGGTTCACGGCCGCGGCCAGCAGTGCGTCCAGGTCCAGCGCGTAGCCGCTTTCGATGATCGTCCGCGCCAGCCCCAGCGCATTGCGCCGCAGCGCGAACGGATCCTTGTTGCCGGTCGGCTTGAGCCCCGCGGCGAAGCCGCCGGCCAGGGTGTCCAGCCGCTCGGCGATCGCCAGCACCTTGCCCAGTCCGGACAGGGCGATGTCGTCGCCGGCCTGGCGCGGTCGATAGGCCTCGTCGATGGCGTTGGCCACCGCCAGCCGGTCTTCGTGCGGCAGGCCGTCCAGTGCCGGATCCTGGCTGGCGTAGTAGCGCCCGGCGATGCCCTGCAGCTCCGGGAACTCGCCCACCATGCGCGACTGCAGGTCGGCCTTGCTCAGCTCCGCGGTACGGCGCGCCAGCGCCGCATCGACCCCGACCCGGGCGGCGATCGCCTCGGCCAGCGCAGCGACCCGCGCCACCTTGTCGGCGACGCTGCCGAGCTTCTGCTGGTAGGTGACGTTGCGCAGCCCGGCGTTCATCGACGCCATGCCCTGCTTCATGTCCTCGACGAAGAAGAAGCGGGCGTCGGCGAAGCGCGGGCGGATCACCCGCTCGTAGCCCTTGCGCACCTCGGCCGGGTCCCTGGAGAGGATGTTGGCGATGCCGACGAAGTGTTCGCGCAGGCGCCCATCGGCTCCCAGTACCGGGAAGAACTTCTGGTTCGCCTCCATGGTCGCGACCAGCGCTTCCTGCGGCACGGCGAGGTATTCCGCCTCGAACGAACAGGTCACCGCCTCCGGCCATTCGACCAGGCAGTTGACCTCTTCGAGGTTTCCCGGCTCGATCCGCGCGGCGCCGCCGGCCGCATGCGCGGCGCGGGTGACCTCCTCGACGATGCGCGCGCGGCGCTCCTCCGGGTCGACCAGCACATGGGCCCCGCGCAGGGCATCGATGTAGTCCTCGGGGCGGGCGATCCAGACCGTGCGGTCGTGCATGAAGCGGTGGCCGCGGCTCATGCGGTCGGCGGCGATGCCGAACGCCTGGCCGTCCACCACGTCCTCGCCCAGCAGGATCACCAGCCAGTGCACCGGCCGCGCGAACGCGTGCGCGTGGTCGCCCCAGCGCATCGGCTTGGGCACCGGCATCGCCGCCAGCGCCTCGCCGAGGATCTCCGGCAGCAGGGTGGCGGTGTCGGCGCCGGGCTTCACCGCCCGATGCACGAAGCGTTCGCCCTTCTGGTCGGTGGTGCGCTCGAGCGCGGACCACTCGACGCCGGCCTTGGCGGCGAATCCCTGCAGCGCGCGGGTCGGCTGGCCGTCCGCGTCCAGGGCGATGTTGAGGTAGGGGCCGAGGACCTCGGAACGCTGCTCGGGTTGGCGCACGCCGACCCGCGGCAGCAGCACCGCCAGCCGCCGTGGCGTGTACAGCGGGCGAGCCGCGCCGGGCTCCACCGCGATCCCGCGCTTGCCCAAGCCGTCGACGACGCCGTCGAAAAACGCCTGCGCCAGCCCCGGCAGCGCTCTGACCGGTAGCTCCTCGGTGCCCAGTTCGATGAGCAGGGGCGCGAATCGGGTCATGCGTTGTCCTTTCGCCTTTGAGCGAGGCGTTCGAGGCGGACCGCGTTCTTGGACAGCAGCGCGATGCCCGCGATCGGCGGCAGCAGCAGGCCGAGGAAAAACCAAAGCCAGGCGCTGCGTGCGGTTTCCTGGGCCCAGTACGCGCAGAACACGGCGAACAGGAATGCAGCCAGCCCGTATGGTGCGAAATCGCCGCCTACCGTGCTCATGCCGCTTCGGCCTCGCGCTTCAGCCCCGGGAACCCGAGCTTCTCGCGTTGCCCGTGATAGCTCTCGGCCACCGCCTGCGACAGCTTGCGCACGCGCAGGATGAAGCGCTGGCGCTCGGTCACCGCGATCGCGCGGCGCGCGTCGAGCAGGTTGAAGCAGTGCGAGGCCTTGCACACCTGCTCGTAGGCCGGCAGCGGCAGGTCGAGGCCGACCAGTTTCAGCGCCTCGGCCTCGCAGGCGTCGAAACGGTGGAACAGTTCCGGCACGTCGGCCACTTCGAAGTTGTAGGTGCTCTGCTCCACCTCGTTCTGGTGGTAGACGTCGCGGTAGGTCACCGGCATGCCGTCGGGGCCGTGGGTCCACACCAGGTCGAAGACGTCGTCGACGTTCTGCAGGTACATGCACAGCCGCTCGAGGCCGTAGGTGATCTCGCCCAGCACCGGACGGCATTCGAGCCCGCCGGCCTGCTGGAAGTAGGTGAACTGGGTCACCTCCATGCCGTTGAGCCAGACCTCCCAGCCCAGGCCCCAGGCGCCGAGCGTCGGCGACTCCCAGTTGTCCTCGACCAGGCGCAGGTCGTGCACCTGCGGATCGACGCCCAGCGCCTTGAGCGAGCCGAAGTAGCGCTCGACGATGTCGTCCGGGCTGGGCTTGAGCACCACCTGGTACTGGTAGTAGCGCTGCAGGCGGTTGGGGTTGTCGCCGTAGCGGCCGTCGGTGGGACGGCGGCAGGGCTGCACGTAGGCGGCGTTCCACGGCTCCGGTCCCAGCGCGCGCAGGAACGTGGCCGGATGGAAAGTGCCGGCGCCGACCTCCAGGTCCAGCGGCTGGATCAGCACGCAGCCGCGCTCGCCCCAGTAGGCATTGAGGCGCTGGATCAGTTCCTGGAAGGTGGGGCCGCTCATGGTCGGCATCCGGCTCGCTGACACGGGCGCGCTAGTATAGCGGCCGGGTTCGCGCCGCCCGGCCGGCGGCGCCCCGGCTCCCTCCGCAGACACGAGTCCGTCTTGATCGATCCGCCCCACGCCGTCGGCGAACGTTCTGCAGTGCGCCTGCCGCCGGGGCGGCTGACGCTGGAGCCGGTGCTCGACGCGCTGGTCGCCGACGGCCTGCTCGACACTGGGCAGGCCGACCGCGCGCGCGTCTCCGGCCGCCACGGACGCGGGCTGGAGGCGGTGCACCCGCTGGTGCTGCTGGCCAACCTCAAATTGCCCTCCGCGCGCGTGCCCGGGACCGACCTGGGCCTCGAGCAGTTGACCGAATGGCTGGCCGAGGCCAGCGGCCACCCCTACCGGCGCATCGATCCCACCCGCCTCGACGTGGCCGGGGTGACCGAGCTGATCTCGCACGCCTACGCACGGCGCCACCGCATCCTGCCGCTCGAGGTCAGCGGCGATCACGCCGTGATCGCCACCAGCGAACCCATGGCGCTGGACTGGCTGCCCGACCTGCAGCGGCTGCTGCGCCGGCGCATCGACCTGGTGGTGGCCAGCCCGCTGGACCTGCACCGCTACACCATGGAGTTCTTCGGCGTCACCCGCTCGATCCGCGGCGCCCGCGACGTGCGCGAGGAGGGTGCGGCGCCGAGTTTCGAGCAGCTGGTCGAACTGGGGCGCTCGGGCGACGTCAACGCCGACGACCACCACATCGTCAACATCGTCGACTGGCTGCTGCAGTACGCCTACGGGCAGCGCGCCTCGGACATCCACCTGGAGCCGCGCCGCGACGTCGGCCGGGTGCGTTTCCGCATCGACGGCCTGCTGCACAAGGTGTTCGAGATGCCGCCGCCGGTGATGAGCGCGGTGGTCAGCCGGATCAAGGTGCTCGGGCGCATGGACCTGGGCGAACGGCGGCGGCCGCAGGACGGCCGCATCAAGACCCGCTCGCCCGGCGGCAGCGAGGTCGAGATGCGTCTGTCGACCATGCCCACGGCGTTCGGCGAGAAATGCGTGATGCGCATCTTCGACCCGGACACCGCCTTCAAGCCGATCGAGCAGCTCGGCTTCGACGATGCCGAGGCCGCGGCCTGGAACGCGCTGGTGCAGCAGCCGCACGGCATCGTGCTGGTCACCGGCCCGACCGGTTCCGGCAAGACCACCACGCTGTACTCGGCGCTCAAGCGCCTGGCCACGCCGGACCTCAACATCTGCACCATCGAGGACCCGATCGAGATGGTCTCGCCGGAGTTCAACCAGACCCAGGTGCACACCGCGATCGACCTGACCTTCGCCTCCGGGGTGCGCACCCTGCTGCGCCAGGACCCGGACATCATCATGATCGGCGAGATCCGCGATCTCGATACCGCGCAGATGGCGGTCCAGGCATCGCTCACCGGTCACCTGGTGCTGTCCACGCTGCATACCAACGACGCGCCCTCGGCGGTCACCCGGCTGCTCGACCTCGGCCTGCCGCACTACCTGATCGCCTCCACGCTCAACGGGGTACTGGCGCAGCGCCTGGTGCGCACGCTGTGCCCGCACTGCAAGCAGCCGCGCACCGTGCCGGACGAGGCCTGGCAGGCGCTGCTCGGCGACGGCGCGCGGCCGCCGGCCGGGGACACCCAGGGTGCGGTCGGCTGCCTGGAGTGCCGCAACACCGGCTACCTCGGGCGCGTGGGCCTGTACGAGCTGATGCCGGTGACGCCGGCGCTGCGCGCGCGCATCCGCCCCGACATGGAGCTCGCCGGCTTCTCCGCCGCCGCGCGCGAGGGCGGCCTGCGCACCCTGCACGCCGCCGGCGCCGCCAAGGTCGCCCAGGGCCTGACCACGGTGGAGGAAGTGCTGACGGTGCTGCCGCCGCGCGAGTGAGTCGCCAACCCCGATGATCGTCTCCGCCGAACCCCGACCATTGCTGATCGTCGTCGCCGGGCGCCCGGTCGAGCCGCTGCGTCGGCATGGCGGGTTCGGGCACTGGATCCGGGTCGCCGCCGGGCTCGGGCGCCGGGAAGCGACGGTGGTCGACGTCGAGGCCGGGGCGCCGCTGCCGCGCCCCGCGGGCTTCGCCGGGATCATCGTCAGCGGCTCGGCGGCGATGGTCACCGAGCGCCTGGATTGGAGCGAGCGCGCTGCCGGCTGGCTGCGCGAGGCGGCGCACGCCGGGCTGCCGCTGTTCGGGATCTGCTATGGACACCAGCTGCTGGCGCATGCGCTCGGCGGCGAGGTGGGGGACCACCCGCGCGGCCGCGAGATGGGCACCGTCGAGGTGGCCTGCACGCCGGGCTGCGAAGACGATCCGCTGTTCGCGGCGCTGCCGCCGCGGTTCGCCGCCCAGGCCACGCATCTGCAGAGCGTGCTGCGCGCGCCGCCGGAGACCGTGCTCCTGGCGGCATCGGACCACGACGGCTGCCACGCCTTCCGCTGGCGCGAGCACGTCTGGGGCGTGCAGTTCCATCCCGAGTTCAGCGCCATGCACATGCGCGGCTACATCCGCGCCCGCGCCGACCAGCTGCGCGGCGAGGGAACCGACCCGCAGGCACTGGCGGCAGCGGTGCGCGCGGCGCCGCATGCGCGGCGCGCGCTGCGGCGCTTCGCGCGGCGGGCGCGTACACTGTCGGCGGATCGGACCATCGGGGACATCGACAATGACGGACGTGACCAAGGCATCGGCGGGTGACGGCGCGGAGTGGCTGCTGGCCGGCTTCGGGCTGCTGCGCAGGTCGCCGCTCGGGCTGGGGCTGCTGGGCGCGATCTTCGGTTTCCTGACCGCGCTGCCGCTGCTGTTCGCGGGGCAGATCGGCATGTTCATGGCCCTGCAGCTGCTGCTGGTATTGGTCGGCCCGGTGCTGATGGGCGGCTTCATCCACGCCGTCGGCGAGGTCGACGCCGGACGCCAGGCGGCGCCCGCGCACCTGCTGCACGGGTTCGCCGAGGGCCGCGCGCCGCGCCTGGTCGCGCTGTTGCTGCCGCAGGTGGCGCTGGCGGTGTTCGCGGTCCTGCTGCTGCTGGTGCTGGTGGGGCCGACCCAGCTGCAGCAGGCGATCGCCGTGCTCGAGCAGGCCGAGGGCCAGGCCAGTCCCGACCCGGCCATGTTCGAAAGCCTGCCGATCGGCCGCTTCCTGCTGTGGATGCTGCTGGTGTTCCTGCTCGGCGTGCTGAGCTATTTCTTCACCTTCGTCGCCACCCCGCAGATCATGTTCGAGCGGCGCGGCGCGCTGGAGTCGATGAAGCGCAGCTTCGCGGCCTGCATCCGCAACGTCCCGGCGATGATCGTGTTCTTCGTGCTGCTGATCATCATCGCCTTCCTGGTCAGCTTCGCCTCGCAACTGGTGGCGGTGATCGCGCGCCTGGTCGCCGGTCCGCTGGCGATGCAGTTCGTCGCCCAGATCCTGATGATGGCGGTGCTGATGCCGGTGATGCTGGGCGCGTCCTACCGCGCCTGGCAGAAGATGCTGGCGCCGCCGGACGGCACCGCGGCGCCGCCGCCGCCGGCTTCCGGCATCGAGGTCTGAGGCGCTTCAGCCGCCCAGCGCGCGCTGAACCGCGACCTGCAGCTGCGCCTGCATCGCCGCGCCGAGCCACACCGCCGCCGCCAGGCCCGCCAGCGCCTGCGCCGCGATCCAGGCGCGTGCCCACGCCGGCAGCGGGCCGGCGTCCGCCTGCAGCACCCGAGCCCCGGCGATGCGGTCGTGCAGCGCGCGCCGTTCCGGCGGCAGCGCCGCGAGCAGGTGGCCGAGGTTGCCGCTGAGCCAGGACAGCGCGCCGGCCAGGTGGCGCAGCGGCACGCGCGGCTGCGCGAGTCGGCCGCCGTCGGCGGCGACGATCCGCAGGCCCAGCGCGCGCTTGCCGAGTGTGGCCTGGCGTGGCGAGCTTTCGCTGGCGACGTGATAGGCCAGCGCCAGCAGTGCGAACGCCGCGAGCGGCGGCAGTGCGGTGGCGCCGAGGGCGTCGAGCAGCGTCGCGGCCGCTTCCCGCAGCCGCGGTTCCTGCGCCGCAGCGAGCGCCGCGGCCAGCGGCGATCCGTTCGACAGCAGCAGCTCGAGCAGCGCGGTGGAGACGGCATCGGCGAGCTCCGCGAATGCCGCGGCGATGCGCTCCGCACCGGCGCGCAGCCGCGGCGCAGCGAGCACCAGCACGGGCGCCGCCAGCAGGGCGGCGTCCAGCGACCAGGCGGCGTAGCGCCGCCAGAACCGGGCCGCGATCATGCCGGCGGCCGGTCGGCCCCGTCGTCGTCGCGGTTCTGCGATTTCGGCGCCAGCAGCCGCGCCGCGACGATGCCGGCCTCGTACAGCAGGCACATCGGGATCGCCAGCATCAGCTGCGAGATCACGTCGGGCGGGGTGATCACCGCCGCCAGCACGAACACCCCGACGATGGCGTAGCCGCGCCACTCGCGCAGCTGCGCCGGCGTCACCCAGCCGAGCAGGGTCAGGATCACCAGCGCCACCGGCAGCTCGAAGCTCAGGCCGAAGGCGAGGAAGATCACCAGCACGAAATTCAGGTAGGCGTGGATGTCGGTCATCATCGCCACCCCCTCGGGGGTGACGCTGGTCAGGAAGCCGAACACCGCCGGCAGCACCAGGAAGAACGCGAACGCGCAGCCGACGTAGAACAGCGCCACCGCCGACACCAGCAGCGGCAGCGCCAGCTTCTTCTCGCGCCGGTACAGGCCCGGCGCCACGAACGCCCAGGCCTGGTAGAGCAGCCAGGGCATGGTCGAGATCACCGCCACGAAGAACGCCAGCTTCAGCGGCGCGAAGAACGGCGAGGCCACCTCCACGGCGATCAGGTGCGCGCCCTCGGGCAGCTTGTCCAGCAGCGGCTGCGCCAGCAGGCCGTAGAGGCGGTTGGCGAACGGCAGCAGCGCCAGCAGCACCAGCACCACGCCGGCCAGCGCGCGCATCAGCCGCGAGCGCAGCTCGACCAGATGGTCGATCAGGCTGCTGTCGACGGCGCTCTCAGCGTCGCGCGGCATCGTCGTCCTCCGAAGGGGCGGGCGGCGCGTCGTCGCCGGGCGGGGCGGGGGCGTCGTCGGCGGCGGGCCCGGGCGGGGCGGCGTCCTCGCCCGTCACGTCTGCCGTCTCGCCCGCGGCCGCCCGCCGGGCCGTTCCCGCCTCGAGCTCGCGCGCGGTCTCGCGCACCGAATCGCGCACCGCATCGACCTCGCTGCGCACCCGGTCGCGGGCGCCGCGCACCGAGCCGTCGACCTCGCGCATCGCGTCTTCGGCGTCGTGCAGGCTGCGCTTGAGCTCCTCGGCGGCCAGTTCGCGCTCGAGTTCGGACTTCACCGAATGCCACTGCGCCCGCGCCCGGCGCACCCACAGTCCGGCGAAGCGCGCGGCCTTCGGCAGGCGCTCGGGACCGAGCACCACCAGGGCGACGACCGCGATGAAGAAGAGCTCGCTGAAGCCGATGTCGAACATGCCGATGGGCGCCGCGCAGCGGCGTCAGCGCGGGGTCTTGTCGTCGTCGCGCTGCTTGTCGCGGGTGGCCGCGTCGTCGCGGGCCTGGTCTTCCAGGCGCGCGGCGGGCTTGTCGTCGTCGGCGTCGTTCACGCCCTTCTTGAAGCCCTTGATCGCCTCGCCCAGGTCGCGCCCGGCGCCGCGCAGGCGCTTGGTGCCGAACACCAGCAGCACGACCACCAGCACGATGAGCCAATGCCAGATGCTGAAACTGCCCATGGGGTGCCCAGGAAGAGGAGAAGGCGTGAGGATACCGCAGCCGGTCGGCCGGATGCCGGTAACGCAGGTATGAATGCGCCGTCGCGGGTGCTCAGGGGGTGTCGTCGAGCGGTTCGCTGCGGATCTCGCCCTCGGACACCGGTTCGAACGGCTGCGGCATCGGCTCGCCGGCGTCGATCGGCGGCGGTTCGGGCAACGTCTGTCCGCCGATCGGAGCGGCGGTGACCGGCGTCGGCGCGGTGCTGCCGGTGCCGCGGTTGGCGCGGGCGATCGCCGTGGCCTCCTCGAGACGGTCGCGGAAATCCACCACGGCGTCGGAAGGCGCCTGCCCTGCGCGGCCCTCGAAGATCATCCGTGGGGTGGTGCCCTGGCCGTACACGGCCTCGTTGGCGTCGTCGTCGATGCTCAGCACCGCGCCGTCCAGCGCCACCCCGGCGAACAGCCCGCGCGCCCGCGACCACGACCAGATCTCGGCCTTGAGCTGGCCGTCGGTGGCGGTGGAGGCGTTGCGCCCGAGCGGTCCGGCGGCGACGCCGGCGTCGGCACCGAGAGTGAACTTGCCGTTGACCACCGACTCCAGGCTGCGGTCGTTGCGGAAGACCAGCACCACGTCGGCGGACTGCACCCCGGCCTGGAGGCCGATGCTGCCGCCGGTCAGGCGCACGAAGCTGGGCGCGGACCAGGTGCCGTCGGGGCTCTTGACCGCCATCAGCCCGTGGCCGCGGCGCCCGCCGATCACCAGCCCGGCCTTGATGGTGTCCGGCACCACCACGATCGCGCGCGCCTCGTCGAGCAGCTTGTCGGGGATGCCGCTCTCGGGGATGGCCTGGATCTCGGTCAGCACCCGTACCGCGTTTTGGGCCCGGGCATCCTCCTGCGGACCGGCGACGGCGGTTCCCGCGCCGGCCAGGGACAGCGCCAGCACGGCGCCCAGCTGGACCAGGGACGGAAGGAGGGATCGGCGGGGCTGGGACATGCGGGGCTCCGGGAACGGAAGGGACGACGTGGCAGGCAGACCGCGCCAAGCGGAACAAAGTTCAGGCTAGGGCCGGTGCGATGAATCGGCGGTGAGCCGGGCGACGCTGTCGGCGGCTGCCGCGCCCTGTCATCCTATGCCGATGGCCGTCCCCGCTCCCCCCATTCCGGCCCCCGGCGGCGACACCGCACTGCTGGTGGTGAACCTCGGCACCCCGGCGGCGCCGACCGCGGCAGCGGTGCGCCGCTACCTGGCCGAATTCCTCCACGACTACCGGGTGGTGGCGCTGACCCGCTGGCTGTGGTGCCCGCTGCTGCATTTCGCGATCCTGCCGCTGCGCTCGCCGCGCGTGGCCAAGCTGTACGCCGGAATCTGGATGGAAGGCGGCTCGCCCCTGGCGGTGCATACCGCGCGCCTGGCGCAGGCGCTGCAGCAGCGCCTGCCGGACCTGCGCGTGGCGCACGCAATGCGCTATGGCGAGCCGGCGCTGGGGACCACGCTGCGGTCGCTGCGCGACGGTGGCGCCCGCAGTGTGCTGGTGCTGCCGCTGTATCCGCAGTACTCCACCACCACCACCGCGTCGGTAGTCGACGTGGCGGCGGCGGTCGAGGGAATCGAGGTGCAGGTGGTGCAGGACTACCACCTCGATGCCGGCTGGGTCGCGGCGGTGGCCGGTTCGATACGCGGCTATCGCGACACGCACGGCAGCGGCGAGCTGCTGCTGTTCTCGTTCCACGGGATCCCGCAGCGGCTGGTGGATGCCGGTGACCCTTATCAGGCGCAGTGCCGCGCCAGCGTCGCCGCGATCGCCGCGGCCCTGGGCCTGGAGGACGACCAGTGGAGGCTCACCTTCCAGTCGCGCTTCGGCCGCGAACCCTGGCTGCAGCCCTACACCGACCACACCTTGCGCGAACTGGCCGGCCAGGGGTTGAAGCACGTCGACGTGGTCTGCCCCGGGTTCGCGGTCGACTGCCTGGAGACCCTGGAGGAGATCGCGCTGCAGAACGCCGAGCTGTTCCGCGCGCACGGCGGCGAAGCGCTGCGCTACATCCCCTGCCTCAACGATGCGCCGGAACACGCCGAGGCGCTGGCGAGCATCGCGCGGCGGAGCCTCGACGGCGCCTGATGCGCGAGTTCGCCCTCGATATCTCCGGCCTCCGCATCGCCGGTCTGCGCAACGGCAACACCGGGGCGCCGCGGGTGCTCGCCCTGCACGGCTGGCTGGACAATGCCGCCAGCTTCCTGCCGCTGGCGCCGCACCTGGCGCAGCTGGACCTGGTGGCCCCGGACCTGCCCGGCCACGGCCGCAGCGCCCATCTGCCGCCCGGCGCCGACTATTCCTTCGCCGGGGCGCTGCACAGCGTGCTCGACATCGCCGACGCCCTGGGCTGGGAGCGCTTCGCCCTGCTCGGGCATTCGATGGGTGCCGGCATCGCCAGCCTGGTGGCGGCCGGCGCGCCGCGGCGGGTCGAGCGGCTGCTGGCGATCGAGGCGTTGGGGGCGCTGCCGGAGGACCCGGCACGCACCGCGGCCCGGCTGCGCGACGCGGTCGCCGCGGCGCGCGCGCTGCGTGGCAAGCGGCTGCGCCTGTTCCCCGACCCGGAGCCGGCGGTCCGCGCGCGCATGCAGGCCAACGGCCTCTGCGAGCCGGTCGCGCGGCTGCTGGTGGAGCGCGGGCTGGAGGCGGTGGACGGCGGCTGGCGCTGGAGCAGCGATCCGCGCCTGACCCTGCCGACCATGGTGCGCATGACCGACGCCCAGGTCGACGATCTGGTGGCCGGCATCGCCTGCCCGACCCGGGTGGTCTACGCCGACCCGCCGCAGCCGTACCTGCCCGAGCCGGAGCGCAGCCGGCGGGTGCGGCTGCTGCCGCAGGGCGAGCTGGTGGTGCTGCCCGGCACCCATCACCTGCACATGGAGGATCCGGCTGCGGTGGCGGCGGCGATCGGGGATTTCCTCGGCGCGGCCTGAGCCGTGCCCTCGCGCGCTACTGCTGCCGGTCGTGCAGCTGCAGTCCGAGCGTCACGTCGCCGGCGCCGTGGCCGCGCGCGAACGACAGCACCGCGGTGCGCGGGCCCTTCTCGAAGGCGAGCACGGCGCTGTGGCCGGCATCGCGCCGCGACAGGGTCCGCTGCCAGCCGAGCCGCGTCATCGCGCCGCCGGCATCGGCGAACAGCGCGTCCACCTGGCCAGAGACGCGCAGGTTCACCATGGTGGTGCCGTCCATGTCGAGCACGCTGTCGATCTCGTAGCGTGGCGGCAGGTAGACGTCGCCGGGGAAGCCGGCCGGCAGCGGCAGCGGCCCGGCGTCGCCCGGCACGCC
>NZ_JACCKA010000040.1 GCF_013425525.1 Luteimonas salinisoli | reverse complement strand
TCGATCCCGCCGGGGTTGTCGGTGCGGAAGTTCCACTGGTACTGGGCGAAGAACGGATCGTCCGGAGTGAACTGCGGCTGCGCGTCCGTGGCCCGGCGCACCGGGCCGAGGGCGTAGTCGCGCTCGTCAATCACCGCGTACTCCACCGCCGGATCCGCGGAGATCTCCCGCACCAGGGTCTCCAGCGCGCTGCGCTCGAGCTTCTGCGACAGGCGCAACAGGTCGGCGCCGACGCCGAGGCGGCGCATGTGGGTGGCCGAGACGGCACCGCCGCGGGCGGACCTGACGCCGGCGCCCGCGCGCGCAGCGGCCGACTCGACCGCGCGGGCCTTGGCCATGTTGCTGGTGCTCTCCAGCGTACCGCTGCGGTACTTGACGATCACGCGGGCGCCGGCCTGGGCCTCGGCCGCGGGCTGCGCGATACGCGACTGGCCGATCCTGGCTTCCTGGCCGGCGGCATGCACCGCCGGGATTCCGATCGCCGCTGCAATCGCGGCACACAACAGGGTCTTACGCTTCATCGACATCCAAGCTTCTCCTCACGATACGAAGAATAAAAAGAACCGCCTGCCGCCGCCCGGGAACGAGCCCGGGCCAGCGGCAGACGGCCGGGAAAGTGGTTCTCGACATCCGACGCGCCCCGCAGGGTCCCGCAACGACCCGCAGCGTCACGCGGGACGCTGCGGATCCCGGCTCGGCGAGGGCCTGCCGTCGTCACCAGCTGAAGCCGGCGCCGGCGGAGACGCTGCTCTCGCCACCGGCCACCGCGCCGCCGAACGAGATGCTGGCGCGGTTGCCGAGCGCGCGCTGGTAACCGATCGCGATCGCCTGCTCGCCGCCCTGGGCGCCGACGCCGACGCCGACGCGGTTCTGCCCGGCCAGTCCGGCGGTATTGAGCGCCATGCCGGCGTAGGCGCCGCTCATGGCGCCCATGCGGTCGATGCGGCGATCCTGGTGGCGGAGGCGCTCGTCGACCTCACCGCGCAGCGAGGTGAAGTTGTCCTCCCAGGCGGCGAACTGCTCGTCGGTGTAGGCCTTGGCCTGGTTCAGGGTGCGCGCATCGCCGGCTTCGACCTGCGCCACGTTGGCCGCATCGTGGTCGTCGACGCCTTCGGCGACGTTGGTGACGCGACGCTGGTTGTCGGCGCTGCCGACCGAGACCGTATTGGCCTGGTCCGCGACCGAGCCCTGCCCCAGCGCCACCGAACCTTCGGCGGTAACGCTGGCGCCCTGGCCGACCGCCGTGCCCGACGCCGCCTCGACATTCGCGTCGGCGCCGACCGCCACCGCGTTGGTCGCCTCCACCGAGACCGACGCCGCGCTGCCAACCGCGGTGCTGTTGTCGGCATCCACGGACGCACCATTGCCGATCGCGGTGTCGTTGCCGTCGGCAGCGACGCTGTCGTTGCCGACCGCGAGACCGTCGCCGCGACCGCTCGGGGCACCATTGCCGTTCCCGTTCCCGTTCCCGTTCCCGTTCCCGTTCCCGGTGCCGTTGCCGTTGCCGTTGCCGTTGCGACCTTGCTCTAGCGCTCCGACCCGGCTGTCGAGACCCGACAGCGCACCATCGAGCGCACCAAGGGCGTCGCCGACGTTGCCGTAGTAGCTGCCCTGGACGGAGAACACCGACCCGATCAGCTTGCCGTTGGCGTCCACCACCGTGCCGCCGCCGAAGGCGGTAGCGACGGAATCCATCGAGGCATGCACCTGGGCACCGTTCACCGCGTCGCGGCTGGAAGCGTTGATCGCACCTGCGGCGACGTTGCTCAGCCGGGTGCCGCCTGCGCCATCCAGGCTGATGCGATCATGACTGTCGTCGTCGTAAGTCACCGCGTTCACGGCCACACCTTCGATGTCGCCAATGCGATCCTCCATGCCGTCCACGCGGCCCTCGACCACACCGATGCGCTCGTTGGTCTCGAACAGCTGGCTGCCGTTGACCGCGTCGGTGCTGTCCTCCGACACCTCACCCGCGGCGACATTGGCCAGGACGGTGCCCTGCGCGCCGTCGAAGGTCACACGATCGTGGCTGTCGTCGTCGTAGGTGATCGCGTTTTCGCTGATATGCCCGATCTCGTCGGCGACGGCGCTCAGCTGATCGAGGTTCACCGCATCGGTGCCCTTGGTGCCGGGGGCGACGTTGACGATCTGGCGCTCGGCGCCTTCGCTGCCGACCGAGACCGTGTTCTCGCGGTCGGCGATGGCGCCACGCCCCAGCGCGACGCTGTTGCCCGCCATCGCCCAGGCGTCCACGCCCAGCGCCATGCTGGACAGGCTGTCGGCCTGGCTGCGGAAACCGAGCGCGACGCTTTCCTCGCCGTAGGCGCGCGCCACCTGCCCGACCGCAGTCGAGCTCTCGCCGAACGCGCCGCTGCCGCTGCCGACGGCGAGCGTGCGGATCGCGGCGGCGGTCGAGCCTTCGCCGAACGCGGTGGCGAACTCCCCTGCCGCCACCGACATCACGCCGACCGCCGTGCTGCGATCGGCGCGCGCGCTGCCGCCGATCGCAACCGCCATCTCGCCGCCGGCGTAGGCGCCGGCGCCGACCGCGGTCGAGGCATACTCCAGCGCGCGGGCACCGGCGCCGACCGCGGTGCTTTCGCGGCCGGAGGCGATGGTGGCGAACTCTTCCATCTCCCAGGTCTCGCCGTTCATCACGTACAGGTGCCCGCCGATCGCGGTCGCGGAATCCGCCGTGGCCTCGCTGCCTGCGCCGTAGGCGCTGGCATAGTCGGCCGAGGCGGTGCTGTTGAAGCCGGTGGCGGTGGTGTGCTTCTCGAACGCGAACGCGCCGCTGCCGTAGGCCGAGGCGCCCAGCTCGCCGGCATAGGCGCCGGAGCCGGCCGCGGTGGCGAAATCGCCATCGACCGTGGCTTCCTGATCGTTGTCCTCGTCGCCGCGGGCGGCGAAGTAGCGGTTGATGGAGGTCGCGTCGCGCAGCTGATCGAGATTCACGGCATCCGTGCCCTCGGTCCCCGCCGCCACGTTGGCGATCTGCCTCTGGACCGGATCGAATCCCATCGGGTTGTCCGCCGAAATGCCCACCGAGATCGTGTTGGCGCGGTCGGCAATCGACCCCGTCCCCAACGCCACGCTGTTGTCGGCGAAGTTCATGCTGAACGCGCCCAAGGCCATGCTGTCGGCCGCCTCGACATGGCTGCCGAAGCCGAGCGCGACGCTATGGTCTCCGCTGGCGTACGCGGCCGTTCCCACGGCGGTGCCGCTGTCCCCAAGCACCGTGCTCGCCGAGCCGAGCGCGAGCCCGCGATCGGCGCCCACACCGGCTCCGGTGCCGAATGCCGACGACCCGAATCCGTGCGCGACGGAGTTGTTGCCAACCACCACGGTCTGCTCGCCGATTGCGCTCCCGCCCACCGAGACCGACATGGCCGAGCCTGCATACGCGCCGGCTCCGACGGCGACGGCCATGTAGTCCAGCGCGCGCGCGCCCGCGCCGACCGCCGTGCTTTCGCGCCCGGAAGCGATGGTGGCGAAAGCGCGCGGCAGGCCGGTCTCGCCGTCGTCGGCATAGTGGTAGCCGCCGATCGCCATCGAGCTTTGTCCCGTGGCCTCGCTGCCGGCGCCGTACGCGGTCGCGTAGTCGGCCGAGGCCGTGCTGTTGAAGCCGGTGGCGGTGGTGTGCTTCTCGAACGCGAACGCGCCGCTGCCGAAGGCCGAGGCGCCCAGCTCGCCGGCATAGGCGCCGGAGCCGGCGGCGGTGGCGAACTCGCCCGCCGCCGTGGCCGGCTGGTCGTTGTCGGCATCGCCCGTGGCTTCGAAGTAACGGCTGTGCGCCGTCGCCTCCTTCAGCTGAGCGAGGTTGACCGCGTCGGTGTCCTCGGTGCCGGCGGCGACGTGGATGATCTGGCGCTCGATCGCCTCGATCTCTACGGGTACCGGCATGCCGCCAAAGTGGGTTCGACCCGGGGAACCGACCGATACGGCGTTGTCGCGATCGACATACGAATTCGCGCCCAGCGCCACCGAGTTGGTGGAACCGAAGGCCACCTGGGAGTTGCGACCCAGCGCGACGCCGCCATCGGCACCCGGCAATACCACGCTGTTCCAGCCCAGGGCTGCGCTCTCGAAACCACCTACGACGCTCCATCCGCCCAGCGCCAGGCTGTTCTCACTCAGCGCCATTGCGCCAAGCCCGAAGGCTGCGCTCCGCGGGCCTGCGGCCGAGGCCCGATGTCCCACGGCAACCGTGGCGAAGTCGAAGGCCGTCGCCCCGGCACCGACGGCGACCGCGAGTTCCCCGGACGCATAGGCTCCGGATCCGAGCGCCGTGGATTCAATGCCGACTGCATGCGTGTGGGCACCCACCGCCACCGCGTAATGCGCGGTCGCCTGGGTACCGGCACCCACGGCCGTACTTGCCATGCCTGACGCGACGGTCGGTACGTCGACCAACTCCCAATCGTACTCGCCCGGGGTACCGAACCACACCGACATCTGGCCGCCGATGGCCACCGAGCTCTCTCCGGTGGCCTCGCTATAGGCCCCGTAGCTCGTGCTCCACTGCTCGGACGCCACGCTGTTGTAACCGCTGGCGGTCGCATATGCGCCAAACGCGAACGCGCCGCTGCCGAAGGCCGAGGCGCCGATTTCTCCGGCATAGGCACCAGAGCCGGCCGCGGTGGCGAAATCGCCGTGCGCGGTCGCCTCCTGGTCGTTGTCGGTGTCGCCGGTAGCCTCGAAGTAGCGGCTGTGCGCGGTCGCCTCCTTCAGTTGAGCGAGGTTGACCGCGTCGGTGGCCTCGGTGCCGGCGGCGACGTTGGCGATCTGGCGATCGAACGCCTCCACCCAGTTGCCGAGGCTGTCGGTGTAGCCGTACGCCGCGCCCACGGACACCGTGCCCGCGCGGTCGGCCACCGAGTAGGCCCCCAGAGCCACGGCATTCGTCGCCAGCACGTCGGTCTCCGCGCCCAGCGCCGTCGCATGCGCCACGCGTGCCTTGGCCTGCCGGCCGAAGGCGCTCGACTGGGCGCCCGCGGCGCCGGAATACTGTCCGACGGCGGTGTTCGATTCGTCGTACGCCACCGCGCTGCTGCCGACCGCGACGCTACGCTCGCCGTAGGCCTTGGCCCGGTTGCCCAGCGCGACCGAGTTGCCACCGTCGGCCCGGGAGTTGGCGCCCAGGGACATGCTCCAGTCGCCCGCGGCGTAGCTCGCCGCGCCGATCGCGATCGCCGACTGGCCCGAGGCCCGGGCGATCACGCCCAGGGCCACGGTGCCGGCTCCGGTGGCCTGCGCTGCCGAACCGACGGCGGTGCTGTCCTGTCCGGAGGCCACGGTCGACCAGATCACGTCCTCGCCGGTTTCCATGTCGAACACGCTCAGCTTGCCGCCCAGCGCGGTGCTGCTGGTGCCAGCGGCCTCGCTGCCGGCGCCGTAGGCCGCGCTGTAATCGCCGGACGCCACGCTGTCGAAACCCGAAGCGGTGGCGTGCCGGCCCAGGGCGAACGCACCGCTGCCGTAGGCCGACGCACCGAGTTCGCCGGCATAGGCGCCGGAGCCGGCGGCGGTGGCGAACTCGCCCGCCGCCATGGCCGGCTGGTCGTTGTCGGCGTCGCCGGTGGCTTCGAAGTAGCGGTTGCTCTCGGTCGCCTGCTCGAGCTGCGACAGGTTCACCGCGTCGGTGGCTTCGGTGCCGGCGGCGACGTGGGTGATCTGGCGATCGATGGCCTCGACGTCGACCGGGATCACGCCGTCATGGATGCGCGCCGGCGTGCCGACCGAAACCGAATTGGGCCGGTCCGCATACGAGTAGCTGCCCAGCGCGACGGCATTGTCGGCGCCGATGGCGACCTGCGAATGCGGCCCGAGCGCCATGCTGGTATCGGTGTCGGGAAAGACGATGCTGTTCCAGCCCAGCGCCACGCTCTGGTATCCGCCGACGGCGGCCTGGCCGCCCAGCGCCAGGCTGCTATCGCCTTCGGCGAACGCTCCCACGCCCAGTGCGGTGCTGCGCGGGCCGCGTGCCTGCGACCAGCTGCCGACGGCGGTGCTGAACACGTCGTAGGCGCGCGCCTGGCCGCCGATGGCGATGCTCTGGTCGCCGCGCGCGGTACTGGCCTGCCCGAGGGCGGTCGCGCTGTCGCCGCTGGCCTCCGACACCACACCCAGCGCGGTGCTGCCATAGCCGGTCGCGCGGGCGGCGGTGCCGATGGCGGTGCTCTCCTGCCCTGATGCCTCGGTCGACCAGAGTTCCTCTTCCCAGGTCTCGCCGTTGATCACCACCATCTGTCCACCCACCGCGACGGCGCTGTCGCCGGTGGCCTGGCTGCCGACCCCGTAGCTGGTGGACCACTTGGCCGACGCCAGGCTGTTGAAGCCACCGGCGGTGGCGTATTCGCCCATCGCGAACGCGCCGCTGCCGAACGCGGAGGTGCCGAGCCCGACCGCATAGGCGGCCGATCCCACCGCGGTGGCATAGTCGCCTTCGACCGCCGCTTCCTGCTCGTTGTCCGGGCCGCCGCTGGCGGCCAGGTAGCGGTTGTCCTCGGTCGCGGCGTTCAGCTGCCCGAGGTTGACCGCGTCGGTGTCCTCGGTGCCCGCCGCCACGTGGACGATCTGGCGGTCGATCGCTTCGATCTGCGCTTGCAGCGGCGAGCCTTCCCTGTGTATCCGGGCAGGCGACCCCACCGACACCGCGTTGGCGCGGTCGACATACGAATTCGCGCCCAGGGCCACCGCATCGGCGATACCGTCCGCCACCGCCGCGTTGCGGCCCAATGCCATGCCGCCATCACTGTTTGGATAGACGATGCTGGCCCAGCCCATGGCCACGCTCTGGAACCCGCCAACTGCACTATGGCCGCCGAGTGCCAGGCTGCCGTCGCCGGATGCGTACGCTCCCAGCCCGAATGCCGCGCTACGTGGGCCATGCGATTCGGCTCGGCTGCCGACCGCGATTGAACCCCAGTCGTAGGCGCGTGCCATGCCGCCGACGGCGACGCTGTCGTCTCCCCAGGCCGTGCTGGCCGCGCCCAGCGCGAGCGCGCCAATGGCACTAGCATCGGCCGTCGAGCCGAGGGCGGTGGCGGAAGCTTCGGTCGCCTGGGCGGCAGCGCCGATGGCGGTACTCCCATAGCCGGAGGCTACCGTGGAGACGTCGACTTCCACCCAGTCCCACTCTCCCGGCGTGCCGATCATCATCTTCAGCTGACCGCCGATCGCCACGGCGCTTTCCCCGATCGCCTCGCTGAAGGCGCCGTAGCTGGTGCTCCATTTATCGGCCGCCACGCTGTTGTAGCCGCTGGCGGTCGCGTGTTCGCCGAACGCGAACGCACCGCTGCCGAAGGCCGAGGCGCCGAGCGCTCCGGCGTAGGCGCCGGAGCCGGCCGCGGTGGCGAAATCGCCTTCGACCGCCGCCGCCTGGTCGTTGTCCGGGCCGCCGCTGGCGGCGAAATAGCGGTTGTGCTCGGTCGCCTGTTCCAGCTGCGACAGGTCCACCGCATCGGTATCGGCCGCATCGGTATCGGCGCTGTCGGCGACGACGAGGTCCGTCGGGCATTCCCCGGCGACGTCCGGGCCGGCGCCCGATTCACATTGGCCGTCGGGGGTTGCGGTCGCGGTCCGCTGCGGGTCCGTCGCCACGGCGGGCGCGGCTGTCATCAGGGCGGCAATGGCGAGCGCCAGGGTCGTACGTTTCATCGTGTGCTCCCTCCTCCAGGTGAATCCGGACCCGGGATGGGAGGCCACGTATGGGATGACGCCAGCCCCGCCCCGGACGATGACCGCGCCCTGTCCGGTCGCGGTCTGCAGGCATCGATGCTTGCCAGCGGGCGGACGCGGAGGCCATTCCAATTCGATGACAACCGCTTTATCTCGACGTTTATCCCTGTCCAATCAGGGGCTTGCTGCGGCCGCCGGTACTCGCGCAGGCGGCGGCGATGTCGTCGATCGGGCACGACGAGCCCGCCCGGGCAGGCTTGCGGCGCGGGTGCAGGGTCGCCGGGGCGGCGAGATCCGGGGGCCTGCCAACGCTTCCCGGGCAGGCCCTACTGCGCGGCGTCCGGCCGTTGCCGCAGCGCCTCGGGAATCCGGCGCTCGCCAGCCAGACGCCCCGCGTCCTCCAGCGCCGCCTCCCGGGATTCGACCTGACCCAAGGCATGGAACAGCTGCGCCTGCAGCAGGGCGAGATCGAAATCGCGGCCCGTCCAGGGCGCGACCCGCCCGACCAGGGCAGTGGCCTCGGCCAGCTCGCCGCGCTCGATCAGCCAGGGCGCGTAGGCGAGCACCGCCTGCGCGATGTCGCCGGGCACGCCCTCCTGCTCGGCCTGCGCCACGGCGGCGCGGTAGCTGCGCTCGGCATCGTCGTTGCGGCCCTGCGCGCGGGCCGCGAGCGCCTCGAGCAGGCGCCCGGTCACGCCGGCGTCGGCGCCGACCAGGATGTCGTCGCGCAGCGGCCGGTCGCTCTGCAGCGCCGCCTGTTGCCGCAGCCATTGCATCCAGCGCAGGCGGGATTCCCAGGCCTCCGGCGACCAGTCCTGCAGGGCGGCATCGACGATCGCGATGGTCCGCGCCGGATCGCCGCTGCGCCAGGCCAGTTCCGCCTGCAGCGCGTCCTTGCGGTGGAAATCGCCCGGCAGTACCGGACCGTCGCCATGCTCCTCCAACAGCGCATGCGCGGCCTCGAACCGGCCCTCGCGGATCATCACCTCGGCGCGGCCGAGTGCGAGACTGGTGACCAGAGTGACGTCGCTGACCTGCTCGCGCAGCGCCCACGCCTGTTCGATGGTTGCGCGTGCCTGTTCCGGCTGCAGCAGCTTCAGACGGTTGACCGCCAGGGCCGCGTGCATCGCCGCCAGTTCGTTGACCGCGCCGAAGCGCTGGAACTCCGCTGCCGCCTTGCCCAGGTATTCGAGCGACTGCGCGGGCCGGCCGCGTTCGCCCTCGAGATGACCAAGGTTGGCATCGACCCGCGCCACCGACAGCAGGTCGCCGGTGCGCGCCAGCAGAATGCGCGCCCGCCCGAGATCCTCCAGCGCACCTGCGAACTTGCCCAGCGCGGACCGGGTCACCCCACGGCCGTTGAGCGCGCCCCCCAGCAGCGACACGTGCTCGTCGGAATCGAGCAGGCGGATCGCCGCCGAATAGTTGCGCTCGCCCTCGACATAGCGGTCCAGGCGCACGCAGATCGCGCCGCGCACCAGCAGCGCGCGCGCCCGGAACACCGGATCGTCGCGCGCAATGGCGGTGGTCAGCAGGCGATCCACCTCGGCCAGCGCCTCGGCATGCTTGCCGGCGCGGAAATCCACCTGCGCCAGCCGCAGCCGCAACTGCGGTTCGTCGCGCTGCAGTTCCGGCGCGTCCTGCAGGATCCGTCGCGCGGTGGCGAGCTCGTTGCCCAGCATCGCCGCCTGCGCGCGCTGCAGGCGCTCTGCAAGGCTGAGGTCGATGCCCGCGCCGCTGTCGCTGCGTCCCAGCGCCGCCAGCAATCGGCCGCTGGCCTGGTCCGCGGCCTGCAGCAGGTCGGCGTGCTCGCCGGTGGCGCGCCGCGAGGCGCCGTCATTGCCGTTGGCGGTGAGCTCGACACGCCAGCCCTGCGCGCGATGCCGGGCGCGGCTGCTGATGATCCAACCCTCGCCCGCGGCGCGGCGCAGCTGGCCGGCCACCACGTCGCGTTCCTTTTCGTGCAGCAGCGAGAGCACGCTTTCGCTCGAGACCACCGGCAGGCCGTTGCGGCGCAGGCGGTCGCCGATGAAGTCCATCAATCCCAGGCGCGCCCAGGCCGCGGCCCGCGGCCCCTCGACCCTGGTCGGCAGCACGATCAGTGCGGCGGCCGGTCGCGCGCCGCCACCGCCATCGGCGGCGGGAGCGGGCCGTTCGCGCTGCGACACTGCCCACCAGGCCCCCGCCGTCAGCGCGATCGCGATCGACGCGAGAACGATCAGGATCCGGCGCTGCCGTCGTGGAGTCGGGTCCGACTCCACGAACACCGGCAAGGCATCGGTTGCCTCCGGCGCATCGCTCCGGGGGGACCCCGCCGGTTCTGGCGCCGCCGCCGGCTCCTCCGCGACCTGCAATGCCTCGACCTCGGCCACCCAGCGGAACCCGTAGCGCGGCACGGTACGGATCAGCCGCTGCTCCTGGCCGTCGTCGCCGACGACGCGCCGCGCGCGCAGCACGATCTGGCTCAGTTGCGCGTCGGACACGTTGTCGCGGGCGAAGATCGCCAGCGCCAGCTCGTCGCGCCCGACCGCGCGGTCGTGGTGCTCGATCAGGTATTGCAGGCACTCGAACACGCGCGCCGGCAGCGCGACCACCTCGCCGCGATGGCGAAGTTCGCGCGCGCGGCAATCGAGAAGGTATTCGCAGAAACGGTAGGCGGCGCTCGACATCGATCATACGGCCGGCGGAAGACGCCCGCCGACGGCATGGCTATCGGGAGACAGCCCCGCCGGCGGTAGCCGGGAGGCGGGCGCCTAGTATGACCGAAGGCGCGCCGTCGCGACCGGGGCCTCAGTCGCAGGCCTCGCCCTCGACCCGCAGCTGCGCCGCATACAGTCCCGGCTGCGGCGCGTTGCCGGATTCGGCCTGCGCGCGCGCCTCGTCCAGGTAGATGCGCACGCGGCCCTGGGCATCGGTCTGCAGGGTTCCCTCCGCGGGCCGGCGCCAGATTCGCGCCACCGCCACCTGCGAGGGACAGGCGGCGGCGGGAATGCGCACCACGTCGTTGAGCACCCAGCCGTCGGCCGGATCGGGCCGCACCCGGTCGGCGTCGACCAGGCGCGCCCGCGGCCGGCAGCCGGGGCTGGTCTGCTTGACCGAGAACCGGTAAGGGGGATCGGCCTGGCCGGTGAACACGCCTTCGATACGGGCGCAGGCCTCGGGGATCTGGCGCAGGGTGTGCGCGGCGCCCACCGCCTGCGGCGGCGCGGTCTCGCGCTCGATCTCGGGCGCCTGGCCGGCGGCGGGCAGGACGGCCGGCGCGCCCAGCAGGGTAGCGACGAGGACAGCGGCGATGCGGCGCATGATGGGGGCTCCATGGATGCAGCGCAGCAGCCTGCCACGTCCCGGCTGAATCGGGCGCCACGGGGTCCCGGACGCGTTCCCGCTCGCCTCGCCGCAGCCGTGTCCACCCGCCTCGCGACCCGAAGGTGCGTGGGGCCATCGGGCGGGGGTGGCGCCTCTCGAAGGGCAAAGGCCCGGAGTTGCCAGGCCCGCCCGCACCCCAAAGCTCTCCGGCCCGTTGCCGCGTCGTCGCCAGGCGGGCCGGGGGATGCGTGACAACCAAGCGAGTATCGGGGAGCGACTTGTCACGTATCCCCCGGCCCGCCCCCCGGCGCACTCCCGACGGTCCCGACCGACCGCCGTCCACAGTTGCTCGAACGACCGGCCCGAAGACACCTGGGGGGCCATCGGGCGGTGGCGGCACCGCAAGTCGCTCCCCGATACTCGCTTGGTTGCGGCGCCGCCCCCACCCGATGGAGCGCCATTCGCTGGCACTTCCAGAAAAGCAGGAGCCGACGCGGCGAGCCTTGCCCGCGACCCACGCTCTCCGGCCCGATCGCCGCGTCGTCTCCCGAATCACCGACCGCGCGGCGCCAGGTTTGGCCTGCCCACGGCCCTGTGCCATAGTCGGCGGGCTCGCGCAACAGGCAGGCCGTCGCGGCTCCGATACGGCCGGCCGGTTGCGGGCGCAGGGGGGATCATCACCGCACCACACTGTTCGTCTGGGCATTCACTCTGGGAGGGGTTTCATGCTGGAGCAATACGGTTTGTGGCTGGCGCTCGCATGCGCGGTCGTCGCGATTCTCTATGGCGTGATTTCCGCGCGCTGGATCAACCGGCAGCCGGCCGGCAACGCGCGCATGCAGGAAATCGCAGGGGCGATCCAGGAAGGCGCGCGCGCCTACCTCAACCGCCAGTACATGACGATCTCGATCGCCGGGGCCGTGCTGTTCCTGCTGGTCGGCGTGTTCCTGAGCTGGGCCACGGCGATCGGCTTCCTGATCGGCGCCGTACTCTCCGGCGCCGCCGGCTACATCGGCATGAACGTCTCGGTACGCGCCAACGTGCGCACCGCCGAGGCCGCGCGCAGCGGCATCGGCCCGGCCATGGACGTCGCCTTCCGCGGCGGCGCCATCACCGGCATGCTGGTGGTCGGCCTCGGCCTGCTCGGCGTGGCCGGCTACTGGGTGGTGCTCAACGGCATGGGCATGTCCGGCGCGGACGCCCTGCACGCGCTGGTCGGGCTGGCCTTCGGCTCCTCGCTGATCTCGATCTTCGCGCGCCTGGGCGGCGGCATCTTCACCAAGGGCGCAGACGTCGGCGCCGACCTGGTCGGCAAGGTCGAGGCCGGCATCCCCGAGGACGACCCGCGCAACCCGGCGGTGATCGCCGACAACGTCGGCGACAACGTCGGCGACTGCGCCGGCATGGCCGCCGACCTGTTCGAGACCTACGCGGTGACGGTGATCGCCACCATGCTGCTCGGCTACCTCATGGTCACCGAGGTCGGCAGCAACGGCCCGCTGTATCCGCTGGTGCTGGGCGGCGCCTCGATCATCGCCTCGATCATCGGCGCGTTCTTCGTCAAGGTGAAACCCGGCGGTTCGATCATGGGCGCGCTGTACAAGGGCGTGATCGTCTCGGGCGTGATCGCCGCGGTCCTGTACTACCCCATCACCACCGAACTGATGGCCGGCAACAGCCACGGCCCGATGAACCTGTACGTCTGCGCGCTGATCGGCCTGGTGCTGACCGGCGCCATCGTCTGGATCACCGAGTACTACACCGGCACCCAGTACAAGCCGGTCCAGCACGTGGCGGCGGCCTCCACCACGGGGCACGGCACCAACATCATCGCCGGCCTCGGCATCTCGATGAAGTCCACCGCGATGCCGGTGATCGCCGTGTGCATCGCGATCTGGGCCTGCCACATGCTGGGCGGCCTGTACGGCATCGCCATCGCCGCCACCGCGATGCTGTCGATGGCCGGCATGATCGTGGCGCTCGACGCCTACGGCCCGATCACCGACAACGCCGGCGGCATCGCCGAGATGGCCGAACTGCCGGCGGAGGTGCGCGAGATCACCGACCCGCTCGACGCGGTGGGCAACACCACCAAGGCGGTGACCAAGGGCTACGCGATCGGCTCGGCGGCGCTGGCCGCGCTGGTCCTGTTCGCCGACTACACCCACAACCTCGACACCGTCGGCGCGGCGCGCGCGCTGGAGACGGGCATTCCCTACGTGGCGCTGACCTTCGACCTGTCCAACCACATGGTGATCATCGGCCTGCTGATCGGCGGCCTGATCCCATACCTGTTCGGGGCGATGGCGATGGAAGCCGTGGGCCGCGCCGCCGGCTCGGTGGTCGAAGAGGTGCGGCGCCAATTCCGCGAGATTCCGGGGATCATGGAAGGGACCGGCAAGCCCGACTACTCGCGTGCCGTCGACATGCTGACGAAGTCGGCGATCAAGGAGATGATCGTGCCGTCGCTGCTGCCGGTGGCGGTGCCGATCGTGGTCGGCCTGCTGCTGGGCCCGCAGGCGCTGGGCGGGCTGCTGATCGGCACCATCGTCACCGGCCTGTTCGTGGCCATCTCGATGACCACCGGCGGCGGCGCCTGGGACAACGCCAAGAAGTACATCGAGGACGGCAACTTCGGCGGCAAGGGATCGGAGGCGCACAAGGCGGCGGTGACCGGCGATACCGTCGGCGATCCCTACAAGGACACCGCGGGCCCGGCGATCAACCCGTTGATCAAGATCATCAATATCGTCGCATTGCTGCTGGTGCCGCTGCTGTAGCGGCCGACTCCGCGTTGCGTTGCGCCCTCTCCCGCTTGCGGGAGAGGGCGCTGATGCGGCTGCTGCCCCGAAAGGCTTCGCGCAGCGAAGCCCTCTCGGCAAGATGCCAGGCCGCGAACCCTGGGCCGTCGATAGCTTCGCTCGTCGGCGCGTTCTTGGAGGCTGGGTGTGGGGGGGGCGGGCCGNGGGGATACGTGACAAGTCGCTCCCCGATACTCGCTTGGTTGTCACGCATCCCCTGCCCGCCTGGTAACGACGCGGCGACCGGGTCGGAGAGCGTGCGCGCGGCGCCCAGCACCGCGTACTGGCACCGTTGCTCTTCGAAAAGCGCCGGCTAGGTCGCTCCATCGGGTGGGGGTGGCGCCGCAACAAAGAGAGTATCGGGGAGCGACTTGCGGTGCCACCCCCGCCCGATGGCCCTCGTGCCTTCGGACCAATCGATCGCGGGGCCGCGACTGCGGAACGATTTCGAGGAGAGCTGCGCGCCGGGGGGCGGGCTGCCTCAGCCCTCGGCCTCGAATGCTCCGGCGACCACGTCGAACCAGGGTGTGCACAACAGCTGTTGGCGCTCGGCGAATGCGAACGACGCCTGCCAGACCTCAACGCCGTCGACGTTTTCCGGCGCGGTGAGCTCGGATTCCTCGAAACGCGCAACGCCCAGGCACCAGCGCATGCGCCGTGCCGGTTCCGCGGTGGGCGGGGCGAACGCGAACTCGCCCTCCAGCTCGGCGCCGGCCGGCAGTCGCGCCGCCAGCGGCATCGGCGGCACCGTCGGGCTGGGGCTCGGCAGCGGCAGCGCGATGTGGCTCAGGGTGACATCTGCGCCATCCTCGCGGAACGCCGGGTCGCCCACCGCGCCCCCCTGCTGACGTCCGCTGAGAACCGCGTGGCGGTTGCCGCGGTCGAACACCGCCAGCTCCTCACCGCCGGTATTGTGCAGCCGGTAGCGGACGCGCAGCGCGCGCTGGCGCGGGTCGTACGCGAAATCGGCCTCTAGGCGCGCGCCATCGCCCTCGACGGTGGTGCTGGTTTCGGAACTCGCCATGGGGGCCTCCGCGGAAGGGGGGGTCGGTTGCGCGTCCGCGCCGGGGTGCGCGCAGGCGGCGATCGGACCCGCGAACAGGAACGCGCAGGCCAGGCGCAAAAGGAGCGGCAGGGGTCGTGGTTGCATGCGGCGTCTATCCTGGATGTTGGCCGTCGCCGGAGCTTAAGGGAAGACGGGCGGCCCGCGCTGAACGCGGGCCGCCCGTGGTTTCCCCTGGCTGTGGCGATCGCCGCTCAGCGCACGCTCAGAGCGCGTAGCTGGGGCGGTCCGGCAGGCCGAGTTCGCGGCGCAGGCCGTTCTCGGTCAGGTGGATCGGATTGTGGGTGGTGGGCGGGGTGGCCGGATCGCCGTCGAAGTCATAGGCCGGCGCCGAGGACTCCAGGCCTACCGCCTGGCGCTCGGCATTGGGCACCCGGCCGGAATCCGGACCCTCACCCACGTAGGTGCCGGGCAGGAAGGTTCCGTTGACACCGTTATAGGCGTGCGACATCTCGTGGTAGAGCACCACGACGGGCGCCGGGAAAGCGTCCATGTGGAAGGA
Organism: Luteimonas salinisoli; assembly: GCF_013425525.1. GTDB lineage: Bacteria > Pseudomonadota > Gammaproteobacteria > Xanthomonadales > Xanthomonadaceae > Luteimonas > Luteimonas salinisoli. The sequence goes on along the minus strand of NZ_JACCKA010000040.1, from coordinate 28,022 downwards.
CGGGTTGTAGCTGATGTCCACGTCGCCGCCCGCGCCCGGACGGCCGTTGACGATATCGGCGTCGCGGCTGAAGGTCTGGGCGTAGCCGTTCTGCTCGTTGGCCAGCTCCTTGATGGTCACGGTGTTGCCCTTGGCCTCGGCGGCGGCGTCGAACTCGGCCAGCATCTGCTGCCCGTTCGGCGAGGAGCGCAGGAACTCCATGTCGGCCTCGACGCGCTGGCGGAACGCGTCGGAGCCGGTCACGGTGATGCCGCGGTTGCCGACGTCGGCGTCGATCACCACGTTGACCACGGTCGGGCTGGCGCCGGTGGCGGCGTTGATCAGGTCGCTGGCCTGGGCATACACGGTGTCGTCCGAACGGGCGCCCTGCACCGTGTCGCTGCCCTGGCCGGCGTAGATCGCGTTGTTGCCCGCGCCGGAGTGGATCACGTCGTCGCCGAGGCCGCCGGAGATGATGTCGTCGCCGGCGCCGGCGTGGATCTCGTCGTTGCCGGCGCCGCCCTCCAGGTAGTTGTCGCCGCCGCCGCCGCGGATCACGTCGTCGCCGTCGCCGCCGTAGACCACGTTGATGCCGCTGCCGCCCTGGATGGTGTCGTTGCCGGCGCCGCCGAAGATGTCGTTGCGGCCGCCCAGGCTTTCGATGGTGTCGTCCCCGGCGCCGCCGTCGATACGGTCGTCGCCGTTGCCGGTGACGATGCGGTCGTCGCCCTCGCCGCCCTCGACCACCATGTTGACGGTGACGTTGGACGCAGCCTCGATGACATCGTTGCCGCCGCCGGTGCGCAGGGTCAGCTCCTGCTGCTCGGTCAGGCGGACCTCGTAGACCTCGCCGTTGACGTCGATGTCCAGGGTGCCGTCGTCGCGCTGGCTGATCTGCACGTTGTCGTCGCCCTCCCCGGTGGTGAACACCACCTGGTCGCTGCTGACGTAGGTCTGGCCGAGCCCGGCGGAGGCGATCGTCTGCTCGCGGGTGACGGTGGCCTGCTCTCCCTGATGCAGCTCGGCGTTGCGGACGGTCTTGCCGTCGGGCGTCTGGCGGTCGGCCAGGCGCGAGCCTGCGTCGCTGCCGTCGATGGTGACGGCGCCGTCCGTGGCACTGTCGCGGGAATCGACCGCTCCGACCTCGTCGCTGGCCAGGGGTGCTTCGGCGAACCGCTCCTCGTTGTGCGCGGCATTGTCCCAGTAGGTCTGGGTCGGCTGCGATGCGGCGGGGCTGGTGGCGGAATCGAGGCTCATGGACATTGGAGGGACCTGTGCGGAAACAGTACGGTGACGTATAGATACGCACAGGTACGGACTGCGCCAAGCTAGGGCGTACCCGAGGGCGGCGCTGCGCCGCGCCGGCCCGGCCCGTCGCGCCCCCCCCCGGTGAAACCCCGCGCGGCCGCGGCCCCGGTCTTGCTGCGGCGCAGCACGCCAAGCCGTAGAATGGCGTCTCCCTTTCCACCCCGCAGGCGCGCGACCCCGTGCGCCCAGCCCCCTGGAGCCGTACCCGCATGGGCCTGGACAACGTCACCACCGGCAGCAATCCGCCGCATGAAATCAACGTCATCATCGAGATTCCCAAGGACGCGGAGCCGGTCAAGTACGAGGTCGACAAGGCCAGCGGGGCGATCTTCGTCGACCGCGTGCTGTCCACCCCGATGCGCTACCCGTGCAACTACGGCTACGTGCCCGGCACGATGTGCGGCGACGGCGACCCGGCCGACGTGATGGTGATCCTGCCGCTGCCGCTGATTCCGGGCTCGGTGATCCGCTGCCGGCCGGTGGGCGTGTTGAGAATGTCCGACGAGGCGGGCAGCGACGAGAAGCTGCTGGCGGTCCCGGTCGAGCAGGTGTTCGCCGGCTACGCCCACGTCGACGACCTGGACAAGGTGTCTGCGCACTGGCTCGAGCGCATCGGCCACTTCTTCGAGCACTACAAGGACCTCGAGAAGGGCAAATGGGTCAAGCTCGACGGCTGGGGCGACGCGGCCGAGGCGCGCCGGATCCTGAACGAGGCGATCGAGCGCCACGGCAGGGGCTGAACGTACACCGGCGCCACCGGATGGCGATCACAGTTTCGTAGGTCGCGCCGAGACCCGGCGGGGCGGATTCGGTACATTTGCAGGAGCGACACGACCGGACGGCCGCTTGCGCCGCCGGCACCAGGGGACAACATCTTGCGTATTCTCTTCGTTGGCGACGACGCCAGCTTTCCTCCCGATCTGGTCGGACTGGTCTCCGAGATGGACGACGACTGGCAGGTCGTCACCGTCGCCGACGGCAGCGCCGCCACCGAGGCCGCCGCGGGCGGCGCGCTGGACGTCGTGGTGGTGGCGCCGGTGCTGCCCGACATGCCGGCGGCGACGCTGCTCGGGCAGATCCGCACCCTGCGCCCGGAAACCTCGCGCATCGCCCTGATCGCTCCCGGGCAGACCCCGCCGCCGCGCATCATCTCGCTGGCACACCGCTTCCTGCCGCTGCCGCTGGGACCGGAAATGCTGCTCGAGGCGGTGGGCTGCCTGGAGGAATTGCGCGAACTGCTCGACGACCCGCGGCTGCACGCGATCATCGGCCGGGTCGAACACCTGCCCTCGCCGCCCCATGTGTACCTCGGCCTGATGCATGCGTTGGAGGAGAACGAGGACACCGGCTCGGCCGAGATCGCCCAGCTGATCGCCGGCGATCCCGCGATCGCCGCCAAGGTGCTGCAGCTGTGCAACTCGGCCTACTTCTCGAGCGGCCGCGCGATCACCGACCTGCGCGCGGCGGTCACCCGCCTCGGCGTGGCCACCCTGCGCGACCTGGTCCTGGCCAGCGAGGTGTTCTCGGTGGCGCTGGCGGGCGGCACCGACCGCACCACCCTGCAGCAGCGCGCCTTGCTCGCCTCGCGCCTGGCCCGGCGCATGCTGCCCGAATCGAGCGCCGAACTCGGCGCCACTGCGGCGCTGCTGGCCGACATCGGCCTGCTGCTGCCGGGAGTACGCGACGAACATAGCGGGGAAGGCGACCCGGACGCGCCCGGCCATGCCGAGGCCGGCGCCTATCTGCTGGGCCTGTGGGGGCTGCCGATGCCGATCATCGAGGCGGTGGCCTTCCACCGTCGCCCGGCACGCTCGAGCGTGCGCAGCTTCTGGGTCACCGGCGCCGTGCACGTGGCCATGGCCCTGGCCAGCGGCGACCCCGTCGACGAGGAATACCTGCGGCGGGTCGGGGTGATCGACCGCCTCGGCGGCTGGCGCGACCACGCCGAGTCGCTGACCCTGCGGGCCGAAGCAGAGGCCTGAAGAGAACAGACCCCATTTCGAGAAAGAAAAAGGCGGGCCGATGGTCCGCCTTTTTCGTACTGCCTGCTTGAGAAAATGGGGTCAGGTTCATTTTTTTTCGGCAATCGCTCGGCCGCGGTGACTTCCTGCAAAAAATGAACCTGACCCCGTTTTTTCCGTTTTTTGACGTGTGCAGCCGGCGCATCGTCGGATGGGCGATGGCCTCGCAGCAGACCCGGGATCTGGCCGAACACGCTCTGGACATGGCCCTCGTGCAGCGTCAGCCGGGACACGACTTGGTCCTTCATCACGACCGCGGCAGCCAATACACGAGCGCCCGCTACCGGGCGAAAGTGGAGGCAACGAGTATCGTGTTGAGCATGAGCCGACCCGGCACGCCCTCTACGACAGACAATGCGATGGCGGAAAACTTCTTCAGCACGCTTAAACTGGAGCTCGTACCAGAGGCCTTCGCCTCACGCGAAGTTGCCCGCCTCGCGGTGTTCAACTACATCGAGACCTTCTACAACCGAACACGCATGCACTCGGCTCTGGACTGTGCCCTAGGTCCACTGTCCGAAGAATCGGGGCCACTCCAACCTGACCCCGTTTTCTCGAGAAGGGCAAGTGGGTGAAGATCGACGGCTTGGGGGCGCGCGGTGGAGGGCCAAGCGGATCCCGATGGATGCGATCGAGCGATACGGCAAGGATTGATCGCACCGTAACCGCAACCGGGTCGACTCCATCCATCGCGCGGGAGGTCAGTCTCCGGCGCCAGTTCGAATGACGATGAAAGTTTGCCGAAACAGCTATCTCAACAGACACAGCCTGTTATGCCGAAAAGATCACAGTCGTAGGCTCGCTACCGCTATAGCGTGACCCGGCCTATCGAAACGCATAGGCCGATCAACCTAGGAGACCTTCGATGAAAAAGGCAATGAGATCTGCAGCGGTTGCATGCCTGTTTTCGGCACTGACTGTTTTCACGGCAATGGCTGACAAGGGAGACAAGGTCGAGTGCCAGAATTGCTGGAACGCGTACTACTCATGCATTGATCGAGGTATTGATGAGGTTGTATGCCGCGATCTTCGCGACGAATGCATGATCGATTTCGGCTGCGCGGCACCCAACTAGCCGACCTCTCATACAAGAAAGGGGCGGGCTATCGGCCCGCCCCTTTCGTTTTGGCGCCTGTCGCTCGCGCGATCAGAAGCGCTGCTGGTACTTCATGTACGTGAAGCGACCGATGTCGAAACCGCCGTAGTAGGAGTAGCCGCTGCTCGGCCCGGTGTACAGCACCGGCCCTTCGCGATCGAACACGTTGTTCACGCCCACCGAGATCGTGGCGTCCCACGGGGCCTGCCAGCGCACCTGCACGTCATTGAACGTGTTGGAGCCGGTCCTGTTGAGCGGGAACGTGTTGCCTTCGTGATCGATGTAGTCCGGGCGATTGCAGCTTTCCGGATCTTCGGGGAAGTAGCACTCCTCCTGGAGCCCGGAGTAGTAGCGCGCGCTCCAGGTGGCGCCGAAATCGTCGTAACTCCAGTCAAGGCTGGCCACGGAACGGATGCGGAAGTTGGCTCCGTTGCCGTCGGCGAAGCCGACCTGCGGCTGCGGAACGGTGTTCTCCGTATCGTCCGCCTTGATTTCGAAGTTGCTGTAGTAGGTGCTCTGCCAGTTCACGGCGAAACGGCCGAAGCGCGTCTCCGGAACCTGGTAATTGACCTCGAAATCGAAGCCCTCGATGTCCCAATAACCGGCGTTGCGGCCGACGCGTGTCAGCGAATCGACCACGCCGGTGGCTTCGTCGCGCGTGAAGTAGTCGCACTGCGAAGCGATGCCATAGACATAGCAATCGGTCAGGATGCCCGATGCGGTGAATGCCGTGACCACGTTGTCGATCTTGGTGCGCCACCAATCCAGCGACAGCCCCAGACCCTCGACGTAGCTCGGGCTGTAGACCAGGCCGATCGAACGGCTGGTCGCGGTCTCCGGCGTCAGGTCGGGATTCGAGCCGCTCAGGAACGGCGTGCCGGTCTGGCCGCCGTAGGACACGGTCCCGCCCTGGCCGAGCTGCTGGAAGCCTTCGCCGTCCGGACCGACGGACCCGTAGTTGGCGATCGCGGCAGCGCAGCGGTCGTACACTCCCGGGTTGTTCGCCGCGGCGCCGCTGACCGTATCGCAGGGATCCACGTAGTAGTCGAAGGTCTGCCCGACGCCGCCGTACAGGTCGGACACCGCGGGAGCGCGGAAGCCCTGCGCCCAGGTGCCTCGCACCAGCAGGTCGTCGATCGGCTTCCAGCGCAGGCTGAACTTGCTGTTGACGGTGTCGCCGAACACGTCGTAGTCGGAGTAGCGGCTGGCGACGTTGATCGCCAGTTCCTGCGCGCCCGGCACGTCCGTCAGCAGCGGGATGTCGAACTCGAGGTAGACCTCGTCCACCGAATAGCCGCCCGAGGTTTCCTGGGCCGCCAGATTGGTCGAGTTGCCGGTCTGCGCGAAGGCGTCCGGCGAGTAGCGGCCGTCCACCTTGCGGTGCTCGACGCCGGCCGCGAAGCCAAAGTCGCCGGCCGGCAGCGAGGCGATCACGCCGCTGATGTTGGCGAAGTAATCGTGCGTGGTGGTTTCGGAGGTGGCGTTCTCCCACAGGAAGAAGCGATTCTGAATTTCCGGATTGGACAGGGAGTACTGGCCCTCGCTGAGAACAGGGGCCCACGGGGTGCAGGCGGAGAGTTCGATCGGATCGTCCGGCGTGCCGCACTGCACGACGCCCTGGTCGTTCATGAACGACGGCCCGACCGCTTGCGCGACGGCAAGCTTGTTGAAGTCGCCGCGGGCGCGGATCACCGCATCGCCGCGGGTGAACAGGTAGCCGGCATCCCAGTCGAAATAGCGGTCGCCGACGTCGAACGAACCTTCGAAGACGCCGCTGAAGCGATAGGTGTCGAGCCGCCGGTTGGTGACCCGCGGCACTTCCCAGCCGCGGCGGCGGAAGTCCAGTTCCTCACCGGTCGGATTGAAGTAACTATCCTCGCTGATCGGCGTCTGCACGTCGATGGCGCCGCTCTGGTACGGGTAGCCGGCGACCTGCACCTGCGTCTCGCGTCGATTGAAGCTGGCGTCGGCCACGAAGCGGATCGAGTCGGTCAGGTCGAGATCGGCGCTGGTGAAGATGGAGGTGCGCTCCATCCCGGTCTTGACCATCATCTGCTCGGACGGATTGGTGGTATCGCCGTCGTCGCCCGGGGTGGCGCCTTCCTGCGGACGGTAGTCGGCGAGATTGGTCGGATCGCCGCCCTCGCGCAGCACCACCCAGCCGCGATCCGGGTCCCAGATGTTGCCGATCGCGCCGACCGTCGTCCGGTTGTAGGCCGGGTGCTGTCCAGGATAGGACACCTCGGACCACCAGCGATCCTTGGCCCACACCGGCTCTTCCTTGTCGTACTGCACGCCGAAGGTGATCGAGCTGCGTTCGCCGGTCGAGCCGATGATGAAATCGAACGACTGCTGCTCGCCGTCGCCATCGCCGTACTGGCCGTAGTAGGCGTTCGCTTCCGCACCGTCGAAGTTGCGACGAGTGATCACGTTGATCACGCCGGCGATGGCGTCGGAGCCGTACAGCGAGGAAGCGCCGTCCTTCAGCACCTCGATGCGCTCGACCATCGAGGACGGAATCGTCGCCAGGTCCTGCAGGCCATCGTTGTTGATGCCGAGGCGTTTGCCGTTGAGCAGCACCAGGGTGCGCTCTGGCCCGAGGTTGCGCAGATCGACGTAGGTGCCGCCGGGGCTTTCGCCTGCGTTCAGCGGCGAGGAGCGGCTCAGCGCCGGGCTACCCGTGACGGCGATGTTCTGCAGGATGTCGCCGACCGACTGGAAACCCTGGTTCTCGATGTCGGTGCGGGAGATCGTGACGATCGGCTGCGCGGTCTCGACATCGACCTTGCGGATGCGCGAACCGGTGACCTCGATGCGATCCAGCGTGGTCGCGCCGGCCGGTTCCTGCGCCGGCGCGAGCGCCGGGGTCAGCGCCATCACGATGGCCGCGGGCAACAGGCCCCGCCGCATCGCGGGAATGCGAAGTTTCATCAATTCTCTCTCCAAAATGTGCAACGTTAGTGACGCGTTAAGACGCACCGGGCACGTTACGGCCGGCCACGAGTCGCTGCTTTGCGACGGCGGCCCGAAGACTTTGCCGAGTCTGCCGGTACGCCTCCCGGGCCTCAGGGCGCAGCGCGGCCGCCGCGGCGCCGCGTCGCGCCGACGGCCGGCACCCTGCCCGGGCCGCAGGCCGCCTGTTCGCGGTAGCGCGTGGCCGAGGTCCCGAAGCGCGCCCGGAACGCGCGCGCGAAGCTGCAGCAGTTGTCGAATCCGCTCGCCGCGGCGACCTCGCCGATCATCATCGAGGTGCTGCGCAGCAGCTCCGCGGCGCGCTCCAGCCTCAGCCGCGCGGACAGGGCCTGCGGGCTCTCGTCGTACAGGCTCTGGAACGCCTTCGAGAAGTACCAGCTAGAGAAGTTGGTCAGGTCGGCCAGTTCGCCGATGCGCACCACCCGGTCGCTGTTGCCCTCCAGATACAGGCGCGCACGCTGCATGCGGCCGAACACCTGGCGCTTGCGGCTGCGCGAGCGACCGGGGCAGCGGCGCACCCCGGCGGCGAGTTCCCCCTGGATCGCCACCAGGTGCAGCAGCAGCGGACGCACCGCGTCGTGATCGTCGCCTCCCGCGGTGCGCCACAGCCGCAGGGCGATCCGCGCGTCGCGCCTGGACAGCCGGCCGCGGCCGGCGTACAGGGCGCTGTCGGCCAGGCGCTCCAGCGTCGCGAGCGTGCCCTCGGCGATGTCCAGCCCGATGCACAGTCCGTGCGCATCCATCTGCAGCGACGGGGCGGAATCGCGCTCGAACGCCATCCACTCGCCGCGGCCGAGCCGGAACCGGCCCTCGCGCGATTCCAGCCAGCCGCTGCCGCGCAGTTGGATCCAGATCGACAGGCTGCCGGCGGGCGCCTTCGCGCCGCCGAGGCGGGACAGTCCGATGCGGGTGGCCCCGGTCGCCGCCGCGCCGGCGTCCGCCGAGCAGGAGAGAAGTTGGCCGCGGTCGGCCCAGAGGGTCTGATGCATGTCGCATCCATCGTTTGCCGGAAGAGGCGGATGGATGTGCCCGAAACGGGCCGCCGATTCAGGAAGTACGGCCGAGATTGCGGCGAATTCGCCACGACGCCACGACGAAATCGTTACGAAGCGGGTTTTCCCAAGAATTTCAGCCAGTTGGAGAATTCCGACAGCAGCGACCCCGGGGCCTCCGGAAGCTCGTGGAAGGCGATGTCGCTCCCATCGTCCACGGCCAGCGACACGTAGACCGCCCCGGTGCGCGGGTCGGTGCTGAAGCCGTTGGTGCTGCCGAGGCGGGTTGGATCCAGGCAGCTCAGTCGCGTCGACCCCTCGCGGCCCAGCCGCACCAGCCGGGACCGGCACTCGGGCGTACTGTCCAGGTAGTCGATGCCGCCGTCGCCGGCCACCGACCAGGTGCGGTAGCGCCAGCGGGTCGGCACCCCGGTGCCGATCCGGCGGATGCGGGCCGGATCCAGGTCCGGCGCGGCCTCCCACAGGCCGCTGCCGGCCATGCTGGCGAACACCACCCGGCCGAGCGCCGCGTCCCAGCGCGCCTGGGAAACCCCGGTCACCGCCTGCAGCGCACGCCATGGCGTGCTGCTGCGGTCGTACAGGATCAGGCGCGTATGCCCGCTCCCGCTTTCGGCAATGACCAGAATGTGCGCCGGATCGGCGACATAGAGCGCCTGGAGGGGCTGCGCGACAGGCACCGGCAGCCGCAGCGCCTGGCCGGTGGCGGGCGTGACCTCGAAGATCGCCGGACGGCCGGAGGGATCGCGCCCTGCCACCAGCAGCGTCCGGCTGTCCGACGACCACACCGGCGGCTGGCGGGTCTCCGGCCGCAGCCCCAGGATCGGCCGCAGCGAGTCCGGACGCGCCAGCTCCGCGTGCCACACCTCGAACCGGCCGGAGCGGTCCGAGGTGAACACCAGCTGGCGGCCGTCCGGAGACACCATGGGCTGGGTATCGCGGCCGGTGGACTCGAACAGCACGTCCCGGACCACCGGGCCGCCCGGCAGCGCGACCGGGTCGATCCGATGGATGGCGAAGCGCGCGCGCCGGTGCACGAACGCCAGCACCGCGCGGCCCGCAGCCGCGGCCGCCGCCGGCGACTGGGCATCGTCGAACCCGAAATCGTCGACCGCACCGCTCTCGACGTCGAGCCGGTATAGCCGCGCCTGGCTGTCGACGCGCCGCGAGAACACCATCGATCGGCCGTCCGGCAGCCAGCTCCAGCCGCGCAGCTCGGCGCCGAGGGCGGTCAGGCGTTCCGGATTGCCGCCCGCGGCCGGCATTCGCCACAGGTCGCCGAGCTGCGGGTTGCGGATGAAGCCGATCCAGGCGCCATCGGGGGAATAGCGCGGCGCGTAATCGAAGTCGTCGCTTCCGGACGGGTAGCGCAGACTGCGCCACTCGCCGCTCGCCAGGTCGAGTTCGCGCATGCCAGGCTCCCCGGGCAGTCCAGTGCTGCCGAAAAGGAGGCCTCGGCCGTCCGGCGTCCAGTCGAAGCTGAGCAGGTCGATCCCGTCGCACTGCGCGACCTCGCGCGCGGCCCCGGTGCCGCTGGCGGCCACCACCATCACCCGGCAGCGCCCGTCGCTCCAGGTCCGCGAGAAGGCGATCTCGCGCCCGTCCGGCGACCACGCGGGGGATGCGTCGCGGGCACCGGGACCGGGATCGGCCAGCCTCCGCGGCGCGGCGCTGGTCGTCGTCTGCACGAGGATGGCCATTTCCGACCGTTCCCTGCCGACCGCGGCGTAGGCCACCATCGCGCCATCCGGCGACAGGCTCGGCGACAGCTCGAAACCGGGCGCCGAGGTGATGAGGCGATAGGGGCGGTCCGGCACCGTACCCGGCGAATACGCCGCGGCCTGTCCGGGCAGGCCGTCGGGCCGCAGCAGCAGGGCGGCCGACACCACGGCCGCCGCCACGCCCAGCAGCACGGGCACGATCATGCTCCGCCGCGCCGGCGCGCCGCGCGGCACCGCCACGGGCAGGCGCGAGGGCGCGTCGGACCGGGCGGCCGATGCGGTCTGGGGCGGCGCGTCGACATCGGCCTCGGCCGGAGGCGGGTCTCGCAGCCACTCCACGTCCACCAGCAGCCGATACCCGCTCTTGGCGATGGTCTCGATGTAGCGGCGGTCCGCGGCGTCTCCCGCGCCGGCGGCGAACGCCTTGCGCAGCTGCGTCACCGCCTGGGTGAGCACGTCGTCGGTAGGCAGGGTGCCCGGCCACACCCTGGCCAGCAGTTCGGCGCGGCTCACCACCCGCCCCGGCTGTTCGGCGAGCACGCCCAGTACCGCCAGCGCTTTCGGCGCTATGCGGCGCGGGCGACGCGCGCCCGGCATCAGGATCTCGCGAATGGAAAAGGTGACCAGGCCGTCACCGATGCGCATGCGATCCATCGATGCGGGCCCGGAGGGGTCCGGACAATCTGGCATCTGCAGCTCTGTGGGGGAGCCGGAAACGTTTCATTATCCAACACGCGCTCTGAACCGCATCGCAGTCGCCGGCCGGCACCATGCCTTTCGCCACAGGTATCGCGCGCCGGATCCACCTAGGGGCGCCACCAGCTGGTCCGCGCCGTACCGCCTGCCTACTCTCGCCACCTGTCCCGAGCAGGAGCCCACCAGGTGGATGTCGCCGGTCCGACCGCCTTCAACGCCCCGCTGCCTGCCCGGCACCCGTGCGGCATCGACGCCGGCCCCGAGCCGCTCCAGCTCGCCGCCGCCGGCGACCTGCAGCGCGAACTCGAGGGGATCGTGGAGCGCGGAGAACTCGCCGGCTTCCTCGGGCGGACCGGCGATGCCATCGATCTCGCGGCGCAGTCGCCGGTCTTCGCCGAGACCCTGGATCCGCTGCTCGGCCGGCTCCGCGAGGCGCTTGCGCAGCTGCCCGCGCAGGCCCTGGACGCGGTCGAACGCGAGATGCTGGACGGAACGCTCGCCCGCCTGGACGCGCACCTGGGCCCGGTCGAGCCGCCGCCCGCCGCTGAAGTCCCCGGCGGCGGCCTGCAGGCCCACGAAGATGCGGGCGGCCACCTGATCGAGCGCCACGTCGGCAAGAGCGAACAGTCCCTGCTCGAACGCGTGCGCAGCGAGAACATCAGCGCCGCATCCAGTTTCCGCGACCTGCCCGAGGCCGAGCATTTCGTGGCCGAAACCCTGGGCGAGCATGGGGATCGCATCGACGCCTGGCTCGACGGCGCCGGCGGCAACCGCCTGGTGGTCGACGCGCGCTTCGACGCCAGCACCGGGATCTCGGTGGCGCGCGGCGAAAGCGAGGCCGTCGACGTGTTCTCGGTGCGCCTGGTGCTGGAGCGTTCCGAGCGCCTCGACATCGGCTATAGAATCGTCACCGGCTATCCGTCCGCACCCTGAGCCGGGACGGCCCGAAGGCCGCCCGCTCGCGGCGCGCCCCGCTGAACGCCCGCTCCCGAGGAACGCCTGCTCCCGATGAACGATCTCCCTGCGCTGGAAAACTTCTTCGCCGCCTATTTCCACCAGGACTGGGCGCAGGAGCACGCCACGCCCGAGGCGGTGGTGGACACCTACCGCGCAAGCGAAAGCGACGAAACGGTTGCGCGCACCCGCGACGAGCTCGACCGCCTGCTGGCGCGCGATCTCGACGGCCCGGCGCTGGCGGCGCAGCTGCGCGCACTCGGTTGCGAATTCGACCCGACGCGCGAGGGCGGCGAATGGTACGACTGGCTGGTGAAGGTGCGGCAGCGGCTGGCGGGCTGACGCCGCCAGCTCCCGGCGGCGGACCCGCCCTAGGGTCAGCCCCGGTTTTCCTGTCGCCCGGCACGCGGCCACACTTGCCGGCGTCCCCCGCTGGAATGCCGTCATGGTCGATCCCGTGCGCGTCGATCCCCTCCGCAGCGCACCGCCGCCGCCCGAAGTGGTCGGCGCTACCGCGGCGTCGCAGATCCGGCAGCAGCTCGACGAGGCCAGCGCGGCGGCTCGGCCGCAGCTGGCCAGCGATCTGCTCGCCGGCCTCGACGATGCCGCACTGGCGGCGATGGCCGTCGGCGAGGAAGGTCGCGCTGCGCTGCAGGCGCTCGACGCCGCGCTGGCCGAGGCGCCGCCGGCGCAACGGCATGTCGACGGCGACCGCGCCCGGCTGACGGCGGTGCAGGCCGAAGGCGCGCCCGACGGCGACCGCCAGGCGCTGCTGCTCGACCTGGGCCAGACCGCGCTGGACATCGTCGGCATCTTCGAGCCCACTCCCTTCGCCGACCTGACCAACACCGGCATCTCCATTGCCCGCGGCAACTGGCTCGATGCCGGCCTGTCCGTGCTCGGCGTGATTCCCTACGTTGGCGATCTCGGCAAACTCGGCAAACTGCCGCGCCTGGCCGGCACCGTGGACAATGCGATCGCGATCGCGCGCGCCGACCCGGGATTCGCGCAGCAGGTGCGGCCGCTGCTGCAGCGGATCGACGGCGCCCTCGACGGCGTGCCGCTCGACTCGCTGCCCGCCTCCGCGCGAGAAACCGTCGAGTCGATGAAGGGCAAGCTGGACGAATTCTTCGGGGGCGCCGGGCGCTTCCCCGAGTTCGTCGACGGCGCGCGCCACCTCGACCCGGTCACCGGGCGCACCGTGATCGACGCGAAGCCCGGCGCAACCGGCGGCTGGAACCCCACCCTCAACGCCGACCGCCTCGAGCCCGATGCGCTCTACCGCACCGACACCGGCTACCTGTACCACACCGACGGCCAGGGCCGGGTCTCGCGCGTGGAGGGCGACCTGCAGCTCGGCGACGGCCCCCGCAATACCTACCAGCAACAGGTCTCTGGCCGCGAGGACCGCCTGCCGGACGACCAGGGCGGGCACCTGATCGCCTCGATCTTCCACGGCCCGGGCGAGCAGATGAACCTGGTGCCGCAGAACGGCAACCTCAACATGGGCGCCTGGAAGCGAATGGAGAACGCCTGGGCCGAGGCGCTGAAGGCGGACCTCGACGTGCAGGTTAGAATCGACCCCGTCTACGGCGGCGACAGCCTGCGGCCGACGCGATTCGACGTCAGCTACCAGATCGAAGGCCAGCCGCCCGCCACCCGAACGTTCCAGAACCGCCCCGGAGGCTGAGCATGATTCCAGGACAGGACACCGATCTCTACCAACGCATCGGTGAAATCCTGGCCTCGGTGATGCCGGCGCGGGCGCAGCGGATCAGCGCGCTGGCCACGGTGGGCGACGACTGGTCGGAAGTGTCGTTCGAGTTCGCGGGCGACGACGGCAAGCCGGCGCATTTCGGCTTCGACCAGCACCCGGCGCAGGCCGCTGGCGACATCGGCGAGGCGCTGATCGAGTTGCGCAAGCGAATGTCCGCGGACGGCAGCGAGCCTTGGAGCCACTGCCGGTTCGACATGGACCGCGGCGGCAAGTTCGACCTCGATTTCGACTACGCACCTCTCGACGTCTGAGGCTTTGCACGCCTGAGGCCAGTCGGCGTCCGGCCTGCCGACACCCGGCGGGCACTGCGCAGACGGGCATCCCGCGTCCGGCGGCATCCGCCGATACCGGGCGAGCGCCCGCTGCGCGGCCGATCCTGCCGGCGCCGGTCACATCGGCGGCGCGGCGGCTCCGGCGCGGTGCGGATAGCGCGCGAAGATCTCGGAAACGGCGGACTCGATGCGCTCGGCGCGCTGCTCCGGCCCGACGTTGGAGACGCGGCCGACGGCCACGCCCTCCCACACCAGACGGTTCTCCTCAACATCGACCAGGTCGACGTTCATCGTGCCTTCGGTGTAGCGGTACACGTGGGTGCGGTCGCCCCAGTACGGCACCGCGAAATACGCCCGCGAGCGGTAGCTGTAGTAATAGGCGTAGTCGACGGTCGGCACGCTGCTCACGTCGGTGCGCCGCTCGATGTAGGCATTGATGTTGACCCAGAGATCCGGGTTCTCGGCATCGTAGGCGTAACCGCGCGATTCCATCTGCCGGCGCACCGCAGCCTTTGCGGCATCGCTGGCGGCGGTGGCGTAGCCGTGCTTCTCGATCGCCAGCGGCGAATAGAAGGCGAAGCTGCGGTAGGCCGAAAAGTCGGCGCGCGGATCGGCCTCGGTGGTGATACGCGGCGTACTGGCGCAGCCGGCCAGCAGCGCCAGCACGACCAGGCCAGAGAACCAGGCGGCCGGGCGACGGTAGCTGCTCATGGGTGATCTCCTGGCGGATGAATGCGACGCTAGCATGCGGTCCGTTACGGCGAGTGAACGCCGCGCCCGAGGAAGGCGCCGCGCCAGCGCGGCCCCGGGCACCGGTGCCGGACGCTCCGCGGACTGCGCCCTTGGGCGCCCGTGCGCCGGCAGCGTCTCCGGCGCCGGTCGCGCTCACATTCCGTTCATTTGCGGCCGCGCGTGTGCGTCGGCGTGCGCGGAACGCGCATGCGCGCGGTCACGGATTCGGTTTTTCGTCGGATCGCTTCTGCTTGACGCTCTCGCGGCAATGTCCATACATTCCACGGGCCGTCAACGCTCCTCCCCCGACATCCTGCGTCCGGCTGTGCCCCTGCCGCTTCGACCGTGCCGCGCCGACCGCTTCGGATCGGGCGCGCGTGCCCGACCGCCAACCGCACACGGAACGCTCACCGGGCCAGCCAGCGCAGGCCCTCCGCGAGGCCGCCTGCACGTGTTCAACCGAGTCCTGATGGTCTGCGTCGGCAACATCTGCCGCAGCCCCACCGCCGAAGCGGTGCTGCGCGACCGGCTGGACGGAACCGGCATCGCCGTCGAATCGGCCGGGCTGGCGGCCCTGTCCGGCAAACCCATCCACCCGCTCGCCGAAGCGGTGCTGGGCGAGCACGGCGGCAGCGGCGCCTCGCACGTCGCGCGGCAGATCGACCGCCGGCTGATCGACGAGGCCGGCCTGATCCTGGTCATGGAACGCAAGCACCTCCAGGCCATCGACCGGATCGCCCCGCACGCGCGCGGCAAGACCTTCCTGCTCGGCAAGTGGCAGGGAGACGTCGAGATCCCCGATCCCTACCGTCGCGAGCGTCACGCCTACGAGCATGCCTTCCGGCTGATCGACGAATCGATCGCGCGCTGGCGTCCCCATCTCAGCCCCCGGTGACCCAATGAGCCAACCCATGCCGACCAGGCCTCCGGTCGTCACCCCCCCGCAATCGGACAACGGCGACCTCGACCTGCTCCCGCTGCTGGGCACCCTGGTCGACCACAAGTGGCTGATCGCCGCGGTGGTGGCGCTCGCCTTCATGCTCAGCGCCGGCTATGCGCTGCTGGCGCGGCCGGTCTACGAGGCCAACGCCCTCGTCCAGGTGGAACCGAAGACCGCCCCGCTACCCGGGCTGAATGCGGTTTCGGAACTGCTGGCCGAATCAACCCCGCAAGCGGTGACCGAGATCGCGCTGATCCGCTCGCGCTCGATCCTCGGCGCGGCAGTGGCGGAACTCAGGCTCGACATCCAGGCCAGGCCGGCGCGGTTCCCGCTGTTGGGCAACCTGCTCGCGCGGCGCTACGTCCCGGCGGCGCCGGGCGCCGTGGCCTCCGCACCGCTGGGGCTGAGCCGCTACGGCTGGGGCGGCGAGCGGCTGGACATCGAGTCGCTGGAACTGCCCGACGCGCTGCTCGGCAAGCCGCTGCAGCTGATCGCCGGCGACGATGGCAGCTATGCGCTGCGCTCGCCCGAGGGCGAGCCGCTGCTCGAAGGGAAGACCGGCGCGCCCGCCGAGGGCGCCGGCGCGTCGATCGAGGTCGCCGCGCTGCATGCCAACCCCGGGACCCGCTTCGAGCTGGTCAAGCAGCCCCGGCTGAGCGCGATCTCGACCCTGCAGGCCGGTCTCGCGGTGGCCGAACAGGCCAAGGACTCGGGGATCATCTCGCTGAGCTATCAGCTGGAGGAGCCCGCCCGCGCCGTCGCCATCCTGGACACCATCGTCGATCTGTACGCGCGCCAGAACGTCGAGCGCAACTCGGCCGAGGCCGCTACCAGCCTCGCGTTCGTCAACCGCCAGCTGCCGCAGGTGCGCCGCGATCTGGAGGCGGCGGAAGAGGCGCTCAACGCCTACCGCAGCCGTACGCAGTCGGTGGACATCGGCCTGGAGACCCAGGCGATCCTCGACCAGCTGGTCGCCACCGAGGCCAATCTCTCCAACCTGCGCCTGCAGCAGGCCGAGGTGGACCGGCGGTTCACCCGCGAGCACCCGGCACGGCGCGCGCTGATGCGGCAGATCGGCGAACTCGAAGGAACCCGGGACGAGCTGACCCGCAAGATCGAGGGCCTGCCCGAGACCCACCAGGAGCTGCTGCGCCTGACCCGCGACGTCGAGGTCGGCACCCTCACCTACACCAACCTGCTCAACCAGGCGCAGCAGCTCGACATCGCGCGCGCGGGCACCGTCGGCAATGCGCGCGTCATCGACGCGGCCGCGGTCGACACCGCGCGTCCGGTGAAACCGAGGAAGGCGCGGATCGTGATGCTGGGCACCTTCCTCGGCGGGTTCGCGGTGGTGGCCTGGGTGCTCCTGCGGCATCTGCTCAACCGCGGCGTGGAGGACCCGCAGGCGATCGAGCAGCTCGGACTGCCGGTCTACGCCTCGATCCCGCTCAGTCCGTTTCAGCGCGATCACGAGAGCATCGGCAGGCATCGCCCGAAGGGCGCGCGCGAGCCGCACCTGCTGGCCCTGGACGCCCCGGCCGATCTCGCCATCGAGGCCCTGCGCAGTCTGCGCACCAGTCTGCACTTCGGCATGCTCGAAGCGCGCAACAACGTGCTGATGATCGCCGGGTCCAGCCCCGATGCCGGCAAGACCTTCGTCGCCACCAACCTGGCCGCGGTGCTGGCCCAGGCCGGGCAGCGGGTGCTGCTGATCGACGGCGACCTGCGGCGCGGCACCCTGCACCGGGTGATGGGGTTCGAGCCCGGCAACGGCCTTTCGGACGTGCTCGCCGGCCGGCTCGACGCCGCCGGCGCGATTCGCCACTCCGCGGTCGAGGGCCTCCACTTCGTCTCGCGCGGACAGGTCCCGCCGAACCCCTCCGAACTGCTGATGCACCCGGGCTTCGGCGCGCTGCTCGAGCAGGTGAGCACTGGGTACGACCTGGTGGTGATGGACACGCCCCCGATCCTGGCCGTCACCGATGCGGCGATCATCGGCCGCCATGCCGGCACCAGCCTTCTGGTCGCACGCTTCGGGTTCAACCGCCCAAGGGAGCTGGAGCTGGCGAGACAGCGGCTGGAGCAGAACGGCATCGAGCTCAAGGGGGCGATCTTCAACGCGGTGGAGAAGCGCACCGAAGGCTACTACGCCTATGCCTACTACGACTACCGGCCGGAGCGGACATGAGGCGCGCCACAGGAGCGCGCGGCCGGCGCCGCGATTTCGGCGGGCACGGCCCGTCGCCGTTCGGGGCCGGCGCACCGATGCGAACGCGCCGTGAAGCACGCCTAAATTCGAAGTTTGCGCGAGGTCAAGGTTTACGAATGCTGCGATTGGCGCGGCGTGATTTTGCCGCTACGGTTCATCGCCGGATCGCGCGGCGCACGGTTCCGGCAGCGCGAAAGGTGGTTGCACGAGCAACAGATGAACGGTCGCGGCGTCTCTTCACTCCGGACCGGCGCGACTCGCGAACTGCAAACGACGTCACTCCCGCAACCTGACTGCAAGACCGATGACATCAATGTTCTCCACTGCGCTCCCGATACTCCGTCCGGCTCGCCGCTAGCGGTCCGGGAGCGGGCGCCGTCCGGACCGGATGGCGCCGCCGCAGGCGCCGTGCGGCGTGACACGGCGCAACAGCAACACAAGTGATCGACCCACAGGGGGTTCATCGCTGCCAGACGTGGTAGGCAATGCGCCGCGGCATGCCGCGGCGGGGACGGACCGGCAGGTCCGCACCGCCACCACGTCCGTCGGCGGATCTGTCCAACTCCCCGAGGGACGCGCATGCAAGGCCTGCAACTCGCGACGGCGAACGCCACTGCACTGGGTGTGACGCTGCTCGCCATCGTCGCGTTGCGTCCGCTGGCCATCCGCATCGGTCTGGTCGACCGTCCCGACGAGCGCAAGCGCCACGACGGCCACGTGCCGCTGATCGGCGGGGTGTGCTTCTATCTCGGAACGGTGGCGGGCGTCGCGCTGCTCGGCGCCGGCGATCCCTTCATCCTCGCGCTGCTCGCCGGCTCGGCGCTGGTCGTGGCGATCGGCGCGATCGACGACGCGATCGGCCTGAGCGTGCGCTCGCGGCTGGCGGTGCAGGTGTCCGTGGCGGGGGCGGTCATCGCCTTCACCGGGCTCTACGTGAGCGATCTGGGCGCGGTCGGCACGCTCGCCGTCGCCAGCGGCGTGGTGTTCACCGTGTTCGCGGTGGTCGGCCTGATCAACGCGTTCAACATGCTCGACGGCATCGACGGGCTGGCAGGCAGTCTGGCCATGGTGTCCATCGCCTCGATGCTGCTGTTCGATCGCGGCGGCGCCGCCGCCGCGGCCGGCGTGCTGCCGCTGCTGTCGGTGCTGTTCTTCGCCCTGATCCCCTACCTCGCCGCCAACCTGGGAGCAGGCGGCGCGCGCCGGATCTTCATGGGCGATGCCGGCAGTATGCTGCTGGGGTTCGTGGTGGCCTGGAGTCTGATCGCGCTGAGCCAGCCACCGGCGTCGGGACTCGCGCCGGCCGATGTACTGTGGTGCGTGGCGTTGCCGGTGATGGACACGGCGGCCACGGTCTACCGCCGCCTGCGCAGGGGAAGGTCGCCGTTCCATCCCGACCGCCAGCACCTGCACCACATCCTCATCGGGCTTGGCGCGACGCCGCGCCAAGCCCTGGCGATCATCGTCGCCGCGGCCTGCCTGTTCGCCGCCGCCGGCTTCCTGCTGCGCCAGGCTCCGGAGAGCCTCAACCTGGTCCTGTTCGGCGCATCCCTGCTGGCGTACACGGCGCTGAGCAGCCATGCCGGCCGCCTCGCCGAGGCGCGCGCCGTGACCGCCGAAGGCGTGCTGCTGCAGGCGCCGGCGCGCGGCAACGGCGTGATCCGGCTCAACGACCATCGCCCGCAACGGAACCACGACATGCACGCCATGCACGCCCCTTCGCCCGGCCGCAGGATCCGCACGCTCTGCGTGTTCGGCACGCGACCCGAAGCCATCAAGATGGCCCCCCTAGCGCTGCGGCTCGCGCGGGACGAGCGCTTCGACGCCCGGATCTGCGTCACCGCGCAGCACCGGCAGATGCTCGACCAGGTGCTGGACCTGTTCGGCATACGCCCCGACGTCGACCTCGACATCATGCGGCCCGGCCAGGACCTGACCGACGTCACCACCGCGATCCTCGGCGACATGAAGCGCGTGCTGGCGGAAGAGAACCCGGACGTGGTGCTGGTGCATGGCGATACCTCGACCACCCTCGCCACCACGCTGGCGTCCTACTACCAGCAGATCCCGGTCGCGCACGTCGAGGCGGGCCTGCGCACCGGCAACCTCTACTCGCCCTGGCCGGAGGAAGCCAACCGCAAGCTGACCGCCGCGCTGGCGGCCCTGCACTTCGCCCCGACCGCGCTGTCCGCGGCCAACCTGCGCGGCGAAGGGGTGCCGCCCGACCGCATCGCGGTCACCGGCAACACCGTCATCGACGCCCTGGAAGAGGTCACCGGCCGGATCCGCAGCACGCCCGCGCTGCGCGACGAGCTGCAGCGGCAGTTCGGCTTCCTCCGCCCCGACCGGCGCATCGTGCTGGTGACCGGACACCGCCGCGAGAGCTTCGGCGGCGGGTTCGAGCGCATCTGCCGGGCGCTGCGCGAGACCGCCACCCGCCATCCGGACGTCGACATCGTCTATCCGGTGCACCTCAACCCCAACGTGCGCGAGCCGGTGAACCGGCTGCTCCGCGGCATCGAGAGCGTGCACCTGATCGAGCCGCTCGAGTACCTGCCGTTCGTCTACCTGATGGACGCCTCGTACATCATCCTCACCGACTCGGGCGGCATCCAGGAAGAAGCGCCTTCGCTCGGCAAGCCGGTGCTGGTGATGCGCGACACCACCGAGCGGCCGGAGGCGGTGGAAGCCGGCACGGTCCGGCTGGTCGGCACCAGCGAGCGCTCCATCGCCGACGGCCTGACCCTGCTGCTCACCGACCGCGCCGCCTACGAGGCGATGAGCTTCGCCCACAACCCCTACGGCGACGGCAAGGCGTGCCAGCGCATCGTCGACGCACTGGCGCAGTTCGACAGGCGGGCGGCGCCGCTGGCCGCCGCCTGCTAGTCCGCGCCGCTTCCCGGCGCCATCCCCCCGAGCAACCCGCGTCCCCCGCGCGAGCCCCAAGGAGTCCCCCCCCCATGAATCCCGAAGCCATCGCCGCCAAAGCCCCCGTCCGCGCGCAGGCCCGCTTCGAAACTGTCTGCGTCGTCGGGCTCGGCTACATCGGGCTGCCCACCGCCACCGCGTTCGCGCTGTCGCGCCGACAGGTGATCGGCGTGGACATCAACCGCAATGCCGTCGACACGATCAACCGCGGCGGCGTCCACATCGTCGAACCCAGCCTGGATGTCGCGGTGCGTACCGCGGTCGGCGGCGGCTACCTGCGCGCAACCACGGTGCCGGAACCGGCCGACGCGTTCCTGATCGCGGTGCCCACGCCTTTCGGCGAAGGCCACAAGCCCGACCTGCGCCACGTTGAAGCGGCGGCACGCGCGATCGCCCCCGTGCTCAAGCGCGGCGACCTGGTGGTGCTGGAGTCGACCTCGCCGGTGGGCAGCACCGAACGGCTGTCGCGGTGGCTCGCCGAGGAACGTGGCGACCTGCGCTTCCCGCACCAGGCCGGCGAAGCCCCCGACGTCAACATCGCCTACTGCCCGGAACGGGTGCTGCCCGGGCACGTGATGCGCGAGCTGTTCGAGAACGACCGCATCATCGGTGGCCTGACGCCGGCGTGCTCCGAGCGTGCGTGCGAGCTGTACGGGATCTTCGTCAAGGGCGATTGCATCGTCAGCAACGCCCGCGTCGCCGAGATGTGCAAGCTGACCGAGAACGCGTTCCGCGACGTCAACATCGCCTTCGCCAACGAACTGTCGATGATCTGCGAAACACTGCAGATCGACGTCTGGGAACTGATCGCCCTGGCCAACCGCCACCCGCGGGTCAACATCCTGCAACCCGGGCCCGGGGTCGGCGGGCACTGCATCGCCGTGGACCCGTGGTTCATCGTCGACGGCGCGCCGGAGCAGGCCAGGCTGATCCGCACCGCGCGCGAGGTGAACGACAGCAAGCCCGGCTGGGTGCTCGAGCGCATCGAGGAGGCCGTGCAACAGGCCGAGCGCGACGGCCGCCGCCGCGAACAGCTCACCATCGCCGTGTTCGGCCTGTCCTTCAAGCCGGACATCGACGACCTGCGCGAGAGCCCCGCCCTGCACATCGCCTGCGAGCTCGCCGCCCGCCATCCCGGCCCGATGCTGGCGGTCGAGCCGCATATCTCCAACCTGCCCGGCCAGCTCGATCGCGCCGAGGTGAGCCTGGTGGATCCGGCCACCGCCCTGGACCGGGCCGACATCGCGGTGCTGCTGGTCGACCACAGGGCCTTCGCCGAGCAGGCGCCGCCGGCGCGCCTGAAGATCGTCGACACCCGCGGCCTGTGGACCTGAGCAGGCCCGCGGCGCTGGGGCAGTACCGATGATCCGCAGCCTGCTCGCCACCGCCAGCCTGTCCGGGATCAGCGCCATCGCCTCGCGCGGCGCGGTGTTCGCCGGCGTGCTGACGGTGGCCTGGTATCTCGGGCCGGCCGGCTTCGGTCAGTTCACGCTGATCCAGACCACGGCGCTGCTGTTCACCACCTTCTGCGCGCTGAGCCTCGGGCAGATGGCCAGCAAGATCGTGGCCGAGGCGGTGGCCGCCGCCCCGGAACGCGTCGCCGTGACGCTCTCGGTGGCCTACGGCTCGGCGCTGCTGCTGTCGCTGGCGCTGGCAGGGCTGGTCGTGGCGCTTTCGCGGCCGCTCGCCGTCGCGGTGGGGGGATCGGACGATCTCGCCGCGGTATACGCCAGCGCCGGCCTGCTGGTGTTCACCGGGTTCATGACCGCGATCCAGAACGGCGTGGCGCTGGCGCTGCAGCGGGTCAGGCAGCAGGCGCTGGCCAACCTCGCCTGCGCGCCGCTGGTGTTCCTGATCATGCTGCTGGCCGCCACGCGCCGCGACCTGGCGTGGGCGGTGTACGGCTACGTCGCCGCGCAGGCGGTCATCGTCGTCGCCCAGGAGCGGGTGCTGCTGCGCTACCGGCGCGAACACGGCCTGCGGTTGCGGTTCGCCGCCGCGGCGCGCGAGGACTGGGCGGTGGTGTGGCGGCTCGGCCTGCCCTCGTCGCTGGCCGGGCTGCTGACGGTGCCGGCGATGTGGCTGGCGATGGTGATGCTGGCGCGCGGCCCCGGCGGCGAGACCGAGCTCGGCCAGTTCGCGCTCGGCAACCAGGCGCGGACGATCCTGCTGTTCGGCGTCGGCGTGGTCGCCAACGCGGCGCTGCCGATGCTGTCCTCGGCGATGGCGCGCGGCGATGCGCATCGCGCGGCCGCCACCTTTCACCAGTCGATCGCGCTGTCGCTGGCGGCCACCGCGACGATCGCCGTGGCGGCGCTGCTAGCTGCCCCGCCGCTCATCGCCGCCTTCGCGCCTGCGTACGCGGACGCGACCGGGCCGTTGGCATGGCTGCTGCTGTCGGTCGTGGTGGCCGCGCCCACCACGATCATGATGCGCAGGGCCACCGCCGAAGGCCGCCCCGGCGTGCTGCTGGTCGGCAACGCAGTGTTCTCCGCAGTCCTGCTCGGGGCGGCGTTCGCGGCGCTGCGGCTGCAGGCCGGCGCCGGCGGCGTGGCCGCGGCGGTATTCGCGGCCACGCTCGCGCAACTGCTCGCGTTCTGGCTGCTCGGACGCGACGGCGCGCGCCTGAAGGCGCCCGCCGGGAGCCGCCCATGAAGCCGCTGCGTCTGCTGAAGAAGGCCGTTGTGCTGGCGACCATCCGGATCGGCTGGCTGCTCAAGCCGGGCCTGGTCACCCGCCTCTATGCCTGGTACCTGCGCTCGGAGGGCGCGCGCATCGAAGGCATGCCCAACTACCTGTCGGCGCGGATCTGGTTCGACGGCACCGACTATTCGCTGATCACCCTCGGCGAGGGCTGCACGATCTCCAGCAACGTGCGCATCCTCACCCACGATGCCGCGATCAACACAGTGGCCAAGGAGCTGGGCCTGTTCTTCGACCCGCCGCGGATCCGCATCCGCCCGGTGCGCATCGGCCGCTACAGCTTCGTCGGCACCGGGTCGGTGATCATGCCCGGCGCCGACATCGGCCCCGGCTGCATCATCGGTGCCGGGAGCGTGGTGCGCGGCACGATTCCGCCGCTGAGCATCGTGGTCGGCAGCCCCGGGCGCGTGGTCGGCTCGGTGGAGGAGTACCTGGGAAAGACCGGCGCGACGAAGCCCGGGACGGCGGACGCATGAGCACGTCGGGCCCGCCGCGCCTCTCCAAGCTCTGTTACATGGTCGCCAGGACGCTGTCGGCATTCGGGCTGCCCGGCCTGCGCGCGCTGCGCACCCGGATCTACCGCTGGCATTTCCGCGCTCCGGCGATGCACGTCTCCGACCGGGTCATGGTGGTCGCCGCGCATCGCAGCGCCAGCGCCGCGATCGCCTTCGGCCGCGGCGTCGAGCTGGGCGCGGACAGCTACATCGACTATTCCGGCGGCGTCGAGATCGGCGACCGCGTCGCCGTGTCCGAGGGTGCGAAGGTCTTCACCCACAACCACGTGGTCCGCAGCGGGCACTCCGACTGGCACCGCAACCCGATCGAATTCAGCCCGCTGCGGATCGAGCGCGAGGCCTGGATCGGCGCCTGCGCCGTGGTGCTGCCGCGGGTACGGCGGATCGGCCGCGGCGCGGTGGTCGGCGCCGGCGCGGTGCTGGCCGAGGACGTGGCCGACTACGCGGTCTACGCCGGCAACCCGGCGCGCGAGGTGTACCGCCGCACAGTCGACGATGCGGGTTGAGGCGGGACCGATGACGGCCTTCCTCTACCTCCTGTTCTTCTGCGCGCTGTCGCTGCTGGCGTTCGCGCGCCTCGGCGCCCGCCTGGACCGCATGTTCGCCAGCCCGATCCTCGCCTTCCTGCTGGGCATGGCGTTCGTCTACGGCTTCATGCCCTGGCTCAAGGAGCTGCAGGGACTGCAGACCTATCCGTTCC
Source organism: Luteimonas salinisoli (assembly GCF_013425525.1). Taxonomy (GTDB): domain Bacteria; phylum Pseudomonadota; class Gammaproteobacteria; order Xanthomonadales; family Xanthomonadaceae; genus Luteimonas; species Luteimonas salinisoli. Next base: position 3,488 of record NZ_JACCKA010000040.1, on the reverse strand, counting down.
ACTACGCCGCCGACGCCAAGCTCGCCGCGCTGCTGTTCTCGCTGGTGTTCGCGCTCGCCGCGCTCGCCGGTTACTGGGCCTGTGGCGGCCTGGCCCGGCGCACCCTGCCCGACATCCGCTGCCTCACCGCGCGCGAGCGGCGCCGCGCGCTGCTGCTGGTGGGAATCCCCTCGCTGCTGGCGCTGCTGTACCTGGCCCGGACCGTGACCGGCTACGACCTGGCCGACTACATGAAGGACCGCATCGTCATCCGCCGCGGCATGGGCCCGGCGGTGATCCTGTCGTTCGCGGCGATCTGCTACGGCGCCATCCTCGTCGCCAACCTCCTCACCGAACACCGGCTGCGGCTGCGCCCGGCGCGCTGGCGGCTGCTGGCGACCGCAGCGACGCTGCTGCTCATCGCCGCCGCCTTCGTGGCGATGGGCAACCGCAACTTCGTCTTCATCCTGATCGCGATCGTGCTGCTGGCCGCGCTCTCGGTGCGGCCGGGGCGGCTGCGCGGCGTGCTGGTGCTGGCGCCGGCGCTGCTGGCGGTCGCGGTCGGCTTCTCGGCCTGGGCCAAGGTCCGTACCACGCTCGACAGCGCCAGTTCCGCAGCGATCGCTGGCGAGAACCCGGTCGAGCTGCTGGTGTACGGACTCAACGGCGCCTTCGGCAACGCCGAAAATCTGGTCTGGCTGGCGCAGCACGAGGGCGACTGGAAACCGCTGTACGGCCAGACCGTCTACGCCGCGCTGGTCAACCCGGTGCCGCGTTCGCTGTGGCCCGACAAGCCCTTCGGCGGCGGCCCGGCGCTGCGCAACATGATCTACCCGGGCAGCTACACACTCGACGGCGAGAAGCTGACCTCCTACACCACCGGTCTGCCCGCCGAGGGCTACATGAACTTCGGCGTCGCCGGACTGCTGCTGTTCGGCGCCGGCAACGGCGCCTGCCTGGCGCTGGCCCGCAACCTGTACGCGCGCCGGCGCCTGGTCACGCCGCTGGCGGTGGTGATCTACAGCTTCTCCATCTTCATGTTCTCGTTCGGATTCCTCTACATGGAACTGCTCGGCGGCTGGAGCCGCTACTTCATTACCGTGCTGTTGCTGCTCGGCGTCGCCTGGCTGGGCGACCGCAGCCTCGGGCTCGGCGCGGCCCATGCGCAGACGAGGCGAGCATGAACGCGATCGTCCTCGGCCAGGGCAACCCGTACCTGAAGAACCCCTACCTGAGCAAGCTCGCGCGCGTCCTCGAGGACGGCGGCATCGGCTACGAGTTCTGGGTCTGGAGCCGCGACGGCGGCGATACGGCGCTGCCGCGGGTCAGGGTGCTGCTGCGCTTCGGTTCCTGGGGCGGCGGCGCGGTCAATGCGTTGGGCTATGCGCTGTGGGTGGGCCTGCTGACGCTGCGGATCCTGCTGCGACCGCGTGCGGGGACGTTCTTCTGCTCGCGACTGGACGCCGCCCTGCCCTGCGCGCTGGTCTCGCTGCTCAGGCGCTGCGACTACGTGTTCCTCGACCGCGACAAGCTCTCCAAGAGCCACCCCTGGCCGGCCGCGGCCAAGCGCGTCATCGAATGGGTCGAGGGGTTCGTCGGCAGGCGCGCGCTGCTGCACGTGTTGCCCGGTGCCTCGCGGGAGAGCGCCGGAGACGGCGCCGGCAACGTGCGGATCGTCCGCAACACGCCGCACAGCGCGGCCATCGCGCTCGCGAGACGGGCCGCGGCGGCGAATGCGCCCCGGACACGGCTGCGGGTGCTGATCAGCGGGCTGATCTCGCCCGAACGCGGCGCGCGGATGATGCGCGCCGCGGTCGAGCGGCTGACCGGCGGCGACGAGGTCGAGTTCATCGCCGCCGGACGCCTGCTCGGCGCCGACGCGCAGGCCCTGGCCGCCAGGCTCGGCCCCGGCTACCGCGGCATCGTCGGCAACGAGGACGCGCTGGCGCTGCTGCTCGGCGCCGACCTGGTGCTCGCTTTCTACGATCCGGCGCTGGAGATCAACCGCCTGGCCGAGCCCAACAAGTGGTTCGACTGCGCCGCGCTGCAGGTCCCGTTCGTCACCAACCAGGGCCTGCAGACCAGCGATCCCTTCGAACGCGCCGGCGCCTGTTTCGTCTGCCCGTACGACGATGCCGATGCGCTGGTGGCGCTGCTGCGGCGCCTGGCCGCCGAGCGTGGCCCGCTGGAACGGCGCCGCGAAGGGCTGCGCGCGCTCAGCTACGAGCCCTGGGATGCGGCCATGGCGCGGATCGTCGACGAATGCGCGGCCCTGCGCCGCGCCGCCTGAAGCCTGCTCCCAGACCACGGACCACTCCCGATCCACTCCCGGAAAACGACAGACCCATGCAGCAGATCCTCCAGAACCTGCGCGACGGCAGCACCGCCCTCGCCGACGTGCCCGCTCCCGCACTGCGCCGCGGCCAACTGCTGATCCGCACCCACGCCACCCTGGTCTCGGCCGGCACCGAGCGCATGCTGGTGGAGTTCGGCAAGGCCAACCTGCTGCAGAAGGCGCGCCAGCAGCCCGACAAGGTGCGCATGGTGCTGGAGAAGGTCCGCACCGACGGACTCGCCTCCACCGTCGATGCGGTGCGCAGCAAGCTCGACCAGCCGCTGGCGCTGGGCTACTGCAACGTCGGCACGGTGATCGCGATCGGCGAAGGCGTCGAGGGATTCGGCGTCGGCGATCGCGTCGCGTCCAACGGCAAGCATGCGGAGATCGTCGCGGTGCCGGCCAATCTCTGCGCCAGGGTCCCGGACGGGGTCGAGGACGCGCATGCCGCGTTCACCGTGGTCGGGGCGATCGCGCTCCAGGGCATCCGCCTGGCGGCGCCCACCCTCGGCGAGGCGGTGGTGGTCACCGGCCTCGGGCTGATCGGCCTGATCGCGGTGCAGCTGCTGCGGGCGCAGGGCTGCCGGGTGCTGGGCATCGACTTCGGTCCGGACAAGCTGGCGCTTGCGCGCGGCTTCGGCGCCGAGACGGTGGACCTGGCGGCCGGCGAGGACCCGGTGGCGGCGGCGCAGCGCTTCTCGCGCGGCCGCGGCGTCGATGCGGTGCTGATCACCGCCTCCACCCGCAGCAGCGAGCCGGTGGCGCAGGCCGCGCACATGTGCCGCAAGCGCGCCCGCATCGTGCTGGTGGGGGTGACCGGCCTGGAACTGTCGCGCGCCGACTTCTACGAAAAGGAGCTGAGCTTCCAGGTGTCGTGCTCGTACGGGCCGGGCCGCTACGATCCCGCCTACGAGGAAGGCGGCCACGATTATCCCGTGGGCTTCGTGCGCTGGACCGAGCAGCGCAATTTCGAGGCGGTGCTGGACATGCTGGGCGCCGGCGCGCTGCGCATGGCGCCGCTGGTGAGCCACCGCTTCGGGATCGGCGAGGCCGAGGCCGCCTACGCGCTGCTGGCCGGCGGCGAGCCCTCGCTGGGGATCGTGCTGGACTACGCGGGCGACGCCGCGCGCGCGGAAGCCGCGACCGCGCGCACCGTGGCGCTGGCCGGCGCGCC
>NZ_JACCKA010000039.1:6638-49277 GCF_013425525.1 Luteimonas salinisoli | reverse complement strand
GGCGCAGGTCCGCGCCCTGGACGGCGGCACGGACGCCGATGCGCGCAGCCGCGACTGGCTGGCACGGCCCGGCCACCACCTGCTGGGCTGGCACGACCCGGACTACCCGCCCCTGCTGCGGGCCGCCCCGTCCCCGCCCCTTGCCCTGTTCGTGGCCGGCGACCCGATGCTGCTGTGGCATCCGGCGGTGGCCGTGGTGGGCAGCCGTTCGCCCAGCGCCGGCGGCCGCGACAACGCGCGCGCGTTCGCCCACGCGCTGGCGGCATCGGGCCTGGGCGTGACCAGCGGGCTGGCGCTGGGCATCGACACCGCGGCGCACCTGGCCGCACTCGCGGCCGGCGGCCCCACGGTCGCGGTGCTCGGCAGCGGCATCGACCGGCCCTATCCGCGCACCAACGCGGCGCTGCACGCGCGGATCGCCGAGGCCGGCGCCGTCGTCAGCGAGCACCCGCCCGGCACCGGGGCGCTGCGCGAGCACTTCCCCAGCCGCAACCGCATCATCGCCGGGCTGTCGCTGGGCACGCTGGTGGTGGAGGCGGCGCAACGCTCCGGCGCGCTGATCACCGCCCGCCAGGCCGCCGAGGCCGGGCGCGAGGTGTTCGCGGTGCCGGGCTCGATCCACAACCCGGTGGCGCGCGGCTGCCACCGGCTGATCCGCGACGGCGCCGCCCTGGTCGAGCGCGCCGACGAAGTGATCGCCGCCCTGGCGCCGCTGGCCGCCGAGCTGGGCCAGGCCTTGCGCCGCCGCCTGGACGCCCCCAGTTCCGTGTCCGGGGCGCCTGCGCGGTCGCCCCGCGCCGCTCCGGACGCCGACGATCCCGACTACTACCGCTTGTGGCAGGCCCTCGGCCATGACCCAACCGGTATGGATCCGCTGGTCGAACGTACCGGATTGACGATCGCGCGGCTGTCCTCCATGCTGCTGGTCATGGAGCTTGAGGGCTGGATCGTGGCCGAACACGGCCGATATTCCCGCAAATCCTGAAACAAGCGCCCGAGGGCGCAGGCCGGGGGCAATGAAAGAGAGCATTCTGGACGTCCTGCTCTACCTGTTCGAACACTACTTCACCGACGAAGCGGACTTGCTCCGCGACCGCGACTCGCTCCAGACCGGCCTGCTGCAGGCCGGGTTCAGCCCCGCCGAGATCAGCAAGGCCTTCGACTGGCTCGACGGTTTGGCCGAGCAGCGGCCGGGCCAGGCGGCGACACGCACGGACGGGCCGATCCGGGTCTATGCCGGACCCGAGCTGGACAAGCTGGACAACGACGGCCGCGGCTTCCTGATGTTCCTCGAGCAGCATGGCGTGCTCGACGCCGCCCAGCGCGAGCTGGTGCTGGACCGCGCCATGGCGCTGGACCAGGAGGAGCTGGACCTGGACGACCTGAAATGGGTGGTGCTGATGGTGCTGTTCAACCAGCCCGGCAGCGAGGCCGCCTACGCCTGGATGGAGACCCAGATGTTCGCCGACGAGCCCGAACCCGTCCACTGAACCACCGCCCACGCGTGGACCACCGCCCCCGTCGTAGAGCGGAGCTTGCTCCGCTACGCGGGCGCCGGAGCCGGGAGCAGCGGAGCAAGCTCCGCTCTACGGGGACGACGCGACAGGGCGCTTCCCGCCTTTCCACCAACGATGGACCGCATGTACGACACGCAAGGACGCGACCGGGACCCGGCGCCGTGGCACTACGCCGATCCCCAGGGCAACCATTTCGGTCCGTACCCCGCCGCGGCCCTGGTGCGACTGTTCCAGTTCGGGCACATCCGCCCGGAGACACCGGTCTGGCGCGGGGATCCGGGCGAGGCGAGGCCGCTGCGCGACTGCACCGCGACCTTCCAGATCGGGCCCGGCAGCCGTATCCGGCTGGTTCCGCCGCCCCCTGCCCCTCCCGGCCATGCCCCGGCATCGGTTGGCGCCGCTGAGCCGGCACCCTTGGCGCGCGCGCACGTACCGCACGGCTGCGACGCGGAGTGCGCCCCCGAGTCTGGCCCCGCCACCACTGCCGCGGCTTCCCGCTCCGACCCGACCTTGGTCGGGGAGTCCGACCCGCTTCAGGCTTCGGGCGCCCGGACGCCCGGCCCGGCCGCCGCGCCGGGCCCCGTATCGCGGCGCCGGATCCTGGCGGCCGCGATCGTTGCCGCCGTGCTGGCCGTGACCGCCGTCGCGCTGCGTTTCGCCACCTGACCGCAAACCGGCGACAATGCGCCGCTCGCGCCGGCCGTTCGCTTGACAGCGCACGGCTTGGCATGATTCCTGTAATAAGGTGAAAACCTGAACGCCCGGGGCCGGTCCCCGGGCGTCCGCGTCTGCAACGCCCCTCTCGCAAGGCGCCGCCACCGGCGCCCGGAAACCCCTAGATGGCCAAGAACCTCCTCATCGTCGAGTCGCCCGCCAAGGCCAAGACGATCAACAAATATCTCGGCAAGGACTTCCAGGTCCTGGCCTCCTATGGCCATGTCCGCGACCTGGTGCCGAAAGAGGGCGCCGTCGACCCCGCGCACGGTTTCCGCATGCGCTACGACCTGATCGAAAAGAACCAGCGGCACGTCGAGGCCATCGCCAAGGCCGCCAAGGGGGCGGAAGGCATCTACCTGGCGACCGACCCGGACCGCGAGGGCGAGGCGATCAGCTGGCATATCGTCGAGATCCTCAAGGAACGCGGCCTGCTCAAGGACAAGGACCTGCACCGGGTGGTGTTCACCGAGATCACCCCGCGCGCCATCAAGGAGGCGATGGCCAATCCACGGCAGATCGCCGGGGCGCTGGTCGACGCGCAGCAGGCGCGCCGCGCCCTCGACTACCTGGTCGGCTTCAACCTCTCGCCGGTGCTGTGGCGCAAGGTGCAGCGCGGGCTGTCGGCCGGGCGGGTGCAGTCGCCGGCGCTGCGGATGATCGTCGAGCGCGAGGAGGAGATCGAAGCCTTCGTCGCCCGCGAGTACTGGAGCATCGAGGCCGACTGCGCGCATCCCTCGCAGGGCTTCACCGCCAAGCTCAACAAGTTCGACGGCAAGAAATTCGAGCAGTTCACCATCACCGACGGCGAGACCGCCGAGGACGCGCGCGCGCGCATCGTCGCCGCCGCCAATGGCGTCCTGCACGTCACCGACGTGGTCAGCAAGGAGCGGAAGCGGCGCCCGGCGCCGCCGTTCACCACCTCCACCCTGCAGCAGGAAGCCGCACGCAAGCTCGGCTTCACCACCAGCCGCACCATGCGCGTGGCGCAGAAGCTCTACGAGGGCGTGGCGATCGGCGACGAGGGCACGGTCGGTCTGATCACCTACATGCGTACCGACTCGGTGAACCTGTCGGCCGACGCGCTGACCGAGATCCGCGACGTGATCGCCCGCGACTTCGGCACCCGCTCGGTGCCGGACAAGCCGAACTTCTACCAGACCAAGTCGAAGAACGCGCAGGAGGCGCACGAGGCGATCCGACCGTCCTCGGCACTGCGTACGCCCTCGCAGGTGGCGCGTCATCTCGACGACGACGGCCGCCGCCTCTACGAGCTGATCTGGAAACGCGCCATCGCCTGCCAGATGGTGCCGGCGATCCTCAACACCGTCTCGGTCGACCTTGCCGCCGGCAGCGAGCACAGCTTTCGCGCCAGCGGCACGACCGTGGTGTTCCCGGGCTTCCTGGCGGTGTACGAGGAGGGCAAGGACCAGAAGGCCGCCGAGGACGAGGACGAGGGCCGCAAGCTGCCGCTGATGAAGCCGGGCGAGCGCGTGCCGCTCGAGCGCATCAACGCCAACCAGCACTTCACCGAGCCGCCGCCGCGCTTCTCCGAGGCCTCGCTGGTCAAGGCGCTGGAGGAATACGGCATCGGCCGTCCCTCCACGTACGCCTCGATCATCCAGACCCTGCAGTTTCGCAAGTACGTGGAACTGGAGAGTCGCCGCTTCCGGCCCACCGACGTCGGTCGCGCCGTCTCCAATTTTCTCAGCAGCCATTTCACCCGCTACGTCGACTACGACTTCACCGCCAGGCTCGAGGACGAGCTGGACGCGGTATCGCGCGGCGAGGAGGAATGGGTGCCGCTGATGGAGAAGTTCTGGGGGCCGTTCAAGGAGCTGGTGGACGACAAGACCGAGTCGGTCGACCGCAGCGAGGCCACCGGCGCGCGCGAACTCGGCACCGACCCGAAGACCGGCAAGCCGGTCAGCGTGCGCCTCGGACGCTACGGGCCCTATGCCGCGATCGGCAGCACCGCGGAGGACGCCGAGGACAAGCCCAAGTTCGCCTCGCTGCGCCCCGGCCAGAGCATGCACACCATCACCCTGGAGGACGCGCTGGAGCTGTTCCTGATGCCGCGCCAGCTGGGCCAGGACAAGGGCGAGGACGTCAGCGTCGGCATCGGCCGGTTCGGGCCGTTCGCCAAGCGCGGCAGCGTGTACGCCTCGCTGAAGAAGGAGGACGATCCCTACACCATCGAGCTGGCGCGGGCGGTGTTCCTGGTCGAGGAGAAGGAGGAGATCGCCCGCAACCGGATCATCAAGGAGTTCGAGGGCAGCGACATCCAGGTACTCAACGGCCGCTACGGGCCGTACATCAGCGACGGCAAGCTCAACGGCAAGATCCCGAAGGATCGCGAGCCGGCCTCGCTGACCCTGGAGGAAGTGCAGAAGCTGCTGGAAGAGACCGGCAAGCCTGCGCGCGGGCGCTTCGGCAAGAAGGCGGCGAAGAAGGCCGCGCCGGCGAAGAAGGCCGCCGCCCAGGCTGCGCCCGCGAAAAAGACGGCGAAGAAGGCCGCGAAAAAGGGCACGAAGAAAACCGCGAAGAAGACGGCGAAGAAGACCGCCGGCAAGGCTGCGAAGAAGACCGCCGCGAAGAAGGCCGTGGCAAAGGACGCGCCGCGTTCGCGCGCCACGGAAGCTCCAGGCGCCGACGACGCGCCGTTCTGACCGCAGCGGCCCGCGATTCGCTCGCTTTCATCGACGTGGGAGCGAGGGCAGTCGCGGCACCGCCGCCTGGTGCGGGCGTCGCGACTGCCGTCGCTCCCGCGATGGGCGGCCGTCGTAAGCTTGAGCGATGAGCGCGCACGCCACCAACGACACCGACGAGACCGCGGCGGCCCTGCACAGGGGCGCCGTGGTCGCCTACCCCACCGAGGCGGTCTGGGGCCTGGGGTGCGACCCGATGGACGAGGACGCCACCCTGCGCCTGCTCGCGCTCAAGCAGCGCCCGGTCGACAAGGGGCTGATCCTGGTCGCGGCCGCGGTGGAGCAGTTCGCGCCCTACGCCGACTGGTCGGAGCTGCCCGAAGCGCGCCGCACCGCGGTGCTGGCGAGCTGGCCCGGCCCGCATACCTGGATCGTCCCGGCGCGCGTGCGGACGCCCGGGTGGATCCGCGGCAACCACGCCGGCATCGCACTGCGGGTGAGCGCGCATCCGCAGGTCGCCGCACTGTGCCGGGCGTTCGGCGGCGCGATCGTCTCCACCAGCGCCAACCGCGCCGGCGCGCCGCCGCCGCGCACGCTGTCCGGGCTCGATCCCGGCCTGCGCGATGGCGTCGACATGGTGCTGGAAGGCCAGACCTCCGGCCTGGAACGCCCCACCGCCATCCGCGACGCCCTGAGCGGCGCCATCCTGCGCTGAGCGACGCGGCACGCAGCACCCTGAATCGCCGCCGGCCCAGACGGAGCCTGCCGCGGCCTTCGCGGCCATAAGCCGCTCCTGCAGGCATGCGGGCAGTGGGCTCCCCGTTGCGCACAGGCGGACGATCCCCGCGCAACCTCGCGGGGCGCGGGCGTTTCCATTGGCGAACGGTTGCCGCTGCAACGGATTTTCCGTGCAGTCATCCGTTGCCGCACTGCACAAACTGTGATCTATTCGAAGGTCCGCGGATGCGTCGCAGGCGCCGGTGGCCACAGCCGAAGGGCTGGGTATGCCGCGCCCCGCCACGATCCCCGCGGCTTCCACCCACCGTCACGGCGAGACACGATGCGGGCATTCCCGGATCGGGGCCTGTACGACCCCGACAGCGAACGCGACAACTGCGGCTTCGGCATGATCGCCCGGATCGGCGGCGCGGGCGACCGCGCGCTGGTCGAGACGGCGCTCCAGGCGCTGGCGCGGATGCGCCATCGCGGCGGCGTGAACGCCGACGGCATGAGCGGCGACGGCTGCGGCGTGCTGCTGTGCGGCGCCGGCGCGTTCGTGCGCCTGCTGGCGGAGGAGGCGGGCATCGCGGTGCACGCCGGGACCTGCGCCTCGGGCCTGGTGTTCCTGCCCCACGACGGCGACCAGTCCGCAGCCTGCCGCGCGCGGCTGGAAGAGGAAGTGGTACGGATCGGTGCGCGCCTGGTCGGCTGGCGCGAGGTGCCGGTGGACCCCGACGCCTGCGGACGGCAGGCGCGCGAGGCGATGCCGCGCATCGAGCAGGTCTTCATCGAGCGCGATGGCCCGGACGACGACGACTTCGAGCGCGCGCTGTACCTGGCACGGCGCCGCTGCGAACAGGCGCTGGCCCCCGACCATCCCGACTTCTACATCGTCAACCTGTCGGCCAAGCTGCTCGGGTACAAGGGCATGGTGCTGCCGGACCATCTGCCGCAGCTGTACCCGGACCTGGCACGCGCCGAACTGGCCGCCAGCGCGGTGGTGTTCCACCAGCGCTTCTCCACCAACACCCTGCCGCGCTGGGCGCTGGCGCACCCGTTCCGGCGCCTGGCGCACAACGGCGAGATCAACAGCATCGAGGGCAACCGCCGCTGGGCGCTGACCCGCCGCAACGTATGGCGCTCGAAGCTGCTGGACATCTCCGAGTTCCCCGCGCCGGTGACCATGCACGGCTCCGACTCGCAGAGCCTCGACAACATGCTCGAGTGGCTGCTGCTCGGCGGCATGGACCTGCTGCAGGCGATCCGCATCCTGATGCCGCCGGCCACCCAGTCGCTTGAGTACAAGGACGCCGACCTGGCCGCGTTCTACGAGTACTACTCGATCAACTCCGAGCCCTGGGACGGCCCCGCCGGCGTGGTGATGTGCGACGGCCGCTACGCCGCCTGCACCCTGGACCGCAACGGCCTGCGCCCGGCGCGCTGGACGCGCTCGCGCGACGGGCTGTTCCTGATCGCCTCGGAGGCCGGCGTCTGGGACCTGCCGGCCGAGCAGGTGCTGGCCAAGGGCAAGCTGGGACCCGGCGAGATGATCGCGGTGGACCTGCAGCAGGGCGCGCTGCTCGACAACGACGCCATCGACGCGGTCAACCGCGCGCGCGCGCCGTACAAGCAGTGGCTCAAGCAGGGCATGACCTACCTGCAGACCGAGCTGATCGACCCGGCCCTGACCGACGCGCCGTTCACCGCGGACACCCTGCTCGGCTTCCAGAAGCTGTTCCAGCTCAGCCGCGAGGAGCAGGAATCGGTGCTGCGGCCACTGGCCGAGACCGAGCAGGAGGCCACCGGCTCGATGGGCGACGACGTGCCCATGGCGGCGCTGAGCCAGCGCGTGCGGCCGCTGTACGACCATTTTCGTCAGGCGTTCGCGCAGGTCACCAATCCGCCGATCGACCCGCTGCGCGAGGACTGCGTGATGACGCTGGCCACGCAGATCGGCCGCGAGGGCAACCTGTTCGAGGACGGCCCGGAGCTCGTCGACCACGTGCTGCTCAACTCGCCGGTACTCTCGCAGCGCAAGCTCAACCAGCTGATCGCGCTGCCGCGCTTCGCCGAACACTATCGCTACCTGGATCTGTATTTCGACGCCGGCGTGCCCCTGCAGGACGCGCTGCTGCGGCTGCGCGCGCAGGCCGAGGCCGCCGCGCGCGAGGGCGTCGAGCTGCTGATCCTGAGCGACCGGCGCCCGCGCCGCGGCGCCGCCGCGGTGCACGCGCTGCTGGCCACCGGCGCGATCCACCAGCACCTGGTGCGCACCGGGCTGCGCTGCGACGTCAATCTGATCATCGAGACCGGCACCGCGCGCGACCCGCACCACTTCGCCTGCCTGATCGGCTACGGCGCCACCGCGGTGTACCCGTACCTGGCCTACCAGACCCTGCACGCGCTCGGCCGGCGCGGCATCCTCGGCGGCAAGACCAGCAACGAGCCGCCGCAGATCGGCCGCAGCTACCGCCGCGGGGTGAAGAAGGGGCTGCTGAAGATCCTGTCGAAGATGGGCATCGCCAGCATCGCCAGCTACCGCGGTGCGCAGCTGTTCGAGATCGTCGGCCTCGACGACGACGTGGTGGCACTGTGCTTCGAGGGCACGCCCTCGCGCATCGGCGGCGCCGGCTTCGCGCGGCTGGAGGCCGACGCCCGCCATCTGGCCGAGCTCGGCTGGGACGACAACGCCCTGCCCGAGCCCGGCGGCCTGCTGCACTACGTGCACGGCGGCGAATACCACCAGTTCAATCCCGACGTGGTGCAGTCGCTGCAGCGCGCGGTGCTGACCGGCGAGCGCGACGACTGGAAGACCTACGCCGGCTTCGTCGACGGCCGTGCGCCGGCCTCGCTGCGCGACCTGCTGCGCCCGCGCGCGGCGGCGCAGCCGCTGCCGCTGGACCAAGTCGAGCCGGTCTCGGCGATCGTCAAGCGCTTCGACTCGGCGGCGATGAGCCTGGGCGCGCTGTCGCCCGAGGCGCACGAGGCACTGGCGATCGCGATGAACCGGCTGGGCGGGCGCAGCAACTCCGGCGAAGGCGGCGAGGATCCGGCGCGCTACTTCGACGAGCGCCGCAGCAAGATCAAGCAGATCGCTTCCGGCCGCTTCGGCGTGACCCCCGAGTACCTGATCAACGCCGAGGTGCTGCAGATCAAGATCGCGCAGGGCGCGAAACCCGGCGAGGGCGGGCAGTTGCCCGGCAGCAAGGTCGACGCGCTGATCGCGCGGCTGCGCTACGCCAAGCCCGGCATCGGGCTGATCTCGCCGCCGCCGCACCACGACATCTATTCGATCGAGGATCTGGCGCAGCTGATCTTCGACCTGCGCCAGGTGAATCCGCGCGCGCTGATCTCGGTGAAGCTGGTCGCGCACGCCGGCGTCGGTACCATCGCCGCCGGGGTGGTCAAGGCCGGTGCCGACCTGATCACCGTGTCCGGCCACGACGGCGGCACCGGCGCCAGCCCGCTCGGCTCGATCCGCTACGCCGGGGTGCCCTGGGAGCTGGGCCTGTCGGAGGCGCGCCAGGCGCTGCAGTACAACGGCCTGCGCGGCCGGGTGCTGCTGCAGACCGACGGCGGCCTGAAGACCGGGCTGGACGTGGTCAAGGCCGCCCTGCTCGGCGCCGACACCTTCGGTTTCGGCACCGCACCGATGATCGCGCTGGGCTGCAAGTACCTGCGGATCTGCCACCTCAACAACTGCGCCACCGGCGTGGCCACCCAGGACGAGCGCCTGCGCGCGAACCACTTCAAGGGGTTACCGGAGCGGGTGGAGTGCTTCTTCCGCAACGTCGCCGAGGACGTGCGTGAGCAGCTCGCGCTGCTCGGCGCTCGCTCGCTGGACGAGATCGTCGGCCGCACCGAACTGCTGGAGCAGGCCATCGACAGGCCGCGCGAGCACGTGCGCATCGATCTGTCCCGGCTGCTGCAGCGCAATCCCGCCCACGCGCGGCGCTTCGACCCTGAAGAAACCGCGGCGCGCACCGCGCCGGACGCGGCGGCCGGCAATCCGGAGCCCGACCCGGAGCCGGATGCGCCGATTGGCCGGAACGGGGCAGATCCAGGCGAGCGACCGGCGAGCGGCGACGCCGAACGCAACGCCAGGGCGAGAGCCGCGGCCGAGCAGGACGCGCTCTACCCTGGCTACGCCAGCTACGGCGCCGGGGCCGGCTGCGGGGTGGCGCTGCGCGCGCCGGTCGACGGCCTGGCGCTGCGCCTGGATGCCGATCTCGCTCACGCGATCGAGCAGGCCACCGGTGGCGAACACGCCTACCCGATCCGCAACACCGACCGCGCCATCGGCGCGCGCCTCTCCGGCGCCATCGCCCGCCACCACGGCAACACCGGCATGGCCGCCGCGCCGATCGCCCTGCACCTGACCGGAACCGCCGGGCAAAGCTTCGGCGCCTTCAACGCCGGCGGCCTGCACATGACCCTGGAAGGCGACGCCAACGACTACGTCGGCAAGGGCATGGCCGGTGGCTGCCTGGTGCTGCGCCCGCCGGCTGCCGCTGGATACGCCTCGCAGGACACGCCGATCCTCGGCAATACCTGCCTGTACGGCGCCACGGGCGGGGAGCTGTACGCCGCCGGCCGGGCCGGCGAGCGCTTCGCGGTGCGCAACTCCGGCGCGGTGGCGGTGATCGAAGGCGCCGGCGACCACTGCTGCGAATACATGACCGGCGGCGTGGCGGTGGTGTTGGGGCGCACCGGGCTGAACTTCGGCGCCGGCTTCACCGGCGGCCTGGCCTACGTGCTGGACCTGGACCGCGACTTCGTCGACCGCTACAACCACGAATTGATCGACATCCTGCGGGTCTCGCCCGAGGGCTTCGAGAACTATCGCCAGCACCTCACCGGCCTGATCGCCACCCACGCGCGCCTGACCGGCAGCCGCTGGAGCGCCTGCCTGCTGGAGGAGTTCCGCGACTACGTCGGCAAGTTCTGGCTGGTCAAGCCCAAGGCCGCGAGCCTGGAGGCGCTGTCGGAAGATCTGCGGAGGGCGGCATGAGAGCCGGAAAACGGGAATCGGGAATCGGGAATCGCAAAGGCCCCTGCGCGCGAGGCGGATCGCCGCCACCCGCGTGGGCCGCACGACCCCGATCGCCCACCCATTCCCGATTTCCCATTCCCGATTCCCGTCCATGAGCAAGAAACAAGCATTCCAGTTCCTCGACCTGCCGCGCGAGATGCCGCGGCGGATCCCGCTGGCGCTGCGCACCGGCGGCGACTGGGGCGAGCTGTACGGCAAGTTCGCGCACGAGGAGGCCGCGCACCAGGCCGGCCGCTGCCTGGACTGCGGCAATCCCTACTGCCAGACCGGATGTCCGGTGCACAACTACATTCCCAATTGGCTGCGGCTGGTGGAGGAAGGGCGGATCCTCGAGGCCGCCGCGCTGTGCCACGAGACCAATCCGCTGCCGGAGATGTGCGGCCGGGTCTGCCCGCAGGACCGCTTGTGCGAGGGCGTGTGCACGCTTGAGGACGGCTTCGGCGCGGTCACCATCGGCGCGGTGGAGAAGTACATCGTCGACACCGCCTTCGCCCAGGGCTGGCGCCCGGACCTGTCCAAGGTGGTACCCAGCGGCAAGCGCGTCGCGGTGATCGGCGCCGGGCCGGCGGGGCTGGCCTGCGCCGACCGGCTGGCGCGCCGCGGCATCGCACCCACGGTGTTCGACCGCTACGAGCAGATCGGCGGCCTGCTGCAGTTCGGCATCCCCAGCTTCAAGCTCGACAAGGCGGTGATCGCCACCCGCCGCGAGGTGCTCGAGGGCATGGGCGTGCGGTTCCGCTTGGGCACCGAGATCGGCACCGACGTGTCGCTGGACGAATTGCTGGAACAGTTCGACGCGGTGTTCCTCGGCCTCGGCGCCTACCGGTACACCGACGGCGGCCTGCCCGGCCAGGACCTGCGCGCGGTGCTGCCGGCGCTACCGTTCCTGGTGCAGAACGGCCGCATCGTCACCGGTCTCGACCCCGAAGGCCGGCCCATCGCCGGGTGGGAGGACCAGGTCCAGATCCCCGACCTGCACGGCAAGCGCGTCGCCGTGCTGGGCGGCGGCGACACCGGCATGGACTGCGTGCGCACGGCGGTACGCCTGGGCGCGGCCGGCGTGAGCTGCGTGTACCGCCGCGACGAAGCCAACATGCCCGGCTCCGCGCGCGAGGTGGCCAATGCGCGCGAGGAAGGTGTGGAGTTCCTGTTCAACCGTCAGCCGCTGGCGGTGGAAAGCGATGGCGACGGCAACGTCGCCGGCGTGCGCGCGGTGGCCACGCGCCTGGGCGAGCCCGACGCGCGCGGGCGGCGCCGGGCCGAGCCGGTGCCGGGCAGCGAAGCGACGATCGCCGCCGAGGTGGTGATCATCGCCTTCGGTTTCTCGCCGGAACCGCCGACATGGCTGTCCGGGCACGGCGTGGAGGCGGCGGCCAACGGCCGCATCGCCGTCGGCGGCCCCGGCCGCCTGCCCTACCAGACCAGCCATCCGAAGCTGTTCGCCGGCGGCGACGTGGTGCGCGGCGCCGACCTCGTGGTGACCGCGGTCCAGGAAGGCCGCGACGCCGCCGCGGCGATCGCCCGCCTGTTGGCGGTCGACAACGGCCATTCGGCGCTGGACGCGGCCTGAACGCAGGCCCCCGCTCCGGTCGCACCGCTGGGCACGCGCCGTGGCTCGCGGCATGATGGCGGCATGCGTCCCTGGCTACCGCCGCTGCTCTCGCTGCTGGTCCTCGCCCTGCCGTCCGCCGCGCCGGCGCAGGACGACGACGTCACGATCTACCGCTGCGTCTCCAGCGACGGCAGCCTGACCATCGGCAATACCCCCTGCGACGACGACGACGCCACCCAGCAGGTGCGCACCATGCTGCGCCCGCAGGACGCGCCGCCGCGCCCGCCGTCCGCCCCGTCCACCCTTTCCGAGCCCGCGCCGGTGCAGGTGATCGAGCGCCACGTGAGCACCGTGCGCGAGCCCCGGCCGATGTACGAATGCATCACCCCCGAGGGCGACCACTACACCAGCGACGACGGCGAGGGCAATCCGCGCTGGGTGCCGCTGTGGACCCTGGGCTACCCAGGAGGCAGCTACCATCGTCCGCCCTCCGGTTCGCCGCCGCCCACCGCGCGGCGCGGCGTCACTTTCGTCGACAACCGCACCCGCATGCCGCCGCCGGCCAACATCAGCATCCCGCCTGCGCACGACCGGCCGCGGCCTTCCCCCGACACGCGGCCCGGCCCCGGGCGGCCGGTGCCGCCGCGCCCCGGCCACGGCTACGACTACGGCTACGGCTATGGGCAGGGCGGCGGCACCTGGATCCGCGACGAATGCGTGCGGCTGCCGCAGCGCGAGGTGTGCGACCGGCTGACCGACCGCCGTCAGACCATCCGCCGTCAGGTTTTCAACGCCCAGCAGACCGAACGCCTGCGGCTGCGCGAGGAAGAGCGAATGATCAGCGCACGCCTGGCCGAGGACTGCGGGATCCGATGAGGCGCCACCTGATCACGGCCGCCGCGCTGCTGCTGGCGGTGCCGGCCGCCGCCCAGCAGACCATCGTCATCTACCACTGCACCGACGCCGGCGGCGCGGTCACGGTGCAGAACGACGCCCCGTGCCCGGCGGGTACCACCCAGCGCACTCGCGAGATCGATCCGCCGCCGCCGCTGCCCGCCTACGTGCCGATGGCGCCGCCGCCGGAGCCGGCTGCCTCCACGCTGGTCCCGCTCGCGCCGCTGACCGCCGGCGAGCGCCCGCCCGACGACCCGGCGGCAGTGGCCGCCCGGGCCATCGACCTGCGCTCGCTGCCGCCGCCGCCGCTGTACCAGTGCGTCACCTACGACCAGAACCGCTACTTCACCGCCGACGCCGAGCCGCAGTCGCGCTGCCAGCCGATGCAGACCGTAGGCATCGGCGGCCTGCAGGGGCTGGGCGCCGGCGCTGCCTGCATCCGCGTCGTCGACACCTGCGCGCCGGTGCCGGAACAGGCGCTGTGCGAGGCGTGGCGCGCGCGGCTTGACGAGGCCGAGTTCCGCTTGAAATTCGCACGGGGCCACTACGACACCCGCGCTCGCCGCGATGAATACGCGGCGCTCGAGCGGACTCTCGACGCCAGCACCTGCGCCGGCGTCGGAGACCGCTGACGCCGGCCGGGGCGCCCCCCGGCTACGCCCCTCCAGCAAGACCGGGATGTCCCGGCAGCGGCACGGCGATTCCCCCACCCGTAGCGCACCCGGCACCGCCGACACGCGCCCCCAACCCGGCCTGGAACCGCGGACCCCTACAATGGCCCGCCACCCCACCCGGGCACGCCGCCATGGCCGCCAACGCCACCGTCGTCAAAGCCGAACTCCAGGTCAGCGACATGGACCGGCACTACTACGCCACCCACAACCTCACCCTGGCCCAGCACCCGTCGGAAACCGACCTGCGGCTGATGGTGCGACTGGTGGCCTTCGCCCTGTACGCCGACGACAGACTGGAGTTCGGCCGCGGCCTCGGCGACGAGGACGAGCCCGCCCTGTACCGCCGCGCCTACACCGGCGAGACCGAACTGTGGATCGACATCGGCCAGCCCGACGAGACCCGCATCAAGAAGGCCAGCGCCCGCGCCGGCCAGGTCGTGGTGATCAACTACGGCGGCCGCGCCTCGGACATCTGGTGGGAGAAGATCGGCAGCGCCCTCACCCGCCTGAAGAACCTCACCGTGCTCGCCCTGCCCGAGGATGCCATCGAGGCGCTGCCGGAAATCGGCGAGCGCGGCATGCGCCTGAACGCGCTGATCCAGGACCGCGAACTGCAGCTGATGGGCGACCGCGGCAGCGTGGCGATGCGGCCGGTGGAGCGCATGGTGCCGAGGTAGCCGGCGCAAACCCCTGCGACTGCATCCGCCCAAGGGGTCTGCCCCCAGGCGGCACCGCCACCGGAGTCGTCAGTGGATACCGGTCCACGCTGGGCGCAGGGGCCGCGCGCAGCCCCATCGCCTTCGGCTCGTGCTTCAGTTCATCGCTTCCTGGTGCCGGGCAGGCGCCCCGTGACGGTGCCCACCACCGCCAACACCAGGGCCACGACGAGGATGAGCGGCCGATACCTGGCGGCGAACTGCTCCGCAACCGCCTTCCCGCAGTCGTAGCCGGCCGAGAACGTCTCGCTGTCCGGACACTCGGCGTTGAACGAAACGACGATCCCGGATCCTGCGAGCGCAACAAAAGCGAATGCCGCGAACCAAAGAAAACCGAACACCAATCTCCGCATACACCCCCCTCGCTGCCTGAACTTCAAAAGTCGCCCGACGGCTACCGCCGCCTTCGGAACTGCCGCGCCACGATCTCCGGATCCGGCCGCATGCTGGCGCGCCCGGCTACCTCGACGACAGGCAAGGCATAGCCCCGCTCGCCCGCCAGCGACGTGCCGTCGAACTTGTCGTGGAAGAAGCCGCTCGCGTCGGGATAGTCGATGTCGACGTAGGTGACGGGCACGTTGCTGGCGCGCAGGGACGCCAGGGTCCGTCGGGTATAGCCGCAGTTGTCGCGTCCGTAGACCACCACGGTGTCGCCGGACGGCACCTCGAAACTCGCCGCCGTCGGCGCGCCGTCGGCGCGCCGTCGACGTGCGCTGCCGCGTTGCCGCTGAAATGGCGCCAGGCACCGAACGCAGCCAGCAGCGCCAGCAGGACGAGAACGGAGTTTCGTGACATGGCCTACTCCCAGGATTCTCGATGGACCCATGCGCCGCGACCTGCGTTTCCCGCGAGTACCGCTGCTCCGAGAACGAGCGCCGGCCGCATTCCGATCCCCGTCACGGGCGCCCGACGCCAGCATTGAGCCGCGCCGCACAGCGGCGTCGGATCGAACGAATCGTCGGCAGCCGGATGCGCATCTACGCGGCCCGCGTCCGGCGGCATTCCGGGTGCTCCGGGCACGCCCAGGTCGGCTCCGTACCCCGTTCGCCGTGCTTCACCATGGCTGTGCCGCAGACCGGGCACGTCGGGGCGATCTCGCGCGGTACGGCATCCGCCTGGCCTGCCGGGGCCGGGGCGCTCGAACCTGCGTCGCCCGCGGCCTGGGCTTCGCGCTGACGACTGCGCGCCACCAGGAAGTTCCCCAGCGCCGCAAGCCACAGGACCGCCAGCGCGATCCACGCCAGCGGGACCAGCACACCGCCGTCGACGGCGGTGCGCAGGCCGGCCAGCAGCGGGCCGTCGCCGGTGGCGAGTGCGGGCAGGCCGTGGCGGATCGCGGCGTAGGCCAGCACGCCGAGCACCCCGGCGAGCGGCCACGGCAGCCGCGCGAACAGGTCGAAGCCGCGCCCTTTGCGGGCCATGTTCCCCCCTGGGATCACTTTGCTCTGCGGCCAAAATACGCCGACCGGGCCCCGGGTGCCAGTTTGCCCCGTGGCGGCGCGTGTGCCCTACACTCGCGGCAGCAGCTCGCCCTGCCCGGCACTTTTTCCCGCCGCCGCGGCGGGCATCGGTTTTCTTGTCCCGAGTCCGGCCACAGGCGCCGGCTGATGGAGCTACCGCAATGGGGACGTGGGCGAACGATTCCTTCGGCAACGACGATGCCGCCGACTGGCTGGACGAGCTGACCGACCGCAACGACCTGGGCCTGGTGCGCGAGACGGTGGCGCGGGTGTTGACCGCCGAGGGATACCTGGAAGCGCCCGACGCCGCCGAGGCGCTGGCCGCGTGCGAGGTGCTCGCCGCGGCGCGCGGGCGACCGACGGCAGCCGCCCAGGACGAGGACGCGTTGATGGACTGGCTGGCACGCGTGGAGCCGGTGGTGGACGACGCACTGGTGGCGCAGGCGGTGCAGGCGATCGATCGGATCCTCGGGGCGGATTCGGAGCTGCGCGAGTTGTGGGAGGAGTCCGGGGGGCTGGAGGATTGGCAGGGGGAAGTGCGGGCGTTGCGGGGAAATCTGGTCGGCTGAGTGGAGGCGACCGATGCGCGGCGGGGCGGGTCGTTCGGGTCGTTCGCAGGGATCGGCATCGACCAGGGCGGCGAGTGCCGCGGGTTTCGCGGCCTCGGGCCGCTCCGGCAGGAGAGCGGCCACGCCGGGGCGTTGGTCAGGTGCGGGGTTCGGCCAGGGCCCCGGTTTCGGCGTCGGCGTCGGCGTCGGCGAGCTCTACGTCGCGACCGAGCAGCAGCTCGGCCAGGCGGGCGGAGGCATTGTCGCCGAGACCGGCGGGGGCGTCGTAGCCGGCGGGCGGATTGCGGAAGGTGCCGAACACGATGTCCCACAGCGGCAGGTCGGCGTAGTTGTAGGCGTGCACGCCGCGCTGGTGGTGCAGCAGATGGCTTTCCGGGCGCTGGATGAACCAGCCGAGCCAGCGCGGGGTGCGCAGGTCGGCGTGCTGGAAGGTGGCGTTGAAGGCGAGGAAGGCGGCGGCCACCGCTCCGGCTTCCGGCGCCACCCCAAGCAGCGGGAAGAACACCACGCTCTGGAGGGTGGTGAACATCAGCGTGTCGATGGGGTGCAGGTAGTAGGCGCCGAAGGCGTCCAGGGTCTCGGCGCTATGGTGCATCTGGTGGCTGGCGCGCCATAGCCGCGGGCTGCGGTGCGCGGTGCGGTGATACCAGTAGTGGCCGAACTCGTAGGCCAGCACGCCGACGGCGGCGCCGCCCCACAGGCCCACGCCGGACAGGTCGAACAGGCCGCGACCGGCCAGCAGATGGCCCCAGCCCAGGGCGATGGCCATGGACAGGGCGATGGTGACGACGCTGACCAGCAGGCCGCGCAGGCGCCACCAGCGGCTGCGGGGGGCGCGGCGGTGGCCGTACGCCAGGTCGAGCAGCAGGAAGGCCGGGAGAAGGGAGAGGGCGATGATTTCGAGATAGGCGATCATGTTGTGAGTCCGTGGATGAAGTGGGTCGTTGGGGATTGCGTCGCGTACGCAGCGGCGCGCCATGCGCGCGAAGGCCCGCGTAGGTGGTGATGCCGATGAACCGCTAGGCCCGGGACCGCACACCGGTTCGGCGGGCAGACCCGCGGCCTTCGCGGCCGCGGGCCGCTCCTACGAGGGTGTTTCCCCCATCCGGCGCAGGGGTGGAGGGATGCAGGCGCTGGCGATCCGCTCGACGTGGCGATGGTCGGTGCCGCAGCAGCCGCCGAGCACGTTGATGTGCGGATGGCGGCGCAGCAGGTCGCGGTACTGCCGTCCCAGCTGCTCGGGGTTGCCGCTGTCCAGTGCCGGGGCCGCGTCCAGTTCGGCGTGGCGCCTGCACGAGGCGTCGGCGCGCAGCCCGCGGATCCGCCGCACCCAGCCTCCGCCGGCTTCGAGCGTGGCGGCGAAGTGGTCCGGATGCGCACAGTCGATCATGTAGTACACCGGGGCGGCAGCGGTGGCGGCGTCGACCTCGGCGATCGCCTCGCTCAGCGGCTGCCCGGTGGGCAGGCGGCCGTCGGTCTCGACGGTGAACGACACCACCACCGGCAGGGCGAGCGCGCGCGCGGCGCGGGCGATGCCGATCGCCTCGGCGCTGTTGGTCATGGTCATGGCGGTGGCGAGGTCGGCACCGGCACGCGCGAATACGGCGAGCTGGCGCAGGTGGTAGGTCTCGGCCTGCGCCGCGGTCATCGCCAGGTCCGGCGCGTCGCCATCGCGGCGCGGGCCGACGCAACCGCTCACCACGATGCGGGCGCTCGCCGCGTCGTACTCGGCCGCAAGTTCGCGCGTCAGCGCGACGGCGCGGGCATTCAGCGCGTCCAGCTCGAGGTAGGCGACGTTGAGCTGCCAGGCCCAGTCGCTGCTGGCGCGCCAGGTGGGGGTCTCGAGGATGAAGCCGCTGCCGCTGGCCTGGGCGATGCGCAGGTAGCGGCGGTAGTAGCCGCGCAGCCACTCGCGGCCGTCGGCGTTGCGCAGCAGCAGGAAGGCGGCGCCGTGCGGAAGGTCGGTGCCGTGGTGGAACACGGCGGTGGTTTCCAGGCCCCCGTCGGTCAGGTACATGCCTCCGCCCAGCTGCGGCAGACGGGTCCCGGCATGATGGACGGCGAGCGTACCGCCTAGCGGCTGGTTGGCGGCGGGGCCGGCACGCATGCCGGCGGCGGTGTCGGTGTGGGGGGAGCGGATCAGGGGGCGTGCCTGCATGGTCGTGCTCGTGCGGATCGGGGGGAACCCGGCATGCTGGGCGCCGGGCGTTGGCGCGGACGTGGTAGCCGCCGTTGAAAAGCCCCCGGTCCTGCGTGGAAAATGACCGGACGCGAGCGCCTGCCGCGTTGGAACGGGGGGTGGCCGGCCGGTCGCGACCTCCGGAGCGGCGCCCATGCCCCCTGTACGCATCCGTTACTGTGGCGAGCCCGCGCTGCTGCGCGACGGCGTTGCCGTGCCGCTGCCGGCCTCGCGCAAGACCCGTGCCCTGCTCTTCCTGCTGCTGCGCTCGGCGCGGCCGTGGCGGCGCGAGCAGCTGTGCGGGATGTTCTGGAACGTGCCCAACGATCCGCGCGCTGCGCTGCGCTGGTCGCTGTCGAAGCTGCGCCAGGCGCTGGGGGAGCAGGCGCACTGGATCAATGCGGGCCGCGAGCACGTGGCCTGCATCGCCGCCGACACCGAGAGCGACCTGGAGCGGATGGCCGCCGCCGCCGCGGGCGAGGTCGACGAGGAGCGGCTGTTGGCGCTGGCCACCGAGGCGCTGGAACCGCCGCTGCTGGGACTGGACCTGCCGCGCAGCCCGGAGTTCGACCTGTGGCTGGCCAGCGAGCGGCTGGCCGCCGACCGCATCCGCGCCGCGCTGCTGTTGCGCGCGGCGCGGATCCCTGGCGTGGATGCGGCGCAGGCGTTGCTGTTCCAGCGCGCCGCGGAGCTGGCGCTGCCGGGCAGCGCCGGAGCGCTGCTACCGCAGGCTGCGCCCGCACTGGCCCAGCCGCTGGCGCCTTCGCCCGCGGCCGCGGCCGTGCCGCAGACGCGCCGCGCCGCCGACGCACGGCTGGCGGCGCTGCCGCAGACCGTGCGCTACCGCATCGCCCCCGACGGGGCGCGCATCGCCTATGCCTGCACCGGCGAGGGTCCGCCGCTGGTCAAGACCGCCAACTGGCTCAACCACCTCGAACTGGACTGGGACAGTCCACTCTGGGGACGGATGATCCATGCGCTGTCGGAACACCACCAGCTGGTGCGCTACGACGAGCGCGGCAACGGCCTGTCGCAGTGGGACGTGGACGAGATCGGCTTCGACGCCTTCGTCAGCGATCTGGAGGTGGTGGTGGACGGGCTGGGGCTGGAGCGCTTCCCGCTGCTGGGCGTCTCGCAGGGATGCGCGGTGTCGGTGGAGTACGCGGCGCGGCATCCCGAACGGGTGAGCGCGCTGGTCCTGATCGGCGGCTATGCCAACGGTTGGCGCATCGCCGGCGATGCCCGGGTCATCGCCGAGCGCGAGGCCACCATCACCCTGGTGCGGCATGGCTGGGGCAAGGACAACCCCGCCTACCGGCAGATCTTCTCGCACAGCTTCTTTCCGAAGGGCACCCCGGAGGAACTGGACTGGTTCAACGAGTTCCAGCGGCGCACCGCCTCGGCGGAGAACGCGGTGCGATTCCTGGAGGCGTTCTCCACCATCGACGTGCGCCACCGCCTGGCGGACGTGCACGCCCCCACCCTGGTGATCCACGCCCGCGGCGACCAGCGCGTACCGATCGAGCAGGGGGCGGCGCTGGCCTCGGGCATCCGCGAGGCGGAGCTGGTCACCCTGGACTGCGACAGCCACTTGCCGCTGGACCGGGAACCGGCGCATGCCCACATGCTCGCGTGCATCCACCGGTTCCTGGCCGCGCATTGAGCGCGGAGCGTTTGGGCACTGGCCGCGCATGCGCGCGGCGCGCGCCTGGCGAGGTCAGGCGCGCGCTTCGAGCACCATGTTGAACGGCGTCTCGGCGGCGCGGCGCACGCTGCCGAAGCCGCCGGAGCGGATCACCTCGGCCAGGCGTTTCTCGCCGGCCTGCGCGCCCAGCGCGGCACCGGTTTCCTGCGCCAGCGAGGTCGGCACGCAGATCATCGTCGAGGCGGCGTAATACAGGCGGCCGACCGGGTTGAGATTCTCGGCCAGGCTGTCGCCGGCGATCGGCTCGACGATCATCCAGCTGCCGCCGTCGGCCAGCGCCGAGCGCACGTGCGCGGCCGCGCCGGCCGGATCGCCCATGTCGTGCAGGCAGTCGAAGCACGTCACCAGGTCGTAGCGGCCGGGAAAGTCCTTGGCCGTGGCCACCTCGAAGCGTACGCGTTCGGGCGATATCCCCTCGGCGTCGCGGTGGGCGTTGGCGGCGGCGATCGATTCGGGGTGGAAGTCGAAGCCGACGAAGCTGGACTCCGGAAACGCGCGCGCCATCACCAGGGTGGAGTGGCCGTGGCCGCATCCGACATCGGCGACGCTGCCGCCGCTGTGCAGCTTCTCGACGATTCCGTCGAGCGCCGGCAGCCAGCTCTGCACCAGGTTGTGCTCGTAGCCGGGGCGGAAGAAGCGCGCCACCGCGCAGAACATGCAGGCGCCCTGGTCGCCCCAGGCGACGCCGTTGCCGCTGCGGAACGCCTCGGCCACCTTGGGCTGGTTCTCGACCTGGCTGCCGACCATCTCGAAGCCGCCCATCAAGTAGACCGGGCTGTCCTCGTTGGCGAACACCATCGCCTGCTCGGGCGGCAGGGTGAAGCGGCCGCTGGCGGCGTCGTAGGCCAGATAGTTGGAGGCGGCCTGGTGCGACAGCCATTCGCGCAGGTAGCGCTCGGCGCAGCCGGTGCGGGCCGCCAGTTCGGCCGGGGTCGCGGGCCCCTGGTCGCGCAGCGCGCGGTACAGGCCGAGGCGGTCGCCGAGGGTGACCAGCGAGGCGCTGTAGGCGCCGCCGAGATCGTTGAGGACCTGGCCGATGAAGGCGTGCAGGCGGTCCTCGTCGAATTCCGTGGGAACGGGGCTCCGGGCGGCGCCGGAAGGCGCACCGGTCGAAGCATGGGAGTGATGGGTCGATTGCATGGCAGAACTCGGGGGAAAAGGCGGGTACGCCGGAGCCGCCCACCCTGGCAGCGGGCCGTTGGCGCCGGCGTTGTAGTGGGCGTACGAATACCGTTGGAAACGCACGCATGCCGACCGTTTCGTCCCGACCAGCGCCGGGCGGGCGTCCCTCGGTGCGCCCATAGCCGCATTCATCCGCCCGCTTCCCGGCCGCTGACCACGCGCGGACCCGCGCGAGCGCCGGCCCACCTCGCGACACGCATCCGCACGCCCGAGGAAAACGACAGGCGGGCCGTGGCCGGTCTCGCGCCTAGACGACGCGACCCGCGCGCCAGCCCCTGGCGAGGAACCGGCCCTCGCCACCGCCCAACACGTGCAATGCCTTCTCCAGGTTCCGCGCCTGCGCCTGCGGCGATTTCAGCCGCGCGAAATACCGCAGGACCTCCTTCTGCAGGCTCGGCACCAGCGCCTCCCAGGCCTCGCCCGCCGCCCGGTCGACCGCCAGCGCTTCCGCGAACCATGGCGGCATCGGGTCCACCGGGCCAGCGTGGTAGGCGTCGTCGAAAACCAGCTCCACGTCGACCTCGTCTCCCACCTGCGTCTCCGCCGCAGCGCGGGCGGCGGCGTGCAGGTAGAGATAGAAGGAGCCTTCGCCGGCCGGCATCATGTTGATCCGCCATGGGGTGCGCGGCCGGCCGTCGATGCGGTAGCGCACCGGCATCGGCCCGCGCCAATGCTGTTTGAGCTCCGCCGCCTGCGCGGCCGAGACCGGAACGTACGGATTGATGCCGAGGATCCGGACCACCGCGCGAAACCGCAGCCCGGCCGCCCGTCGCGGCGCCGGCCGGCGTTGCGGGCTTTTCATCGTGGTTCCCTCCCGATCAGAACCCGTAGCGCAGGAAACCGCCGTCGACGGCGATGCATTCGCCGGTGATGTAGGCGGCGGCAGGCAGGCATAAAAACGCCACCGCGGCGGCCACCTCCTCAGGCTCCCCCACCCTGCCCATCGGCGTGCGCAGCAGCACCTCGTCGAGGTAGTCGGGGTCGGCGAGCTTGGCCGAGGTGCGGCGGGTGCGGATGTACCACGGCGCCACCGAGTTCACCCGCACGCCGTCCTCGGCCCATTCGACCGCGAGATTGCGGGTCATCTGGTGCATCGCCGCCTTGCTCATGCCGTAGGGCGCGCCGGAGCGCACATGGGTCATGCCCGACACGCTGCCGACGTTGACGATGCAAGAGCCGGGATGCTGGGTGAGCAGCGGGAACGCGTAGCGCGACAGCTCGAAGGCGCTGAACAGGTTCACCTCGAAGATCTCGCGCCATTCCTCGTCGGTGTAGTCGTTGGCGGCGCGGGTGAGGTTGCCGCCGGCGTTGTTGACCAGGATGTTGAGGCCCTCGCCCTGGTCCTCCACCCAGTCGAGCACTTCGCGACGCTGCTCCTCGTCGGCCACGTCGCCGACCAGCGCGCGCACCTCGCCGTCCGGGCACTCTTCCAGCAGTTCGTCGCGCGCCGCCTCCAGCGCGTCGCCGTCGCGGGCGACGATCACCACGCGCGCGCCGAAGCCCAGCAGCTCGCGGGCGATGGCGCGGCCGATGCCGGCGCTGCCGCCGGTGACCAGGGCGAGTTGTCCGTCGAGACGCCAGCGGTGCGGATCCATGGCCGGGCCTGTGTGTGGGCTGGGAGTAGGATAGCGCCGGTGCTCCCGTGAGGAACGGCCATGACCGAAACGCTCGCCGAGTCGAACGGTGTCCGTCGCATCCCGACCGCACTCGCCATTGCCGGCCTGGCGCTCGCCTGCGGCGCCTGCACGCCGCCGGAGGAGCCGCTTCCCGACAAGAGGCCGGAGCCCCAGGCCACGCAGCTGCGCGACGCCATCCAGGCCCCGCAGGACCGCGCCCGCGCGGTGGAGGACACCGTGCGCGAGGCCGAGGCGGAGCGGCGGCGCGAGGCCGACTCCCCTTAGCGCCCGCCCCTGTAGGAGCGTGCCATGCACGCGAAGACCGGCGCGGCCGGCAATGCCCGGCAACGCCGCCATGCCTGGAATCACCGTCCGGCCCGGCGGATGCTCGGGGCTTTCGCGGCCATGGGCCGCTCTTCCGGGAGCTGCCTGCCGATCGTGGCGGGGTCGGCCACTCGTGCGGAGCGCGGGCTACGGCCTTGTGGGATAGACGATCAGGATCTCGAGGTCGGCGTCGCCGTCCTGCTGCAGGGCGTGGCTGCTGCCCGGGCGGGTGAGCATGGCGTCGCCGGGGCCGACCTCGTGCACCTCGCCGTCGAGCACGAACCGGCCACGCCCGGACAGCACGTAGTACACCTCGTCCTTGTGGTGCGGATGCAGGCCGATGCCGGCGCCGGGGTGCAGCACGCGCTTGCGGAATGCGAACGGCAGTCCTTCGGCATCGGCGAAGTACGGCCACGCGGTGGTCGGGCCGGGACCGCCGTGGGGGCCCGGCTGGGACACGGTGGCGACATCGGCGGCGCGCTGCACCCGGGAAGGCCGCGGCTGGGAGGCGCGCAGTGCCAACGCATCCGGCGGCGCGCCGCAGTCGGCATCGCGGGCCAGATCCGCCTCCAGCCCGGGCTCCAGCCGCTTCCATTCGCGCACCACCAGGCACGCCACCTGGGTGGCGCCGGCGAAGCTGAAATGGGTGTCATCGGCCTTGCCCTGCGCGGGCACGTGCATGAAGTACGGCTTCGACGCCTCGTCGCCCAGGGCGCGCAGCCAGTCGCGGCTGACGGTATCCAGGTCGATCAACGCGACCGACTCGCGGCCGGCCAGCGCCCGTACCGATTCGCTGTAGCGCACGTGCGTGTCCAGCAGCGCACCGAAGTCGAACAGCCGCCGCGCCACCGGGGTAATGAGGATGGGCGTGGCCCCGCGCTCGCGGGCCAGCGCCACGTAGCGCATCAGCCATTCCGGGTAGGCGCGCTCCGGCTCGTTGTAGCGGGTGGGATCCTCGAACTTGGCGTCGTTGTGGCCGAACTGGACCAGCAGCACGTCACCTTCGCGCAACGCCTCGGCGACGGGATCCAACCAGCCCTGCTCGATGAAGCTGCGGGCGCTGCGGCCGCCGCGCGCATGGTTGTGGACTTCGTACGCGTCCGGATCGAGATACCCCTGCAGGACCTGGCCCCAGCCGGCCTGCGGCGCCCGCTCGGGGCCGTACTCGGCGGCCGTGGAATCGCCGGCGATGAACACCCGCCGCGGCGCGGCATCGGCGGGCGCGCCGACCGCCACGCACGCCGCCAGCAGCAGCCCCGGCAGCCACCGCCGCATCCGCTCGCCCGCGCTGACTGGGTGCTGCCCCCCCGCCGGATGCTGCCCTCCCCCCAGGCGCTGCCCTTCCCCCGTAGAGCGGAGCTTGCTCCGCTGCTCCCGGCTCCGGAGCCCGCGACCCACCCGGCCTCCTCCTGTCCCGCACGGCCCGGCCGGCCCGGCCTCGAGCGCTTCGCGGGCGCCGGCGCCCGCGAAGCGGAGCAAGCTCCGCTCTACGAGACGGAGGGGGATCTGGAGCGCGTCCATCCGGACCACGACCGCTCAGCGCGCCAGCCAGCCGCCGTCCACTGGCAGCACCGCGCCATGGACGTAGTCGGACGCCGCCGAGGACAGGAACACCGCCGCACCGCCCAGATCCGCGGGATCGCCCCAGCGGCCGGCCGGGATGCGGTCCAGGATCGCCGCGTTGCGGGTCTGGTCGTTGCGCAGCGCCTCGGTGTTGTTGGTGGCGAAATAGCCCGGCGCGATGGCGTTGACGTTGATGCCCTTGCCCGCCCATTCGTTGGCCAACAGCCGGGTCACGCCGAGCACCGCGGACTTGCTGGCGGTGTAGGAGGCCACGCGGATGCCGCCCTGGAAGGACAGCATCGAAGCGATGTTGACGATCTTGCCGCCGCGCTTGGACGCTACCCAACTGCGCGCCACCGCCTGCGACAAGAAGAACAACGTCTTCAGGTTCA
Source organism: Luteimonas salinisoli (assembly GCF_013425525.1). Classification (GTDB taxonomy): domain Bacteria; phylum Pseudomonadota; class Gammaproteobacteria; order Xanthomonadales; family Xanthomonadaceae; genus Luteimonas; species Luteimonas salinisoli. The sequence continues at coordinate 23,799 of NZ_JACCKA010000039.1, read as the reverse complement.
CGCCCATCACCGCATCCCAATCGTCCTCGGTGAAGTCGAGGGCGTCGTTGCGGCGGATGGTGCCGGCGTTGTTGACCAGGATGTCGATGCCGCCGAGGCGCTCGCGCGCCGCGTCCACCACGCCCTGCACCGGCGCGTGGGTATCGAGCGAAGCCTCGATCCAGGCGAAGCGGCGGCCGAGCGCGGTCACCCGCGCTTCGGTTTCGGTCGGGGCGCTGCGGCCGACCGCGGCCACGTCGGCGCCCGCTTCGGCCAGCGCCACCGCGATGCCCTGGCCCAGCCCGGTGTTGGCGCCGGTGACGAGCGCCACACGTCCGCCGAGGTCGAAGGGATTGGTCATGGCGTCGATTCCTGCATGGCGGCCACGCGGCCGCTGGTGGAGAAATCCCCGCGGAGACGTCGCGAAGCGACCGCCCGGTCCGTCGCGGCTCGCGCCGTTGGAGGGAGGGACTGGAGCAGCCGGTCCCGCGCCGCCCCGCGGGGCGGGAGGGATGTCGGGCTATTTCAGCTGGCAGATGTCGAGCACGTGCATGTCGGTGTAGTCCAGGTTCTCGCCGCCCATCGCCCAGATGAAGCAGTAGTTGCTGGTGCCCGACCCCATGTGGATCGACCACGGCGGCGATACCACCGCCTCGCCGTCGGCGACCACGATGTGGCGCTGCGCCTCGGGCCGGCCCATGAAGTGGTAGACGCGGTCGTTCTCGCCAAGGTCGAAGTAGAAGTACACCTCGGAGCGGCGGTCGTGCAGGTGCGGCGGCATGGTGTTCCACACGCTGCCCGGCTTGAGGACGGTCAGGCCCAGCAGCAGCTGCGAGGACTTGCAGGTGGCCGGCACGATGTACTGGTAGATGGTGCGCTCGTTGCTTGTTTTCAGCGCACCGCGCTCCAGCGGCACCGCCTGGTCGATGGAGATGTGCTTGACCTCGTAGCGCGCATGCGCCGGGGTAGAGGCCAGGTAGAAGCGTGCCGGGCTGCCGGCGTCGTCGGAGGCGAAATCGACCTGCTCGCTGCCCATCGGCACGTACAGGCCATCCTTCGGCCCCAGCGCGTGGGCGGTGCCGTCGACGGTGACGGTGCCGGGGCCGCTGCCGACGTTGACGATGCCCAGTTCGCGCCGCTCCAGGAACGCATGGCCCTTGGCCGACTCGGGCTCGGTCTGCCGGGGCAGCGAGACGGTCCTGCCGACCGGGGCGGCGCCGCCGATCACGAAGCGCTCGTAGTGGGTGTAGCTCAAGCGCACCTCGTCGGCGGCGAACAGGCCGTCGAGCAGGTACAGGTCGCGCAGCTCGTCGTTGCTGATGTCGTGCATCACGCCCGGGTGGGTGGCGTGGTAGGTCTTCTGGTACATCGGGGAGTCTCCCGTGGCCGATGGGCCCGCCACGCGGGCCACTTCCGTGGGTGGATGGGCCGATTCTACGCACCTTGGTAACCGGTGTCATATGGCGGTGCATCATCGCGCGGGGGGCCGTTGATCCGCAGGAGGGTCCCATGGACGCGAAGGCCCGCGTGGGGGGTGGTCGCACTGGTGATGCCGCATAGGCTCGACGCCACGGCGGCGGATCCCGGCACCGGTCGCCGCGCCGGATTTCGCGGGCATGGCCCGCTCCTAAGGGACGGACGCCGCCCGGCGATCCGTAGGAGCGTTCCATGGACGCGAAGGCCTACATCGCGTGGTCGCGCTGGCGACGCCGCAGGCTCGGGTGGCATGCGGCGATTCCCGGCGGTGGGCACGGCGCCGGACTTCGCGGGCAAGGCCCGCCCCTGCGGAGCTATCCCGCGACGGGGCGACCGCTCAGTCCGGCGGCTGGCAGGAGTCGCGGACGATCAGGTGCGGGCGCACGCTGGCCACCGGGCGCGCGGCGGCGCCCTCCTCGGCCTGGATCAGCATCGCCGCGGCGACCCGGCCCGTGTCGCGGGTGTCGCGGCGCACCGAGGTCAGCGGCGGCCACAGCCGCGAGGCCAGCGGGCTGTCGTCGTAGCCGACCACCGACAGCTGCCGCGGGATGCCGATGCCGGCGCGCAGCGCCACCCGGTACACGCCAGCGGCCATCTCGTCGTTGCCGCAGAAGATCGCGGTCGGCCGACGCTTGCCGGACAGCAGCTTTTCCGCCGCCGCCACGCCGGATTCGAACGTGTAGCCGGCCTCGACGATGCGCGCCTTCGGCAGCTCGATGCCGCGCTTGGCCAACGCCTCGACGAACCCCCCGGTGCGCTCGATCGCCGAACGGTAGCTGGCGGGCCCGGTGATCAGGGCGATGTCGCGGTGGCCGAGCGTCTGCAGATAGTCAGCCGCCTCGGCGGCGCCGTCGCGGTCGTGGGTGATGACCATGCGCGAATGGTCGTCCATCGCCACCGCGGCGATGCGGGTGTAGCGGCAGCCGATCTCGTCGAGCATGTCGGCCAGCGCCTGGTCCTCGGACACGCGCGGCACCAGCATCACCCCGTGCAGCTTCTGCTGCTGCACGAAGCGGCGCACGCCGTCGATGTAGCCCGGGCTGCGGCTGTCGCAGGGGTGCACCACCAGCTCGAAGCCGGAGCCGCGCAGCGCGTCGAGCGCGCCGTACTGCATGTTGACGATGAACTGCGCGGTGGGGTTGTCGTAGACCATGCCGATCAGGAACGAGCGCCGGAAGGCCAGCCCGCGCGCCATCGGGTCGGGCGAATAGCCGACCTCGCGCATCAGTGCCTCGACCTTCTCGCGGGTGTCCTTGCGCACCAGCGGCGAGTGGTTGATGATCCGCGACACCGTCTTCTTCGACACTCCGGCCAGGCGCGCGATGTCGTTGATCGTCGCCGCCCGTGCCGGCCCGGATGGCGTGGCGCCCTGCTTCGATGTCTTGGATACGGGCATTCGGCGGGTTCCGTGCCGGTGGGAGTGCAAGCGCTCGATTCTAGCCCTTCGCCTCAGTCGAGCGCGCGATAGCGGTACGCGTGGAAACGCACCCGGCCGTCGCCAGCGGCGTAGATGCCGGGCCGCAGCGACAGAAACCGGCCCACGGTGTTGTGGTGGTAGCCGGAAACTTCCATCTGCACGCCGTACTTTTCCCAGTTGCGACCGTCGCGGCTGTGGTGGATGGTCAGCACGTGACGGTCGTGGGTCAGGCGCAGCCATAGCCGCCCGCCAGGGCCCGGCGCCAGCCGCGCCGGGCGCTCCTCGCCATAGCGGTGCATGATGAAATCCTTGCCGTTGGAGCCCAGTCCGGCGTACAGCCGGTCGCTGTAGAACAGCAGGGCGCCGCCCACCGCGCCCGGTTCGATCTCCATCTCCACCTCGACCTGGTAGGCCTGGTCGCCGGCGATCGCGGTCAGCGGCGAGGCGTCGCGGGGCGTCTCGCCCTTGCCCTGCAGCACCAGCGCGCCTTCCTCGAAGGAGATCCGGGCCATCTCGTCCGCACCCGGAGAATAGAACGCCCACTGGTGGCCGAGGCGGTCGGCGTCGAAGTCGTCCGACAGCGCCATGCCGTGCCGGCCGATCGCGTCGCCGGCGGGCTTCGGCAGGGGGTGGCCGAGGTCGCCGCCCCGGGCGACGAACCAGCCGTCGTCGGTCCACTCCACCGGCTCGAGCAGCGCCTGGCGGCCCAGGGTCCAGAAGCCGCGCTCGTAGCCGTGGTACATCATCCACCACTGCCCGGCGGCATCCTCGACCAGAGTGGCGTGGCCGCGCGACCACCACTGTTCGTCCACCGACTCGGTGCGCACGACCGGATTGTTCGGGTCGTTCTCCCACGGGCCGTGGATGGAGCGCGAGCGCGCCACGATCACCATGTGCCCGGTCGGCGGCCCGGCGGTGCCGCCGACCGCGGTGATCATGTAGTACCAGCCGTCGTGGCGGGTGATCTTGGGGCCCTCCTGCGAGTAGCTCTCGACCACCCATTCCTCCGGGTAGCGCCAGCCGTCGTAGACGTGCTTCACCTCGCCGGCCGTGGCCAGGCCGTCGTCGGCCAGCTGCACGTAGTCGCCGCCGCTCAGGAACAGGTAGCGCTCGCCATCCTCGCCCACGGCGTGGCCGGGGTCGATGTGATCCGGCAGGTGCAGGTCGACCGGTTCGCTCCAGGGGCCGCGGATGTCGTCTGCCCAGACCACGTAGTTGCTGCGGCCCGCGTCGGTGCGGCCGGGAAAGTAGATGTAGTAGCGGCCCTCGTGGCGCACCAGATCCGGCGCCCAGATCGAGCCGACGCTGGTGGTAATGGCGTGGCCGACCGGCTGCCAGTTCACCAGGTCGCGCGAATGCCACAGCGGCAGGCCCGGATAGGCGTCGAACGAGGACAGGGTGAGGTAGTAGTCGTCGCCGTCGCGCAGCACCGAGGGATCGGGGTGGTCGCCGGCGAGGATCGGGTTGAGGAAGGTGCCGTCGCCGAGGTCGGCCTGGCGCTGGCCCTCGATGCCGCGCGCCCGCTCCAGTGCGGCGCCCGCGGCGGGGCCTGGTACCGCTGCCCCGGCCGGGGCAAGCACGGCCACGAGGCCGGGCAGACCCAGGCAGGCCAGCAGGACGATGGTGCGGGACATCCTCGGGGGCATGCGTTCCTCTCCTCGATGGTAGCGCTAACGGTGGCGGTATACCGCGGTTTCAACACGATGACACCGCTAGTCAACCGACCCTAGCAAAGCCCTGCCGGGGCCGCCATCGTGCATTGCAGCATCGGCAACCACGAGCCCGAAGGGCAGCCGGCCTTCGCCGGAGCGGGCCACCCTGGACGTAGGCGCGGACCATGACCGCGAAAGCCGGCGGCGAAGCCTTGCGGCTTCTCCGCCGCTATCGGGCCGCGCGGGCCTTCGCGTCCATGGGGCGCTCCTACGAGCGCGCGGGACGCTCCTGCAAGCGCATGGGGCTCCTGCGAGGTGCGGATCTCAGGCCCGGAACAGCGCCGGCAGCCACAGCGACAGCTGAGGGAACGTGGTGACCACCAGCAGCACGGCGAGCGCGGCCAGCCAGAACGGCCAGATCGACTTCAGCGACTCGCCGATGCCGATCTTGCCGATCGCGGCGCCGACGAACAGCACCGAGCCGACCGGCGGGGTGACCAGGCCGATGCCGCCGGCCAGCACCAGCACCACGCCGAAATGCAGCGGGTCCACGCCGAAGGCCTTGGCCACCGGCAGGAAGATCGGCGTGCAGATCAGGATCATCGGCGCCAGGTCCATGAAGGTGCCCAGCAGCAGCAGGATCGCCGCGATCACCAGCAGCACCGTGTAGCGGTTGTCGGCGAGCGCGCCGATCAGCTCCACCGCCGCAGCCGGCACCTCCAGGTAGGCCAGCAGCCAGCCGAACAGCGCCGCGGTGGCGATCACGAACAGGATCACCCCGGTGGTGCGCGCCGCGTGCGCCACCGCCTGCCGGAACGCCGACCAGTCGAGCATCCGGTAGATCGCAACGGTCACCAGCAGCGCGTAGACCACCGCCACCGCCGCGCTCTCCACCGCGGTGAACACGCCCGCGCGGATGCCGATGAAGATCAGCGCCACCAGCCCCAGCCCCGGCAGCGCCGAGACCAGCCGCAGCAGCACCGCGCGCATCCCCGGGAACGTCTCCACCCCGTACCCGCGCCGGCGTGCCACCAGGTAGCCGGTGAACATCAGCGTCACCGTCATCAGCAGTGCCGGAAAGATGCCGGCGGCGAACAGGTCGGCGATGGAGATACCGCCACCCACCGCGGCCGAGTACAGGATCAGGTTGTGCGAGGGCGGCACCAGCAGCGCCACCAGCGCGCCGGTGATGCTGACGTTGACGGCGAAGTCGCGGTCGTAGCCGCGCTTGACCATCTGCGGGATCATGGTGCCGCCGACCGCGGACACGTCGGCGATCGCCGAACCGGACACGCCGCCGAAGAACAACGACGACAGGATGCTCACCTGGCCCAGGCCGCCGCGGATGCGCCCCACCAGCGCCGCCGCCAGCGCGATCAGGCGCTCGGAGATCCCACCGCGCATCATCAGCTCGCCGGCGAAGATGAACAGCGGGATCGCGATCAGCGAAGCGGTGCCGATGCCGGCCCCGACCTGCTGGACCAGCACGATCGACGGCAGGTCCAGGACCAGCAGCACCAGCAGCGAGGCCGCCGCCAGGGCGTAGGCCACCGGTACGCCGATCAGCAGCAGCACGATGAAGCCGAGGAACAGCAGTGCGATCGCCATGTCAGCGCCCGCCTTCGTCGTGGGCGAACGCCGCGGCCAGCCGCGGCAGCGCGAAGCCGGCCATCAGCAGTCCGCCGAGCGCCAACGGCAGGAACCCGATGCTCTGCGGCAGGGGCGCGCCGGCCATGCGGATGTCGAACCCGTCCAGCAGCAGCCGCGCGCCCCACCACGCCAGGGTGGCGCCGATGGCAAGGATCACCAGCGCGGCGATCGCATCGCTGGCGCGCCGCAGCGGTGCGGGCAGCGCCGCGGCCAGCAGGTGGAAGCGGAAGTGGCGCTGCTCATGCACCCCGGCGGCGGCGCCGAAGCTCATCGCCGTGCTCAGCAGCAGGAGAGTCACCGGCTCGGTCCAGCTGGGCGAGTCGTTGAGCACGTAGCGCGCGAACACCTGCCAGCCCTGCACCGCCACCAGGCCGAGCATCGCCACACCGGCGATGGCCACGGCAGCGGACGACAGGCGGTCCAACATGCGCTGCAGCGGAGAAGGGGTGACGGCTTGCTCGGAGTCGGCGTGGTTCATCGTGCTCCTCAGGCGAGTGCGCGGATTTGGCGGTACAGCGGCGCGATGTCGGGCTTGGCGAGGTATTCGTCGAGCAGCGGCGCGGCCGCAGCGCGGAATGCGTCGTGGTCGACTTCGTTGAAGCGCACGCCGTGGGCGACGACCGCCTCGCGCGCGGCGCTCTCGGAGGCGTCCCAGAGTTCGCGCATCACCTGCACCGACTCGCGCGCGGTCTCGACCAGCAGCTCGTGGTCGCCCGGCGCCAGCGCCTCGAGACTGCGCCGCGAGATCAGCAGGATGTCGGGGGCGTAGGAGTGCTCGCTCTGCGACCAGTAGCCGGCGGCCTCGAAGTGGCGGCTGGAATGGAAGCTGCGCATGTTGTTCTCCGCGCCGTCGATCAGCCGCGTCTCCAGCGCCGAGAACACCGCGCCGAACGCCAGCGGCGTGGGGTTGGCGCCGAACAGGCGCAGCAGGCGGATGAAGATGTCCGACGGCGGCACCCGGAATTTCAGGCCGCGCATGTCGTCCGGGCTGCGCAGCGCGCGCCGGGTGTTGTAGAAGCAGCGCGCGCCGGAGTCGTAGACCGCCAGCCCTACCAGATCGCGCGCGGCGAAACCGTCCAGCACCGCCCGGCCGACGCCGCCGTCGAGGGCGCGGCGCAGGTGCGCCACCGAGTCGAACACGTACGGCAGGCACAGCGCCTCGGTCAGCGGGAAGGCGTTGTTGAGCGCGCCGCTGTAGACGCGGGTGATGTCGATGGCGCCGAAGCGCGCCATGTCGATGGCCTCGGACTCGCGCCCGAGCTGCCCGGAGTGGTACAGGCGGATGCGCAGCCGGCCGCCGGTCTCGCGCTCGAGCGTCTCGCCGATCCACTTCACCGCCTCGACCGTGGGATAGCCGTCGACGTGCACGTCCGTGGCGGTCAGCTGGCCCGGGGCGCGCGCCTGCGCCGACAGCGCCGACAGCGGCAGCAGCGGCGCGCAGGCCGCGCCGATGCCGGCGGCGAGGAAACGGCGCCTTGCGATCACGGCCGGCCCCGCGCCGCCACTGCGCGTCCCTCGATCGCACCGTGTCCGTCGAACTCCACCCGCACGCCCTGCCCGATCGCGACGTCGTGGATACCGGTGGCATTGCCGGTCGCGATCAGCTCGCCGCGGCGCAGCGGGCGGCCGCGGCGGGCCGATCGCGCCAGCGCGAACGCATAGGCGGCGAGCAGCCCGCCGGGCAGGGTGGTGGCGCCGCCGCGGCCGACGCACTCGCCGCCGATCCAGGTGGCGGCGACCAGCTGCGGCTCGGGAATGGCGCGCCAGTCCGGGATCTCGGCGCCCATCACCAGGCCGTTGTTGTTGCCGAAATCGGACACCACCACGCGCGGGCCGAGCGCGTTGATGGTGGCCAGCGGGCTGCTGGCGATCTCGATGCCGGTGTGCAAGGTGGCCGGCAGCGCGGCGGCCTCCTGCGGCGTCCACTCGGTCTTGCCCGCCGGCGCGTCCTGCTGCAGCCGCAGCACGTACTCCGCCTCGACCGCGGCGAAACCGCCGGCGAACACCGGAAGCTCCACCTGTCCGGCGGCCGGCCACAGGTTGCGGCGGAAGATCGGCCCGAGCAGGCGCTCGTCGCCGGAGCCGTCGCGGCGCGGCGGCTGGATGTAGCCGACCTTCCAGCCGACCACCTCGTCGGGCCACTGCGCGATCGCCAGGTCCTGCACCGCGTACGCCGCCACCAGGTCGGCGGGAATGTTTCCGGGAAACGCCGGCAGCGCCGCTCCCGCCAGCCGCGCCCGCACGAACGCGCCGGCGATCGCCTCCGCCTCCTCTCCCTGGCGCGGAGCGTCCGCCGCGCTGTCGTTGCCGTTGCTCAAGTCCGTGTTCTCCCTGCCTGCCGATGTTGCGGTGCACATGGCGCCGCCCTCGGACATTCGTATATGGTAAACCGGTGTCATTTTCAATGTGCAGTGCGGCATAAGCTGCCGTCGCGGGCCACGGTTCCACGATCCGGAGGGAGACCATGCAGTCGATCACACCAGCGCTGGCGCCGCTGCCGCGCATCCTCGCCATGCTGTTCGCGGCCGCGCTACTGGCGCTCGCGCCGGCTGCCGCGGCCAACGAGGGCGCGCTGGCATTCCCCGGGGCGCAGGGCTGGGCCGCGCACACGCCCGGCGGGCGCGGCGGGCGGATCATCCGCGTCACCACGCTCGACGCGAAAGGCCCCGGTTCGTTCACCGAGGCGGTCGAGGCGAAGGGCCCGCGCATCGTGGTGTTCGAGGTCGGCGGGGTCATCGATCTCGGCGTCGAAACGGTGCGCATCGACGAACCCTTCCTCACCATCGCCGGGCAGACCGCACCGCAGCCGGGCATCACCCTGATCCGCGGCGGGCTGGTGATCGCCGCCCACGACGTGGTGGTGCGCCACATCCGCGTGCGTCCCGGCGAGGCCGGGCGGGCCAAGCGCGAAGGCCCCGACTTCGACGCCATCACCACGATGCGCGGCGCCCGCGACGTGATCGTCGACCACTGTTCGCTGACCTGGGCCACCGACGAAAACCTCTCGGCCTCGAGCACCCGCTTCGCCGGCGAGACGCCGGAGGAATGGCTGCAGAACGCGTCGCGGCGGATCACCTTCAGCAACAACATCCTCGCCGAGGGCCTGGCCGATTCGGTGCATCCCAAGGGCGAGCACTCCAAGGGCACCCTGATCCACGACCACGTCAACGACGTGCTGATCGTCGGCAACCTGTACGCCCACAACATGGAGCGCAATCCGCTGTTCAAGGGCGGCGCGCGCGGGCAGGTGATCAACAACCTGATCTACAACCCCGGCCAGAAGGCGGTGCACTACAACCTGATCGCCGAGGAGTGGATCGACCGCCAGCCCTACCAGCCCGGGCAGATGGTGCTGCGCGGCAACGTGATGCGCGCCGGCCCGGACACCGGCGAACTGGCATTCTTCATGCTCGGCGGTTCCGGCGACATGGAGCTCTATGCCGAGGACAACCTGGTGGTCGACCGCATCGGCGAGCCGCTGCCGCAGACCGGCAGCTACACCACGGCGCCGGCCGAGCTGATCCGGCTGCGGCGCGCGCCGGAACTGCCGTTCGGCGTCGAGCCGCTGCCGGCGGCGCAGGTGCAGGACGCGGTGATCGCCGACGCCGGCGCGCGCCCCTGGGACCGCGACCAGATCGACCGGCGCATCGTCGCCGACGTCATCGAGGCGCGCGGCGCGATCATCGACAGCGAGCAGGAGGTCGGCGGCTATCCCGACCACGCCGAGACGCGGCAGGCCTTCGTCGAGGCCGACTGGGACCTGGAAACGATGGAACCGCTGCGCCCGCTGCCGCGCGGCGAACCGCTGCGGTAGGCGCACGGAGCCGGGAATGACGAGCGGAACGCGGTCATCGCGGCGGAGGGCATGCGCCTGGTTCGCGCCGCGCCCCTGCGGCATGTTCGCCTTGGCGCTGTGCCTGCTGCTGGCGGCCACCGGCGCGCCGGCGCGTACGCCTGGCGCGGAGACCGCGCAGGAGCGGGCATCGCGGATCGACCTGTGGCCGGCGCAACCGGCATCCGCCAGGGCCCCCGCGACCGCGGCCGGCCATCCGGCGCAGCGCATCGTCGAACGCAGCTCCGATCCCCGGGTGCCCGACCGCTTCATCGAACACGTCCGGGATCCGTACCTGGCGGTGTACGCACCCGCCTGTGGCAGCGACGGCAGTCGCGACAGCCGCCCGTGTCCCAGCGGCGCCGCGCTCCTGGTGGTGCCTGGTGGTGCCTGGTGGCGGCTACGTGCGGGTGGTGCTCGACAAGGAGGGCACCGCGCTGGTGCCGGACTTCGTCGAGGCCGCCGGCATCACCCTGTTCGTGCTGCGCTACCGCCTGCCCGGCGGCGGCCATGCCGAGGGCGCCGACGCCCCGCTGGCCGACGCCCAGCGGGCGATGCGCATCATCCGCGCCCGCGCCGCCGAATTCGGCCTGGATCCGGGTCGTATCGGCGTGATGGGGTTCTCCGCGGGCGGCCACGTCGCCGCCCGGCTGGCGACCGAGCCGATGGCGGCGTACGCCGCGGTCGACGCCGCCGACAGCGGACCCATGCGCCCGGATTTCGCCCTGCTGGTCTACCCGGTGATCTCGATGGCGCCGGACCTCGCGCATGCCGGTTCGCGGCAGGAGATCGTCGATGCATCCGCCGGGGATGGCGACGTCCCCGCGCGCGAGCGCCGCTACTCGCCCGACCGGCACGTCGGGCCGGAGACGCCACCGCTGTTCCTGCTGCACGCGCAGGACGATGCCGCGGTCCCGGTCGCCAACAGCCTGGCGCTGCATGCCGCCGCGCTGCGCGCGGGCGTGCCGGCGTCGCTGCACGTCTTCCCCCGCGGAGGCCACGGCTTCGGCACGCGCCAGGCGCATGGCGCACTCGCGGCCTGGCCGCGGCTGGCGATCGACTGGATCCAGGAGCAGACCACGCCATGAGCGACATGCCCGCATCCAACCGTCGTCTTCTCCACGACCCGGAGCGCCGACGGCTGCTTGGTACGGCACTGTCGCTGGCGACGGCCGCGGCCCTGCCGATGCCGGCTGCGTTCGCCACGCCGGCCCGGGCCATCACCGCGCGCACGCGCGGCGGCCGCATCGGCGGCGCGGTCGAGGACGACGTGCACGTGTTCCGCGGGGTGCCCTACGGCGCCGACACCGCCCCACGCCGCTTCCGGCCGGCCCTGCCGGAGCCGCCGTGGCGCGGCGTGCGCGATGCGCTGGCCTACGGCGCGCCGCCCCCGCAGCGCAGCGGCGAGGGCCCCGGCAGCGAGGACTGCCTGTTCCTCAACGTTTGGACGCCGGGCCTGCGCGACGGCGCGCGCCGGCCGGTGCTGGTCTACATCCACGGCGGCGGCTTCAACAACGGCTCGGGCAGCGACCCGCTGTACGACGGCGGCAACCTGTGCCGGCGCGGCGACGTCGTGGTGGTGACGCTGAACCATCGGCTCAACGCCTTCGGCTATCTCTACCTGCGCGACCTCGGCGACGCCTCGCTGGCACACTCGGGCAACGTCGGCCAGCTCGACCTGGTGCAGGCGCTGCGCTGGGTCCGCGAGCACGCCGCCGAGTTCGGCGGCGACCCCGCCAACGTGACGCTGTTCGGACAATCCGGCGGCGGCGCCAAGATCGCCACGCTGATGGCGATGCCGGCCGCGCGCGGCCTGTTCCATCGCGCCTGGACCATGAGCGGCCAGCAGGTCACCGCGGCCGGTCCGCGCGCGGCGACGCAGCGGGCGGAGCTGTTCCTCGATGCGCTCGCGGTCGGGCCCGCCGATCTCGACCGCCTGCGCACCCTGCCGCTGCAGGCGCTGCTCGACGCACAGTCGGTCCGCGACCCGTCGCGGGTGGAGGACAGCAGCCTGTACTTCGGCCCGGTGGTCGACACCGTGTCGCTGCCGCGCCACCCGTTCTGGCCCGACGCCCCGCCGCAGTCGGCGGACGTGCCGATGGTGATCGGCAATACCCGCGACGAGACGCGCGCCTTCCTCGGCAACGACCCGGACAATTTCGCCCTGACCTGGGCATCGCTGCCGGCGAAGCTGCGCACCCAGCAGTACGTCGACCTCGATCCGGGCGTGGTGGTGGCGGAATACCGGCGGCTCTACCCACGCTACACCCCTTCGGAGGTGTTCTTCGCCGCGACGACCGCCGGCCGCTCCTGGCGCGGCGCGGTGGAAGAGACCGAGGCGCGCGCGCGCCAGGGCCGCAATACCTGGGCCTACCAGCTCGACTGGCATCCCGACACCGACGAGGGCCGGCGCCTGCGCGCGTTCCACACGCTCGACATCCCGCTGGTGTTCGACAACGTCGCGCGCCCGGGATCGCGTACCGGTGCGGGCGCGGATGCGCAGCGGGTCGCCGCGGCGATGAGCGGGGCGCTGCTGGCGTTCGCGCGCGCCGGCGATCCACGCAGCGGCGCCACCATCGGCTGGGCGCCCTACTCGCTCGAACGCCGCGAGACGATGGTCTTCGGCGACGCGCCACGGCTGGAGCACGACCCGCGCGGCGCCGAGCGCGCGCTGTACCAGCGCGCTCCGTTCATCCAGCGCGGCACGATGTGAGCCGACGCGCGCGTTCGCCATGGTCGCCTCCCGCCTCGCGCGCCGGCGCGGGATTTCAGGAGGCCTGGCGCAGCAGCGCGGCCGGCGCCGGCGCGGCGGGGATCGCCTGAACGCCTAGGCCACCCGGCACCAGCGCGGCTCGCCGTCGAAGCCGCGGGATCGGCGGGCGGCCATGGCGCGACGCGGCTGCGGGCTGCGCCGCGGCGGATCAGCAGTCGTCGGCGGCGCCGGCCGCGTAGCGCAGGCCGCGCGCGAGATGGGCGCGAAAGATCGGGTCGGCATACAACGCCGGGTCGTGCCCCAGGCCGGTGTACCAGCTGCGGCCGCCGTCGAACTCCCGGCACCAGGCGATCGGATGGTCCGCACCCATCGTGCCGCCCGCGTAGTCGCCGCTCGCCAGCGTGGCGATCACGTGGACCCGATCGCGCGGGTTGCGCTTGAAGTTGTAGAACTCGTCGGTGACCCGCCAGGCGCCGTCCACCGCTTCGGGCGGATCGACGAAGCGCACGCGCGCGGTCTGCAGGCCCGGCGGGTGGCTGTCGAACCAGGCGCCGACCAGCTCGCCGTACCATGGCCAGTCGTGCTCGGTGTCGGCGGCCGAGTGCACGCCCATGAAGCCGCCCCCGGCGCGCACGAATGCCTGCAGCGCGGTCTGCTGCGTTTCGTCGAGGACGTCGCGCGTGGTGTTGGCGAACACCACCACGCGGTAGCGGGCCAGTTCTGCCGCGGCGAACAGCGCCGGATCCTCGGTATGCGCGAACCGCAGCCCGGCCTCGCCGGCCAGGGCGCGGAGCGTCGCCACCGCCTGCGGGATGGAGTCGTGCCGCCAGCCGCGGGTGGCGGTGAACACCAGCACCCGGGGCTCCGATCCGTCCTGCCCCTGCGCAGGCGTCGGTGCCGGTATCCGTCCCATCGCGATCGGCGCCGCTGCGGACACCGACGCAACCGCCAGCAGGAACGCGCTCGCTGTCGCGATCCTCGTGCGCCGCGGGGCCCGCGAGCCCGGCGGCGTTCGCCGCTCAGAACCGGTAGCGGAACCCGAGCTTGTACACCCGGCCGGTGTGGTCCCATTCGTAGCGCCGGCGCGCATCGATGTCGGTCCAGCGGTCCTGGTAGTCATCGGTCAGGTTCAGTCCTTCCAGGGTCACCTCGAAGCGCTCGTTGATCTTGTAGCCCAACGAGGCATCGACGTTCAACGTACCGTCGTAGCCCTCGAAGCGGTTGCCGGTGCCGCTGGTGCCGTCGAGGTAGTCGCTGCGGTAGGCCGCGGAGACGCGGGCGTCGAAGCGGTCGTTCTCGTAGAACAGGGTGAAGTTGTACGAGTTCTTCGACAGGCCGAACAGGCGTTCGGTGACGATCTCGCTGCCGAAGGTGTAGTCGACTTCGGAGTCGACCCAGGTGTAGTTGCCGATCATGCCCATGTTGCGCAGCACCGGCACGCCCTCGGCGAACAGCGACAACGGCATCTGGAAGCCGACCTCGAAGCCCTTCAGCTTGCCGCCTGGGCCATTATCGATCGTGGAGATGGTCCAAGGCCGGCCTTCGGGATCCTGCTCGGCGGGCGAGGTCGGCACCAGCAGCGACAGCGGCAGGCCGGTGGAGGCGTAGGTGCCGGTGCGCTCGGCGCGGATCGGCCGCGAGTCGATGTCCTTGTAGAACAAGGCCAGCGACAGGATCGACTCCGGCGCGAAATACCATTCCAGGGCGGTGTCGAAAGCCGTGGCACGGGTCGGGTCGAGGAACGGATTCTGGAACGACACGCGGTAGTTGAAGCTGTCCACGCTGCCGCCCGGCGTCAGGTTGCCCAGGCTCGGCCGGGTCATCACCTTGGCCGCCGACATGCGCCAGATCAGGTCGGGCGTGAGCGACCAGGCGAAATTGGCCGACGGCAGCGTGTCCGAATAGGTCGGGCGGTCGACATAGACGTAGACGCCGGAGTTGTACCCGCTCGAGGACTGGTCGGTCTCGACGTAGCGCACGCCGAGATCGAAGCGGAAATCGCGACCGGCCAGTTCGGTGGCGCCGTTGAGCTGCACGAAGTACGCCGTGTCTTCCTCCTGGACCTGGCGCACGTTGCCCTGGTCCTCGCGCATCGGCCGGCCGAACAGGTCGATGAAATCGTTCCAGGCAGCCAGGTTGGGCACGACCCAGCGCGTGGTCGAGCCGGAACCGGTGGCGTCGTCGAACTCGTGGATCTCCGACAGGTTGCCGGTGGCCGGAATGCCGTAGAAGTCGGCGATGCCGTCGCCGTCCGGATCGCAGTCGTACAAGCCGGCGGCGCACACGCCGGAATCGCGGATGCCGCCCCAGGTCTCGAAGGTGAATTTGCGGTGGGTCGCCCCGGCCTGCAGCCAGTAGTTCGGGCTGAACGCCCATTCCACCTCGGCCGAGATCGTGTCGAAGGTGTGCTCGGTCCTGCTCGGCCGATCGCGGAACTCCGCCATCTGGAAGTTCGCCGGGTCGGTCACGTCGGCGCCGTTGTACGCGATCACCGGCCGGCGGTCGTCGGTGTAGTCGTAGACGAATCCGTTGTAGTCGCGGTCGTCGTACATGTAGGTGATCTCGTGCGGAAACTCCAGCGTCGAGGTCGACCGTCCCATCGACAGACTTCCCGAGAGCGTGTCGGTGAAGGACTGCTCCAGGCTCGTGCTCCACTGGGTGAACTCGGTGGTCCAGGCCTTCTCGAAGTTCTCGCTGCGCACCCAGGCGTTGTCGACTTCCATCCGCGTCAGCGTGTTGGTCGCCGGATCGATGGTGTAGTCGGTGACGTCCATTCCGCCCTCGTTGCCGCGGAACAGCACCTCGAGCCATTTCTCGCGGCGCGCCGCGTCGAGCTTGGAATGCAGCACATCGACGCGCAGCCGCGTGGAGTCGGTGGGCCGCAGTTCGAAGCTGCCGGTCAGACCCAGCCGCTCGCGCTCGACCTCGATCTCGCCGTAGCGAGGAATGCGTGCATGGAAGGCGTCGGCGACCTCGGAGCAGCCGGCGTCGTCGGGATTGTCGGCGCAGACCACGCCCCCCACCGAACGGAACCCGGCCTGCTGCCAGCGGACGGTGTTCTGGCCCAGCTCCTTCGTCGTGTTGTCGGAGTAGGCGGCCGAGAACGACACGCCCCACACGTCTCCCGGATCGCGGTAGGCGAACAGCGCCGCCACGCGCGGGCCCGCATCCTCGGTGAGGTCGTTGTACTGGCCCTCGCCGGACACCACGAAGGTGCGGCCATGCTCGTAGCCGAACGGGTTGCCGGTGTTGAGGTCGACCACCGCCCCCAGCGAACCCTCGTCGAGGCTGGCCGAGGCGGTCTTGTGCACGACGATCGAGTTGAACAGCTCGGAGGCGAACACGTTGTAGTCGAAGTCGCGGCCGCGGTTGGGGCCGCCCTCGCCGCCGGTGGCGGCGATCGCCTCCATGCCGTTGACGCGTACCCGGGTGAACTCGCCGGACAGGCCGCGCACGGAGATGTTGCGGCCCTCGCCGGAGTCGCGGGTGATGGTGATGCCGGGAATGCGCTGCAGCGACTCGGCCAGGTTCTGGTCGGGGAAGTCGGCGATGTCCTCGGCGACGATCGCATCGATCGAGCCGACGCTGTCGCGCTTGAGATCGAGGGCACGGACCAGGCTGGCGCGGTAGCCGACCACCTGAATGGTGTCGAGTTCGGTGGCGTCGGTCGTCGGACCGGTGGCCGGCGGCTGCTCCGGCGGCTGCTGCGCCAGGGCGCTTGCCGCGGCGACCTGCAGCGCCAGACCGATCGCTGCGGCCAGCAAGGTAACCGGTGTCTTTTTTGTCTCGAGTCGATACCGCATTGCATCCCCTCCTCTGGCGTCGTTCCGCTCTCTGTGGCGGTTCTTGACTGGGTGAACCCGCTTGCTATGGTGTGGTCTGCGGCCGGAATGACACCGCTGGTCAAAACCGTAGCAAAACTCTGCCGGGGAAGCATGCTGCGTTGCGGCAAGGGTTTCCGGGCGCTTCCCGCGGCCGCTCCGCCGCCTTCGGAGACGACATGACCCAACGACGGATCCTCTGCTTCGGCGAGCTGCTGCTGCGGCTCGGCGCCCCCGGCCGCGAGCGGCTGCTGCAATCGCCGAGCCTGCAGGTGCACGTGGGCGGCGCCGAGGCCAACGTGGCGGTGTCGCTGGCGCGCCTGGGCCACGCCGCCGCGCTCGCCGGCACGGTCTCCGACGGCGTCCTCGGCGACGCGGCGCTGGGCGAGCTGCGCCGGTACGGCGTCGAGACCGACCGGTTGCGCCGCGCCCCCGGGCGCATGGGCCTGTACTTCCTGTCCACCGGCGCCGGCCTGCGCCCCAGCGAGGTGCTCTACGACCGCGCCGGTTCGGCGTTCGCGACGGCCGCGGCGGACGACTACGACTGGCCGGCGCTGCTCGACGGCGCCGACTGCCTGCACCTGTCCGGGATCACCCCGGCGCTCGGCGAGCGCACCGCCA
>NZ_JACCKA010000039.1:0-6586 GCF_013425525.1 Luteimonas salinisoli | reverse complement strand
CCGCCGCCCGCGCCGGCCGCGCGGCCGGCGCGCTGGTGTCCTTCGACGGCAACTTCCGGCCGCGGCTGTGGGCCGCCTGGGACGCCGACCCGGCGGCGATCCTGCGCCAGCTGCTGGCCGAGGCCGACCTCGCCTTCGCCGACCATCGCGACATCGCCGTGGCGCTCGGCGACGACCCCGCCGCGGAGGCGACGGACGGCCACGAGGCGCGCATCATCGCCGCCGCCGCGCGCGCCTTCGCCGCGTTCCCGCGGCTGCAGCGCATCGCCACCACGCTGCGCACCCAGCACAGCGTCGACCGGCATTCGCTCGGCGCGCTGATGGCGACCCGCGACGGCGAGGTGCGGCGCGCGCCGCCGCGTGCGCTGGAGGGCATCGTCGACCGCATCGGCGCCGGCGACGCCTTCGCCGCCGGACTGCTGCACGGCCTGCTGACCGGCATGGGCGACGACGAGGCGCTGCGCTTCGGGCTGGTCGCTGCCTGCCTCAAGCATTCGCAGCCCGGCGACATGCACCTCGCATCCGCCGAAGAGATCGCCGCCTGCGCGCGCGAGGAGCCTCTCGACGTGCGCCGCTGAGCCGCGGCGCAACGCGCGACGCCCGGCCTGGGCCGGGCGTCGCGGAACCGCCATGGAGCGCCTGCTCAGAACACCGGGCAGAAGCAGTACGCCATGCCGCGGGCGGCGGCGCCGCGATCGTTGGCCAGGGCCTGCTCGAACACGCGCGCGTGGCGCTCGAGCTCGGGCACCGTGCGCGCCAGCAGCAACTGCGCCAGTCCGGCATCGCGCATCATCGCCGCCCCCGCGCGGGTCCCCGCCAGGTCGGCCATGAACTTCGCGAACGGCGAGGGCTCCTTCTCGATGTAGCGCACGCGATAGCTCTTCGGGTCGAGCTCGGCACGGCGCGCGGCGTCGGCGATGGCGTCGCGGAAGCCGCCGAGCTCGTCCACCAGGCCGCGGTCCCTGGCCTGCGCGCCGCTCCAGACCCGGCCACGCGCGACGCGGTCGATCGCCGCCGGCTGCGCCCCGCGCCCCTCGGCCACCTTGGTCACGAAGTCGTTGTAGATCCGCTCCACGCTGGCCTGGATCAACCGGCCGACGTCCGGCTCCAGCGGCCGGGTGATGTCGAACGCGCCGGCCAGCCGGGTGGTGCCGACGCCGTCGGTGTGCACGCCGATCCGGTCGAGGGTGCGGGTGATGTTGGGGAACAGCCCGAATACCCCGATCGAACCGGTGATGGTCGAGGGATCGGCATAGATGCGGTCGGAGTTCATGCTGATCCAGTAGCCGCCCGAGGCGGCCACGTGGCCCATCGACACCACCACCGGCTTGCCGGCCGCCTTGAGCGCCTCGACCTCGCGGTTGATCTGCTCGGAGGCGTAGGCGGAACCGCCAGGCGAGTTGACCCGCAGCACCACCGCCTTCACGTGTTCGTCGTCGAGCGCCTCGCGCAGCAGCGCCGCGGTCGACTCCCCGCCGACGCTCCCCGGCGGCTGAATGCCGTCGCTGATCGCGCCCTCGGCCACCACCACCGCCACCTGCTGCTGGCGGCGCGCGCGCGGCAGGCCGCGATCGACGTGCGCCAAGTAGTCGCGCAGGTCGAGACTGCGGAAGCCGGCTTCGGCGTCCTCGTCGGCGACGCCGCGCTCGGCCAGCAGGTCCTCGACCTCGCGGCGGGTCTTGAGGCCGTCCACCAGCCCCTGATCCAGTGCGTAGCGCGCCAGGTCGCCGCCGAGCGCCGCCACGCCGTCTGCCATGCCGTCGATGCCGGCCTCGAGCTGCTCCACGCTCAGCCCGCGCGCCTCGCCGATGTCGGCCAGGTGCCGCTGCCACAGGTCGTTGAGCCAGTACAGGTCGGCCTGCTTGGCCTCGGGCGAGGCGGCGTCGAGCACGTACGGCTCCACCGCCGACTT
The DNA here is from genome assembly GCF_013425525.1 of Luteimonas salinisoli. Classification (GTDB taxonomy): domain Bacteria; phylum Pseudomonadota; class Gammaproteobacteria; order Xanthomonadales; family Xanthomonadaceae; genus Luteimonas; species Luteimonas salinisoli. The sequence continues at coordinate 4,674 of NZ_JACCKA010000039.1, read as the reverse complement.
GTACTCGCCGACCTTGAACACGTGGATGTCGACGCCGAGCTTGTCCTGCAGCGCCTCGCCGAAGTACGGCCCGTAGCTGGCGAAGCCCTCGAGGCCGACGCCGCTGCCCACCGGGTCGATGTAGACCTCGTCGGCCTGCGCCGCCAGCAGGTAGGCGCCCTGCGAGAACGCCTCGCCGTAGGCGACGATCTGCTTGCCGGCGCCGCGCAGCTCGCGCAGCGCGCCGGCCACCTCGCGCAGGGTGGCGATGCCGGACGGCTGCAGCCGGTCCACGCGCAGGTACACGCGCTCGACCTTGTCGTCCTCGGCGGCAGCCTCGATCGCGCGCAACAGATCGCGCAGCTGCACCTCGGGCTCGCTCTTGTCGCCGAGCATGCGCGCCAGCGCGCGCGAGGCCGGGTCGGTGGAGTACTGCTCGACGATGCGCCCTTCCGGGGCGATCACCAGGGTGGTGCGGTCGAGCATCGGGCGGGTGGTATCGCCGGCCGCCAGCACCGCCAGCACGAACAGCAGCAGGGCGAAGAACAGCAGGTTGAACACCAGCCGCCGGGTGAAGTTCATCGCGTCCCAGATGCCCACCAGGATGCGGGCAACGGGACCGCGACGGCGCGGTTCGTTCATCGGATTGTGCTCCGGACAGAGATCGGGTCTGGCCACAGCTTAGCCCGGCGGCGGCAGGGTTTCATGCGCCGGAGGTCACCGTGCCGGGCGTCCCCGCCAGGCGCCGGCTGCTGCGCAGGAAGCGCAGCCCCAGCAGCAGCGCCGCCACGGTGAGCCCGGCGATCAGGCCGATCCACATCCCGCGCGGGCCCCAGCCCAGGCCCAGGCCCAGGCCGGCGCCCAGCGCCATCCCCACGCCCCAGTAGGCCAGCGCCGCCAGCAGCATCGGCACGCGGGTGTCCTTCAGCCCGCGCAGCGCACCGGCGGAGAGCACCTGGATGCCGTCCGGGAACTGGAACGCGGCCGCCAGCAGCAGCAGCGAGGCGGCCAGCGCCGCCACCGTCGCGTCGCCGGTGTAGAGCCCGGCGATGAAGCCGTTGCCGGTCAGCAGGGCGATGCCGGTCAGGCTCTGGGTGACCAGCACCAGCGCCAGTCCGGCGAACGCGGCGCGGCGCACCCCGGGCGCACCCAGGCCGCCGCCGATCGCATGGCCGACCCGCACCGTGGTCGCCTCGGCCAGGCCGAAGGGCACCATGAAGCACAGCGCGGCGACGTTGATCGCGATCTGGTGCGCCGCGGCCGGCACTTCGCCGAGGCGGCCGATCAGCAGCGCGGTGGCGATGAACAGCCCGCCCTCCATCGCCACCGTCACCCCGATCGGCAGGCCGACGCGCAGCATCTCGCGGATCGTCCCCCAGCGCGGCGGATCGAAGCGCGAGAACAGGCCGAGGTCGGCGAAGCGCCGCGCCCGCGCCAGATAGAGCGCGAAGCACGTGACCTGCGCCCACAGCATCACCGAGGAGGCGTAGCCGATCCCGGCGGCGCCGAGCTCGGGAAAGCCGTACAGGCCGAAGGTGAGCACGATCCCCAGCGGCACCAGCAGCAGCAGGCCGCCGAAGCCGAACAGCATCGTCGGCAGCGTCCAGTGCAGCCCGTCGCTGAGATAGCGCAGGCAGTAGTAGAGGGTCAGCGCGGGCACGCCCCAGCGGATCGCGTGCAGGAACGCCGCGGCACCGGGGCGGATGCTCTCGGCGATGCCCAGCGGCGCGAGCGCGTGCACGCTCAGGGTCATGAAAGCGAACAACAGCAGCCCCAGCGCCAGCCCCAGCCACAGCGACTGCCGGAACAGCGCGCCGATCTCGTGGCGGCGACCGGCGCCGTCGAGCTGCGACACCGAAGGCGGCAGCGCCATCAGTGTGCCCATCGGGATCATGATCGGCAGCCAGAACATCGCCGTGCCCACCGACACCGCGGCCAGCGTGGTGGTGCCGTGGCGGCCGGCGATCATGCTGTCGACCAGGCCGATCATGCCGGTGGCGACATGGCCGGCCACCAGCGGCCCGGCCAGCACGGCGGTGGTACGCACTTCGCTGCCGAAGCGCGGCACGGGGGGAGCGAACGAGGACATGAGGGAGGTCCGATGCCGACTGCGGCCGCGACGAGCGGGTGTCGGCGCTGGCGCCGGGTCGTGGCGGCCCGTTATCTTAGTGGGCCAGGCCTTCGAACGCATGCCGCCCGTGCGCGGCACGCCAGGGAACATCCGCCATGTCCGCCACCAGTCCGCCGTCCGACGCACCCGCACCGCTGCGCGTCTGCGAGAACTGCGGCACCGCGCTGCAGGGCGGCTTCTGCCACTTGTGCGGCCAGTCCGAGCACAGCCCGACCCGCCACCTCGGGCACGCGATCGAGGAAGTCTTCGAATCGTTCTGGCACCTGGACGGACGCATCTTCCGCACCCTGCGCGAACTGTTCGTGCCGGGGCGGGTGGCCAATCGCTACCTCGCCGGCCACCGGGTCCGCTACGTCGCCCCGATGCGGCTGTTCGTGATCCTCAGCCTGCTGACGGTGTTCGTGGCCAAGCTCGCGATCGGCGATGCGTTCGCGCCGCAGGACGCGGCCAGAGCCACCGAGACCAGCGCGGTGGCGGCCTACGAGGTGGACCGCGCCGGCTTCGCCGCAGCGCCGACTTTCGAGGCGGTGGATGCGCTCCGCGACCGCGAGCTGGAGCGCCTGTCCGCCGAGCGCGCGGCGCTCGGCGCGGACGCCCCGCCGGCCACGCGCGCGATGATCGCCGCCGCCGAGCGGGTGGTGAACGCCGAGGCCGAAACCCGCCGGCGCCGGCTGCAGCGCGCCGAGCGGGACGCGGCCGGCGGCGACGCCGACGCGACCGAGGGTCCGCCGGAGCGCGACGAAAACGGCTTCGGCGCGCGTCTGGAGCGCAACCTCGAGGCCTATTCGGCGCGCCGCGACGGCGCCGCCGCCGTGGCCCGCACCCTGGTCGGCGCGGCGCCGATGACGCTGTTCATCCTGGTGCCGCTGTTCGCGGCGCTGCTCAAGCTGTTCTACGTGCTCCACGGCCGCAGCTATCTCGAGCACGTGGTGATCGGCCTCTACAGCCACGCGTTCCTGATGCTCACGCTGCTGGTCGTGTTCGCACTGTCGCTGCTCGGCGGCTGGCTGGCGCCCGCCCTGCCGTGGGTGGTCCGCCCCGTCGGCTGGCTGCAGGGGCTGCTGCTGGCGTCGATGCCCCTGTACCTGCTGTGGATGCAGAAGCGCGTCTACCGGCAGGGCTGGTGGATGACCCTGCTCAAGTACTGCGTCATCGGCCAGATCTATCTGTTGATGTTCCTGTTCGTCGCGTTCGGCACCGGCCTGTACGCGCTCGCGGGGATGTAGCGGCGATGGTGGTCTACGAAGTCGACATCGAGGTCGCGCCCGAGGCCGTCGCGGCGTACCGCCCATGGCTGAGCGGGCACGTGCAGCGGATGCTGGCGCTGCCGGGCTTCGTCGACGCCGAGGTACTGACGGTGCGCGAACCGCTCCCCGCCGACGGCTGGCACGCCCTGTGCGTGCGCTACCGGCTCCGCGACCGCGCCGCGCTCGATGCCTACCTGCACGGGCATGCCGCGCGGATGCGCGCCGAAGGGGCGGCCGCCTTCGGCGAGAGGTTCCGCGCGCGGCGGCGCGTGCTCGACGCGTCCCCGGACTGAGGCGGCGGACACGCGCCGCGCAGGCGGCCGCGGTCGCCGGCACGCGCGCGCCGAGGGCTCAGGGCGCCGGCCCGACCTGGCGCCGCAGCCAGGCGGCGCGGTTCTCCGGCGCCACCGACAGCAGCGAACTGCGTAGCGCCTCGCGCTCCTCCGGCGGCGTGCGTTGCGCCAGCATCGCCAGATCGGCGCGGGCGCGCACGCCGAGCCCGCGCAGCGCCTCCAGCAGCGCGGCGCGCTCGGAGACGGGCACCAGCGCGAACAACCCGTGCAGCTGCGGCCAGTCTGCACCGAGGTCGGGCCCGAGCAGCCAGCCGGTGCGTTCGTAGTCGTCGAGTTCGGCATAGCGCTCGTTCAGCGCCTGCTGCCGCTCTGGCGGCAGTGCGGCATAGGCGCGCGCCGCCGCGCGCAGGCGTTCGCGCTCGGACTCGGGCAGCGCCTGCCACGCGGCCCAGGCGTCGCGCCGGTCGCGGCGCTCCTGCCGCGGCAAGGCGTCCCAGTCGGCGATGCGCCGGCGCAGCGCGGCGCGCTCCTGCGGCGCCATCTCGCGCAGCCTGGCATGGCGCTCGACCAGGCGGGCACGTTCGGCGGACGGCAGCGCGGCGAGCTGGCGCTCCAGCGCCGGCGGCAGCGCCGCCGCCGGCAGGCCCAGCAGCAGCGCCAGGGCGGCAGTGGCGACGGGGCTAGGGCGCATCGTCCGCCTCGAGCGAGGATTCGTCGGTATCGGCCGGGGTCTCGTCGCGCTGCGGACGCGGAACGTCGTTCTCCCCGCCGCGCTCGAGCAGCGCCGCCAGCCAGGCATGGAAGGCCGGATCGCGCGCCGCCGCCTCGCCGCCGTCGACGGCCAGCAGTTCGAAGTCGGGGTGGGTCAGCAGCGCGGTGTCCTGGTCGTAGACGGCGGCGGGCGCCTGCGCTGGCGGCAGCGGCTCGGCGACGATGCCGCGCGGCGCGGCGCCGCTCCCGGAGGAGCCGGGCGTCCACACGAAGGTCGCGCCCAGCGCCGCCAGGGTCAGCAACGCCACGGCGG
>NZ_JACCKA010000038.1 GCF_013425525.1 Luteimonas salinisoli | reverse complement strand
GGGAGGCGGCCGCTCAGTGTGCGGCCGGCGCGACCGCGGAGGCGGGAACGGCGCTCGCGACGTCGCGCCGCAGGAAGTCGCCGGCCTGGTCGGGGGTGAGCGGGCGCGACAGCAGGTAGCCCTGGAGTACGTCGCAGCCGGCCTGGCGCAGGTATTCGAACTGCACGGCATCCTCCACGCCCTCGGCCACCACCTCCAGCCGCAGCTGGTGCGCCATGGCGATGATCGCCGTGGTGATCGCCTCGCCGTCGCCGGGGATCTCCCGCACGAAGCTGCCGTCGATCTTGAGCTGGTCGAGCGGCAGCCGCGGCAGGTAGGCCATCGACGAGAAACCGGTGCCGAAGTCGTCGATCGACAGCCGGATGCCGCGTGCGTGCAGCCGTTGCAGCAGGGCGATGTGCGCTTCCGCGTTCTCCAGCAGCAGGCTCTCGGTGATCTCCAGTTCCAGCCGCTCCGGGGCGAGCCCGCTGGCGGTGAGGGTGGCGTCGATGAACTCGGGCAGCTGCGCATCGCGCATCTGCCGCACCGAGACGTTCACCGCCACCCGGAAGCCGTCCAGCCCCTGCGCCTGCCACAGCATCATCTGCCGGCAGGCGGCGCGGATCACCCAGCGGCCGAGCGGCAGGATCAGGCCGCTCTCCTCGGCCAGCGGGATGAACTCCGACGGCGGGATGGTGCCCAGCTCGGGATGGTGCCAGCGCGCCAGCGCCTCCAGGCCCACCACGCGGTCGGCGGCGATCGCCAGCTGCGGCTGGTACGCCAGCTCGAGCGCGCCCTGCTCGATCGCCTTGTGCAGCTCAGCCCGCAGGCGCAGGCGATGCTCGTTGCGCTGGTTCATCTCCGGACGGAACAGCTCGAAGGCGTTGCGCCCGTTGCGCTTGGCCTGGTACAGCGCGGTGTCGGCGTGGGAGGTGAGTCCATGCAGATCGGCGGCGTCGCGCGGCGCCAGGGAGATGCCGCAGCTGACGGTGACGTGCAGTTCATGGCCGGCCACCGGGAACGGCGTCTCGAACTGCGCCATCACCCGCCTGCCGAACGTGTCGGCCTCGGCCACCGAGTCCAGCGGCACCAGCACGATCGCGAACTCGTCGCCGCCGATCCGGTACACCGCGTCCTCCTGGCGCGCCGCGGCCTGCAGGCGCGCGGCGATCTGGCCGAGCAGGACATCGCCCTGGTGGTGACCGAGCGAGTCGTTGATCGCCTTGAAGCCGTCGACGTCGAGCAGCAGCAGGCCGAGGCGGCAGTTCTCGCCGCGTCCGTGGAGCCGGTCGTCCAGCTGCCGGCTGAAGGCATTGCGGTTGGGCAGGCCGGTGACCGGATCGTAGTGCGCCATGCGGTCGAGCTGGAGCTCGGCGCTGTGCACCTGCCTGCGCATGCGCGACATCAGCAGCACGCTGAAGGCCAGCGCGCCCAGGCCGACCAGCAGGAACATCGCCACGAAATTGCGGACCCGGGTGTGCAGGCGGTCCAGCGACATGCGCACCGCCAGGGTGCCCACGCGGCGCCCGTCCAGCGCGATCGGCTCGGCGATCGCCAGCTCGCGCAGGTCCACGCGGAAGCCGCGCTCGAGCAGCTGCGCCGACGGCGCGGGCGCCTCGGCCAGGCTGTCGCGATCGAAACCGGCCAGGAGGCTGCCGTCGTCGCGCAGGATCGCCGCCGCCTGCAGGCCCGGCAGGGTGCGCAGCGCCGCCAGCGCTTCGGCACCCGCCTCGGCGTCGTCGAACAACACCGCCGCGGTGCTGTTGATGGCGGTAGCGCCGACCTGTGCGCGGACGTCGCCGACGAAGTCGCTGCGCAGGGTGAGGAACTCGAAGGTGGTCAACAGCGCACCCGCGACCAGCAGCGCCGCCGCCGCGGTGACCACGCTGGTGGTGGTGGCCGAGCGGCCGAGCCGGCCCACGGGCGTCCGCAGCGCGATCACAGCACCCGCCTCGCCAGCCGCAGCAGCCGCGAGCTGAGGACCAGGCGCGCGTGCGCGACGCGGCCGGTATCGACGTCGAAGCGAATCCGGTTGTCCTCGCGCGCCAGCACGATCGCCGCGCCGTTGCCGCCGACGGTGCCGCCGTCGCTGACGGTGAGCAGTCCACCGCGGGCCAGTGCCGACGCCAGGTCCGTTTCCGCGGCGGGACCGGCGGCGCCCACCACGGCGACGTGGCAGCCGTCCGGCTCGGCGCCGGCCCGCCACCGCTGCACGCTGACGCGGCGCTCGCCGACCGGCTTGCCGTGCAACTCGGTCAACGCCTGGGCGAGCGCATGCCCGGCCTCCACGCACAGTCGCAGCTCGCGCGCCTCGGCCAGGGCCTCGGTCGGCCAGCTGGTGAAGAGGATGAAGTTGTAGACGAACGCCGCTTTCAGCGCCGGCTCCTGCACCTGCGCGTGCGCGGGAACGACGCCCAGGCACAGGACGCCGAGCAGCAGGACCAGCAGTGGCGGGCGGACGCGATCCATGCGGTCAGAACCGGGTGTCCAGCTGCAGCAGGAAGCGGCGGCCGTCCTGTTCGATCGCGTTCTGCAGGAACGCCGGGCCGGCCGGATCGGCGTAGCGCCGGTCGAACAGGTTGTAGACGCCGGCCGAGAGTGCGGTGCGCGGGGTCAGCCGCGGCCAGCGCAGGGTGAGGCTGGAGAGCCAGTGCCCGGCCACCGGCCCATACAGGCCGTCCCGGGAGGAGAGGTAGCGGCCATCGAGGCCGGCGCGCATCGCGCCGTCGAACAGCGGCACCGCCAGCTGCAGTTTGGCCATCCGCTGCGGCGCCGCCATCACTGCGTCCTCGCTGGCGTCGACGTCGAGGTTCGTCCACTCCCAGGAGGCGCGCAGGCTGGCGCCGCCGAGCCAGCTGCGTTCGATGCCCAGTTCCGCTCCGGTGACCTGCACCGAATCAGTGTTCTCGAAGACCAGCTGGCCGTTGTCGGGATCGGTGACCTGGGTAACCAGGTCGCGCGAGCGGTAGCGATAGGCAGAGGCCTGCAGGCGGGTGTGCGCGTCGAGGTGACGGACGTAGGCGAGCTCGCCGGTGCGGATCCGCTCCGAGCCGAGACCGGGATTGGCGCGCTGGATGCCTTCGCCCTCGCCGTCCTCGAGTTCGCCTGCGGCGATGCCGTAGTAGCGCTCGTAGGCGTTGGGAGTGCGGAACGCCTCCCCTGCGATCGCCTTGAAGGTATCGCGCTCGGTCGGGCGCCAGATCAGCGCCAGGCGCGGGCTGAGCCGCCGGACGCCCTCGGATTCCACGTCGTAGCGCAGCCCGGCGTTGACCAGCAGGCGGTCGCCGACGGCGATCTGGTCCTCCACGAACAGCCCGTAGCGATGCGCGCTGCGGCTGTCGTCGGCATAGCTCCAGAACGGGTCGACGTCGACGTTGAACTGGCGCAGGCGCTGGTCCCAGCGCGCATCCGCGCCGACCACCAGGGTGTGCCCGGCGATGGCCGTGGAAACCGCCTGAATTCCGCCGCCGGCCCAGCGCGCGCGGCTCAGATCGACGTTGAGCAGGTCGCCGCCGTCCTCGCCGTCGTAGACGTAGAGGCCGTCGTAGGCGAACCGGCCGGCGGTGAGGTGGCCGGACAGCGCCAGGCCTTCGCCGGGTTCCCGGTGCCAGGCGAGGGTGGCCTGGCTGCGGGCGTCGCGGGTGTAGGGGCGGGGATCGTTGAAGCGCTGCGCGTAGGAGGCGGTGGGAATGCCCTTGCTGCGCGAGGCGTGGAGCAGGGTGAAGGCGAACTCGCCGCTGCTGGCCTTGAGCAGCAGGCGGTGTGCGCTGTCGTCGTCGTTGCCGACCGCCACGCCGTCGTTGCCGGCCGGTGCGTCGAACTCGGGAAAGTACAGGTCGCGGCCGTCGCTGGCGAAGGCGCTGGCGGCGAGCAGCAGTTCGCGCCCGCGCGCGTCCTGCCAGCCGCCGCGCAGGGCGATTCCGCGATGGCCGTCGCTGCCGTGCTCGAGCCGCAGCTCCGGATCCCGGTAGTCGCCGGCGTCGCGGGTCATGACATTGACCACGCCGAAGAAGGCGCTGGACCCGTAGACGGACGATCCCGGCCCCGGCACGTATTCGATGCGCTCCACCAGGTCCATGTCCAGCGCGAAGTCGGTGCCGACGTTGGCCTGGTCGTAGATCGGATCGTTGTTGCGGACGCCGTCGACCAGCAGCAGGAAGCGGCTGCCGAAGTCGCCGGGCCTCAGGAAGCCGCGGGCGCCGAGGTAGGCGTAGTTGCGGTCGTAGCTGGCGAACAGGCCGGGGAGGCTGGCGAGCGCTTCGCCCAGGGTGCGCCAGCCATGGTCGCGGATCTGACCGGCGGTGATCACCCGCACCGCGGAAGGCGCCTCGCGCGCGTCCTGCCGGAACCGCGAGGCGGTACTGACCTCCAGGTCGAGCAGGCGTTCGATGGGCAGCGCGGCGAGGTCGGCAGCGGACGGCTCGGCCGCGAACGCGCCGCTGCAGGCCAGCGCGAGCGCCGCGGCGACGGCCGGGCGCAGGCCCGAAGGCGCGCTCGGTGCGGCGGGCGAGGGAGGATCGGGCGGTCGTGGCATTGGGCGGCATCGCGCGGCGGTGGGGATGGCCGGCCACCGTTCCGCGCACTCACCCCCGGCCACCGGTGTCAGGCACCGGTTCGTCGGCGACGGAATGCGGGCGCAGGGTCCCGACGCCTCATTAGCGGCGGTGTCGGTAGCGCCTTGAGGGTTCCGCACCGGGCCGGGGCGGCGGCACGTTCAGCTATATGATCGCCAGCGGCGGGCGTCGGGGCGACGGCCGACGCAGCGGGATCAGGCCGTCATGCCGCTGTGGCGCAGCAGCGCGTCGATGCCGGGTTCGCGGCCGCGGAATGCGCGGAAGTTCTCCAGCGCCGGACGGCTGCCGCCGCGCGCGAGGATCTCGTCGCGGAAGCGTGTACCGGTCGCCGCCAGCCGCTCCGGCGCCTCCTCGAACGCGGCGTAGGCGTCGGCGCTCAGCACCTCGGCCCACTTGTAGCTGTAGTAACCGGCGGCGTACCCGCCGGCGAAGACGTGCGCGAACTGGTGCGCAAAGCGGTGCCAGTCGGGCGGCCTGTTCACCGCGACCTCGTCGCGCACCCGCTCCAGCAACTGCATCACGCTCCCCTGCCGCGGATCGAAGCGGCTGTGCAGTTCCATGTCGAACAGCGCGAACTCGAGCTGGCGGACCGTCTGCATCCCGCTCTGGAAGTTGCGCGCGGCGAGCATGCGCTCGAACAGCGCGCGCGGCAGCGGCTCGCCGGTGTCGACGTGCGCGGTCATCGCCCGCACCCGCTCCCACTCCCAGCAGAAGTTCTCCATGAACTGGCTGGGCAGCTCGACCGCATCCCATTCCACGCCGTTGATGCCGGCCACCGGCAGCTCACCGATCTCGGTCAGCAGCTGGTGCAGGCCGTGGCCCATTTCATGGAACAGGGTGGTGACTTCTTCATGGGTGAAGGTTGCCGGCCCGCCGTCGCCGCCGCGACCGAAGTTGCAGACCAGGTACACCACCGGCGTCTGGGTGCCGCCGGCGCGGGTGCGGCGGTTGCGGCAATCGTCCATCCAGGCGCCGCCGCGCTTGCCCTCGCGGGCGTAGAGGTCGAGGTAGAACTGGCCGACCAGGCGGCCCCCGGGATCGCTGAGCCGGTAGAAACGTACGTCCTCGTGCCACACCGGGGCCTGGTCGGGCTCGACCCGCAGGCCGTACAGCGCCTGGATCAGCTCGAACAGCCCGGCCAGCACCTTCGGCTCGGTGAAATACTGCTTCACCTCCTGCCCGGAGATGCTGTAGCGCGCCTGCCGCAGCTTCTCGCTGGCGTAGGCCAGGTCCCAGGGCTGCAGCGCGTCGAGCCCGAGAGCGTCGCAGGCGAACGCCTCCAGCTCGGCGCGGTCGCGGCGCGCGAACGGCAGCGCACGTCCGGCCAGGTCGCGGAGGAACGCCAGCACCTCCTCCGCCGAGCCGGCCATCTTGGTGGCCAGCGACACCTCCGCGTAGCTGCCGAAGCCGAGCAGCGCCGCCAGCTCCCCGCGTAGCGCAAGGATGCGCTCGATCAGCGCCGAGTTGTCCAGCTCCGCCGGCCCGTGCTCCGATGCCCGCACCCCGTAGCCGCGGTACAGCGCCTCGCGCAGCGCGCGATCGTCGGCGTAGGCCTGCACCGGAAGGTAGCAGGGCATCTGCAGGGTCAGCCGGTAGCCCGGCCGCGCTTCCTTTTCGGCCGCGGCGCGGCACATGGCGACCACGTCGCCGGGCAGCCCGGCCAGGCGGCCGGGGTCGTCGACATACAGCGAGAACGCGTCGGTGGCGTCGAGCACGTTCTCCGAGAACTTCGCCGACAGCGCGGCGAGCTCCTCCTGCGCTTCGGCGAAGCGCGCCTTGCGCTCGTCCGGCAGTTCGGCGCCGCCGAGGCGGAAATCGCGCAGTGCGTTCTCGACCACCCGGCGCCGGGCCGCATCGTATCCGGCGAACTCCGGCGCCTCGGCCAGTGCGCGGAACTGCCCGTGCAGCGCCAGATTCTGGCCGAGCGCGCTGCGGAAACGCGTGATCCGCGGCAGGTTGGCGTTGTAGGCCTCGCGCAGCGCCTTCGAGTTCATCACCGCCTGCAGATGGGTCACCTGCCCCCAGGCGCGGTCCAGGCGCTCGGTGGCGTCCTGCAGCGGCGTCACGAAGCCGTCCCAGTTCACCGGCGCGACTGTCTCGGTCTTCCGCACCGCCGCCTCGGCCTCGGCCAGCAGCGCATCGACGGCGGGGCCGACGTGTCCGGGGCGGATCGCGTCGAAACGCGGCAGGCCGGAGAAGTCGAGCAGCGGGTTCTGGGTCATGGCGGATTCGGCGGCGGCGAGGCTGCGATTCTAGTCGGTCCGGCGCGGTGCGCCGCTCTGCCGCTCAGGCAAGCGGCGCGGGATAAGGGTGCTTCTGCAGCACTTGCGCCAGATGCACGGCGTTGCTGGCGGCGGTGCGCACGCTGTCGGCGACCTTCTTCGGAGTGCTTTCCAGGTCCTTGAAGTCGGTGCTGCCCATCGCCTCGCCCACCCAGTACGGGGCGGCGCCGGCGGGCACGGTGAAGCCGACGTCGGCCAGCGCCTGGTACAGCTCGGCGGTGACGTGGTGCGCACCGTCCTCGTTGCCGACTACGGCGGCCACCGCCACGCGGCCGAAGGTGGGATAGCGGCCCTGGTCGTCGATCTCGCCGAGGAAGGCGTCCATGCGCTCGAGCACCCGCTTGGCGACGCTGGAGGGCTGCCCGAGCCAGATCGGCGTGGCCAGCACCAGGATCTGCGCCTCGAGCAGCCGGCGACGCAGGTCCGGCCACCGGTCGCCCTCGCCCTCGTCGGCGCTCACGCCCGGCTTGACGTCCAGATCGACCACGCGCACGTGGTCGGTCTCGACCCCCAGTGCTGACATCGCGTCCAGCACCTGGTCGAGCAGCTTCTGGGTGGAGGACGGGGCCGGGCCGCGGGTGAGGGTGCAGTTCATGCCGAAGGCGCGCAGGGTCATGGTCGCGTTCCTTCCGGTGCGGGTGGGCGCCCAGTTTCGGCCCGGCGCGGTCCACGGCGCGTCATGGCGGGCCCGGCGGGCGCTTCGCGTCCGGCAGCGCGCGGGCGCGACCGTCCGCCGCGGGTTCCTCGTCGGGAAGCTCGCGCCGTTCGCCGTACCACAGCTCCAGCCCGTGCCGCGACCGGAGCATTCGCCGGCCGCGTATCGCCAGGCGCCAGAGCAGGGCGAGCTGCTGCGGCACCGAGTGGGTGCGGAGCTTGCGTCCCGAGGTGAGCACGTGCTCGCGCAGGATCACGAAGCGGCCGCTGCGCGCCAGCGCGCGGCTCATCGCCACGTCCTCGCCGGCGTACCAGCGCTCGTCGAAGCCGCCCGCGGCCTCGAACGCCGGGCGCGTGCAGAACAGGAAGCATCCCGGCGCGATCCGCGCCAGCCGGAAGCCGAGCACCGACAGCGCGACCAGGGCGCGTACGTGCAGCGGCTGGTACCCGTCGAACCGAACCGCGCAGCCGCCGCCGGCCGCGCCCGCGGCCAGTGCCGCCCGCGCCGCCCGCACCACCGCGGCCTCCACGTGGGTGTCGGCGTCGACGAACAGCAGCCAGTCGCCGTCGGCGGCGCGCGCGCCGGCGTTTCGGGCGGCGGCGATGTGGCGATGCGCCACCTGGACCACCCGCGCGCCGGCCGCACCGGCGATGGCCGCGGTGGCGTCGGTCGAGGCGTCGTCCACCACCACGATCTCGTACGGCACGCCGCAAGCGGCGACGGCGGCGTGCAGCGCCGCGAGGGTGGCGCCGATGCGGCGCGCCTCGTCGTGGGCGGGCACCACCACCGATAGCCGAGACGCGCCGGTCAGGGGCAATCCGCTCGTGGAGGCCGTTGGCCGTGCCGGCATGGTCAGGACGGCTGCGCCGGAGGCGGCGCGGTGGCATCTGCTTCGCGGCTTTGCTCCGCTCCCGGCGAGTCGGTTTCCGTGGCACTGGCGCGCCGCGATGGCGGCGTGCCGGCGTCGGGCTCGTGGACCACGGCGCGCAGCCGCGGCAGCGCCTGCGGATGGTGCGCGGCCAGGAAATCGATCATGCCCTCGCGCACCGCGCAGCGCAGGTCGAACAGGCTGCCCGAGTCCCTGGCGCTGACCAGCAGCCGCACCTGGATGGTGGTCTCGGCGGTCTCGGTCACCTGCGCCACGCAGACGCGGCCGTCCCAGCGCGAATCCTGTCCGCACAATCGCTGCAGTTCCGCGCGCACTTCGGCCATCGGTGTGCGGTAGTCGAGCCACAGGAAGGCGGTGCCCAGCAGCTGCGCGCTGGTGCGGGTCCAGTTCTGGAACGGGTTCTCGATGAACCAGGTCAGCGGCACCACCAGCCGGCGCTCGTCCCAGATCCGTACCACCACGTAGGCGCTGGTGATCTCCTCGACGCGGCCCCACTCGCCGTCGACGATCACCACGTCGTCGAGCCGGATCGGCTGGGTCAGGGCGATCTGCAGCCCGGCGATCAGATTGCCGAACACCGGCCGCGCGGCGATGCCGGCGACCAGGCCGATGATGCCGGCCGAGGCCAGCAGGGTGGCGCCGATCTGGCGGATCGCCGGGAAGGTCATCAGCGCCAGCGCCACGCCGACGAGGATGATCGCACCCTGGATCACCCGGCTGATCACCGCGGTCTGGGTCTGGACGCGGCGGGCCTGCAGGTTGTCGGCCACGTCCACCGGGTGCTCGCGCAGGATCCGGCGCTCGACCGCACCGACCGCGCGCACCGCCAGCCAGGTCAGGCACAGCAGGCCGCCGATCCCGAGCCAGTGCTGGATGCGGCCGATCCACTCGGGCGGCAGCGGGGTCGCGGTGACCGCCAGGCTCAGGAACAGCAGCGGCAACGCCACCGCCGCAGGGACCGCCACCACCTGCGCCACGCGCGCACGCAGGTGGGTGGCTGCGCGGGTCCGGGCGCGCGCGGCGAGCGCGAGCAGCCCGCGACGCACCAGCAGCCCCAGCGCCAGCGCGATCAGCAGCGGCCACGCGATCGCGCCGAGTTGGCTCCAGTCCTGCATGCGCCGGGCGGGGCTCCGATGGGGCGGGGAGCCGCCATCATGGGCGGGCGCGCGTCAATGCACCGTCGATCTCCCTTCGTCCCGGCCGGTTGCGCGCGCTGAACGCCGCGCAACGCCAGCGCCCGGAATTCACCCGCGGTTCGCCGACCGCCGCCGAGACTGCGCCCGACCTTCCCCTCAGGAGTCATCGTCATGAAGACCTTCCCGATCCGTGCCGCCGCCCCCCTGGCCCTGGCCTGTGCGCTGGCTGCCGCTGCCGTGCACGCGCAGGAGCCGATGACCGAGGCGCAGGTGCGCGCGCACCTCGAGGCGCAGGGGTTCACTCACGTCAACGACATCGAGTTCGACGAGGGCCTGTGGGAAGCCGACGCGCGCAGCGCCGACGGCAATCGCGTCGATCTGCGGCTGGATCCGGCCACCGGCGAGATCTACCCGGAGGACCAGGTCTCCAGCCTCACCGCTTCGGACGTCGAGGCGCGCCTGTCCGCAGCCGGCTACGCCAACATCCATGACATCGATTTCGACGACGGGACGTGGCGCGCCGAGGCCGAGGACGCGGGCGGCCGGGACGTGGAGTTGCGCATCCACCCGCATAGCGGCGAGGTGATCGGCGAAAAGCGCGACTGATCCGCGCACCCGCCGGTCGCGCCCCTCGCGCCGCCCCCGCGGCGCGAGCCCCTGCATGCGCGCATCGTGTCGATCCGGCCCCGCGCCGTTCGTCGCCCCAGGACACCCAGCCCTGGAGTCGACATGCGTTACGCCATCTTCTGCTACGACTGCGAAGACACCGTGGCGGCCTGGAGCGGGGCCGAGGACGCGCAGGTGATGCAGCGCCTCGGCGAGGCCTGCGCCCGGCTGGATGCGAACGGCGCCCGCCTGGGCCCGAGCGCGCGGCTGATGCCGACCGTGCGCGCGGTCACGGTGCGCAGCGGGTCGGAGCCGATGGTGCTGGATGGCCCGTTCGCCGAAACCAAGGAGCAGCTGCTCGGGCTGTGGCTGCTCGATTGCGACACCCTGGACGAGGCCGTGGCCGCCGCCCGCGAGCTGGCGGCGCAGAAGTCCTCGGGCGCATTCGAGGTGCGCCCGGTGCAGGACTTCTTCGCTGCGGGCGCGTTCGCTGCAGGCGCGCAGTCCGCCGGCACCTGAGGCCGTCCGCGCTCAGCCGGGCGGCGGCAGCACCGCCACCGGCCTGCGCCGTTCGCGCCATCGTAGCCAGGCTGTCTGCAGCCCGAGCAGCAGCCCGATCGCCAGCGCAGCCCAAGCCGCCGCATCGCTGCCGTCGAGGCCGGACTGCGACTGTTTCACGTAGACCGCACCCAGGCCCCACAGGGCCGCCGCCGCGTAGGCGGTGTTGCCGTGCATGCGCTGGTTGAGCCCCAGCAGCACCGCCGCGGCCGCGGCGAACAGCGCCAGGCTCCAGCCGAGCATGGCGCCGTCGGGCAGCAGGCGATAGGCGACGATCGCCTGGGCGAGATTGAGGAACGCCGCCAGCGACAGCCAGCCGGCATGCAGGGAGAGCGCCAGCCAGGCCGGCGCATGCGTGGCGGGGCGCGCGAGCTGCAGCGCGCTCCAGGCCAGGCAGGCCAGTGCGCCGAAGATCACCACCAGGCACAGCCAGAACAGCCCTTGCGAGAACAGCGGCATCCACGCCGCGGTCAGTGCGAAGCCGGCCGCCGCGGGCAGCGCCACCCGTCCCAGCAGCGGATCGCGGCGGCGCACGCCGGTGGCCTGCCAGGCGGCGTAGAGCAGATCGAGCAGGAAGATCAGGCCCCAGATCGAGAAGGCGTAGCCGGCGGCGACCAGCAACGTGGGATGGCGGTCGGACACGGTGGCGGTGTCCGGGCCGAACGCGGCGCGCCCGGACAGCCACGCGACCAGCGGCATGGTGATGGCGAAAAGCAGGACCAGCAGGCGCATGACCATCGTTTTTGCGGGGCGGGAACGCCGACGCTAGCGGCGCCGGGCGCAGCAGCGGGTGAAAGCATGTGCCGCGGCGCGCACGCCGACTGCGAGCGCGATCACGGCCCGGGTCGTCCCTAGATTGCCGCTGTCCCGAGCCGGGACTATGGTCCCGCGGTTCGGCGCTGGTCTGCCGCGCAGATGGGACGCGCAGATGGGACCAGGAAGGGGGGATCCAGCAATGCGAATCGAGGGAGGAGTATCGATGCACATCACCCACAGGACGCCGCTGGCGCTCGCGGTCGCGGTTGCCCTGCTGCCGGCCGTCGCCGGCGCGCAGCAGCCGCGGGACCAGGCGGCCGCGGCGCAGCCCGACGCCACCGAGCTCGACACCATCGTGGTCAGCGGCGCCGCCCAGGCCGGCGGCCTGCGCAAGCGCGACGCGAGCTACTCGATCACCACCGCCACCCTCGAGCAGGTGCAGGAGGCGGCGCCGAAGAGCACCGCGGATCTGCTGAAGATCGTGCCCGGCGTCTGGGCCGAATCGGCCGGCGGCAATACCGGTGCCAACATCGACGTGCGCGGCTTCCCCGGCGGTTCCGACGCGCCGTTCATCACCGTGCAGCTCGACGGCTCGCCGCTGTATCCGCCGCCGACGGTGTCGTTTCTCGAGAACTCGTCGCTGTTCCGCATCGACGACACGGTCGAGAACGTCGAGGTGTTGCGCGGCGGGCCGAGCCCGATCTTCGGCAACGGCCAGCCGGGCGCGACCATCAACTTCATCCAGCGCAAGGGCGGCCTGACTCCGGAGGGCAGCCTGCGGCTGACCACCGGCAGCGGCAGCCAGCGCCGCGTCGACGGTTTCTACGGCGCGCCGATCAACGAGCAGTGGAGCTACAGCGTCGGCGGCTTCTGGCGCAGCAGCGACGGGATCCGCGACACCCAGTACCCGGCCGACGAAGGCGGCCAGTTCAGCGCCACTCTGACCCGCTGGTTCGACAACGGCGAGCTCACCCTCTATGGGCGCATGCTCGACGACAAGAACGCGTTCTTCACCGCGGTACCGCTGATCTCGCGCGACGGCGGCCGAGACGTCGATGCCTTCCCCGGCTTCGATCCAGGCAGCGACACCCTGCTGGGCGAGGACTTCCGCCACGTCGACATCGAGGTCGGCCCCGGCGAGACCATCCGGCGCGACCTGGCCGAGGGCCGCGGCGCCGACATCGACCTGTTCGGCGCGATCCTCGACCTCGATTTCGGCGGCTGGCGCCTCAGCCACCGCAGCAACTATCTGAGCGGCGACGCGCCCACCAACAGCCTGTTCACCGGCGCCAACCCGCAGACCCTGGGCTCCTGGCTCGACCATGCGATCGACGACGCCAACGACGATCCCGCCGTGGTCGCCGCGGCCGGCGGCCCGGCCTCCTCGGCCAGCGCCAGCTTCGTCACCGGCGGCGGCGCGGTCGATCCGGAGCAGCAGGTGCTCACAGCCGGCTGGTGGGTGGTCGACAAGGAACTGGACTCGTTCACCAGCGAGACCCGCCTCAGCTTCGACCTCGCCCCCGGGCACACCCTGACCGCCGGCGCGTACTACGCCAACTACTCCTCGCGCGATCGCTGGTACCTCGGCAACGAGATGCTGCTGACGGTGGAGCCGAACGCGCGCCGCATCGACGTGGAACTGGACAACGGCGTGGCGGTCACCCGCGAGGGCTTCGCCGGGGCGCCGTTCTTCGCCCTCGACGCGCGCTACGACGGCGAGAACCTCGCCGGCTTCGCGGCCCACGAGTGGCAGATCAGCGAGGTGCTGCGCTTCGACGCCGGCTTCCGCTACGAGGAGCAGAAGGTCGATGCGCTGATCTCCAACGCCGCCGCCGCCGACTACGACGGCGACCCGACCACCCTGTACAACAACGGCGCCTCGCTGCGCGACGGCAGCTACCGCAGCCTGCGCTACGACAACGACGAGGTCTCCTGGACCGCCGGCCTCAACTGGCGCATGAGCGATGCCGCCAGCGTATTCGCGCGGGTCAACTCGGGATTCTTCTTCCCGCAGTTCGACAACCTGCGCGACGGCCAGGACAACACCCAGCAGGTCGACCAGTACGAGATCGGCCTGAAGAGCGGCAACGCGCTGTTCGACCTGTACCTGACCGCGTTCTACAACGAGTTCGAAGGCCTGCCGTTCCAGCTGTTCCTCGACGACGGCACCAACGTCACCGCGATCGGCGACTCGCGCGCGCATGGCCTGGAGTTCGAAGGGGCGCTGCGGCCGTTCGACAACTTCGAGGTCGCGCTGACCGGCAACTGGGTGGAGGCCGAATACCGCAACTTCGGCGACAACACCGGCAACGAGGTGCGGCGCCAGCCGAGCCTGCAGTACCGGGTCACGCCCAGCTACTTCGTGCCTGCCGGCTGGGCCGACCTGAAACTGTACGCCACCTACACCTACGTCGGTCGGCGCTATTCGGACCCGGAGAACGAGCAGCGGATTCCCTCGTACCAGACCGTCGACGCCGGCGTCGCGGCCTACGTCGGCGAGAACTGGGAATTCCGCCTGAGCGGCAGCAACCTCACCGACGAGATCGGCCTGACCGAGGCCAACGCGCGCATCGTCGGCGACGCGGTGACCGGCGACGTGTTCCTCGGTCGGCCGATCTTCGGTCGCGCCTGGGAGTTCTCGGCGGCCTATCGGTTCTGAGGCGCGGGCGTGCGGCGTGAGCCGCGGCGCGGTCCGGGCCGGCCGATCAACCGCCGCGCCCGGGACGCGCCGCCCGGCTATGGGCGTCCGGGCCGGTCGCCGGTCTGCGGTGCCGGACCGGCGTCGCGGCGCCCGATGCGTTCCAATGCCAGCCACAGCAGCCACAGCCCGCCCAGCAGGTAGGGCAGGGCACTGGGTACCCACATCACGATGCCGGCCAGCTGCTGGTCGGCCAGCGGGTCCAGCCCGAGCAGCGGCGCGCGCTGCACGTACACCGGGTAGAGCGGCCGCGCCGAGAACGTCAGCAGCGCGCCCAGCAGGCCCATGCCCATCATCACCGCCACCAGCGCCACGACCCCGGCCCCGGCGCCGGTGTCGGGCATGCGGATGCGCCGCCACAGCGCCGCCCAGAACCACAGCCCCGCCGCCAGGAAGCTGCCGTGCATCAGCCAGTGCACGGCGTCGTTGGCGAGCGCTGCGGCGGTGGCCGCCGGCAGGTGCCAGGCCAGCATCACCGCCAGGTGCGCGGCGGTCGCAGTCGCCAGCGCCTGCGCCATGCGTTCCGCCGGCCGGCGCGTCGCGCGGTGCAGCGCCTGCGCCCAGCGCCGAGGCAGCGCCATCGCCGCCACCGCCAGCGGCCGCCCCGCCAGCAGCAGCGGCGGCACCAGCGCCAGCAGCAGCATGTGCTGGGCCATGTGCGCGGCCAGCGACCATTCGCCGTAGGCGTCCAGCGGCCAGACCGTTGCCAGCAGCAGGGCCACGATCCCGGCGACGAAGGCGGACGCCTCGGCGAAGGCGACGCCGTGGCCGGCTCCGGCGCGCCGCCACAGCCGCGCCAGCCCCGCGGCGTAGAGCAGCACCAGCAGCGCCAGTGGCGCCAGCAGCAGCGGCGACAGCGACCAGGCCGTGGCCAGCGTCGGCACGCCCTCGCGCTGGTGCGCCAGCGCCGGGGCGGTCGCGCCGAACCAGCAGCCGAGCAGCGCCAGGGCATCGCGTACGGGCCGCCGTGCGGACCGGCCGGGCCGGGCTCGGGGCGAAAGAGGGCAGGGCGCGCGCATCGCCACCGACCCTAGCAGGCCGGCCGTCGAAGCTGCGGCAGCGATTCGAGGTGCCCGCCTACCCCGTAGGAGCGGCCCATGGCCGCGAAGGCCACGGAAGGCTCCGGCGGGCGTGGCGGCGATTCCGGATGCTGCCGGCGTGCCGGCTTTCGCGTGCATGGCACGCGCGTACGGGGCGCCGCGTGTCGCCGGATGCCGGTTGCGGAGACGCCCGCGGGTCGCGGGCAGGATGAACGCCGGTTTCGCGCATGGCGACGTAAGCTGCGTTCAGCACCCGCGGAGGTCCGCATGTACTTCTGGCTGAAATTCTTCCACATCGCGGCGATGGCGGTCTGGTTCGCCGGGCTGTTCTTCCTGCCGCGCCTGCTCTCGGCGCGGCACAGCGAGGAGGAGGATGCGGTGCGGGAGTACTTCAACCCGGTGACCAACGCGCTGTTCTTCCGCATCGCCACGCCCGCAGCCATCGTCACCGTGACCCTCGGCATGATCCTGATCGCCTACGGCCCCACCGGGGCGTGGCTGGTGATGAAGCTGGTGGTGGTGGCGATCGCGGTGCTGCTGCATCTGTACTTCGGGCTGCTGCTGTACGAGCTGGGGCACGGGCGCGATCGCCACGGGGCGTGGTTCTACCGCATCGCCGGCTGGGTGCCGCTGGCGCTGCTGCTCGGCATCGCCGCGCTCACCGGTGCCAAGCCGCAGAGCGCCGGCGACCTGCCGGCCCCGCCGGTCGCGGCGACGGGCTAGTTGGGAACGCCTCCGCATCCGCAGGCCTCGCAACGGGACGCGCACACGCCTCGCAATCGAATGCGACGACTTGCCGCCTCCGCCGCAGGCGCTGGGCGTCCTGCGCGAATGCCGCTGGCGACCGGACGCTGACGGCAGGCGCTATTCGGCAGGCGGTTCGTCCTTGCCCAGCGCGTGCGATTCCTCGTCGCCGTACACGCCGATGCCGTGGCGGAAGCTCAGGGTGCCGCCGAGCCAGCCGGCCACCATCACCAGCAGCAGCATCGCCGCCGACTGCAGCAGGCCCCAAGGCCAGACCGCGGCCTCGGCGCCGGGTGCCCGCAGCCACACCCCGAGCGCCGCCATCGCCAGCACCATCACCGCGACGATGAAGTGGTTCCAGGCCGAGACGTGGTGTCGCACCACCCGGATCGAGAACATGTCGAAGGTGCCGACCGCCCCCGCCACCAGGCCCATCGCCAGCCCTACCGCGTTGAGCCAGTAGGCCAGCTGCGCCCAGAACCCGTCGCCGATCCACAGGAACACCAGGTCGACCGGGAACACCAGGCTGAGCAGCGCCACCGGGTAGACCACCAGCATCGGATGGATCGGGTGGTGCGCGATCGACATCCGGCTCTCGACCGTATGACTGCGGGTGCGCGGGACCGGTTGCGAAAGGTGCTTCTTGACCATCGGTTCCTCAGGCGCAGGGCGCCAGCAGCAGCACGGGAATGGTGGTGAACACCACCGCGATCGCCGCCAGCAGCGCCAGCAGCGCGGTCACCGCGGCGGTGAAGCGGTGCCGGCGCGCGTCCGGGGCCGAGGCCGGTGCCGCCCGTGCGGTGCGCCATGCGCGCCAGGCGCGCAACCCCAGCCAGGCGATCGCCGCCAGCGCGACCAGCGTCATCAGCAACAACCACCAGCTCGCCGCCTCCACCCCGGTCACGCGGTCGCGTTGCCAGCCCTCGGCGCAGGCCAGGCCCTGCAGGCTGTACACCACCACGAAATGCAGCGCCCACACCGCCATCGGCGCGGCCATGCCGGTCAGGCGCAGCGGGCCGAGCCGGCGCCCGCTCATGCCAGCCTCGGGAACAGGTGGATCACCGCCCAGGCCACTGCGCCCTGGCCGACCGCATAGCGCCACAGCCCGGCGGCGACGCGCGGCTCCAGCGGCCGCGCGGGGCCGGCCAGGCCATGGCGGATCCGTGCCAGGACGAACCCGGACGCGAGCATCGCCACCGCCACGTGCACCGCGTGGAAGCCGGCCAGTGTCCACACCACCGAGGCGTAGGCATGCGCCTGCGGCGGTCCCACCGGACCTGCCAGCGCCGCCACGTGCGCGATGACGAAGCCGCCGCCGAGCATGGCCGCGAGCAGCCAACCGCCGGCGCCCGTGCGCGCACGGCGGCCGGCGCGATGCGCCAGCTCGGCGGCGACCGCGCAGCCGCCCAGCAGTGCCAGCGCCAGCAGCGGCATCGTCCAGCCGCCGGTGGCGATGCCCGGCGGCGGCCAGGCCGGGCCGCCCAGCCACAGATAGAAGTAGGCGAACACCAGCGAGGCGAACAGTGAGCCGTCGATCAGCAGGGTGATCACCAGCGCCCACCATCCCGGGGCGTTGCGCGCCGCGTACTGCGAGGGCAGCGACAGCCCCGGCGCGGCGTCGATCCGCGCCGGCGCGTGGCGGTCGCCGGTGCTCCAGGCCCAGGCCAGGAACAGCGCCAGCAGCGGCGCCAGCAGCAGCGCCGCGCCCAGGTACAGCTTGGCGATGAAACAGGCCAGCAGCAGCGCGATGTTCAGCGCCGCCAGCAGCGGCAGCCAGGTGGAATGGGAAATCCGGATCACCTGTTCCGGCATGGCGGACAGCAGTCCGGTGCCGAGCAGCTCGCGGCGCCCGGCCGCCGGGTCGCCGAGGATGCCATCGGTGCGCGCGGACTCGTCGGCCACCGCCGGATGCGACCACAGCGGGTAACGATCCCCGGCGCCGGGGATGGAAGCGAAGTTGTACTGCGGCACCGGCTGCGGGATCGCCCACTCCAGGGTTCCGGCGTGCCACGGGTCGCGCGCGCAGCGCCGGCCCAGGCGCAGGCTCAGCGCGGCGTCGATCAGGATCCCCAGCGTGCCCACCGCCAGCACGAAGCCGGCCGCGGTGGACAGCAGGTTGAGCCATTCGATGCCCAGCTCGGCGGGATAGGTGTAGACCCGCCGCGGCATGCCCAGCAGCCCCGTCAGGTGCATCGGCAGGAAGGTCAGGTTGAAGCCGACGAACACCAGCCAGAACGCGGTGCGGCTCAGGCTCTCGGAGGGCATCCGCCCGCCAACCAGCGGGAGCCAGTAGTACAGCCCGGCGAACAGCGGGAACATCAGCCCGCCGATCAGCACGTAGTGCAGGTGCGCGACCACGAAGTGGGTGTCGTGCGCCTGCCAGTCGAACGGCACCAGCGCCAGCATCACCCCGGTCAGCCCGCCGAGCACGAACACGAAGAAGAACCCGAACAGGTACAGCATCGGCACCCGCAGCCACGGCTTGCCCGACCACAGCGTGGCGATCCACGAGAACACCTGGATGCCCATCGGGATCGCCACCGCCATGCTCGCCGCGCTGAAGAAGCCCAGCGCCAGCAGCGGGATGCCGACCGCGAACATGTGGTGCACCCACAGCCCGAAGCTGAGGAAGCCTGTGGCGACCGTGGCCAGCACGATCCAGGTGTAGCCGACGATCGGCCGCCTGGCGAATGTCGCCACGACCATCGACACCACGCCGGCCGCCGGCAGGAAGATGATGTAGACCTCGGGATGGCCGAACAGCCAGAACAGGTGCTGCCACAGCAGCGGGTCGCCGCCGCGCGCGACCTCGAAGAACGCGAAGTCGAATGCCCGCTGGATCTCCAGCAGCACGCTGGCCAGGATCAGCGGCGGAAAGCCGAACGCGATCATGAACGCCGTCACCAGGATCGCCCAGGCGAACAGCGGCATCCGGCGGATATCCATGCCCGGCGCGCGGGTGAGCAGGATCGCGACGATCAGCTCCACCGCGGCGGTGACCGCGGCGATCTCGGCGAAGGTCACCCCGATCAGCCAGAAGTCCGCGCCCATTCCCGGCGAGTAGGTCGCGTCGGTGAGCGGCACGTACATGAACCAGCCGCCGTCGGGCGCGGCGTCGAACAGGAAGCTGGAGTACAGGAACAGCCCGCCGAACAGGTAGCACCAGTAGCCGAACGCCGACAGCCGCGGGAACGGCAGGTCGCGCGAACCCAGCATCTTCGGGATCAGGTACATCGCGAAGCCTTCCATGATCGGCACCGCGAACAGGAACATCATCGTGGTGCCGTGCATGGTCACGAACTGGTTGTAGCGCCGCGGGTCCAGCACCTCGGCGTCGAACCAGGCCAGCTGCAGGCGGATGAACATCGCCAGCATGCCGCCGACCAGCAGGAAGGCGAAGCCGGTGGCGATGAAGCGCAGCCCCACGGTGCTGTGGTTGACGGCGGTCAGCTGGCCGCGCCATCCCGGGGCGTTGCCCCAGATCCGCGCCAGCTCCGCCAGGCGCCAGCGGTTGGTGGGCTCGTCGACCGCTTCGCGCGCGATGGTCATGGCGCGGCGCTCTGCGCCGTCTCCGCTTCGGCGCCCGCATCGCCGCGCATCCCGGCCGCGGGGTGCGGACCGCTGTCGCGCCCGGCGCCGGCTTCGTCGCCCGTATCGGCATTGGCGTCGCTGTCGCCACCTGCGCCCGCAGCGGGATCGGGATCGATCTGCCCGCCGCCGGCGCGCTCGGCATCGCCAGGGGCTCCGACGCTGCGCGCGGCCAGCCAGCTCTCCCACGCGTCCGGCTCCAGCACGCGCACCGCGAAGTCCATGTGCGCATGCTCCAGCCCGCAGAATTCGGCGCACTGGCCGCGCATCGGCCCGGCGCGGTCGGCGCGCAGGCGCAGCCGGTTCACCCGCCCGGGGAGGGCGTCGATCTTGCCGCCCAGGCGCGGGATCCAGAAGCTGTGGATCACGTCGACGCTGGTGATGCGGAACTCCACCATCCGCCCGCGCGGCAGTGCCAGCGCGTCGGTCGAGGTGGCGCGTACCCCACCGTCGCCGTCGAGATAGCGGAACTCCCACACCCAGCGCCGCGCCTCGACCTCGATCACCGCATCGACCGTCTCGCCTAGCCCGGTGACCCGCCCGCTGGTGACGGTGCCGTAGACCAGCAGCGCCGCCAGCGCGACCGCCGGCAGCAGCAGGCCGCCGCCGACGATCAGCCGTTGCGGCCGCGCCAGCGCGCGGGTGTTGTGGCCGCGCAGGAGCGCGTAGAGCAGCAGCCCGAGCACCAGCGTCCAGATCGCCGCCGCAGTCCAGAACATCAGCCACCAGGTCTGGGCGATCTGCGCCGCGGCGGGTCCTGCGGGGTCGAGCGTGGACTGCGGACCCGCGGTGCAGGCGCACAGCGCGGCCGCGCCCGCTGTCGCGAACGCGCCGCGGGTCCAGCGATGCCAGTCGCGGTGTCGGATCGTGCGCTCCCTCGTGCCGTCGATGGCGCCGCCGCGGCGGCGTCCTGCAGCCACCAAGCTAACGGCGCCCCCAATCAGAAAATGTGAACGCGCCCCGCGCCGGCCTTCGCGTGCACGGCACGCTCTTTGTAGGAGCGGCCCATGGCCGCGAAGGCCGCGGGCGTCTCCGGCGGGTTGGCGGTGATTGCCGGGAAGTCATGCCGCGCCGGCCTTCGCGTGCACGGCACGCTCCTACAGGAGCGGCCCATGGCCGCGAAGGCTGGGGTGCCGCCGGCGGAGTTGGCGATGATTCCCGGCCCGGCACGCGTCCGTGGGAGCGACGGAAATCGCGAACCGCCCGCGAGCTCGGCCGGCCCTCAGGCGCCCACCCGCCTGCGCACCTCGCCGACGTCGCGCACCGGACGCACCTCGATGCACCCGGTGCCGGCCCAGGGAAACTCCTGCGCCATCCGCACCGCCTCCTCCAGGCTGTCCGCCTCGACCAGATTGAAGCCGGCCAGGACCTCCTTGGTCTCGGCGAACGGCCCGTCGGTGACGCTGGCGCGGCCGCCGCGGATGCGCACCGAGCGCGCACTGGCCGGCGCCTCCAGCTGCTGGAAGTCCAGCAGCCGGCCGTCCTCGCGCAGCGCGTCGGCATGCTGCAGGCAGCCGCGCATCATGCTGTCGAATTCGCCTTCGGGCAGGGCCTCGAGCAGGGTGTCGTCGGTGTAGACCAGCAACAGGTACTGCATGACGGGATCCGGGGAGAGTGGCAGGGCAGCCAATTAGGCCGCATCGGCGCGCGCGCCGCCACCTCGCCCGTTGCCGCAACGCAGCGGCGCGCCGGCGGCGGCGCCGGACTCACGCCGGGAATGCCAGAATGCACCCGCCCCGCGGAGTCCCGCGTCCTGCCCGGAACCAGCATGCCCATATCCCGACCGGTGGCGTCACCCCACCCCCGCCGCGGCCGTCGGCGGCAGGGGGCATGAGCGTGGCACAGGGCGACCGCCTGCAGTCGGTGGTGCACGGCGCGGTGCTGGCGCTGATCGTCGGCTGGGTGCTGTACGTGGGCAAGCAGGTGTTCGTGCCGATGGTGTTCGGGGTGCTGGTGGCCTACGTGATCATCGGCCTGGCGCGCGCGCTGACCGCGCTGCCGCTGGTCGGACGGTGGCTGCCGGCGCCGTTGCGCTACCTGCTGTCGATCCTCGGCATCGGCGTGGTGGTCGCCGCAGGCGTCTCGCTGGTGGTCAACAACTTCGGCCGCGTCGTACAGCTGGCGCCCACCTACCAGGACACCCTGCTGCAGCGAATCCAGCAGGGCGCGGAGTTCTTCGGCCTGCGTGCCGCGCCCACCTGGACCGCGCTGCGCGAGGACTTCCTCGCCCAGGTGCGGCTGCAGGACCTGATCGGCAGCACCGTGGTGTCGGTGACCGGCGTCGGCATGACGGTGCTGATCGTGCTGCTGTACGTGACCTTCCTGCTGCTGGAGAAACGGGTCTTCCCGGCCAAGCTGCGCAGCCTGTCCGACGATCCGCGCGACGTGTCGCGCATCCACCAGGTGCTCGACAGCATCAACAGCCGCACCGGCCAGTACCTGTCGGTCAAGACCCTGGTCAACGTGCTGCTGGGCGTGGTGAGCTGGGCGATGATGGCGCCGTTCGGGCTGGAGTTCGCCGGCTTCTGGGCGGTGCTGATCGCGGTGCTCAACTACGTGCCCTACATCGGCTCGTTCCTCGGCGTGCTGTTCCCGGTGGCCTGGGCGATCGTGCAGTTCGGCGACCCGGGCACGGTGATCACCCTGCTGCTGCTGCTGGCATCGGCGCAGTTCGTGATCGGCAACTTCCTCGATCCCTACCTGATGGGCAACTCGCTCAACCTCAGCCCGTTCGTGATCCTCGCCAGCCTGCTCACCTGGGGCGGCCTGTGGGGCATCCCCGGCGCGTTCCTGGCGGTGCCGATCACCGCGGTGCTGGCGATCGTGCTGTCCGAATTCCCCGGCACCCGCCCGATCGCGGTGCTGATGTCGCGCAACGGCCGCCTCGACGGCCGGCGCGGCGGCCCCCGGGGCCGCGCCCCGGCCGGCCCCCCGGCCTGACCCGAAGCAAGCTTCGGCCCGTCGCCGAAAGACCGGGAGTCGCACGTGGAGCGAAGCTTGCTCCGCTGTCTCCGCGCCGAACCCGCGGCGCGCTCGCGAGCGATCGTCCGTGTCCCGAAGAGCGCGTCCGCGCGCCAGTGCGAGGGGCGGGGCGAGGGCGACCGGTCCCGCCGCCCCCCCACCCAACCCCGGATGCACCCGCCGCCCCGCGCCGGTAAGGTAGCCACGCCATCCGGGGGTGCTGAGATGACCACACGACGCGACGGCCACCCCATGGCCGGTCCCGCCACGCTGTATCCGCGAATCGCGGAATCCGCCGCACCCTCAAGACCATCCCTGCCCGCGAGGGTGGTGCAGTTCGTCGTCGGCGCCATCGGCGGTGTCGGTCTGCTCTGGGTGGTCGACATCCTGGCGGAGCACCACTCGCTGCCGACACTCGCCGGCCTGCTGTTGCTGGTCCTCGCCATGCTGTGGTTGCAGGTCGTGGTCCACGAGGCCGGCCACGCCGTCGCCGGCCTGCTGACCGGCCGCCGCCTGATGGGTGCCGGCATCGGTCCGCTGCGTCTGGAGCGCGGGATGGGCGGCTGGCGCCTGCGCTGGGGCGGTGGCATCCGTGGCTTGGCCGGCTTCGCCGCACTGCTGCCCGATGCCAGGGCCGAGTCGCGCCGCGCCGCCGCCGTCTTCATCCTCGGCGGCCCCCTGGCCAACCTGCTCGCCGCCGCCGTCGCGCTGGCCGTACTCGCGTTCGCGCCGTCGCCAGGCGCTGCCGCAACGGTGGCGCTCGGCGCCACCGCATTCGGCGGCGTTGCGCTCGGCGTCGTCAACCTGCTGCCGATCCGGTCGCAAGGCTGGTACAGCGACGGCTACGTTCTGCGCGAATTGCTGCGCGATACACCGGCTTCGCGCGTCGCACGCGCCCAGCAGTGCGTGCTGGCCCTGGCCGTGGCCGGCGTGCGCCCCCGCGACTGGCCGGTGGAACGGCTCGAGGTGCCCGACGGCCTGCCGCAGGAGGTGATGCTGACGGCCCAACTGATGCGCATCAGCTGGGCGCTGGACAGCGGCGACCGGGCGGCCGCCGGCACTGCCGCACAGGCCCTGGCCGCGGGCTACTCCGACCTGGCCGATGGCCAGCGCCAGGGCGTGGCCCTGATGCTGGCCACCTATGCCGCCCGCAACGGCGACGCCCCACTGCTGGCCGCGTGGCGCCCGCTGTGCGAGGGTGGCCTGCTGGACCTGACGCCGTTCCGCCTCTGGTTGGATGCCGAGGCTGCCGCGATGGGCGATGACGCCGGAAGCGCCCGGGCGCTGGCCGCGCAGGCGCGCGCGGCGGTGCCGCGGATCCATGATCCGGCGAGTGCGGCGATGATGGGGGAGTATCTGGACCAGCTGGAAGAGCGGTTGCAGGACCGCTCGAAACGCGGTTCTCCACCGGGTGCGCGAATTCTCGATGCCGGGCGATCCGTGTGAGTCACTCCTGTTCGCAGGAGGCAAGGCGTCTGGTGCCCGCCCCCCTCCCAACCATCACCCGCACCGCCATCGCCCGCCGCGCCTGGCCGATCATCATCGCCAATGCCGCGGTGCCGACGCTCGGCCTGGTGGACACCGCGGTGATCGGCCACGTCGGCACGGCGGCGGACCTCGGGGCGCTGGCGCTGGGGGCGCTGCTGTTCAACTTCGTCTACTGGAGCTTCGGCTTCCTGCGCATGGCGACCACCGGCTTCGTCGCGCAGGCGGACGGCGCGGGGGACGAGGCGGAGGTGCGGGCCACGCTCGGCCGCTCGGTGCTGCTGGGCGTCGGTCTGGGTGCGGGCCTGTGGGTGCTGCAGTGGCCATTGGTGCAGGGCTACTTCGCACTGATGGACGGCAGCGCCGCGGTGGAGTCGGTCGGACGCGAGTACTACGCGGCGCGGATCTGGGGCGCACCGGCGGCGCTGGCGCTGTACGCGCTCAGCGGCGCGCTGATCGGGCTGGGCCAGGTGCGCACGCTGCTGGCCGTGCAGCTGCTGCTCAACGGGCTCAACGCCGGGCTGGACGTGTATTTCGCCGCGGCGCTGGGGATGGGCGCGCGCGGCATCGGCCTGGGCACGGCCCTGGCGGAGTGGGCCACCTGCGCGGTCGCGGCGGTGCTGCTGTGGCGGCTGCTGCGCCGGCGCCATCGCGACGGCGAGCCGTTCCTGCCGTGGGCGCGCATCGCCGATCGCGCAAGGCTGCGGCAGTCGCTGGCGGCCAATGGCGACATCCTGGTGCGCACGCTATGCCTGCTGCTGGGCTTCGGCTGGTTCGCCAACCAGGGCGCGCGGTTCGGCGATGTCACCCTGGCGGCCAACCACATCCTGTTGCAGCTGGTGTCGTTCAGTGCGTTCTTCCTGGACGGCTTCGCCTTCGTGGCCGAGGCGCTCGTGGGCGGGGCGGTGGGGGCGCGCGATCCGCAGCGCTTCCGGCGCGCGGTGCGACTGTCCAGCGAGCTGGCGCTGGGCACCGCGGCGGTGCTTGCGCTCGGTATCGCGGCGTTCGGCACGATGGTCGTGGAAGCGTTGACGGCGCTGCAGCCGGTGCGCGACGCGGCCGCGACCTACCTGCCGTGGACCGCGCTGTACGTGCTGGTGTCCGTGGCGGCATTCCAGCTCGACGGGGTGTTCATCGGGGCCACCCGCACGCGCGAGATGCGCGATGCGGGACTGGTCTCGCTGGGGGTGTTCCTGCTGCTGGTGTGGCCGCTGGCGGGATGGTTCGGCAACCACGGGCTGTGGGTGGCGTTCGTGGCGTTCGTGCTCGCGCGGGCGTTGGCGTTGGCGCCGTACTGCCGACGCTTGGCGGCGGGACTGGACCAGGGCTCCGGTTGACGCGGCCGGGCATGCCGTGGCGCTTCCCGACCCCCTCAGGCGGCGTTGCGTCGCGCTGCAGCGTTGTCGCGTGCAAGGGCCCGCTCCAGGGAAGTCGTGAGGCGAGCGGCGAGGCGCCCGGCGGCAGGAGCGCGACACCTGGCCGGCGCTCCTGCCGCGTCGCGGCTCGACGGGGCAGCGGTTACCTCCGCCATACCGCCGCATATCGCGCCGATCCGCCGATGCCATAGCCGCTGACATTGCGGGTCAGCAGCCCGGCGCCGCTCGCGTCCTGCCAGGCGCTCTGGTACTGGGCGCCGGTCAGGCCGTGGCGTGCGCGGTACGCTCCGTTGGCGCGGGAACTCCAGATCGCCGAGAAATGCGGCTGCCCGTCGTGCACGTAGGCGTTGAGATAGACCAGCTGGCGCCCCTGCTTCGAGTTGGCCTCGAAGACCTCCTGGTACTGCGCCCCGGTCAGCGCCGACCTGGCCTGCCAGCTGCCGATGTCGGCGCGTTCGTACAGCGCGGTATAGCGGCGCTGACCGCCGCTGGACACCACCGAGACGTTGCGCGGGCGGTAGCCGTCGGCGGTCAGCGCGTCCATCCGCTGCTGGTGCGCCTCGGCCGACAGGCCGTGGTAGGCGCTGTAGGCGGGGCCGGACTGGCGCCTGAAGATCACCGCGTACCGGCTCCCCTGCCGGCTGCCGTAGCTCTCCACCTGGTGCGGCTGGTAGCCCCTGCGGGTGTACTCGCCGAAGCGCTGCTGGTACTGGCCGGCGGTGAGGCCGTGGAAGGCCGCGGCGACGGTGTTGCCGGCGGGGCGGAACACGGCGTTGTAGTGCACCGCGCCGCCCACGTCGAAGCCGTCGATCCATTCCAGGGTGTAGCCCGCCGCCACCGCCTGGTCGTACAGGCACTGGTAGTCGCGCGCCGGCACGCCGTGGCGCGCCACTTCCCGGGCGCCGGCGGCGATGTTGCCGGGCACCCGGCGGGCGGTGTAGCTGGTGTCGCTGGCGAAGCGTCCGCCGGAGATGCCGCAGATGCGCGGGATGCGATTGCGCTCGCTGTCGTCGTTGTCCTGCAGGAAACCGCCGACGCTGCTGATCGGATCGCTGGCACGCGGCACCCCGACCTCGAAGTGCAGATGCGGGCCGCTGGCGCAGCCGACCTCGCCCTCGTCGCCGAGCCAGGTGCCTGCCTTCACGAACTGGCCGACCCGGAGGTTGGCCTTGCGGCGGCCGGTCACCGAGCCCTTCTGCATGTGGGTGTACTTGGTCCACTCGCCGTTGGCGTGCTCGATCCAGACGTAGTTGTTGTTGCGCGGCTGGCCGTCGCCCTTCTTGCAGGTCAGGCGCTGGTCGAAGCCGTCCTCGATATGGCGCACGTGGCCGTCGGCGGCGGCGACGATGCGGTAGGTGCCGCCGCCGCGGCCGCGCATGTCGATCCGCCCAGGGGGAGCGTGGCGGACGTGGTCGTTGGTCACGCGGACCTCGGTGCCGTCGGCGTAGGGAATGCGGTAGACGCCCTGGGAGGGGTCGATGGCGGCGGCGTGGCCGCCGGCGAGCAGCGCGCAGGTGGCGAGCAACTGGGCGGCGCTACGGTGACTGGACATGGTCGGGACTCCTGGTGATGGGCCGCAGCCGGGAAGCGGAGCCGGCTGTATCCAGGGAGTCGCAGCGGAGCGCCGGATCCCGCCACGGGCCACAACGAAGCCCCGCCGCCGCGCCATTCCGGGGGACGGGCCCCCGCTGCGATCCCGGGGTGGCGGGATCGCCGGTGCCTTTGCGACTTCATGGGGGAGTCCGCTTCCGGCCGGCGATCGCCAGGCCGCAGGGCGGGCCTCGCGGCAACCGCCGTCCCCCGAATCATTCACAGGAGTTCACGATGTCTTTCGCAGCCGCCAACCAACCCGCCGGCGCACGCCGGCTCCCGCGCACCCTGCGCCACGCCCCACTGGTGGCCGTGGCGGCCGCCGTCCTCGGCCTGGCGCTGCCCGCCGGGCCGGTCCAGGCGCAGCAGCGCATGGCCGCCGCGCCGCCGGCCGGCTGTCCGGTCGGCTGGAAGCCGGCGCCCCAGGGCCTCAACCCCGCACTGCGCTGCCTGCCCGACAACCTCGTCGCCCGGCCGGCGCCGGGGCGTGCGGCGCCGGTCGATCCCGGCGCCTGCCCGGCCGGCTGGCGCCTGGTCGGCCCGGAGGTCAACCCGATCTTCCGCTGCCAGCCCGGCAGCATCGCCGCCCGGCCCGCGCCCGGCACGGCCGCACCGGCGGATCCGGGGGCCTGCCCGCAGGGCTGGAAACCGGTGCCTCCGGGCGTCAACCCGGCACTGCGCTGCCTGCCCGACGACATCGTCGTCTCGCTGGCGCCCGGGCGTGCCGCACCGCCGCAGCCGATCGGCTGTCCCGACGGCTGGCAGCCGGTGCCGCCCGGCGTGAATCCGGTGCTGCGCTGCCTGCCCGGCAACCTTGCGCCGCAGGGCGGCCAGGGCGGCCAGGGCGAACAGGCGCCGGCGTCGCGCCGCCAGGGCAGCTGACCGGCGTCGCGTGCGGCCCTCCGGATCCGCTCCCGCATCCGGCGCTCCCCGTGGAGTGCGCCGGGTGCGGGCCGGCCGGCGCGGTCCAGAAGCGGTATGGGCGTTGACCGATACCGGCGCCTTGTCCCGTCAACACGATCCAGAGGAGAACACATATGTCCAGACAGTTCAGCGGCCTGGCCGCCGCGCTCGCCCCTATCACGCTCGCCCTCGCGATCCCGGGGGCGGCTGCCGCCCAGCAGCGGGTGTCGGCCGCGGAGCCGGCCGAGGCCACCCCGCGTCCCGGAAGGGCCGACGACCGGGCGCTTCGCGCGGTCGCGGTGCCCCCGCAGCAGGCCGATGACGACGGCGGCCCCGGCCAGGGACGCCAGGCCCAGGACGACGACGACGGGGGTCCGGGGCAGGGGCGACAGACCCAGGACGACGACGGCGGTCCGGGGCAGGGGCGCCAGATCATGCAGGCGCGCGTCCTGCCCGACCTCTCCCTGGTCGGCGCTTTCACCATCGGTACCGGGCCCGTCGGCTGGGGCACCAGCACGCAGCTGCCTGCCAGCGCTGCCGTGCGCCAGCAAGACGGCCGGTGCGTGTTCCGCTATGCCTATCCCACCCGCAACCAGGGGCCGGGCGCTTCGGCGGCCGCGGTCAACCGCATCTTCCTCGATGCACCCGACGGCCCCCAGCTGGCCGAGGATCCGCTGCCGGCGCTGGCGGCCGGCGTCGCCAGTACCGTCAGCGGCCACATCCTGCTCGCGCCCGGCACCTGGACGCTGTACGTGCACGCCGATGCCGCGCAGCAGGTGATGGAAACCGACGAGCAGAACAACCTGCGGCGGGTGCGGGTGACGGTCGAGGGCGACTGCGGCCCGCGCCGCGCGACGCGCGCCCGGGACTGACGTTCGGCAGGGGTCAGCGCGTTCGGCTGGCGCGGGCCAGGGCGTCGGCGGCGGCGACCGTGCGCGGGTCCGCTTCGCCGAAGGTGTCGTGCCTGAGCTGCCAGGCCTCTTGCAGCAGGGGCAGCGCCTCGTCGCGCTCGCCGCGGTCGGTCAGCAGTTCGCCCAGCGGTAGCAGCGCCAGCGCCAGGCGCTGGTGCCCGGCCGGCAGGCGCTTGCGGTAGATCTCGAGCGCCTGGCGCAGGTGCGGCTCGGCCTCGTCCAGCCGACCCTGCCGGTGCAGCACCAGCCCCAACCGGGACAGGTCCGTTCCCACCCGCTCGTGCTCCTCGCCGTAGTCGATCCGCTGCCGCGCCAGCGCCTCGCGGTAGTGGCGCTCGGCGGCGACGAAATCGCCGCGCAGTTCGGCCAGCCAGCCCAGGTTGTAGACCGTGGCCGAGCGCCACGGATGGTCCGGCTCGTAGGCCTCCAGGGCCTGCAGGTAGTACGGCTCGGCGGCATCCAGGTCGCCCGCCTGGGTCAGCGCCAGGCCGAGGTCGTTGAGGTTCTGCGCCACCGCCGGGTGGCGTTCGCCGAATGCCCGGCGGCGTACCTCCAGCGCCCGGCGCAGCAGCGCCAGGGCGCCGTCGAAATCGCCGCGGGTGTGCAGCAGGCGCGCCTGGTTGTTGAGCACCCGGGCCACCTGCGGGTGGCTGTCGCCGTGCACCTGGATCGCCAGCGCCAGCGCCTCGTGGTAGAGCGCCGCGGCGCTGTCGTAGTCGCCGAGGTTGCTGCGCGCCAGCGCCAGGTTGGACAGGCTGCCGGCCAGCCGCGGATGGGTCGCTGGGAGCAGCCGGCGGCGCAGGTCCAGGGCCTCGCGGAGCAGCGGCTCGGCGCCGGCGTAGTCGCCCTGGTGGCGCAGGACCACGCCCATCCCGTCCAGGCTTTGGGCAACATCGACGTGGGCCTCGCCGAACAGCTGTCGGCGCATCGCCAGCGCATCGCGGTACAGCGCCAGCGCCGCGGCGTGGTCGCCGCCGCGAAACGCGGCATGGCCGAGGTCGTCGAGGGTGTCGGCGATGTCCGGATGGGGTGGCGCGGCCGCGGCCTGGAAGCGCGCGAGCGCGTCGCGCAGCAGCATGTCAGCCTGCGGGTAGTCGCCGCGGTCGGTGTGCAACCGGCCGCGGTTGC
This sequence comes from Luteimonas salinisoli, assembly GCF_013425525.1. Lineage (GTDB taxonomy): Bacteria > Pseudomonadota > Gammaproteobacteria > Xanthomonadales > Xanthomonadaceae > Luteimonas > Luteimonas salinisoli. The sequence goes on along the minus strand of NZ_JACCKA010000038.1, from coordinate 4,449 downwards.
GCAAGGCGCGCGCCAGCAGGCGCGGATCGTCGCTGGCGACGGTGGCTGCCTGTTCCAGCGCGCGATCGAACAGCGGCTCGGCACGGTCGTAGAGACCGAGCTGTCGATACGCCTCGCCCACGGTGCCGAGCAGTTCCGCCTGTACCTGGGGGTGGTCGCCCAGTTCGGCTTCGATGCTTTCCCAGCCGCGATCGAGCAGCTCGCGCGCGCTGAGCTGGGCGCCGCCGGAGGCTTCGGGGTCGGCGCCCTCGAACAGGCGCAGCACCAGCGCCTGTACCTGATGCGCGCGGGTGGCCTCGGCGCGGGCGCGGTCGCGCTCGCGGGCGATGGTCTCGGCCTGCAGGGTCACGGTGACCGAGTAGGCGAGCAGCAGCAGCAGCGCGGCGGCTGCACCGGCGACGCCGAACGGATGCCGGCGCACGAACTTGCCGGTGCGATAGCCGAAGCTCTCCGGCCGCGCCAGCACCGGGCGGCCCTGGCGCCAGCGCTCGATGTCGTCGACCAGTGCCGAGGCGGTGGCGTAGCGGCGCTCGGGGGCCTTGCGCAGCGCCTTGCCCACGATGTTGTCCAGGTCCCCGCGCAGCGCCCGGCGCAGCGCTGCCGGCGTGGTGCGCCGCGCCGCGCAGGCGGCCGTGTCCGCATCGGCCACGCGCAGGCTGGGCCGCGGCGGCGCGTACTGGCACACGCTGCGCTCGAGCGCAGCCAGCGAATCGTCGGCCCGCTGTTGCGCGCGCTGGCCGGTGAGCAGCTCGTACAGCAGCAGGCCGAGCTGGTAGACGTCGGTGGCGGTGGTGGCCGGTGCGCCCGTCACCTGCTCCGGGGTCGCGTACTCCGGTGTGAAGATGCGCGCCGCGGTGCGGGTCAACGGTTCGTCGGCGCCGCCGCTGCCGGACAGCACCTTGGCGATGCCGAAGTCGAGCAGCTTCACCGCGCCCGCGTCGGTGACCACGATGTTCGAGGGCTTGAGGTCGCGGTGCACGATCAGATGCCTGTGCGCGTAGGCCACCGCGCGGCCGATGTCCGCGAACAGCGCCAGGCGCGCGTCCAGGTCCAGGCGCAGCGCGTCGCAGTAGCGGTCCAGCGGCCGGCCCTCGACGTACTCCATCGCCAGCCAGGGGAGTCCATGTTCGTCGCGGCCGCCGTCGAGCAGCCGCGCGATGCCGGGGTGCTCGAGCGAGGCCAGGATCTGCCGCTCCTGGGCGAAGCGGAGCAGGAACTCGGCCGAGTCCACGCCCGGGCGGATCAGCTTCAGCGCCCCCCGCTGCTGGAAGCCGCCGCTGGCGCGCTCGGCCAGGTACACGGTGCCCATGCCGCCGCGGCCGAGCTCCTGCAGCAGCCGCCAGGCGCCGATCCGGCGCCCGCTGTCGGCGTCGGGGGGCGCCTCGTCCGCGCCCCCGTCCAGCCCGTCGGCAAGCGCCCGCCAGACCGGTCCGTCGGCCAGCGCCACCGGATCGAGCTGCGGAGCCGGCGTATCGACCAGCCGCAGCAGCGCGTCCAGCTCGGCGCGCAGCGCCGGCTCGCCGGCGGTCTCGCGCTCGAGGAAGGTCTGCCGCTCCGCGCCTTCCAGCTCCAGCGCCTGTTCGAACAGCGCGTCGACGCGCACGCGCGGGTCCTCGCCGCCGCTCACGCCGGCGCCAGTTCCTTGAGCAGCCACGCGCGCGCGCGCATCCAGTCGCGCTGCACCGTGCGCAGGGAAGTGCCCAGCGCGCGCGCCGTCTCTTCCTCGGTCATGCCGCCGAAGTAGCGGCACTCGACCACCTGCGCCAGGCGCGGGTTGAATGCGGCCAGGCCCTCCAGCGCCTCGTCCACCGCCAGGATGGTCTGCGACTGGCCGTCGAGCGCCACCAGGTCGGGCTGCAGGGTCAGGGCGGCTACGCCGCCGCCGCGCTTGGCGGCGTGCCGACGGCGCGCGTAGTCGACCAGGATGCGCCGCATCGCGCGCGCGCAGATGGCGAAGAAATGCCCGCGGTCCTGCCAGTCCACGCCGTCCTCGTCAACCAGCTGCAGGTAGGCTTCCTGCACCAGCGCGGTGGTGTCGAGGGTCTGGCCACGCCGGCCGGCGCGCGCGATCTGGCCGCGGGCGATGATGCGCAGGCGTTCGTAGACCAACGGCACCATGCGGTCGAAGGCCGCGCGGTCGCCCCGATGGTGGCGCTGCAGCAGCCGGGTGATCTCGCTCGACATCCCCAAGCCCTCCCCACGCTGTGGCGAGCATAGCAGGGGCGCCGGTACGGCAGGCCGCCACGCATCGGTGGCGATGCCGTCTTCGTCGGACGTGGGGTATGCCCTGGGTCGCGGCCGCGGCGCGGGTCGCGGCCGCCGGCCGAATGTCCCGCTGGCGGGAAGATCATTCCGCAATCCAGGGGCTTTATCCGCGCGCTCCCGGCGTCTAGGCTGGGTCCCCTCCCGACCTCTCGCCGCGGCGCGGCGCGCATGCGCGCGGTGCGCCAACAAGGAGCATGCGTGCAGCCGATCCTCTCCATCCGCAATCTCGGCAAGACCTACGCGTCCGGTTTCCAGGCGCTGAAGGGCGTCGACCTGGACATCCAGCGCGGCGAAATCTTCGCCCTGCTCGGGCCCAACGGCGCCGGCAAGACCACGCTGATCAGCATCGTCTGCGGCATCGTCACCGCCAGCGAGGGCAGCGTGAGCGTCGACGGCCACGACATCGTCCGCGACTTCCGCGCCGCGCGCTCGCTGGTCGGACTGGTGCCTCAGGAGCTCTCGACCGACGCTTTCGAGACCGTCTGGTCTACCGTACGCTTCTCGCGCGGCCTGTTCGGCAAGGCGCCGGACCCCGCGCACCTGGAGAAGGTACTGCGCGACCTGTCGCTGTGGGACAAGAAGGACAGCAAGATCATGACCCTGTCCGGCGGCATGAAGCGTCGGGTGCTGATCGCCAAGGCGCTGGCCCACGAACCCGAACTGCTGTTCCTCGACGAGCCCACCGCCGGCGTCGACGTCGAGTTGCGCCACGACATGTGGCAGATGGTGCGCCGGCTGCGCGAGCGCGGCACCACCATCATCCTCACCACCCACTACATCGAGGAGGCCGAGGAGATGGCCGACCGCATCGGCGTGATCAACCACGGCGAATTGATCCTGGTCGAGGACAAGGCCACGCTGATGCACAAGCTCGGCAAGAAGCAGCTCACCCTGCAGCTGCAGGCGCCGTTGACGGCGGTGCCGCGGGAGTTCTCCGACCTGCCGCTGGAGCTGGCCGAGGACGGCAACGCCCTGGTCTACACCTTCGACGTGCAGGCGGGCGAAACCGGCATCGCCGCCCTGCTCAGGCGGCTCGGCGAGCACGGCATCGATTTCAAGGACCTGCATTCGAGCGAAAGTTCGTTGGAGGACATTTTCGTCAGTCTGGTGCGCGACGGCACGCGGGAGGTGCGGGCATGAACTGGCATGCGGTCAAGGCCATCTACCGATTCGAGATGGCGCGCACCTTCCGCACCATCACCCAGTCGATCGCCTCCCCGGTGCTGTCGACCTCGCTGTACTTCATCGTCTTCGGCACCGCGATCGGCGCACGCATGGGCGAGATCGACGGGGTGAGCTACGGCGCCTTCATCATTCCGGGGCTGATCATGCTTTCGCTGCTGGGCGAGAGCATTTCCAATGCCTCGTTCGGCATCTACATGCCGAAGTGGGCCGGGACGATCTACGAGGTGCTGTCCGCGCCAGTGTCGCACGTGGAGATCGTGCTCGGCTACGTCGGGGCCGCGGCCACCAAGTCGGTGATGCTGGGGGTGCTGATCCTGGTCACGGCGCGGCTGTTCGTGCCCTACGAGATCGCGCACCCGCTGTGGATGGCCGGGTTCCTGGTGCTGACGGCGGTCAGCTTCAGCCTGTTCGGTTTCATCATCGGCCTGTGGGCCGACGACTTCCAGAAGCTGCAGGTGATCCCGCTGATGGTGGTCACGCCGCTGACCTTTCTCGGCGGCGCGTTTTATTCGATCAGCATGCTGCCGCCGGTCTGGCAGAAGATCACCCTGTTCAACCCGGTGGTCTACCTGATCAGCGGGTTCCGCTGGAGCTTCTACGGTACCGCGGACGTGCACATCGCCGTCAGCACGACGATGGTGCTGGCGTTCCTGGCGGCGTGCCTGGCGATCGTGTGGTGGATCTTCCGCACCGGCTGGAAGCTCAAGGCCTGAGCGACATCAGCGCCGACGCCAGCGGCCTATGGCCGCGAGGGCCGCGGCAGGCTCCGGCCGGTGGGCGGTGATCCCGACATCGCCAACCGGGCCGGCCTTCGCGTGCATGGCACGGTGCTACAGAGGGGTTCCGCCCACCTGCCGCTGAGCGATCAACGGGCCATGTTCTGAGGGCACAGCGGCGCGCTGGGGTCAGAACCCCAGCGCGTAGCGCAGCGACACCGCGCGCGTATCGCCGCGCGGGCCGAAGCGCTGGTCGTAGCCGAACGAGAGGCTGGCATCGCGC
>NZ_JACCKA010000037.1 GCF_013425525.1 Luteimonas salinisoli | reverse complement strand
TTCGGCCCGGCCGCCGGATGGACGTACGGGAACGGCCGTCGCCTCGATCGGGTGCATGATCTGGATTACCGGCCCGCGTCCATCAGCGACCCGGCTGCCGGCGGATTGGATTTCGGCTACAGCTACGACCCGGTCGGCAATCTCACGGCGCTGCACACCGCCGACTTGGCCGAGCCGCCGCGAGCCAGCTTCGACTACGACCCGCTCGGCCGCCTCACCGCCTTCCGCGACGGCGCCGCAGGCGCAGCCATCGAAAGCTACGGCTACGACGCCACCGGCAACCGCACCAGCTTCACCAATGCCGGCGGCAGCCAGGTCTACAGCTACCCGGCCGACAGCCACCGGCTCGCCGCCGTGGCCGGCGTGGCCCGCAACTACGACAATGCCGGCAATACCCTCGCCATCGGCACGGCCAGGGAGTTCGTCTACAACGCCGCCAATCGCATGAGCCAGGCGAAGCAGGGCGGCGCGGTGACGATGCACTACGTCTACAACGGGAGGGGCGAGCAGGTGCGCAGGCATCTGGGCGTCAGCGACACGACCACGGTGTTCGACGAGGCTGGCCGCTGGCTCGGGGACTACGACGCTGCGGGCACACCGTTGCAGCAGGCGGTCTGGCTGGATGACTTCCCGGTCGGCCTGCTGGTCGGCAGCTCAGGCGTCAATCGGCTCCACTACGTGCAGCCCGACCACCTCGGCACGCCACGGGCGGTGATTGATCCGGTGCGAAACCTCGCCGTGTGGAATTGGGATCTCGCCAGCGAGGCTTTCGGGAACAGTCCGCCGAACGAGGATCCGGATGGGGACGCCACTGCATTCGCTTTCGATATGCGTTTTCCGGGGCAGCGGTACGATGCGACGAGCGGGCTCAGCTATAATTACTTCAGAGATTATGAATTAACTACCGGACGATATTCTCAAAGCGATCCGCTTGGATTGATGGCGGGAGTTAATACATATACTTATGTAAGCGGTTCGCCTTTAGTGTGGGCTGACATGTATGGTTTGCTGCAGTGGACGACGAACCCAATTGTTTGGAGTCCAACGCTAGCGCCAGGTCTCCAGACACGCACCTTTCCAGGAGATGGCTTGTCGACCGTTACTGAGGCCAGCGCTGCTAGAACCACTCTTGACTGGTCAATTTCCGCGACCTGTGATTGTAGTAATGGTAGTTACTCATTGAATGAGTACTCAGTCGCATTTACCCCGATCGTTTTTCTCAGGCAGAGCTACAACAGGATGAGTGAAAGGCGGGCTTCTCGCCGAGCCGAATTGGATCATGTTCGTGATTTAAGAAGTTGGATCGGTAGCGCGAGAAGCGGAGCGCAATCTCTGGAGGATTCAATGAAGGGTCAAGGATTCTTTGATTCTGCTGAGTGCGAAGCCGCTACGCGGCAAGCTATGCAGCAATTCCTGCAAGCTGGTGCGAGACAGGCCGCTATTGATTCACACAATAGATGGGATGCAAGCGGACGCCACACCCAGGTTATTCCGGGACCGGCAAGATGAGCAAGCTTGCGTTACTGATGTTGGTACTATTTCCGGCGCTCTATGCTCTTGGGGCGGATAACCTCCGATGTGAGGGGCAGGTTGCCATTGAGTATAAAGGAATTCAACGATTGAGCGTTTGGGGTAGAGATAATCCATTTGGGTCCTTTGTTATATCGAATAAATCTTCCAGTCAGGTTCGATTGCCATTGGATAATACGTTGCTACCAACAATAATCCATGGCCAATATATTGAGCTGCAAAGTCGGCATATATCTGATGTTACATGGGAGATGGATGCGGTTGTTCTTGAAGAATTCTTTCCGCCGCAGAAATGGATGACCCTTGGGTCTGGCAGCGGCGTGGCATTCTTCTTGGACATGATTGGTCCGGTGAGTGATCCGGGGCGGAGTGAATCCAGGGAGTACCGAGTCTCTTTGAAGGACATGGCTGGGTGCCATTATTTTTCAGAACCATTTCGTCTGGCAGAGGTTGAATAGTTGTCGGTAATATGGGTAGAACAGGGGGGGGTACGACGCGGCGGCAGCACCCGCTACTGCTACGACCGCTTCGGCCAGATGACGCGCAAGCTCCAGGTCACCAACGGGCAGACGTTCGCGCTGCGCTACAGCTAC
>NZ_JACCKA010000036.1 GCF_013425525.1 Luteimonas salinisoli | reverse complement strand
AGAGGACATCGCTGACTTCCAGATCGTGGGTGGCAGCTAACAATTCATTCAAGCCGAACCCGCTTCGCGGGTCGGCTTAATTCAGGCGTTAGGGCGCATATGAAACATCGTGCAATCTTGTTGTTGGTACTGGTCGTTGCCTTGCTGTCCGGTACCGCCCGTGCCGGCACGGTGGTCCTAGTTGCCGACGAGGAGCTCTGTGACAACGCTCCACCCTTGGAGCAAGCAGCACACCTAAAGCCTAGCCGTAACGGCAACAAAGTTACGCTCATCGTCACCGCTCAACTCAACTGTGCTTATATCCCAGACAATCCGGAGCTTCGTGAGTGGCGCAATGCTGCAACTGTGTCGCTTCCCACACGATCGCCATCTGGCATGGCTACAGCCTGCCTTTGCGCGCATCGGATGGAGTTCGAGATCACTGACATGAATGAGGGCGTTCAGATCATCTACTACGTCCAAGACGGGACCGTCCTTGGGCACACCGATGCGCCCTAACAATTCATTCAAGCCGACGCCGCTTCGCGGCGCGGCTTAATTCAGGCGTTAGGCGCGCATGGCAAACGATCAGTTGTTTGAATCTCTAGAGGCGGTTTCGGACGAGCCTTCATTCGTTTGCTTCGTTGAGCTGCTAGTGGCAGACCGCCAATCCGCCGATTCCCGCGCACCCACCAATGATGGGTTTCAGGGAGAATGGGCCAACCAGACCATCGCAGACTTCCTAACAGGCGCGGCTGCGTGGGCAGCGGACTCTGCGTTCGGCGAGCACCCAGGTCCCAAGCCAAGCAATCCTTGGCAGCTGTTTGCTACTTTCTTGTGGGCTGGGCGTGGCTACGAGTAGCGCGCCTATCAATTCATTCAAGCCGACGCCGCTTCGCGGCGCGGCTTAATTCAGGCGTTAGGCCTCAAGAGCAAGCACCATGAGATTCGTTGGTAAGGCAATCGGCTACCTGGTCTCTGCGCTCGGTCTAGGCATCGTGATCTTCGGCTTGTTGGCGGTTGCTGACCCGCAAGGCGCGCAACTTGCCAACGACTCAAACCCTTTTGGTGCCACACCGTCTACCGCTCAACTGCTACTTCACGTTGCCACCGGTGTGGCCTTATTGGCACTCGGCATCTGGCTTGTCGTGCGCAAGCCGCGGGTGTAGCTTGAGGCCTAACAGTTCATTCAAGCCGACGCCGCTTCGCGGCGCGGCTTAATTCAGGCGTTAGGCCACGGAGAATTCACATGTCACCTCTGAAAAAGCTTGCCTTTATTACTTTCGTTTTACTGTCAGCCATCCTGCAACCCGCAATAGCTGCCCATAACGAACCCCGAGACGTGGCAGCGATTCGTGAGATTGTGGAAGCGTTCCGTACTTCAATCATCAATAAGGACAAGGCAACGTTCGTTGAACTTTTCTTTTCTGACAAGCCCGAGCATGTGACTTGGCAGATGGTAGACGACGATACAAGGGTAGCCCGATTCAAGGAATTCGCACCCGAAGCGAGCCGGGTCGTTAGGTGGCCAGAGAACACCTACCTCGCCATGATCGATGCGACAACCGCGGCTGATTCAGGATCGCTCGAGGAAGTATTTCGGGACGTAACCATAGATACGGATGGATTGGTCGCTTCCGTGAACTTTGACTATTCCGTTCTGCGCAATGGGGAGGAAGCCCACTGGGGCCGTGAGATGTGGCATCTGGTGCACACCGAGGACGGCTGGAAGATCATCTCAGTAATATGGTCGCAACGGGATCCTGTATCCAACGAATGAACAGCGCGTGGCCTAACAATGCGTTCAAGCCGACACCGCTTCGCTCCACAAACCACACGGCAGGTACAGCTTGCCATGTGGTTTGCTCCACTACGCGGCGCGGCTTAACTTAGGCGTTAGGCCGCATGAGAGATTTCGTCGCAGATTGGCCGGATGATGCTGATGGTGGCGTGTTCCGTCGGTTAGCCACGGCCGGCTTCGACTTC
>NZ_JACCKA010000002.1 GCF_013425525.1 Luteimonas salinisoli | reverse complement strand
ACACAACACGAGCACCAGCAACCGCCTTCAAGCTACAGGCAAGAGCGTCATGCGGCCGGAGTTGACGGGAAGCTCCCTAGGGAATTGTTAGGCCGCGCCACCACGCTAGTCTGGCCCATAGATGTCGAACCCTAGCGAAAGACCGAGCCGGCTGCACCTGCCTTGGAGCTCGGGGGAGATCTCAATGCCGATGTTCTCTTGCTCTAAGAACAGGCCAACAAAAAAGCGGGCAGAACCACCATCAGCTGTGAGATCAGTGAAGAACTGAGAGTACTGCTCCAGTTGCTCCACGGTCGATGCCAAGAACTGCTCTAACTCATCGTCGTTTGGGACCACGAGGGAGCGACGCCAGAAACTCTGCTTGTAACTGCCGGGTAGCGGGTTACCTTTGGGTGTGAGGCGATCCTCGCCAAGCGACCCACTATGGTCGGGCTCCATGCGCAGCACCTCGCCGATACGTGCAGCCGACATCGTCGGATGCGTAATAGCGAGAGAGACTTTGTAGCGGTAGCGGGGTTCTTTCAAAGCGGCCTAACGCCTGAATTAAGCCGCGCCGCGAAGCGGCGTCGGCTTGAATGAATTGTTAGGGCTCAGAACTTGAAATTGACGAATGAGTACATTTCTGGACGCCCATCTGTTTGCATTGCATTGGATCGAAGTTGCTCTTCGAAGCAGCGACCAAGAGTGGTTGGTTTGTTGAGCCAAGTTCTTGTTACTTGTCCGTCCGCGTTGATTCGCATTACAACCATAATTCCAGACATCTCTTGTGCGGCGTTGACGCCGCACGCGACCATAGACCTACCAACCGCCCTGTCTTGTGCGGTGAAGAATCTAGCCGAAATTTCACCATGAAGAGTAGCCTCGTCTCGTCGTGCGAGGGCCTCAGCTTGCTCGATGGCAATATCTCCAGCGGCAACTTGGAGCAGAACAGCTAGAAGTATCGATGACATTTGGTCTGAGCCCTAACGCCTGAATTAAGCCGACCCGCGAAGCGGGTTCGGCTTGAATGAATTGTTAGCTGCCACCCACGATCTGGAAGTCAGCGATGTCCTCT
>NZ_JACCKA010000035.1 GCF_013425525.1 Luteimonas salinisoli | reverse complement strand
CGGCAGGCGCGGCCGCCGGCTGCTCCAGCCACTTCATCGCCCCGCGCAGGCGCCGGCCGACTTCCTCGATCGGATGATCCAGGTCGGCCTGTTTCAGCGCGCGATAGTTGCCGTTGCCGGCGGCGTACTCCGCGATCCACTGGCGCGCGAAGGTGCCGTCCTGGATCTCGGTCAGGATCTTCTTCATCTGCGCGCGGGCGTGGTCGTCGATCACGTAGGGGCCGCGGGTGAGGTCGCCGTACTGCGCGGTCTCGCTGATGAACTCGTGCATGCGGGTGATGCCGCCCTCGTACAGCAGGTCGACGATCAGCTTCAGCTCGTGCAGGCACTCGTAGTACGCGATTTCCGGCTGGTAGCCGGCTTCGACCAGGGTTTCCCAGCCAGCCTGGACCAGCTTGGTGGCGCCGCCGCACAGCACCGCCTGCTCGCCGAACAGGTCGGTCTCGGTCTCCTCCTTGAAGGTGGTGCGGATGGCGTTCTGGCGCGCGCCGCCGATGCCGGCGCAGTACGTCAGCGCCAGCTGTTCGGCGCGCCCGCTGGTGTCCTGGTGGACCGCGTACACGGCGGGCACGCCGCGGCCGATCTCGTACTCGCGCCGGACCAGCGCGCCCGGGCCCTTCGGCGCCACCAGCACCACGTCGAGGTCGGCGCGCGGCTCGATCTGGCCGTAGTGCACGTTGAAGCCGTGCGCGAACAGCAGGCAGGCGCCCTCGCGCATCGCCGGCGCGATGACCTCGCGGTACAGCTGCGGCTGCACCATGTCCGGGGTCAGCACCGCGACGACGTCGGCGTCGGCGGCGGCCTCGGCGGGTGTCTGCACCGCGAAGCCGTCGGCGGCCGCCTTGATCGAGGTCGGGCCGCCCGGGCGCAGGCCGACGCGCACGTCGAAGCCGGAGTCGCGCAGGTTGAGCGCGTGGGCGCGGCCCTGGCTGCCGTAGCCGAGGATGGCGATGGTGGGGTTGCTGGTGTCGCTGGTCATGGCTGGATCCGTTGCGGAGTGGAGGGAAGGTCAGTCGTCGGTAAGGGTTGCGCCGATCGGCGGGCGCGCCCGCGCGCCGCTGCCGGAGGGGGGCGATCCGGCAGCGGCGGCGGTCGCGACGCTTTCTCCAACGGCCGCGGGGCCGGCGGAAAGCGCGGGGGCGGCAGCGGCCGCTTGTGGCCGCGGCGTGCTCGGGGCGTCCGCGCCGGAGCCGGCCTGCAGCGGTCCCGGCGCGGTGACCGCGCCGCGCGAGGCGGAGCCGACCAGGCGCGCGAACTTGGCCAGCGCGCCGGTGGTCACGCGCGGGACGATCCGCGCCGGCTGGCGCTGCGCGAGGTCCGCATCGGTGGAGAAGGTGCGGGAGGCCACGTCGATGGTGACGATGTCGCCCTCGCGCAGCCGCGCCAGCGGCCCGTCGCAGGCCGCTTCCGGGGCGACGTGGCCGACCATGAAACCGCGGGTGGCGCCGGAGAAGCGGCCATCGGTCACCAGTGCCACATCGTCGCCCAGGCCCTGGCCGACCAGCGCTGCGGTCACCGCCAGCATCTCGCGCATGCCGGGACCGCCGACCGGGCCTTCGAAGCGGATCACCACCACGTCGCCGGCGCGTATCGCACGCCGCTGTACCGCGGCGAAGCAGTCCTCCTCCGAGTCGAACACCCGTGCCGGGCCGCTGTGGTGCGTGCGGCCGTGCCCGGCCAGCTTGAGGATGCAGCCCTCCGGCGCGAGGTTGCCGTAGAGGATCGCGTAGCCGCCCTGCGGCTTGACCGGATCGGCCACGCTGCGCACCACGTCCTGCGGCGAATCAGGCAGCGGCTGCGCATCCAGTTCCGCGAACAGCGAGCGGCCGCCGACGGTGTCGATGTCGTCGATCAGCCCGGCGCCGCGCAGCTCGCGCGCCACCAGCGCGGTGCCGCCCATCTCGAACATCTCCGCGGCGGTATAGCGTCCGCCCGGCTTGAGGTCGGCGATCACCGGGGTGGCGGCTGCGGCGTGGAATTCCTCCAGGTCGAACGGGACCCCGGCCTCGTGGGCGATCGCCAGCAGGTGCAGCGCCGCATTGGTAGAGCCGGCGGTGGCCGACACCGCCCGCGCGGCGTTGCGCAGCGCGACCGGAGAGAGAATCTGCCGCGGTGTCGGGCCGCCGGAAAACAGCGCCTGCATCACCAGTTCGCCGCAGCGGCGCGCGGCGCCCGGCTTGCCGGGGTGCACGGCGGGAATGTCGTTCAGTCCCAGCGGCGAGAGCCCCAGGAAGGTCAGCACCATCGCCATGGTGTTGGCAGTGAACTGGCCGCCGCAGGCGCCGGCCCCGGGGCAGGCAGCCTTCTCCACCTCCGCCAGGCCGGCATCGTCCAGGCTGCCGGCGGCGTGCTGGCCGACCGCCTCGAACACCTCCTGCACGGTGATCGAGCGGCCGTGGCAGTGGCCCTGCATGATGGTGCCGCCATAGAGGATCACGGTGGGGATATCCAGGCGGGCCGCCGCCATCGCCGCCGCGGGGATGGTCTTGTCGCAGCCGCACAGCAGCACCATGGCGTCCAGGCAGTGGCCGGTGACCGCCAGCTCGATCGAGTCGGCGATCACCTCGCGCGAGGCCAGCGACGCGCGCATGCCGCTGCTGCCCATGGCGATGCCGTCGGTGACGGCGATGGTGTTGAACTCCACCGGCGTGCCGCCGCCGGCGCGGATGCCCTCGGCGGCGTGCACCGCCAGGTCGCGCAGGCCGAGGTTGCAGGGCGAGACGTTCGACCAGGTGTGCACCACCGCCACCAGCGGCCGGGCGATCGCGGCATCGTCCATGCCGGTGGCGCGCAGCATCGCGCGCGCCGGTGCGTGCTCGGGGCCCTGCTTGATCGCATCGCTTCGCACGTGCCTGTGTTCCGTGTCGCGGCGGATCCGTCCGCCTGGCCCGCGCGTCCTGCGCGGTTCGATGGAAATCCGGGGCCTGAAACGAAAAACCCCGCGCCGTGTCGGGCGCGGGGTTCAGGTTCTTTAGACCTTCGGGTTTGTTTCTAGCTACACAACCCCGATTCCCGCGCCGGTGGGCCAGGTAATAAGGACGACGACGAGAAGGAGTACCGCGGACGCGAGCGCGACCGTGCGGCCCGGGAGGGCGGCGCTGGCGGTCGGCAGGTGGTTGTTGCGATGCGTCATGGGGACCGAGATAAACACGCGGGTTTTATCGCTGTCAACAGTTTCATTTAGAACCTTTCGGCATGAGCCCCGGCCAACGCTTCGCGCAGCGCCGGGTATTCGTTCGCCAGCACCCACGAGCGCGCCGGGCGCCGCAGGCACTCGGCCAGCCCCGGCGGCGGGGGCACGGCATGCCCCACCAGCGGTTCGACGATGCTTTCGAACTTGGCCGGGTGAGCGGTGGCGACGACCGCCCACGCGCGCTTATCGCCGGCATCGCGGATGCGCTCGAGCAGGTGCAGCGCGGTGGCGGTGTGCGGGCAGGGGACCACGCCGTGCCGCGCCGGCGCGGCACGGATGGTCGCGGCGATGGTGGCGTCGTCGACGCCGCGCGCGCCCACCGCGCCGCGCAGGTCGGCGTCGTCGCGATGCCAGTGGCGCAGACGCTCGAAGTTGCTCGGGGCGCCCACGTCCATGGCGTTGGCCAGCGTGGCCACCGCGGGACGTGGCGTGTAGTCCGCGCCGGCGAAGTAGCGCGGCAGGGCGTCGTTGGCGTTGCAGGCCAGCACGATGTCGCCCACCGGCGCGCCCATGCGCCGCGCCAGCACCGCTGCGCTGGCGTTGCCGAGGTTGCCGGTAGGGATGACGAAGTTGAGCGCGACGCCGTGTGCGGCCCGGTGATGCATGGCCACGTGCGCGTAGTAGGCCGCCTGCGGCAGCAGCCGGCCGAGGCTGATGCTGTTGGCCGAGGTCAGCACGCGGCCGGCGCGCAGATCGCTGTCCGCCAGCGCCTGTCGCGCCAGGCGCTGGCAGTCGTCGAAATGCGCCGGGACGCGAAAGGTCCGCACGTTGTCGCTCCAGCAGGCCAGTCCGTGCGCCTGACGCGGCGAGACCCGGCCGTCGGGATACAGGATCACCACCTCGAAGCCGGGCCTGCCATCGAAAGCGGCGGCCACTGCCGCGCCGGTGTCGCCCGAGGTCGCAACCAGGATCGTCGTCGTGATCTGCGTCGCCGGATCGCGCAGCGCCGCCAGCGCCTCGGCGAGGAAGCGCGCGGCGTAGTCCTTGAACGCCGCGGTCGGGCCGTGGAACAGCTCCAGCATGAAGTCGTCCGGGCCGATCAGCGGCCGCAGCGGGGCGTCGAAGTCGTAGGCGCGCGTGCACAGCTCTGCCAGGCATGCCTGCAGCGGCGAACCGGCGAAGTAGGGGGCCAGCAGCCGCCGCGCGGTGTCGGCCAGGGTGGGCGGCGGGGCGTCGAAGAGGATCTCCGGAATCCGTTCCGGCACGTAGAGGCCGCCGTCCGGCGCCAGGCCGGCGGCCAGCGCGCCCTCGATGGTGCAGGCGGGCACGCCGCCGCGGGTGCTGACGAAATTCATGGCAGCAGCTCCGCGCGCGGTCCCGCCACCGCCGAGACGTGGCTGCGCGCGTCGAATCCGGCGGCGGCGAAGCCGGCGCGCATCGGCGCGGCCGCGGCCTCGGCCTGCGCCAGCGACGCGAACCAGGCGAACACGCTCGGGCCGCCGCCGGAGATGCTGGCGCCGAGCGCGCCATGCACCAGCGCCGCGTCCTTCACTGCGGCGAATCCAGGGATCAGCGGCGCGCGGCGCGGTTCGACCAGCACGTCGCGCAGCCCGGCGGCGATCAGCTCCGGGTCGGCGCGCTGCAGCCCGGTCAGGAACAGCGCCAGGTGGGTGTGGTGCGCGACCACGATCTGAAGCGGAAACGGTTCGGCCAGCGCCGCGCGCGAGCGCCGGGTCTCCAGCACCTGGTCGGGATGCACCACCACGCAGTGCAGCCAGTCCGGCACCTTCAGCGCGAGCATGCGTCCCGGGGTGGCCAGCGCCACGCCGCCGAGCAGCATCGGCGCGACGTTGTCGCCGTGCCGGCTGCCGCTGGCCACGGACTCGCCGTCGAGCGCGAACGGATACAGCGCCTCGCGCGGCAGCGGCGTCTCGAGCAGCGCGTTGGCGGCTACCAGCGCCGCCACGCAGGACGCCGCCGAGCCGCCCAGCCCGGAGCCGAGCGGAATGCCCTTCTCCAGCTCCAGCGCGAAGCCCCAGGGCAGCGCCAGCGCCTCGCGCAGCGCCTGCAGGGCGCGTCCGGCGGTATTGCGTTCCGGGTCGAGGGGGATCGCATCCGTGCCCGCGACCGCGCCGCGCACCGCGTCGACGCGCACCTGCGCGGCGTCGATCCTGCGCACCCGCGCGATGTCGCGGGGACCATCGATGGCGTGGCCGAGCAGGTCGAAGCCGACCCCGATGTTGCCGACGCTGGCCGGGGCGAAGGCGGAAGCGGAGCTGGAACCGGGCGGCAAGGGAGGCTCCCGCAACTGTGGATGGGAAGGGTGAGTGTGCGCGATCGCGGCCATCGATGGCAGCGCTCAGCGCAGCGACTGGGCGATCGCCAGGACGTCGGCGAACACCCCGGCGGCGGTGACTTCGGGGCCGGCTCCGGGCCCTTGCACCACCAGCGGGTTGTCGGCGTAGCGCGCGCTGCGGAACTGCACCAGGTTGTCGGTCAGGCGGGTGTGGCAGCAGGCGTGGCCGGCCGGCAGCGCCACCACCCCGACGCTGGCGCGGCCGTCCTCGTCCAGCTGCGCCAGGTGGCGCAGCCTGTAGCCCTGCGCGTGCGCGGCCTCGAGCCGCGCCTGCATCGGCGCGTCCAGTTCCTCCAGCCGCCCGAGGAACTCCTCCAGTCCGACCTGCTGCAATTCCGCCGGCACCAGGCTTTCCACCTCGACATCGGCCAGCGACATTTCCCGCCCGGCCTCGCGCGCCAGGATCACCAGCTTGCGCGCCACGTCCAGGCCGGACAGGTCGTCGCGGGGGTCGGGCTCGGTGTAGCCCAGCGCGCGCGCCTCGCGCACCAGCGCCGAGAACGGCCGGCTGCCGTCGTAGCTGTTGAACAGCCAGGCCAGGGTGCCGGAGAGCATGCCGTCGATGGCGTGCAGCGCATCGCCGGTGTCGAGCAGGTTGCGCAGGGTCAGGATCACCGGCAGCCCCGCGCCCACGGTGGCTTCATAGAGAAAGCGTCCGCCGCCGCTGCGCTGCGCCGCGCCGATGGAAGCGTAGCGCGCCCAGTCGCCGCTGCCGGCGTGCTTGTTGGGCGTGACCACGTGGATGCCCGCGGCCAGCCACTCGGGATAGCGGGCCGCCACCGCCTCGCTGGCGCTGCAGTCGACGATCATCGCGTGCGGCAGATGGTCCGCGCGCACGTGCGAGGCGAACGCGTCCAGGTCGAGCGGCGCGGCGGCATCGGCGCCGAGCCGTTCCAGCGCTTCGGCCGGCGCGATCGCGGCATGGTCGAGCACCATGCGCCGGCTGTTGGCGAGCGCACGCAGGCGCAGGTCGATACCGCGCGCGCGCAGTCCGGGCAACGCCTCGGTCAACTGCTGCAGCAGGGTGCGGCCGACGTTGCCCGGCCCGACCAGGCCCACCGAGACGGTCTGCGGCGAGAGCCAGAACGCCGCATGCGCCGCGCGCAGCGCGCGGGTGGCGTCGACGCGTGCCACTGCCACCGACAGGTTGCGCTCGCTGGCGCCCTGGGCGATCGCGCGGATGTTCACCCGCGCCTGCGCCAGGCCGCCGAACAGCCGCGCCGCGACGCCGTGGTGGCCGACCATGCCGTCGCCGACCGCGGCCAGCACGCAGATGTCGCCGGTGACCTGCACCCCCTGCGCCTGGCCGCCGGCGATGGCCTCGGAGAACTCGGCGCGGATCGCGGCCTCGCCGCGCCCGGCCTGGTCGGCGCGCACCACGCAGCAGATCGAATGCTCGGAGGAGCCCTGCGAGATCATCGTCACCGAGACCCCGGCGCGATGCAGCGCGGCGAACAGCCGCTCGGCGATGCCCGGCACGCCGACCAGGCCGTTGCCGGCCAGCTCCAGCACCGCCAGGCCGTCGACCAGGCTCAGCCCCTTGACCGGGCCATGGCCGTTGGCGTCGGTGTCGCCGCGGCCGGGGTGGATCAAGGTGCCCCGCGCCTGCGGGCGCAGGGTGTTGCGGATCCGCACCGGGATCCCGCGCGCCTGCACCGGCGCCAGGGTCTGCGGGTGCAGCACCTTGGCGCCGAAGTAGGCCAGCTCGCAGGCCTCGGCGTAGGAGATCGATGGCAGGCAGACAGCGTCCGGGACCAGCCGCGGATCGGCCGAGAGCACGCCGTCGACGTCGGTCCAGATGGTCAGTGCCTCGGCGTCGAACAGGTCGGCGAAGATCGCCGCCGAGTAGTCGCTGCCGTTGCGGCCGAGGGTGGTGGGCGCGCCGGCGGGGTCGCGGGCGATGAACCCGGTGACCACCACGTCGGCGCCGTGATGGCGGGCGCGCCAGGCTTCGAGTCGCGCGCGGCTCTGCTCGCGATCCACCGCGACCCCCATCTCGCCGGGATGCACCACCAGCACCTCGCGCGCATCGAGTCGCTCCCAGCCGGCCGCGACGCCGCCGAGCAGTGCCTGCAGGAGCAGCGAGGACCAGAGCTCGCCGTGGCCCTGAATGGCGGCCGCCAGCCCTTCGATCCTGGCGGCCTCGCCGCTCGCCAGCCCGGCCAGCTCCCCGCGCAGCGCATCGAAGCCCTGCAGCAGCGCCTCATGGACCGTCGCGCCGGCCGCCAGCGCGTCGGCGGCGGCCAGGTGGCGGCTGCGCAGCGCCGCCCAGGCCGGGCCCCAGTCGCGACCGCGGACGGCATCGGCGGTCAGCGCCAGCAGCGCGTCGGTGGTGCCCTGCATGGCCGAGACCACCACCACGCGCCGGCCGCCGGGGTCGGCCTCGAGCAGCGCGCGGACCTGACGAAAGCGGCCGGCGTCGGCCAGGCTGCTGCCGCCGAACTTGTGCACGTGGACGGCGGGAGGCGCTGGCCGGTGCCCTGTCGGCATCGGCCGTCCTTCCGAACGCCGGGCCGAGGACGCCCGGGCGGGCGTGTCCGGCGTCGGTGAATGTCCACCACTGGCGGCGGGGAGGCGTGCGTTCGAGGGGCGTGCGGATGGCATGGGGAGGCTCCGGTTCGGGCCCCGTACCGATCGGGCGTGGCCGCCAGGCCGCACCCGGATCGGGTGCGGAGCGGCGTGGTCTTCAGGTCAGGCGATGGACACGCGCGTCCGCACTCCGGTGCCGGTGCGACCGGTACCGGTGGTGGTAATCGTCGCGCGCGCGGCGTTGCCGCGGCGGGGCGGCAGGGTGGGCGCGGGACGGACGGGCAGTGCGGGCATGGCGTCAGCAATAGCGGAGATGGTGCACCGCGTCAAGCGGCGTGTCGCGACCCCGGGCCGACCCTCGCGGGCGCGACGGCGGAAAGCGACGGCTCGCGAAGCGGCAGGGGAAGCGATCCGATCGGTTGAGACGACGGGTGCCGCGACTGCCGTCGCTCCCATGGGTGAGGGCCGCCACGGGCGTTGCGACCGCCCTCGTTGCCACGGCTTGCGATCGCATCGGAGGCTGCGGGCGATATTGGGCGCCGCCGCCGCCCTGTGGTGTAATGCCGCTCGAAGCGGGGGTATCGCCGGCAGCGGCGATTGAGACAGACCCTTCGAACCTGATCCGGCTCACACCGGCGTAGGGAAGCTTCGCAGGTGGCAGCTGCGGCCGGTTCCGCCCGGCAAGGAACGAGGCCCGACCGTCCTCTACCGCAGCCGCCGTCCATGCGCCGCCGCTTCGTCCCGCCATGCCAGAGGACGATGCCGATGAACGCCGTGCCCGCCAGCCTGCTGCAGCAGACCGAACAGCTCTCCGAATCCGTCACCAGGCCGATCCCGGGCTCGCGCAAGATCTTCGTGCAGGGCTCGCGAGAGGACCTGCGCGTGCCGATGCGCGAGGTGGTGCTGAGCAGGACGCCGACCCTGTTCGGCGGCGAGGACAACCCCCCGGTCACCGTCTACGACCCCTCCGGCCCCTACACCGATCCCGCAGCCGCGATCGACCTGGCGGCCGGCCTGGCGCCGCTGCGCGCGCGCTGGATCGAGGAGCGCGGCGACAGCGAGGCGCTGGCAGGGCTCAGCTCCGAGTTCGGCCGCGGCCGCGAGGCGAATCCGAAACTGGACGCGGTGCGCTTCCCGTCGCGGCGCCTGCCGCGCCGCGCCGTCGCCGGCGCCAACGTCACCCAGATGCACTACGCCAGGCGGGGCATCGTCACGCCGGAGATGGAGTTCGTGGCGATCCGCGAGAACCAGCGCCTGGAACAGGTGCGCGACGCGATGCTGCGCAGCCAGCACCCGGGCCAGTCCTTCGGCGCCAGCATCCAGGAGTCGATCACCCCGGAGTTCGTGCGCGACGAGATCGCCCGCGGCCGCGCGATCCTGCCCAACAACATCAACCACCCCGAGAGCGAGCCGATGATCATCGGCCGCAACTTCCTCACCAAGATCAACGCGAACATCGGCAACAGCGCCGTCAGCTCCGGGATCGCCGAGGAGGTGGAGAAGCTGGTCTGGGCGATCCGCTGGGGCGGCGACACGGTGATGGACCTGTCGACCGGCAAGCACATCCACGAGACCCGCGAGTGGATCGTCCGCAACAGCCCGGTGCCGATCGGCACGGTGCCGATCTACCAGGCGCTGGAGAAAGTCGACGGCCGCGCCGAGGAGCTGACGTGGGAGATCTTCCGCGACACCCTGGTCGAGCAGGCCGAACAGGGCGTGGACTACTTCACCATCCACGCCGGGGTGCTGCTGCGCTACGTGCCGCTGACCGCGAAGCGGGTGACCGGCATCGTCTCGCGCGGCGGTTCGATCATGGCCAAGTGGTGCCTGGCGCACCACCGCGAGAGCTTTCTCTATGAGCGTTTCGAGGACATCTGCGAGATCATGAAGGCCTATGACGTGGCCTTCTCGCTCGGCGACGGCCTGCGTCCGGGCTGCATCGCCGACGCCAACGACGCGGCGCAGTTCGGCGAGCTGGAGACGCTCGGCGAGTTGACGAAGATCGCCTGGAAGCACGACGTCCAGACCATGATCGAGGGCCCCGGCCACGTGCCGATGCAGCTGATCAAGGAGAACATGGACAAGCAGCTGGCCGAGTGCGGCGAGGCGCCGTTCTACACCCTCGGGCCGCTGACCACCGACATCGCCCCCGGCTACGACCACATCACCAGCGCGATCGGCGCGGCGATGATCGGCTGGTACGGCACCGCGATGCTCTGCTACGTCACGCCGAAGGAGCACCTGGGGCTGCCGAACCGCGAGGACGTGCGCGAGGGGATCATGGCCTACAAGATCGCCGCCCACGCCGCCGACCTGGCCAAGGGCCATCCGGGCGCGCAGGTGCGCGACAACGCATTGTCCAAGGCGCGGTTCGAGTTCCGCTGGGAGGACCAGTTCCACCTCGGGCTCGATCCCGAACGCGCCAAGGAATTCCACGACGAGACCCTGCCCAAGGACGCGCACAAGCTGGCCCACTTCTGCTCGATGTGCGGTCCGCACTTCTGCTCGATGAAGATCACCCAGGATGTACGCGACTACGCCGCCGGCCAGGGCCTGGAGGCCGAGGCCGCGCTGGAGGCGGGCATGGCCGAGAAGTCGCGGGAATTCCGCGAGGCCGGCGCCGAGGTCTACAAGCCGGAGTAGCGGACCGCCGGACGTCGGCCGGCGGCGCGCGCAAGGGCGCAGGGATCGCGTCCCGCAGATGGCGGGCGCTCAATCGGCGATCCGGTCGAGATTGTCGTGGAACAGGTCGCCGTCGCGGTCCTCGGTGAGGGTGTAGAGGGTGTAGCGCTTGGACAGGCGTGCGCCGCCGTCGCGGATCAGCGGCGCCCACACGAAGCGCGCGCGATTGACCGTGGAGCGAGGCTGCAGCAGGTCGAACGGGATCGACAGGTAGATGCCCTTGTCGAAGCTGCCCTCGCCGAAGTCGCGCGAGGAGACGTTGGTGAAGGTGGCGTAGGCGCCCATGCGCGCGCCATTGGCGAACACCCGCGAGACGTCGAAGGTGGCGCCCCAGTCGCCGGCGAGGTAGCGCCCGGCGCTGACCGCGACGTTGATGCCGCGGTAGCGGGTGTCGAAGTAGCCGGTGACGTGGCCGGTGGCGACCTCGTAGTCGCGGAACGAGAAGTCCTGTCCGAAGCCCCGCTGCCGCACCCAGTTGAGGTCGGCGCCCACCGCCCAGCGCTCGCCGAACGGCCGGTACAGCACCTCGGCGCCGACGCCGCCGTACATGCTCTCCAGCATGCCGGCGTAGGCCAGGCCGTACCAGTCCGTGCCCAGCCGCCGGCTGGCGGTCAGTTGGAACTGCGGCATGGTGATGCGCGAGTCGGTGAGGTACTCGCGCACCAGGGTGCGCACGCGCGGCAGGCGGCTGGGTGCGGTGTAGCGGAACTTGTCGTAGTTGTTGAGCAGGTTGGCGTTGAGGGCGCCGCTCCACCACAGGTCGGGCCGGAACCGGTACTCGGCCTGGTAGCCGGCGGACACCTGGTAGAGGATGAAGGCGTCCGGGCCGCCGATGTTCTGGCTGTAGCCCAGGGACCAGCCGCCGCTGAAACGCGGCGGGTCGGCGCGGTACAGCACGTGTTCCCGGCGCGGCAGCGGCGGGTTGCGCTCGACGCCGCGGCGGAACTCGTCGAGGTCGATGTCGTGGGCGAGCAGCGCGTCGAAGCGCGACAGCTCCACACTGGTCTCCGCCACGGGCAACGCCTCGCGGGTGGACACCCAGGTGAACCAGTCGATGTCCCCGCCGACCTCGTTGCCGACGATGCGCGCGGCGCGGCCGACGCCCTTGGCCGGGTAGAAGTAGCGGGTCTGCTCGCCGGTGACGAACAGTTCGGCGTCGCGGCGCGAGATCCGGCTGACGCGGATCCCGGCGTTGTCCTCGAGTGCGCGGCTCACCGCCTCCCAGTCGACCTGCGCCGTGTCGGCGCCTCGCCCGGCGGCACTCTCGCGGACCGCCGGGGGCGGGTCGAGCACCTTGGCCGGTTCGGACCGCCGCGCGACGTTGGTGTGCAGGGTGAGGCCGAACATCGCGGTATTGCCGCGCTCGAGCGCGACGCTGAGGTCGAGATGGGGCCTGATTCGGTAGACGACGCCGAGATTGACCGGGAAGCGTTGGGCCTGGTCGTTGTCGTGCGGCTCGCTGCGGTAGTCGTTGCCTTCGTACTCCAGCTTGAACACCAGCGGCCGCGACGGCAGCCGATACGAGATCCCGCCGAAGAACGCGGGGGCGCCGCGGAAGTAGGTGGCGGAATTGAATTCCCCGCCGGTGTCGGGGAGCTCGTCGCGGCCGGGGCGGCGGTCGAAGCGGCTGCCGAAGATCGAGAACGGGTTGGAGATGTCGCCGCGGTTGCCCATGTAGCCCCAGGCCAGGCCGAGACTGGCGTCGACCGGGCCGAAGCGCTTGCTGGCGACGAAGTACTCGCTGCCGAAATGCCCGGTGCCGCCGAGGTCGCGCCCGCCGACGGCGATCTCGGGCAGGTAGCGGCTTTCCTCGCGTAGCCGCAGCTTGAGGTCGATCGACTTGTCCTTGTAGCTCTGGTCGCCGCTCAGCGAAGGCTGGCCGTAGGGGCGGTTGGTGACCGCGATGTAGCGGAAGCTGCCCTCCAGCCACGGCAGCGGCTGCATCGTCACGTTGTAGCGCGAGTACGGGCGGGTGCGGTTGGCGGTGAAGCTCAGCTCGCCCTCCTCGGCCATGCGCGCGGTCGGGGTCTGCCACAGGCCGGCGCCGCCGAAGTCGCTCTGCGTCGGCGCCGGGTCGGAGGCGAGGGAGCCGCCGGCCAGGAGCCAGCCGGCGAGGGGGATCAGGCGCGCAGGGCGGCGCGCCTGGCGCCGCTGCCGTCGCCTCACGGCGCCTCCGCCGGCAGCACCTGGGTGGCGAGGAAGCCCGCCAGCTCGCGATTGAAGCCGGCATCGACCCCGCTGCGCTGCAGCAGCGCCGGGCGCAGCGGCACGTAGATGGTCGCGCCCGGCGCCAGCGCCAGCGGCGCGTCGCGGTTCCACAGCGCGATCCCGCGCTCGAACACCTGGCCGTCGGGTTGCACCACGTGGATGCGGTCGGGATCGGCTGTGGGCAGCTGCGGGCAGTGCGCGAGGTACGTGTGCGCGTCCTGCAACGGCACGTGCGCGAGCGTGCATTGCGCGGCCACCGCGCCGACGATCCGGACCCACTCCGGGCGCACCGGATAGCGCAGGCGATCGCCCGCTGCCAGCGGACGGTTGCGCGGCGGATCGGCTTCCAGCGGACGGGGATCGAGCAGCGCGCCGGGTTGGCGTCCGGTCACCGGCAGCGCCAGCACCCAGCGCTGCATCGCCTCGAGCTGAGCCGCCAGCGCCGGTTCGCCGCGCGCCGCAGCGCGCTCGCGCAGCGTGCCCAGTTCGAACGCCAGCCCGGCCCTGGTCCTGGTCTGCTCGTGGCGCAGCGCCGGCCGCAGCCAGGCGCCGCCGAGCGCGTACGCCCGCGGCAAGGGCGCCGCGGCCAGCGCGGCGTCGGCCAGGCGTGCGCCGTCTTCCAGGGTCGCCGCGCCCGGTCGCTCCACCGCGCCCTCGAAGTGCACCCGGATCGCGGCGTTCGCGGTCGCCATCGACGCGGCCGGAAGCGCGGCGACCAGGACGAAGGCCGCGGTGCGCACGTGCCGGTTCATTGCCCCGCTCCCCGATAGGGACGCAGCTGGACCAGGCGGATCGACTGTCCGGGCGCGACGGTCTGCTCGCTGGCCCAGACGAAACCGTCCTCCGGGTCCACCCAATAGCGGTTGCTGGCCGCGAGCCCTGCCGCCGCCGACTCCACCCGCTCGTCGATGCGCAGCAGTCGGCGCGGGGTGCCGAGGATCTCGACGGTCTCCACCCCGGCCGGGCTCAGCCGCGCGTCGACCGCGACGCCATACCGGTATCCGGGGGACCAGTCCTCGACGCGCCGGTAGGACACCGGCGCGTCGAGGCGATGCAGGCCGCGGACGAAAGGATCTTCGTCCGGCGGCCGCAGCGCATCCAGGTTCTGCTCCAGGCCGGCTGTCCGGACCACGCGCCCATGCTCGATCGCCAGCAGTGTCGGCGGGGCGCCGTACCAGAGCTCGCGGCTGCCGTCGACGTTGCCGAGCACCAGCACCGCGGTGCCGGCCGCCGTGCTGGCCTGCAGCTGGTAGTAAGGCGCGGCGGCCACTTCTTCGGCAGTCGGCTCGGCATCGCCGGCGCGGATCGCGTGCGCGATCGACGCGACGTTCGACAGCGACAGCGTCGTGCAGGCGGAGGCGAGCAACGCCGCCAGCGCCGCGGCGCCGACGACGCGCGATGCCCGCCACCGGTCGCGGAAGCCCCCGGCGCGCCGGCCGGAGGAAGCTGCCCCGGCCCCCGTGCTGCCGGTGCGCGGCGACGTTTCCGGATCCGGCGCCAGCCCGCCCACGTCTCAGTCGCTGCCCAGGTTGTCGCGCACGTTGGTCGCGTTGTTGACGATGCTCGACAGCGGCAGCAGCTGGCTGAGGAACCGGTTCCAGCGGGTCACGCCGGCGGGGCCGACGAACACCACGTCGCCGGCCCGCACCCGGAAGCCGTCGGCGAGCACGTACGAAGCGGGCGAGCGCGCATCCAGCGAATAGACCGTAGGCGTTTGCGTCCGGATGTCCTCGACGCCGCGGATCACGTAGACCGCCTTGCCCTTCGAGGTCAGGGGGTTGAGCCCGCCGGCGCGGCCCAGCGCCTGGGTCAGGCTCATGTCGGTGGTCTTGAAGCCGATCGTCTGCGGGCGCGTCACCTCGCCGACCACGTAGACTTCCTTGCGGTCGTTGAACGGCAGATGGAGGTGGTCGCCGGGCCGGAGATGGATGTCGGCCGCCACCCGCTCGCGGTTGAGCGCATCCAGGTCGAGCGCGTACTGGCTGCCGTCGCGGGTGAGCACCAGCCCCGACAGGTCCGCCTCTCCGGTATCGATGCCAGCGTTGCCGATCGCCTGCGACAGCGTCAGCGGCACTGCGGTCACCGGCTGCGGCGTCGTGTCGACGAAGGCGCCCTGCAGGGAGATCTTCTGGCTGTCGTAGCCGATCACGCTGACGTCGACCTGCGGACTCTCGACGAACCGCGCCAGCCGTTCGGTGATCGTGTCGCGCAGCTGCTCGATGGTGCTGCCGCCGGCCTGGATGGTGCCGATGTAGGGATAGAACAGGGTGCCGTCCGGGCGCACCAGGCGGCCGTTGGCCTGCGGCTGCTGCTGGGTGCCGGCGGGCGAGGTCAGTTCCGGGTGGTCCCAGACGGTGATGTAGAGGGTGTCGCCGGGGCCGATGGCGTAGGGCTCGGGACGGTAGTCGAGCAGTTCCTGCGGCACCGTCGCGTGCTGCCGCGTCGCCTGGTCCATCGCCAGCAGTTTGGGGGTGATGGGAACGAGTTCGACGTGGCCGCTTTCGGGGCTGTCGCCCCGCAGCAGACCGCTGGTCGACATGTGCTGGCCCGGCGCGAGCGAGCAGCCGGACAACAGTGCCGCGGTGGCGGTGGCGATGGCCAGCGCACCAGTCAGGACTTTCATCTACAGGGTGTCTCCACGGATGCGAAGCCCGGCCGCCCAGCGCCCCCTGTCATGCGCATGGACGACCCGTGGACCGGGACGGCTGGACACCGCCCCGGCCGGCGGCCGGAAGGAGATGGATGGCTTGTGCCGATGCGGCCGGCGGACCAGCCGGTTCGGCCGTGTGCGGACGCCGCGCTAGCGCGTACCGGTGGTTCCGCCGGTGCCGCCGGTACCGCCGGTGCCACCGGTTCCGCCGGTCCCGTCGTTGCCGCGGTTGCTGTCGCCGACCGCGCCGGCGATCGTCGCGGCAACGCCGCTGCCGGTATGGGCGGGGGCGAGCGCGCCCTGCGACTGCGCGCCAGCCACGGCTGCGCCGGGGATGGACGCCGGTGCGGGTGCGGCAGCCGGGGCTGCCTGCGCCTGCGCCTGCGGAACCTGCTGCGGCTGCGGCTGCGGCTGCGGCGCGGCCTGGCTCTGGGCGAGGGCCGGGGCGGCCAGGCCGAAGGCCAGGATGGGGGCGACGATCAACTTGTTCATGGGACTCCTCGCGGTACGGTCACTAGGGCTAAGCGGTCCCCCTTGCCCGGCGAGTATACGAAGCGCGGTGAAGCTTTTACGACACTCCGCCTCGGCGCAACGACGCTATCGCCAAGCAGATCACAGATTGCGGACAACCGCGTTCAGCGGCGATGTGGTTGCATCTGCAAGTGCCGTTGCGGAACGCGAAAAGTGCACGTTTCGTTCACGCTCGTGAAGGCGCCGCGTTGGCAAGGAAGCCCGCGCCCGGCGCACGCCGGGTGCCGTCATCGTTCCAGGCGCATCGCCAACAGTCCCGCGTATTCCTTCAGCGCGCGACCGCTGCGGCGCAGGGCAGTGCGCGTCGGCACCCAGCGCGCACCCCAGTCGCCCTTGCCGGAGACGATTTCGGAGTCCGCTGGCACCGGCGCGACCTGCAGCCCGGCGCGCTCGAACTGCGCCGCCGCGCGCGGCATGTGCATGGCCGAGGTCACAAGCAGCACCCGCCGCGCGCCGCGCTCACGGAGCAGCTGCGCGCTGCGCCGGGCGTTCTCGCGCGTGCTGCGGCTGTCCTCCTCCAGCACCAGCGCGGTTTCGGGTACGCCCAGCTTGCGCACCGCCTGCGCCATGGTCGCCGCCTCGCTCGGCGCGTCGGCGCGGCGGGCGCCGCCGCTCAGGACAAGGACCGGCGCGTCGCCCCGGTGCCAGACCCGCGCTGCCCTCGCCACGCGGCTGGTGGCCAGCCGTTCCGCCCGCGGGTCGCCGGCGTCGAACCAGGCATCCAGCCCGGTGCCGCCGCCCAGCACCACGATCGCGTCCGCGGGCGGCAGCGCGGCATCGGCCACGGGCGGGTGACGCCGCTCCAGGGTTGCGGTGATCCAATTCGCGGCCTGCGGCAGCGACCACCATAGCGGCCAGAGCAGCGCCGCCAGCGCGAGCCCCGCTGCGCACTTCCGCCAGCGCAGCAGCAGCGCCGGCGCGGCCAGGGCGAGCAGGCAGAGACCGAGGTTGAACGGCGCTGCGAGCGGGGCGAGGAACTGGGCGAGCGACATCGCGGGTGGCGCGGAACCGGCGGCGGGCGCCTCACTATGCCTGCGCCGGGCGCCCGCCGCGAACCGCACCGTGACAGACCCGGTCCCTCATCGGTCCGGCGCGGATCGGAGATCGCGCACGCCACCGCCGTCCCGCCCGGCCAGCGGTTCGAGGACCCGGCTCATGAGCTGCGCCTGGCGATCGCGCGAATAGGCCGGCGCGGCGGCGCATCCGGCGCGCCGCATCGCCTCCATCCGCCGCGGGTCGCGTGCGAGCCGCAGGATCGCGTCGGCCATGGCGCGCGGGTCCTCCGGGGGCGCGACCATGCCGCAGCCCGTTGCCTCGACGATGCCGGTGGCCTCGCCGCGGGGCACCGACATCAGCACCGGCACGCCCATCGCCATCGCCTCGAACAGCTTGGAGGGGATCACCGTGGCGAACACCGCGCTGTCGCGCAGCGGGATCAGCGACAGGTCGCACAGGCTCCACAGCTTGGGCATCATTTCCTTGGGCTGGCGCGGGATCATCCGCACATTGGACAGGCCGCGCTCGGCGACCATGCGTTCGACCCGGGCGCGCTGCGCGCCGCTGCCGGCGAAGAAGAATGCGATGTCGTGCTCGCCTTCGAGCAGCGCGGCGGCCTCGACCACCGTCTCCAGCCCGTGCGCCATGCCGTGGGTGCCCAGGTATCCGACCACGAAGCGGTTCTCCAGCCGATGCGCGGCTGCGAGCTCCGGATCGCGGGCGGCCGGTCGGTACTGCACCATGTCCACGCCGTTGAGGACCACGTGGATCTTGCCGGCGTCGATGCCGCGCGCGACCAGCTCGTCGCGGAAGGCGTGGGTGACCGGGACGATCGCGTCCGCCTGGCGGTAGAGGAATCGCTCGAGCCTCTCGAGCAGGCGGATCGCCGCGCTGCGCCGCATCGCCCCGACCGCGGTGATCGAGGCCGGCCACAGGTCGCGCAGCTCGAACACGAACGGCCGCCTGCGCATCCGCGCCAGCGCCCAGCCGCCGAGCGCGCAGAAGAACTGCGGCGAGGTGGCCACGACCACGTCCGGCCGGCGCTCGAACAGCCCGGCGAGCGTGCCGCTGGCCATGAAGCTGAGATAGTCGAGCGTGCGCCGCAGAAAACCCTCGTTGGCGGTGATGTAGCTCTTCACCCGCACCACGCGGATGCCATCGAGCCGCTCGACCGCGCGCCAGGCGTTGCGATAGCCGGGAAACAGCCGGCCTTCGGGAAAGTTGGGAGCGCATGTGATCACCGTCACCTGGTGCCCGGCGCGCACCCAGCGCAGCGCGTGCTCGTAGGTGCGCGTGGCCGGGGCGTTGCCCTCGGGAGGAAAATTGTCCGACAGGAACAGGATGCGCATGCCGCTCACTGGCTCCAGAAGAAAGTGGTGACCACGGCCGCGGCGGGCGGCGCAAGTTCGACCTCGATCACCGTGCAAGGCCGTTCGACCCCGAAATGCGGGAACCAGCTGCCGGCGACCGTGCGTACGCCCGTCGCCCCTTCGGCGAGCCAGCGCACGCGGCGGCCGTCGGGGACCACCAGCGTGTCGCCCTCCATGCGCAGCTCGGGGGCCAGGCGGAAACGCGCCACTGCGCGCCGGTAGCCGCCCTCGATCGCGTCGGTCACCCGCAGCGCGCCGTCGCGCAGGTCCCAGCGGCGCCGGTGCAGCGGGCGGCCCGGCAGCCGCCGGTAGCCGTCGTGCGCGGCGCGCAGCCACACCGCACCGGTGCCGTCGATGCCCGAGGCGACGTCCAGCGGTATCGCCCGCCGCGCGACCCGGAAGCTGCTCCACACCTCGGATGAGTCGGTGTCGTCGATCTCGACCGTGTTGTGCGCGGCGGTGCCGCGCTGCCACAGCCGCTCCGGGCCGGTGTCGTAGCGCGAGGTACCGGCGTTGACCAGGACCCGGTGGGCGCCGAGCGACAGCTCGAAGCTGAGGGTGTCGGCATGGGCATGGCCGGGCAGGTAGGGCGGGCCGATCTCGCCGACATCGGCGATCGCCACCGCCGCGCCGTGGACCATGCGAACGTAGCCCGATCCGCCCAGCACGCGCAGCGGGCCGGCGGGGGGCTGCGGCGCGGCGATGCCGAACCGTCCGGCATAGTTGATCAGCGCCGCCGGCGCGGCGGCGATGCCGTGCGCGGCATCGTTGAAGAACGCGATGCCGCCGTCGGGGTGGGTCATCGCCGCCAGCCAGCCGAGCATCCGCCGCGCGCGGGCGCGCCAGGCCTCGACGTGTCCGCCCGGGATCCGCCCGGGATGGCGCTGCGCCAGCTGCACCAGGTCGACCAGGTCCTCGAGCAGGATGCCGTGGTACATCGGGCTGCGCTCGAAATGCCCGCCATCGTCGAGGATCTGCTCGTCCAGTTGGCGGTGCAGCCCTTGCAGGCCGAGCGCCAGCCAGCGGTCGGCCTCGTCGCCTTCGAAGAATGCGCCGGCGAAGATCAGCGCCTTGAAGTTCGCCCACAGGTGATTGCCCAGCAGGTGGCGCTCCAGCCGCGCGCGCAGCTGGCGCGCCTGCATCGCCAGGCTGTGCAGCGCGGCCTGGTCCAGCGCTCGGCCGGTGCCGTGCCACTTGATCCAGTTGACGATGCGCAACGACAGGCAGTACGGCTCCCAGCCGTTGCCTTCCGCCGGGGGGTTGTCGGCGATCCAGCGCGCGATCAACGCGCGATGCCAGTCGACGCGCCGCTCGTTGCCATCGGCGTTGAGGTCGTCGAAGTAGTGCAGGTTGTACAGCCAGAGCTTGGGCAGCGCGGCGTCGTTCCAGCCGCCGGCCGGGAACGGGCGTTCGACGTTGAGCAGCCGGAACCGCGCCGGGCCGATCATCGACGCATCGCGTGGGCAGCGCTCCCAGTCGCCGTGCCGCGCCGCCACCGGCGGCGCCGGGCGGCTCGACGGCCGCGGCCGGTAGAGACGATGCCAGGCGCGGCCGTAGACCTGCACCGGTCGCAGATGGCGCGCGGTGCGCCACAGCCGCAGCAGCCGCGACGGCGCACTCATGCGCGATGCGCCCGGGCAGACGTGGGCCTCGCGCGGACGCAGCGGACGACGCGCATCGTCATACCTTGGCGTCGAGTTCGATGGCCACGCGCGCCACCTCGAAGACCTCCTCGGCCGGGATCGGCACGGGGCCGGTACCGGCGATCGCCTCGACGAACGCCGCAGCGCAGGCCGTCTGGCCCTTGTCCTGGGCCCACAGGTTCATCCGGCCGAACCCCGGCCAGCCGTAGCCGCGCAGGCGCCGGAAGTTGTCCAGCTGCAGCACCCGCCCGGCGGCGAACACCTCCAGCCGCTCCTTGGGGAAGGCCTTGCTGCCGTTGGCGAGGTAGTGGACGGTGCCGAACGAGCCGTCGGCGAAGCGCAGGGTGAAGCTGACCCGGTCGCTGCGGATGCCCACTCCCGGCACGTTGCCGACCGCGGTGAGTTGATGATCGACGATCGGCGCGTCGGCCAGGTGGCGCAGCAGGTCGACGAAGTGGCAGGCCTCGCCGACCAGCCGGCCGCCGCCGGCCGCCGGGTCCTGGGTCCAGTGGTCGGCGGGGATCGCGCCGGCGTTGACGGTCATGATGAAGGTCCTGGGTTCCTTCACCGGGGCCAGCAGCGCCCGGATCCGGCGCACGTGCGGCGCGAAGCGCCGGTTGAACCCGACCATCAGCACCGGCGCCTCGCCGCGGCGTTCGCGGTCCCGGTAGGCGACCTCGATCCCCCGCAGTTCCTCCAGGGTCAGGCACAGCGGCTTCTCCACGAACACATGCTTGCCCCGTTCCAGCGCGGCGCGCGTCAGGCGCGCATGGCTGTCGTGGCGGGTGGCGACCACCACCGCGTCGACGGTGCGCTCGTCGATCGCGGCGTCGGCGTCGGTGCCGGCGTGACGGAAGCCGAACTTGCGACCGAAGTGCACGCCGCTCACCCCGCCGCTGGAGACCACCGTGTGCAGGCCAGCGCCGGCGCGCGCGAAGGCGGGAATCAGCACCCGGCCGGCGTAGTTGCCGGCGCCGATGAAAGCGAGGTTGCGGGCG
>NZ_JACCKA010000034.1 GCF_013425525.1 Luteimonas salinisoli | reverse complement strand
GCGTGCTCGGCGTTCTGCTTGACGGTGGAGGTCAGTTCCTCCATCGAGGCGGCGGTCTCTTCGAGGTTGGCGGCCTGCTGCTCGGTGCGGCGCGAGAGGTCGGAATTGCCGGCGCTGATCTCGCCGGCCGCGCTGTTGATCGCCAGCGACGCGTCCTTGATCCGCGACATGATTCCGGTCAGCTGCGCCACGGTGGCGTTGGCGTCGTCGCGCATCCGCGCGAACACGCCGCTGAACTCGCCCTCCATGCGTACCGTCAGGTCGCCCTCGGCGAGGCCGGCGAGCAGTCGCGAGACCTCTTCCAGGCTGACCGCGTTGGCGTCCAGCAGCTGGTTGAGCTGCCCGGCGAGCTGCAGGAAGAAGCCCGACTTGTCCTGCGTGGAGATCCGCTGCGACATGTCGCCTGCCGCGGCGGCGGCGACGATCCGCGCCACTTCCTGCTCCACCCGCGCCTCGCCGGTGCGGTCGCGCCATTCGCAGACGGTGCCGACGCTCTCGCCCGCCTCGTTGCGGATCACCGAGACGTTCTGGCCGAAGCTCGCCTGGCCGTAGCGCATCTCGCGATGGGCGCTGCCGTCGCGCTCGAGCCGGGCGACGAACTGCGCGTCGGCCACGCCGCCGTGCTCGAGCACGGCGACCGGCTGGCCCACCAGCGGCTGCGACGGATCGATCGCCGGCAGCGCCGCCACGATGTCGTCGGAATAGCTGTCCAGCATCGTACGCAGCGCGGGGTTGGTGTAGACGATGTTGAGTTCCGGGTCGGTGATGAACAACCCCGTCGAGGACGCTTCCAGCGCGGTGCGGATGCGCAGGTTCTCGCTGGCCACGGCCTGGTCGCGCTCGGTGCGCTCGCGCAGGTCGTGCTGCATCCGCTGCATGGCCTTGAGCAGGTCGCCGATCTCGTCGCCGCGACCGCTGTCGATCCGGCTGTCGAGCTTGCCGGCGGCGACGTCGTTGGCCACCGCGACCGCCCCGCGCACGGACCCCGCCAGCGCTCTGGCGAAGAGCCAGGCGATCGCGGCGCCGCCGGCGATCCCCGCCGCCAGCATCACCAGGATCACGATCATCGACGCCCGGTAGGTGGCCTGCGCGCCGCGCGTGGCCGCGGCCGCCTGGGCGTCGCTGATCGCGATCAGCGCGCTGACCGCGGCGGTGGCCTCGTTGTGGGCCTCGAAGGTCTCGCCGAGGAAGGTGTCCACGGCGTCCTCGGGCAGGTCGAGGTCGACCATCTCGTCGACCGAGCCGTACGATTCCAGCGCCGCCGCCCAGCCGGCGTCGAACCGCTCCAGCGCCTGGGCGGCTTCCGGGCCGCTGTCGAGCGCCGCGTAGGCGGCCGAGGTCTCGGCGATCTCCGCCTGGAGCGCGGCCGCCCGCGTGCGCGCGTCCTGTTTGACCGCATCGCTGGCGCGCAGCAGGCCGCGGTAGGAGGTATTGCGGAACTCGCCGAGCAGGGCGCGCAGCTCGGCGGCCGTGGCCACGCTGCGCAGGGTCTGGCCTGCGAGACGGTCGGTTTCGCCCTGCAGCGAGTTCATGCCCGAGTAGGCGGCGATTCCCTGTCCCAGCATCAGCGCGATCAGCACGCCGAAGGCGAGCATCAGCTTCGGGGCGAGTCGGAGATTATCGATCCAGTTCATTCGCGTTCGGTCCTTTCGCGGTGTATCCCTTCGGCTGCCGGCCCGTGACCCGGGCCGGCGACGGGCAGTGGCGGCGGCTTCAGTTGATCGTTGCCAGCTTGATGTCCGATGGCGAGGTGATGCTGATCTCGGCGCGGCTGCTGTCGCGCTTGATGGCGCCGATCACGCAGACGTCGCGGCCCTCGAGCTCCTCGGGCGTGGGGCGGAAGCTGCCGCGCTGGTCGCCGGGGATGCGCGCGGAGAAGGTGTGGCGCGGGAACGCCCCGCCCATGTACAGGAAGGTCGGCTCGCCCTCCGAGTTCTGGGCGTAGCGGGTCTTCTCGACCTTGCCGCAGACCATGCCGGTCCTGCCGATGAAACGCGTGGCCTGGTCGGCCGGGATCATCTCCTGGGCTGCAAGCTTGCCCGGGGCGGCGTAGGCGGCGAGCGCCAGGGTGGATGCCAGCAGCAGGGTCGCGGGGGTGTTCATCGGGGTTCTCCGTGGATTGATTGTTGGAGACGGCCGCGGCTGCGGGTCCGTCCGGATTGGATCTCGGTGATGGCGCGCGCGGGCTCGCGGCGGCGCCTGGGTCAGGCCGCGGCCTCGAGTTCCTCGGCGACCAGGTCGGCGCTGTCGAGGAGCCTCTCGATGTCGAGCAGGATCAGCATCCGCTCGTCGACGGTGCCGATGCCGGAGATGAAGCGGGTGTCCACCGAGGCGCCGAATTCCGGGGTCGGCCGGATCTGCTCGTGCGAGAGCGGGATCACGTCGGACACGCCGTCGACGACGATGCCGACCACGCGCTCCTCGACGTTGAGCACGATCATCACGGTGAAGCTGTCGTAGCGCGCCTCGGCCAGGTGGAGCTTCAGCCGCAGGTCGATCACCGGCACGATCGTGCCGCGCAGGTTGATCACGCCCTTGATGTAGTCGGGAGCGTCGGGCACGCGGGTGACGGAGTCGTATCCGCGGATCTCCTGGACCTTGAGGATGTCCACGCCGTAGTGCTCGTCGCCGAGGGTGAAACTGAGGAACTCGCCGGCGAAGGCATCGGGCGTACCGCTCTTGTTCTCGTTCATCGTGTCTCCTCGGCCGGAACGGGCCGCCGCAATGGTCGGATGGGTGCCGTGCTTGCTAGATCGGCCGGCGTGTTCACAACTTTAGGATCGGTTCCCGCGGTGTCGGCCATCGGGACGCGCCGCCCGGAGGGAGCGCTCACAGCAGTCCGTTGCGCCGCGCGATTCGCTGGCGCTCGACCTGCAGGATGTAGCGCTGGATGGCGACGTCGGCGCCGCGGGGCAGGATGGTGAACGCCATTCCCACCCGCCGCGTCTCGATGCCGTTGGCCTGGGTCTGGGTGGAGACGCTCCTGACTTCCGTCTGCACCGCCATCGTCGCCATCCCGGGCAGCCGCAGCTCGCAGTCGCGATGGCGCTGGCGCAGCTCGAAGGCGAACGCCCCGCCGGCCACCGCGATGGCGAGGCCGCCCACCGAGATGTCGCTGACCCGGTACTCGACTTCCCGCGCGCGGCCCTGGCCGCCCTCGTGGCGGATCAGGCAGTTGGGCGGATCGGCGGCGGGCGCTTCGAGCCGGAACAGTTCCCGGCGCTGCAGGTAGACCACGGTCGCGGGCATCGGGGTGCTGAACGCGACGCGACCGTCGATCTCGACCTGCTGCTGGCCGGACAGGCGGAAGCGCACGCCGACCCGGTCGATCTGGCCGGTGCATCCGAGGTGCGGCGCCTCGCGGATGCTGCGGTTCACCGCGGCCTGGGCACTGCCGTCTAGCATCAGGCGACCGGCATCGGCATCGAGTTCGATGATCGCGGTCGGGACGGCGTGGCTCCTGCCAGGAACGTGCGCGGTGATCAGGGCGCGCCCGTCGATCAGCGACTGCAGCACCTGGCGTACCCGCAGCGGATCGCTGAGTGCGAAGCGCTCGTCGGGGTCGGCGCCGCCGCTGGCCTCGATGCAGGGGGATGGTGACTCGCTGATACCTGGCATGTCTTGGCTCTGGTGGCGGGCACGAGGATTCACATCCCTATCGGCAACCGCGTCCGGCTCTTGAGGCGTCCCCGCGTCGGAACCCGGCCGGTCCGCTTTCGCGGCGCTCGGGACGGCCGCGCACGCGCGGGACGCCGGACTAGAACTCGGTCCAGTCGTCGTCGGCGGTGGTGGCCAGCGCCACGGCGGCCTTGGTCGGTGCGCGCCGGGCCTTGGGTGCAGGCTCCTGGTGCGATGCGGTCGCCGCGCGCGGGGGCGGGGCCGCGACCGCGGCGGGGC
>NZ_JACCKA010000033.1 GCF_013425525.1 Luteimonas salinisoli | reverse complement strand
GCACGCGCGTGGCCCCGGCGGTGAGCACGGTCATGGTACCGGCGCGGGTCGGCAGTTCCGGCGGCAGCAGCGTGCGGTACAGCAGCCATGCCGCCAACGGCTGCAGCGCCAGCAGCAGCGCCAGCCGCCACGCCCGCGCCCGTGCGGCCGGCGGCGCGCGCCGCTGCCACAGCAGCAGCCGCGCGCAGGCCAGCGCCACGGACAGCGCGAGGATTCCGGCGAGCAGCGCCTGCGGGGTCATCGCTCCTGCTCCCCGCCCAGCGCGTCGAGATAGCGCCGCTCGCGGTCCGTTTCGGCGTCGCGCCGCGGCACCGCGGCCGGCGGCGGCGCCAGCGCGGTCCACAGCAGTGCCCGCAGCGCGCGGCGGCAGTCCGCGCAGTCCGGCGCGTTGCGCAGCGCATCGATCGCCGCCACCAGCGCCAGCGGATCCTCCAGCCGCGCCTCGTTGCCGCGCAGCCAGGCCTCGAGCGCCTCGAGGTCGGCGTCCTGCCCGGCGGCGCCGGCGCCATCGCCGAGCGCCTGCCAGAGGCGCGCCGGGACGTCGTCGTCGCGTTCCGCGGCGGCGGCCGGCAGCGCGCGGCCGGCGATGCCGTCGCGCTTGCCGCCGAGGCGGCGGGAGGGATCGATCGCCGGCAGCTCGGGGCCGACCCGCGCCAGATAGATTCGGTCGGCCTGCTGCACCTGCTTGATCAGCTCCAGCGCGCGATGGGCGTAGGGCAGCGCTTCGGCGGGCGCGCCCTGGCGCAGGTGCAGCTCGGACTGCCACATCTCACGCAGCGCGCCGCGCAGCGTCTCGCGGGTCTGCGGGTCGAGCAGCGTGGCCGCTTCCGGCAGGTCGTGAGTATGGCCGAACGCTTCGAGCACGTCGCTCTCGCGGCCGAACGCCAGGTCGCCCGCCTCCGGATCGGCGTGGTCGTGGTGGTGCGGGTCCGCGGGCTGCGGCGCCGCCGCTGCGGGCGGCGCGTGGGCCGTGCCGGCATCGGCGTCGTCGTGATCCTCATGGTCGTGGTCGTGCTCATCGTCGTGCCCGTGATCGCGCACCTCGCCCCTGTGACCGGCCTCGTCCGCGACAGCCGGCGGCTCCTGGTCGCGGTCGTCGATCGGCAGCACCGGTCCGGGGGACGGCGACGCGTGATCGTCGGCGTCTGCGGTCGGCAGCGGCCGCGGCCCGCCCTCGGACTCCTCGCCCAGGAACTGCCCGTAGCGCAGCCGCAGCAGGCGCTGGTCCACGCCGATCCCGTCCGAGCGCGCCAGGAACCGCTCCTCGTCCAGCCGCGGCCGCTGCGCGATCAGCGCCTCGGCATCGATGATGATCTGGCGCTGGCTGCGGAAATACGCCGGCAGCACCTTGCGCGCCAGCCCCTCCAGCCCGACGGCGTCGAGCACCGGTTCGGCCGGGCGCCGCAGGATCAGGCTGGGGCTGCGCGCGGTCTGCGGGCCCGGCGCGCGGTTGTCGCGCACCTCCAGCTGCACCACCAGGTCCTCGCCGGGCGCCAGCGCCAGTTCCGACAGCGCCAGCTGCGTCTCGAAACGCCGCCGCCCGGCGTCGCCGCGACCGCGCAGCACCTGGCTGCGCTCGTCGAAGCTGATGTTCTCGCCGGTGCCGCGGGCCAGGGTCAGGCGCAGCCGGGCCTCGGCGGCCACGCCGTAATCGTCGCTGGCCTCGAACGCCAGCGCCCAGCTGCGCTGTCCGGGCTGCATCTCGGTCAGCGTGCGCTCCGGGGCCAGCACCCGCACCCGGGGGGCGCGGTCGGGAATCGCGTCCAGGCGCTGCAGCGGCGGCGGCGGGCGCGCTGGCGCGCCCTCCGCCACCACCCGGTACAGCGTTGCGCGTTCGAGCACGTACGTGGCGTGCCAGTCGTCGCCGTCGCGCGCCAACGGCAGGCGCGTGCCGTCGTGGAATACCAGCGCGGCGGCTTCCGGCTGTGGCGCGAAGCGCAGCGTCCAGCGCAGCCGCGAGCCGGCCGGGGCCTTCGCTTCCAGGCCGTCCAGTTCGCTCGCCGCCAGGCCCGTGTAGGCCGGCGGCTCGACGCGCAGGCCGTGCGCGACCAGCGCCGGCGACCGGCTGCCGGCGCTACCCGGCGCGGCCACGTCCGCCGCCGATGCGCGCTCGCGTTCTCCCGCCGGCCACAGCAGCACCGTCGCCGCCAGCGGCAGCGCCAGCAGCCACGCCAGCAGGTTGCGGCGGCGCGACCAGGGTGGCCCCAGATCCGGCGCCGGCGCATCGGCCACGCGCCGGCGCAGGCGCGCCTGCTGCAGCCGCTGCAGCGGGCCGAGACCCGCCTCGTCGGCCAGCAGCAGCCCGGCGCTGTCCTCGAATTCGCGATGCCGTGCATCCAG
>NZ_JACCKA010000006.1 GCF_013425525.1 Luteimonas salinisoli | reverse complement strand
GATACAGCCGCAGGCGCTGCCCCGGATAGATCGTGTAGGGCGGGGAGATGCCGTTCCACATCGCCAGGTCCAGCGGGCTGATGCCGTGGTTCACGGCGAGGCGGTACACGGTGTCGCCGCGCTGCACCGTGACGGCCTGCCCCGGCCGCGGCGTGGAGGCGCCCGCCCGGGGCGGGCCCGCCTCGCGCACCACGCGGCTGCTGCCGCAGGCGGCCAGCATCACCGCCGCCACCAATACGATTGCCATCCTCATGCGCGAAACTCCCACCACAGCAGACCGACGATCACCAGCACCGCCATCGCCCACCCCAGGTACTCGACGTAGCGGCGCAGCACGCGCTCGAGGCTCTCGCCGCCCCAGGCGATCAGGCCCGCGACCAGGAAGAAGCGTGCACCACGGCCGATGAAGGAACCCAGTACGAACGGCAGCACGCCCACCCCGGTGGCGCCCGAGGCGATGGTGAACACCTTGTACGGGATCGGCGTGAACGCGGCCAGGAAAACGAACCAGAAGCCGTAGCGCACGAACATCCGCTGCACCCGGCCGAAAGGCTCGTCCCAGCCCACCGTCTGCATCCAGGGCCAGATCGCCTCCAGCGCGTAGTGGCCGAGCGCGTAGCCGAGCAGGCCGCCGACCACCGATGCCACCGTGCACAGCAGCGCCAGGCGCCACCACGCGCGCGGCTGCGCCAGCGCCATCGGCGCCAGCATCACGTCCGGCGGCACCGGGAACACCACCGACTCGGCAGCGCTCAGTGCGGCGAGGTAGCGCGGTGCGTGGCGGTGGCGCGCCCAGAGCAGGCAGCGCTCGTAGATCGCCGAGAACGGCCGCATCAGTCGATCAGTCCCGAGAGCAGCGGCACGAATACCACCGGCGCCAGCTCGGTGCGCTCGATGCTTCCGTCGGCGGCCTTGCGCAGACGTACCAGCATCTGGCCGCCGCCGCCGCCGACCGGCGCGACCAGCACCCCGCCGGCGGCGAGCTGGTCGGTCAGGGCATCGACCAGCGCGGGCGCCGCCGCGGTGACGATGATGGCGTCGAACGGACCGTTCTCGGGCCAGCCGATGCGGCCGTCGTCGTGCTTGCTGCGGACCCGCAGCCCGAGCGCGCGGAAGCGCTTGCGCGCGACCCGCAGCAGTTCGCCGATGCGCTCGACCGTATGCACCTCCAGACCCAGGGCGGCGAGGATGGCGGCCTGGTAGCCCGAGCCGGTGCCGATCTCCAGCACCTTCGGCGGCGCCTCGCCGGCCTGCCGCGGCTGCAGTCCGGCGAGCAGGGTCTCGGTCATCTTCGCCACCACCCAGGGCTGGGAGATGGTCTGGCCATGGCCGATCGGCAGTGCGCTGTCCTCGTAGGCGCGGGTGGCCAGCGCCTCGTCGACGAACAGGTGGCGCGGCACCGTACGGATGGCGTTGAGCACCCGCTCGTCGGCGATGCCGTGGCCGCGCAGGCGCTCGATCAGGCGGTCGCGGACCCGCTGCGAGGTCATGCCGACGCCGATGGCTTCGGGCTGCAGCCGCAGCCGCGGCGTCATGCCCGCGCCTCC
The DNA here is from genome assembly GCF_013425525.1 of Luteimonas salinisoli. GTDB lineage: Bacteria > Pseudomonadota > Gammaproteobacteria > Xanthomonadales > Xanthomonadaceae > Luteimonas > Luteimonas salinisoli. The sequence continues at coordinate 36,457 of NZ_JACCKA010000006.1, read as the reverse complement.
CGCAGTTCCGCCGCCAGGCCGCCGACCCAGCTGGCGACCTGCTCGAGCGCCTGGTAGCGGGTGAGGTCGACCTGGATCGGGGTGATCGCGATCTGGCCGCGGCGGACCGCGTTGAAGTCGGTGCCGGGGCCGGCGTCCTGCTCCGGACCTGCCGGGCCGATCCACCACCAGGTGCGCCCGCGCGGATCCTCCAGCGGCACGCAGGGCTCGGCGCGGTGGCGGTTGCCCAGCCGCGCCACCTCGAAGCCGGCGATCTCCTCCCACGGCAGGTCGGGAACGTTGACGTTGAGGATGGTATCGGCGGGCAGCGGATCCGCCTTCAGCCGCTCCACGATCTCCACCGCCGCGCGCGCGGCGGTCTCGTAGTGGCGGCCGACGTGCGCGGTGGTGACCAGCGACATCGCCACCGCGGGCAGGCCGAGGAACCTGCCCTCCATGGCCGCGGCCACGGTGCCGGAATAGATGACGTCGTCGCCGAGATTGGCGGTGTTGTTGATCCCCGAGACGACGATGTCCGGCTCGGCCTCGAGCATCCCGGTGATCGCCACGTGCACGCAGTCGGTCGGGGTGCCGTGCACGCGCCAGGTGGCGTCGTCCACCTGCACCACGCGCAGCGGCATGTCCAGGGTCAGCGAGTTGCTCGCGCCGGAGCGGTCGCGGTCGGGAGCGACGACCAACACCTCGTGGCCGGCCCCGCGCAGGCCCTCGGCGAGGATCCGGATGCCGGGCGCGTCCACGCCGTCGTCGTTGCTGACCAGTATGCGCATGGAAAAGGAGTCGCGAAATGCGACCATCATAGCCGAAGCGCCGGCCGCCCGGCCTGCGCGGCAACGGCGCGAGGCGGTAGAATCCGGGAGCCATCGCACCGGAGTCCCCCTGTGTACGACTGGGACCATGTCCGACGCGTGCTGTCGGCCAGCACGCTGCAGGAACTGCAGCTGGAAACGGCGGAATTCGCCCGCAGGATGGGATTCGACCATCACGGCTATGCCGTCAAGTGGTGCGACGAGCAGGCGCCGGGCGAGCACGCCTACCACGCCTTCCACGACTATCGCAACGAATGGGGCAACAGCTACGCCGCGCTGGCCGACCCGCAGGTCGCGGCCCGCGACGCCCGCGTCGGCCATGCGCGCCGCGGGTTGCCGGCAACGTCCTGGAACCGTCGCGGGCAGTTCGCCTACGCGCCGCCGCGGGACCTGGTCGGGCGCGCGAAACAGCAGGTCCGGGTGGCCGGCGACTTCGGGATCAGCGCCGGCATCACCATTCCCGGCTTCATCCGCGGCGCCGACTGGGCCTTCATGACGTTTTCCACCGGCCACACCCTGGACCTGCGCGAGTTCGACGCCCTGGTCGGTCCCTCGGTGCACTTCGTGAGCGCACTGCAGGTCTCCGTGGACCGCGTGCTGCGCAGGCCGGGCCCCTGCCCCGCGCTCACCCGGCGCGAACGCGAGGTCCTGCGCTGGGCCGCGATCGGCAAGACCTCGTGGGAGATCTCGCTGATCCTCGGGATCAGCGAACGGACCGTCAATTTCCACGTCCAGGGGGCGTGCCGGAAACTGGGCGTCCCGGGCCGGCGGGCCGCATGCGCGCGCGCCGTCGCGCTCGGCCTGGTCGCCGTCTAGGGTCCCGGCCGCACCCGCGCCGGGAGCGGCGTTGGCAATCGTACCTGTCGAAAATGACAGGGTCCGGGGTCGCCTGCCTTGCCGATGTGGTCCACTGGCCGTGCGATGCCTGAGGCGCACGGATCGGCGCCGCGGCCCATGGACCGGGCCGGGCATCGCACCGTCGGGAACGACCGTTCGGCGATCGCCGCGCCAGGGAGGGCGCCGGTTGTTTTGTATGCTGTGTCCATGACCAGCCGCAAGGTTCCCCGGCCGCCGGACGACGAGTCCGCGCTGTTCCGTGAAGCGATCGGCGCCGTCCGCGAACTGCCGGCGGCGCCCGCCCCCGTTTCCCGGCCGCGACCCGAGCCGCGGCCGCGCATGGCCGAACGCGACGAGCGCCAGGCGCTAGGGGAGTTCCATCGCCTGCTCGAGGAAGGCCCGCTGGAGGCCGCGGACAGCCTGCGCTATCGCCGCGACGAGGTCTCGCCGCGCCTGCTTCGCAGGCTCGCCCGTGGCCACTATGCGGTGCAGGACGAGCTGGACCTGCACCATGCCGATGCGGCGCAGGCCGAAACCTGGCTGCGCCGCTTCATCGCCGAGGCGCGCGCCTCGGGGTACGGCTGCGTTCGGATCGTCCACGGCAAGGGCCTGCACGCCGATGGCGCGCCGGCGCTGAAGAACCTGGTCGACCGGCTGCTGCGCCAGCGTGCGGACGTGCTGGCGTTCCACTCGGCACCAGCCGCCCAGGGCGGGACCGGCGCGGTGCTGGTGCTGCTCAGGGCGCGCTGACGCCCCCGGGGCACGGGCGCGCGCGCCGGCACCGCCACGACCGGGCCCGCCCGCGGCGCGCTACGCCGGCGATCAACCGGCGGCGTTGCGCATGGCTCCCAGCTCCGCCAGCACCGCGGTGGCGTACGCGCCGGCAGGCAGTTCGAAGGCGAGGTGCAAGGTATCAGCGCCCTCCCGCTCCCAGGCCATGGCGGCGGGCCGGAGACGGGTGGCGCGACGCTCCTGGCGCAGGCCGGCGGACTCGAGCCCGCGCTTGAGCGCGGCCGCATCGCCGTCGGCGAGCGCCGCCGTTTCCAGCGCCAGCGCTCCGCCGCGGCTGCGCAGCTCGCCGGCGCCCCAAAGCGGCGCGCTGGGGTGGATATCGCAATCGCCCAGCCGCTGCGCCAGCGCCGCGCTCCACGGCTCCGGGCCGAACACGCTGCGGCTGCCGTCGAGGATCCAGACCTCGCCCTCCAGGCCCCTGTTCCACGAGCCGTCGCGGACGCGGGCCGCCAGCACCCGGTTGAACAGCTCGGAACGCGCCGCCGACAGCAGGTGCGTGCGCTGATCGCGCCGCACCCGGGCGCCGGCGAACATCGCCAGGGCGGCGGCGACGTTGCCGCCGCCGCGGCCGAAACGCTGCTCGCCGAAATAGTTCGGCACGCCGGCCGCGGCGATCGCCTGCAGCCGTGCGTCGATCGCCGCGGGATCGCCCCGCACCTCGCGCAGCGTCAGCACGAAACGGTTGCCGGCCAGCGCACCGCGCGGAAGCTTGCGCGCGTGCCGGGCCTGGTGCAGCACGTGCAGCGACTGTTCCTGACGACCCGGCCCCGCCTCCCCGCACTGCAGGGCCTCCAGCGGCGGGGCGTCGCGTCCCGGCAGGTGCACGCTGAAGCGCTGGCGGGCCACGGCGTGGCGATCCTTGAGCCCGGCATAGCCGATCGCCGCCACCGGCACGCCCGCCCAGGCAGCGATCCGCGCGGCGGCGAAGGCGGTGTTCATGCCGCGCTTCTCGACCGTCAGCAGCAGGTGCTCGCCGCTGCCGCTGGCCTCGAACCCGTCCAGCTCCTCGACCCGGAAATCCTCCGCCGCACTGCGGATCGTCGCGGCCAGCACCGCCTCGCCCCAGGCGGCCGGCAGCGCCTCGCCGGAGCCGTCGCCCGCGGCGCCGCTCATTCGCCGACCAGCAGGCACACCGCCTGCGCCGCGATCCCCTCGCCACGCCCGGTGAAGCCGAGACGCTCGCTGGTGGTGGCCTTGACGCTGACCGCATCGATGGCGACGCCGAGATCGGCGGCCAGCCGTTCGCGCATCGCCGCGGCATGGGGACCGATCTTCGGCCGCTCGCAGATCACCGTGATGTCGGCATTGCCCAGGCGCCAGCCGCGCGCCGCTGCCAGCGCACCGCAATGGCGCAGCAGCGCGCGGCTGTCGGCGCCCTTCCATTGCGGATCCGACGGCGGGAAATGCACGCCGATGTCGCCCAGCGCCAGCGCCCCCAGCATCGCGTCGCAGAGCGCGTGGATCGCGACGTCGCCGTCGCTGTGCGCCACCACGCCGCGTTCATGGGCGATCCGCACGCCACCGATCATGACGTGGTCGCCTTCGCCGAAGGCGTGGACGTCGTAGCCGTGGCCGATCCGGATGGTCATGCCTCTCCGTCCGCGCGCGCTCGCGCATTTCCCGTTCCCGATTCTCCATTCCCGATACCCCGCCTTCCCAGCAGGAACTCGAACAGCGCCAGATCGGCGGCGGTGGTCACCTTGAGGTTGTCCTCGGCGCCCTCGACCAGCAGCGGGCGCAGGCCCTGGCGCTCCATCGCCATCGCCTCGTCGGTCACTTCCGCGCCGGCATCGCCGGCGGCGGCCAGCGCACGCTCGAGCTGCAGCCGCCGGAACAGCTGCGGGGTGAGCGCGCGCCACAGCCGCTCGCGCGGCTCCGTGCCGTCGATGCCGCCGTCGTCGCCGCCGCGCTTGAGGGTATCGCGCACCGGCGCGGCCAGGATCGCGCCGACCGGATCCTGGCGCCCGCGCTCGAGCAGCGCGGCCAGGTCCGCCGGCCGCACGTTGGGACGCGCCGCGTCGTGCACGAGCACGAAGTCGTCCGCGCGCACCTGCGGCGGCAGCGCCGCCAGCGCGGTCAGCACCGACGCCGCGCGCGTCGCGCCGCCGCTGCAGGCCAGCACCGGCCTGCCCTCGAACGCGGTCCAGCCGGGCCAGTGCCGATCGTCCGGCGCGATCGCCACCACCGCCCCCTCGATACCCGGATGGGCGAACAGTGCGCGCAACGTATGCGCGAGCAGCGGCTCGCCCGCCACCGGCAGGTACTGCTTGGGCAGGTCGCCGCCGAAGCGCACGCCGCGGCCGGCGGCCGGCACCACCGCCCAGAGCCCGCCCCGGACCCGATCAGGGCTCATGGCGAGGACCCGGCGCCGCTGTCCGGCGGCTCGGGCAGGGGCGCGGCGGCCGGGCTCTCGACCACGCGGTAGAAGACCTCGCCCGGACGGATCATCCCCAGTTCGCTCCGCGCGCGCTCCTCGACCGCGGCCTCGCCGGTGGGCGATTTCAGGTCCGCGACCTCCGCCGCCAGCGCGGCATTGCGTTCGCGCAGGCCCTCGTTCTGGTGCGCCTGCTGCGCCACCTGGCCCTGCAGCCGGGCGACGTCGCCGGCGCCGCCCGTGCCGAACCACAGGCGGTACTGCAGCCAGACCAGCAGCAGCGCGAGCAGCACCAGCACGATCCGCAGCCCGCGCATCGCTGCCGCGCTCCGCTACCGGCCCAACGAGACGAACGCGGCGCGGCCTGCGTAGCGCGCGCCGGCGCCCAGCGATTCCTCGATCCGCAGCAGCTGGTTGTACTTGGCCACGCGGTCGCTGCGGCACAGCGAGCCGGTCTTGATCTGGGTCGCGGTGGTCGCCACGGCGATATCGGCGATGGTGGTGTCCTCGGTCTCCCCGGAACGGTGCGAGACCACGGCGGCGTACTTCGCCGCATCGGCCATGGCGATCGCCTCCAGGGTCTCGGTCAGGGTGCCGATCTGGTTGACCTTGATCAGGATCGCGTTGGCGGTCCCGGTCTCGATGCCCTGGCCGAAGATCTTCGGATTGGTCACGAACAGGTCGTCGCCGACCAGCTGCACCTTGTCTCCGATGCGCTCGGTCAGCAGCTTCCAGCCGTCCCAGTCGTCCTCGGCCATGCCGTCCTCGACGCTGACGATCGGGTACTGCGCGCACCAGTCGGCCAGGAAGTCGACGAACTGTTCGCCGGTCAGGCGCCGGCCTTCGCCGACCAGGTGGTACTTGCCGTTGTCGTGGAACTCGCTGGAGGCCACGTCCAGTCCCAGCAGCACGTCCTCGCCGGCGCTGTAGCCGGCCTTGCCGATCGCCTCGAGGATGGTGTCGAGCGCCTCGACGTTGCTGCGGAAGTCCGGCGCGAAGCCGCCCTCGTCGCCGACCGCGGTCGACAGGCCATGACCCTTCAGCACCGCCTTGAGCGCATGGAAGATCTCGGTGCCGGCGCGCAGCGACTCGGAGAACGAGTCGAAGCCGACCGGCAGCACCATGAACTCCTGGAAGTCGACGTTGTTGTCGGCGTGCGCGCCGCCATTGATGATGTTCATCATCGGAACGGGCAGCACCGGGGCGCGGTCGCCGGCGAGCGACTTCCACAGCGGCAGCTTGCGCGAGGCGGCGAGCGCATGGGCATTGGCCAGGGACACGGCGAGCAGCGCGTTGGCGCCGAGGCGGCCCTTGTTCTCGGTGCCGTCCAGATCGATCAGGCGCCGGTCGAGCGCGGCCTGGTCGGCCGCGTCGAAGCCGGTGAGCGTGCTGGCGATGGCGCCGTTGACGTTGGCGACCGCCTTCTGCACGCCCTTGCCCAGGTAGCGGGTGCGGTCGCCGTCGCGCAGCTCCACCGCCTCGCGCGCGCCGGTGGAGGCGCCCGAGGGCACGGCGGCGCGGCCGAAGCTGCCGTCCTCGAGCGAGACCTCCGCCTCGAGCGTGGGATTGCCGCGGCTGTCGAGGATCTCGCGGGCGTGGATCTTGGCGATTCTGCTCATCTGGGGTTCGGGGCCTGCTTCAGAGAGGGGATTGGAGGAGAGTCGATTCGAGAAACGGGTTCTTCTTGGTCGCGCGGTCGAGCTCCAGCAGCGTCTCCAGCAGCGCGCGCATTTTCGGCAGCGGCCAGGCGTTGGGGCCGTCGCTGAGCGCCTTCTCCGGCTCCGGATGGGTCTCCATGAACAGCCCGGAGATGCCCACGGCCACCGCCGCGCGCGCCAGGACCGGCACGAACTCGCGCTGGCCGCCGCTGGAGGTGCCCTGGCCGCCCGGCAACTGCACCGAATGGGTGGCGTCGAAGACCACCGGGCAGCCGGTCTCGCGCATCACCGCGAGGCTGCGCATGTCCGAGACCAGGTTGTTGTAGCCGAAGCTCGCGCCGCGCTCGCAGACCATGATCTGGCCGTTGCCGGTGGACTTCGCTTTCTCCACCACCGGCTTCATGTCCCAGGGCGAGAGGAACTGGCCCTTCTTGATGTTGACCGGCTTGCCGGCGCTGCACACCTTGCGGATGAAGTCCGTCTGGCGCACCAGGAAAGCTGGCGTCTGCAGCACGTCGACCACGCTGGCCACCTCGTCCATCGGGGTGTACTCGTGGACGTCGGTCAGCACCGGTACGCCGAGCTGGCGCTTCACCTCGCCGAGCACGCGCAGCCCTTCCTCCATGCCGGGGCCGCGGAAGCTGCTGCCGGAGGTGCGGTTGGCCTTGTCGAAGCTGGACTTGAAGATGAAAGGGATGCCGAGCGCCGAGGTGATCTCCTTCAGCCGACCGGCGACGTCGAGTTGGAGCTGTTCGGATTCGACCACGCAGGGGCCGGCGATCAGGAAGAACGGGCGGTCCAGGCCGACCTCGAAGCCGCAGAGGTTCACGCGCTGGCCTCCTTCAGCAACTTGCCGCCGGCCCGCTGCTCGCGCGCGGCGCGAACGAAGCCGACGAACAGCGGGTGGCCGGTGCGCGGAGTGGAGAGAAACTCCGGATGCGCCTGGCAGGCGATGAACCAGGGATGGTCCTGCAGCTCGATCATCTCCACCAGCAGGTCGTCCATCGACTTGGCGGCGATCACCAGCCCGGCGTCCTCCAGCTGAGTGCGGTAGCGGTTGTTGAACTCGTAGCGGTGGCGGTGGCGCTCGCCGATCACGTCCCTGCCGTAGAGCTCGCGGGTCCGGGTGCCGGGTTTCAGGCGCGCTTCCTGCAGGCCCAGGCGCATGGTGCCGCCGAGGTCGCTGTCCTCGCTGCGGCGTTCCACCTCGCCGGTGCGGGTACGCCACTCGGTGATCAGGCCGATCACCGGATGCGGGGTCTGGCGGTCGTTCTCGGTACTGTTCGCGCCCTCCAGCCCGGCCAGATGGCGGGCCACGTCCACCACCGCCGCCTGCATGCCGTAGCAGATGCCGAAATACGGCAGGCGCTGTTCGCGCGCGTGCTTCGAGGCCAGCACCTTGCCCTCGAAGCCGCGGTCGCCGAAGCCGCCGGGCACCAGCACGCCGTCGACGCCGGCGAGCATCCGCTCGGCGCCGTGGCGCTCGATGTCCTGCGACTCGATCCACTTCAGCGCTACCCGGGTGCGCTGGCGGATGCCGCCGTGCTTGAGCGCCTCTCCGACCGACTTGTAGGCGTCCTTGTGGTCGACGTACTTGCCGACCACGGCGATGACGACGCTGTCGATCGGGTGCTCGGTGGCGTCGACCACGGCCTGCCATTCCGACAGGTCGGCCTTTTCCGCGGCCCGGTCGCCCAGGCACAGGCGCTCGACCACGATCTGGTCCAGATCCTGATCGTGCAGCCACATCGGGATCTTGTGGATGTCGTCGAGATCCACCGCCGAGATCACCGCCTTCTCCGGCACGTTGGTGAACGAGGCGATCTTGCGCCGCTCGCCGTCCGGCAGCGGCTGCTCGCTGCGGCAGACCAGCACGTCGGGCTGGATGCCGATCGAACGCAGTTCCTTGACCGAGTGTTGGGTGGGCTTGGTCTTGAGCTCGCCGGCGGCGGCGATCCAGGGCACCAGGGTGAGGTGCATGAACATGGCCTTGTCGGCGCCGCGGTCGGTGCGGATCTGGCGGATCGCCTCCAGGAACGGCAGCGACTCGATGTCGCCGACGGTGCCGCCGATCTCCACCAACGCCACGTCGTAACCCTGGGTGGCGGCGTCGATGCTGCGCTTGATCTCGTCGGTGATGTGCGGGATCACCTGCACGGTGGCGCCCAGGTAGTCGCCGCGGCGCTCCTTGCGGATCACGCTCTCGTAGATCTTGCCGGTGGTGATGGAATTCTTCCCCGACAGACGCACGTTGACGAAGCGCTCGTAGTGGCCGAGGTCGAGATCGGTCTCGGCGCCGTCGTCGGTGACGTAGACCTCGCCGTGCTGGAACGGGCTCATCGTGCCAGGGTCGACGTTGATGTAGGGGTCGAGCTTCATCATCGTCACCCGCAGGCCACGGGCCTCGAGGATGGCGGCGAGCGAGGCGGCGGCGATGCCCTTCCCGAGGGAAGAGACCACGCCGCCGGTGACGAAAACGAGCGGGGTGACGGAACGCGGGGAGGTCATGGGCGCAGCAGGTCGCTGGAAAGCCCCATTCTACGGCAAGTGCAGGTCCGCCGGCCCGGAGGGGCGTCTCCCGCAAGAAAACGCCCCGCCGGAGCGGGGCGTTTCGTCGTCCAGGGGCGGCCGGCGGGGGCCGGCCGGCCGGTGGATCAGGCCGGATCCTCTTCCTCGGCCTCGGTGGCCTCCTCGGCCTCTTCCTCGGACTGCCACTCGGCAGCGGCCTCGGTCTCGGCGGCGGCAGCGGCATCGGCCTCGACCTCGGCGGCGGCGGCGGCCTGCTCGGCCTGCTGCGCGGCCTGCTCGGCCTCGCGGACGGCCTGCTCGTCGACTTCCTGGGCGAACGCGCCCGGGGCGGCGAAGGCAGCGGCGATCAGGGCGGTGAACAGAAGATTGCGGTGGGTCATCGTCGTGTCTCCAGAGAAACGAAAGTGGAACCAAGAGGGGGGCGCCGCTTGCGACCGCGGCAACCGCACCGTATCCATCCCATCCCCGCTCCCAACTGAACAACGGGCCCTTAACGGAATTAAGCGCTTACGCGCACGTTTGAAGGCGTTTTCCGTGCCGGAACCTCGGGTTGGCCACAGCTGTCGGCAGGGTCGCAGCCGTGCTAGCGCCGCAAGCCATGCGCGAAATCCGGACCGGCGCGCTTCCTTCGCGCACGATGCCGCGGCCCGGCTGGGGCGCAATCCGCGCTTGCGCAGGCCTGCCGCGGCCGCCGCACCGGCGGCGGCCGGTTCGTCCCTTGACCGGGTGTCCGCCCCGCCCCATTCTGGCGCGCTTCCCGCAGCAGCCCCACCGATGAACTCCCGCTACAACGCCGTCGACATCGAAGTCCTGTCCGGGCTGGACCCGGTCAAGCGCCGCCCGGGCATGTACACCGACACCACCCGGCCCAACCACCTGGCGCAGGAGGTCGTCGACAACGCCGTCGACGAGGCCCTGGCCGGGCATGCGCGCGAGATCGAGGTCAGCCTGTTCAAGGACGGCAGCTGCGAAGTCTCCGACGACGGCCGCGGCATGCCGGTGGACCTGCACCCGGAAGAGAAGATCCCGGGCGTCGAGCTGATCCTCACCCGGCTCCACGCCGGCGGCAAGTTCAACAACCGCAACTACACCTTCTCGGGCGGCCTGCACGGCGTCGGGGTGAGCGTGGTCAACGCCCTCTCCACCCGCCTGCAGGTGCACATCAAGCGCGACGGCAGCGAGTACCGGATGGACTTCGCCAACGGCGACGCCGCCTCGAAGCTCGAGGCGGTCGGCAGCGTCGGCAAGCGCAACACCGGCACCCGGCTGCGGTTCTGGCCGGACCCGAAGTACTTCGACAGCCCGAAATTCTCGCTGCGGGCGCTGCGCCACCTGCTGCGCGCCAAGGCGGTGCTTTGCCCCGGCCTCACGGTAAACCTGCACGACGAGGCCAGCGGCGAGCGCGACCGCTGGTACTACGAGGACGGCCTGCGCGACTACCTGCACGGCGAGCTGGCCGGGCGCGAGCTGCTGCCGCCGGAGCTGTTCGTCGGCGCCCTGGCCAAGGACACCGAGACGGTGGACTGGGCGGTGGCCTGGGTGCCGGAAGGCGAGCTGGTCCAGGAGAGCTACGTCAACCTGATCCCGACCGCCCAGCACGGCACCCACGTCAATGGCCTGCGCAGCGGCTTCACCGACGCGCTGCGCGAGTTCTGCGACTTCCGCAGCCTGCTGCCGCGCGGGGTGAAGCTGGCGCCGGAGGACGTCTGGGACCGGGTCTCGTTCGTGCTCAGCCTGAAGATGACCGACCCGCAGTTCAGCGGCCAGACCAAGGAGCGGCTGTCCTCGCGGCAGGCCGCCGGGTTCATCGAGGGCGCAGCGCACGACGCGTTCTCGCTGTGGCTCAACCAGCACGTCGAGCTCGGCGAGCGCATCGCCCAGCTGGCGATCGAACGCGCCAGCGCGCGGCTGAAGACCGAGAAGCAGATCGTCCGCAAGAAGGTCACCCAGGGCCCGGCGCTGCCCGGCAAGCTCGCCGACTGCATCAGCCAGGATCTCTCGCGCACCGAGCTGTTCCTGGTCGAGGGCGACTCCGCCGGCGGCTCGGCGCGGCAGGCGCGCGACAAGGACTTCCAGGCGATCCTGCCGCTGCGCGGCAAGATCCTCAATACCTGGGAAGTCGCCTCCGGCGGCGTGCTCGCCTCGCAGGAGGTTCACGACCTGGCGGTGGCGATCGGCTGCGACCCCGGCAAGGACGACATCTCAGGGCTGCGCTACGGCAAGATCATCGTGCTGGCCGACGCCGACTCCGACGGCCTCCACATCGCCACCCTGCTCGCGGCGCTGTTCCTGCGCCACTTCCCGGCGCTGGTGGCGGCCGGGCACGTGTTCGTGGCGATGCCGCCGCTGTTCCGCGTCGACGTCGGCAAGCAGGTGTTCTACGCCCTGGACGAGGAGGAGAAGCGGCTGCTGCTGGAGAAGATCCAGCGCGAGAAGCTCAAGGGCACGGTCAACGTCACCCGCTTCAAGGGCCTGGGCGAGATGAACCCGTCGCAGCTGCGCGAGTCGGCGATCCATCCGGACACGCGCCGTCTGGTGCAATTGACGGTCGTCGATGGCGACGAGACCCATTCGCTGATGGACATGCTGCTGGCGCGCAAAAGGGCGCCGGATCGGAGGGTCTGGCTGGAAACCAAAGGCGACCTGGCGACCCTGGAGGTGTGATGGGCCAGTCACTATCGGCAGCCGTGGCGACGGCCCAGGCATCATCGCTGCGGAACGGGCTGCCTGGCGCGGCTGGAAACCAAAGGCGACCTGGCGACCCTGGAGGTGTGATGGGCCAGCCACTATCGGCAGCCGTGGCGACGGCCCAGGCATCATCGCTGCGGAACGGGCTGCCTGGCGCGGCTGGAAACCAAGGGCGACCTGGCGACCCTGGAGGTCTGATGGCCAGTCGTTTTCGCAAGCCGTGGCGACGGCCCGAACATCGCCGCCCCGGAACGGGCTGCCTGGCGCGGCTCGAAGCCACGGGCGACCTGGCGACGCCAGAGGCGTGAGCAGGGTGTCGGCGATGCGGCCCACCCCAGCCTCGACCCCAACCGCCCTGAGGTCGCGCCCCATCTGCTCCGGGACCAGCGTGCAGGTGCACGACGTGCATTGTCGCGCCTGCCGCGGCCGTCACGCCGGAGCGGACGAATGGGTCCCGGACACGCGCATCGTGATCGCCTATCGCGGCACGTTTCTCTACCGGGCGGGCCGCCGCGCGTCGCTGGCGGACCCGAATCGCGCGCTGGCGTTCAACGCCGGGGAGGAATACGGGATCGACCACCCCGCCGAGCACGGCGACAGCTGCCTGTCGATCCGTTTCGCACCCGGGCGCCTGCGGGAAATCGCGGGCGATGGCGCGGGCGGAGCCGCGCAGGGCGACCGGCTGCTGCGCCCGGCATGGCCGGTCGACGCGCGCTCGCAGTGGCTCGCGGCCCGCCTGCGTGCGAGCGGGTCGCCGGCCGATCCGCTGCGGGCCGAGGAACTGGCGCTGGCGCTCGCCAGGCGGATCCTGCGGCCGGAGGCGGCGCCCGGACGGCGGCGCACGGGGCCCGGCCGGCAGCGCCTGATCGAGCGGACCAGGCTGCTGCTGCAGGAGGATCCGGGGCGCCGCTGGACCCTGGGCGACCTGGCCACCGAGGTCGGGGCATCGCCGGTGTACCTGACACAGTGCTTCGGCCAGGTCGAGGGGATACCGCTCTACCGCTACCAGACCCATCTGCGGCTGGCCCGCGCGCTGGAACAGCTGCCGCGGGCGGACGACCTGGCCGCGCTGGCGCTGGCGCACGGGTTTTCCGGCCACAGCCAGTTCACCGCCGCCTTCCGGCGCGCCTACGGACTGACGCCGTCGGCGGCACGGGCCGCACTGCGCGCCACGATGGTGCGCCCGGTCCGCGGCGGACGCTAAGGAAACGGACAGCGCGCAGGCGCGGCCGCCGCCATGCTGCGGCGAAACCTCCGGATCCACCGCCAATGCCGCGTCGTATGGCCCGCCCCACCGCCCTGTTGCTCTCAGGAATCCTGATGTCGACCACGCTTCCCGCTGCCTCCGCTCGGCCGGAGAATCCCGCCGCCTTCGCCGAAGCGCTGCTCGCTCCGGGTCCGGCCGACCGCATCCCGCCGGAAGACGATCTGTACGCACCGCTGCTCGGACACTGGCGGGCGCGCGTCACGGACCACCTCGCCGACGGCGCCACCCGGACGCTCGAGGGCGAGATCGTGTTCGCACGGGTGCTCGAGGGCCGGGCGATCCAGGACCTGTGGATCTTCCCGGGCCGCGACGCCCGCGACGCCCGGACCCCGCCGGCGGGAAACCGCTACGGCACCACCTTGCGGATCTACGATCCCCGCCGCGGAACCTGGGCCGTGGACTGGTTCAACCCGGTGACGGGCATCCACACCCGCCTGACCGGCAGGCGCTCGGACGACGGGATCGTGCAGGAAGGCTCGAACGCCGACGGCAAACCGATCCGCTGGGTGTTCGACGACGTACGCGACGACGGATTCCACTGGCGCGGCGAGCGTTCGGACGACGGCGGACGCAGCTGGATCCTCGAGACCGAATTCTCGGCGCGGCGCTGACGCCTCCGCCCTACCCGAGCGCCGTCTCCAGCAAATCGCGGATCACCGCCTGTACCCCGGCGGCGCGCCCGGGCAGGAATTCGAAACTGTCCTCGTCCATGTAGGTGCGCTGGCTGATCTCCAGCTGCACGGCTTCGACGCCGTTCGCCGGATCGCCGTAGTGGCGGGTGATGTAGCCGCCGCGGAAGCGGCCGTCGACCACATGATCGTAGTCGCGCTGCCGCGCCAGCACTTCGCGCAGGCGCGCCTGCAGCGCAGGCGTACAGCTGGTGCCGCCGGCGGTGCCGAGATTGAGGTCCGGCAGCCGGCCCTCGAACAGGAACGGCAGCTCGCCTCGGATCGAGTGGCCCTCCCACAGCACCACGCGCCCGTGCGCGGCGCGCAGCCGGTCGAGTTCAGCGCGCAGGGCGCGATGGTAGGGACGCCAGTAGGCGTCCACGCGCCGAGCCACCTCGTCGGGGGTCGGTTCGGCGCCCGCGCGGTACACCGGTTCGCCGGTGAAGCGCCGCACCGGGCACAGACCGGTGGTGTTCTGCCCGGGATACAGCGACACGTCGTCCTCGGCGCGGTTGAGATCGATCACGTAGCGCGAATGGCGCGGCACCAGCATCGAGGCGCCGAGTTCGCGCGCGACCCGGTAGAGCCTGGCGACGTGCCAGTCGGTATCGGGCACCCGGCGTGCGCCGTCGGTCAGGCGCGCGGCGATGTCGTCGGGGACAGCGGTGCCGTCGTGCGGAACGCTGACCAGCAGCGGTGCGGTGCCCCGGTGCAGGGAGTAGATATCCATGCGCACATGCTACCGAAGCGGCGGGACCGATTGGCGACGGTTGACGCGTAGAGCCGAGCTTGCTCGGCTGCGGCTGCCCCGGCGGAGCAAGCTCCACTCTACGGGCCCGGCTCAGCCCATCAGCACCAGCTCCTCGGCGCTGGTCGGGTGGATCGCCACGGTGTCGTGCAGGTCCGCCAGGGTCGCCCCCAGTTTCAGCGCCACCGCGAATCCCTGCAGGATCTCGTCGGCGGCCTCACCGAACAGGTGCACGCCGACCACGCGCTGCTCCTCGCCCACGCAGACCAGCTTGAACAGGCTGCACAGCGGCGTATCCACCAAGGCCTGGAGCATCGGGCGGAATTTGGTGCGATAGACCCGCACCGAGTCGCCGTGGCGCTCGCGGGCCTGCGCCTCGGTCAGGCCCACGCCGCCGATCGGCGGATGCGCGAACACCACCGTCGGAACCAGGTCGTAGTCCAGCCGCGCGTCCTCGCGGCCGCCGAACACCCGGTCCATCAGCCGCCGCGCCGCGGCGATCGCGACCGGGGTCAGGGTCTCGCGTCCGGCCACGTCGCCGACCGCGTACACGCCCGCGGCGCTGGTGTTCTGGAACGCGTCCACCTCGATGTCGCCGCGGGCGTCGGTCGCCACCCCGGCCCGCTCCAGGCCGATGCCGGCAGTGTTGGCCCTGCGGCCGATGGCGAACACCAGCGCGTCGAACGCCTCTCCCGCTTCGCCGTCGGCATCGACCAGGCGCACGCGGCCGTCGCCGCCGCGTTCCACCTCGCGCAGCCGGTAGCCGAAATGCAGGCCGATGCCGAGCTGCCGGTAGTTCTCCTCCAGCTGCGCGACCACCTCGCCGTCCGACCGGCTGAGCAGCCGCGGCCCGCGCGCGTACAGGTCGACCCGGCTGCCGAGCGACTGCAGCAGGCCAGCGAGCTCGACGCTGATGTAGCCGCCACCGATCAGGGCCACCCGCTCCGGCGCCCGGCGCCAGGCGAAGAAATCGTCCGACACCCCGCCCAGCTCCGCGCCCGGCACCTGCGGCCGGACCGGATGCGAGCCGGTGGCGATCAGCACGTGCCGGGCATGCAGTCGGGTGCCGTCGTCGGCCACCACGGTGCGGGCGTCGTGCAGCACGCCGCGCCGGGGCAACCAGACGATCCCGGCCTGGTCCAGCCGCCTGCGGTAGCTTTCGTGGATGCCCTCGATGTAGCGCTGGCGATCGGTGATGAACTCGCACCAGTCGAACGCAGGCGCTGCCGGGACGTCGAATCCCAACTCCGCGGCGGCGCCGATCTGCGAGGCCAGCTGCGCCGCCAGCCACATCGCCTTCTTGGGCACGCAGCCGGCGTTGACGCAGGTGCCGCCCAGTTCGGCAGGCTCCAGCAGCGCCACGCGGGCGCCGTGCGCGGCGGCGCGGAACGCCCCGGCCAGGCCGCCGGAGCCGCCGCCGAGCACCACCAGATCGAACTCCAGGGGTTCGGCGGCGCTCATCCGAAGCGCGCGGGATCGAAGGGAGCCGGATCGATGTGCGGCGCGTCGCCGCACATCAGCTCGGCGATCAGTTGTCCGGTGGCCACACTCATGCTGACCCCGAGCATACCGTGGCCGGTCGCGAGCCAGACGTGACGATGACCCGAGGCACGGCCGATGATCGGCAGGTCGTCGCAGCTCAGCGGTCGCCAGCCGTACCACTCCTCCTCCACCGTCGGGCCGACCGGCTCGCGCAGGTACTCGCGCGCGCCGCGCTCGAGCGCAGCCAGTCGCCGACGGTTGAGGCTGCCGTCGTAGCCGGAGAACTCCATGGTGCTGCCGAGCCGGTAGCCGCTGTCCCAGGCGGTCACGCAGACGCTGCGCTCGCGCAGCACCAGCGGACGTCTCGGCACCAGCACCGGGCGGCTGTAGGTGATCGAATAGCCCTTGCCCGGCTGCACCGGCACGCGCAGTCCGAGGCCGCGCGCCAGCTTCGGCGACCAGGCCCCGGTGGCCAGCAGCAGGTCGCGGCCGCGGAAGTCGCGGTCGCCGGTGGCGACCGTCGCCCCGTCGGCATCGAGGGCAATGGCGGTCGCCTCGCAGTGCTCGACGATCGCGCCGCCGGCGGCGCGTACCGCGCGGGCGAGCTCGGCCACGTAGCGGTTCGGGCGCAGCCGCGCGTCTCCCGGGAAGCGCACCACCCCGGCCACGCCCGGAAGCAGCGCCGGCTCGTCGCGCACGTAGGCTTCGCCGTCGATGAGCTCGACGGGGACGCCGATCTCGGCCAGCGCGCGCAGATCGGCATCGAACTCCGCGAGCTCCGCGGGATCGCGGAACACGTAGTCGACCCCCGACGCCTCGAACTCGCAGTCCAGGCCGTAGCGTTCGATCCACTGCGGCAGCGCCGCGCGCGAAGCGTCGAGAATCGCGGCGCGGGCCGAAGTCGCCGCACGCCAGTCCCGGCGGTTGCAGCGCGCCGCGAAGCGCAGCATCCATCCCCACAGCGCCGGATCGAAGCGCGGCTTGACGTAGAACGGCGCGTCCGGCGTCGCCATCCAGCGCAGCGCCTGCGTCACCGCGCCGGGCGCCGTCAACGGCGGCGCGTGACTGGGGGTAATGGTGCCGCAGTTGCCATGCGAACTGCCGCACCCCGCGGTTCCGGCTTCGAGCACGCGCACGCCCCGGCCGGCCCGCAGCAGCGCCAGCGCGCAGGCCAGGCCGATCACGCCGCCGCCCACGATCAGCACATCGTCGCGAGTATCCATAGCGGTGAAGTCTACGTGGCCGGCGCGGCCGGCTGCCGCAGCGGGGGCCGGATGCCGTAGGTCGCCCAGCGCCACAGCCATTCGACCGGACCGAAGCGGAACCGCGCCAGCCACCAGTGGCTCGCCGCCACCTGCAGCGCGAACACCGCCAGCGCCAGCATCACCAGCCCGGCATGCCCGATCCGTCCCCAGAGCGCGAAGCCGTAGCCGTAGAACAGCAGCGTACCCGCCAGCGACTGCAGCAGATAGTTGGTCAACGCCATCCTTCCCGCCGGCGCGAGCCAGGCGAGCGCACGGGCGCCCGCGACGGACGTCCATGCCAGCGCGAGCGCGGACAGATAGGCGAGCGCGAGAGGCAGCGCGCCGATCGACATCAACGTGCTCGCCAGCAGCCAGCCCACCTCGCCGCCGGCGGTTTCCACGCTGACGCCGATCGCGGCGCTCCACAACGCCAGGCCCAGGCCCGCCGGCCCGCACAGCAGCAGCGTGCGCGCGAAGAACCGGCGATACGCGGCAAGGTCGCGGATGCGACCGCTGTCCACCAGCCAGCTGCCGATGAGGAACAATGCAGCCGCCATCGGGACCAGGAACAGGTTGTAGCCGGCGAACCGCGCGAAATCCGAAGCGCGCTGCGCGGTGATCTCGGCGAAGCCCCCGGTGGCATAGACCCGTGCAGCCTCGGCAGCCGCTCCCGTCGGGTCCTGCTCCAGGCCCGCCCCGGCGGCGTCGCTGCCGGGCACCAGACTCGCGAGCCCGACCGCGAGCAGCAGCAGCGCGCACAGACCGTAGTAGACCGCCAACCCGGCGATCAACCTGCTGCGCGGCTGCAGCCCGCGCATCGCCAGCAGCAGCAACGCGGCCAGGGCGTAGGTATGCAGGATGTCGCCGGTCCATTGCAGCAGCGCATGCGCCAGCCCGATCGCGAGCAACACCAGGGTGCGGCGCAGGTAGGGCCCGACCAGCGGCCGTCCCGCGGCGGCAGCGCGGCCGGCCATCACCGCGAATCCCATCCCGAACAGCAGCGAGAACAGGATCCAGAACTTGCCGGCCACGAACACATGGATGCCCAACGCCGCCGCCATGTCGAGCGCGGGCAGGCCGGGGGCGATGCCCTCGCCGAACTCCTGCCAGGGCCGGCTGAACCATTCGATGTTGACCAGGAGGATGCCGAGCAGCGCGCACGCGCGCAGCGCGTCCATGAAGCCGATCCGTTCCCGCGCATCCACCGGCGCGAATCCGCCGCGTTCCGTCATCCCCGTCCCCCGCCGCCTTTGGTCCACCATGCCGCAGCCACTCGCGCGCGGCAACGTCGCGCCGGCCCGCGCTCGTGCGCCGCTCCCGGATCGCAACTCAGTGCTGGTGGCCGCCCTCCCCGTGCACGTGGCCGTGTTCGAGCTCCTCGGCGCTGGCCTCGCGAACCTCGACGATCTCGATGTCGAAATGCAGGTCCTTGCCGGCCATCGGGTGGTTGAGGTCGACGTCGACCACGCTCATGCCCACCTTCTGGATGGTCACCGCACGCGGCCCGAAGTTGGTGTTGAGCACGACCTGCATGCCCGGCGCCAGGCGCTGGCCGCCGAAGTGCTTCTTCGGCACGCGCTGGGTCAGGCCTTCGCGGCGCTCGCCGTAGGCGTCGGCGGCGGCGATGTCGGCGCTGAAGCTGTCGCCGGCCGCGTGCCCTGCCATCGCTCGCTCCAGCCCGGGAATGACGTTGCCGTGGCCGGCGAGGATCGCCAGCGGCTCGCGCTCCCTGGAGCTCTCGCTCGGCGGCTGTCCGGCCTCGGACACGGTGTAGTGGAAGCGGACGACGCGATCCTTCTCGATCTTCATTGACGATTACCTTGCGGAGGCGGCGCGCGCGCCCGCTTGTGCGGAATGGAGGGATTGGCCAAGATGCGGCCGTGACGAACGCGCATTATCCGGGCTTCGCCCGCGCCAGGCCAATCTTCCGCACCGCGGCGCTCGCGGTCGCGGCGCTGCTGCTGGCGGCCTGCGGCCACGACAACGTCCGCCCGGGGCCGCCCGGCGACCCGTCGCTCGGCCGGCACTGGCCGGTGGTGGCACCGATGGACCCGGCCGCCGCCAACGCCGTGGTGATCCGCGCGATCGGACTGGTGGGCACGCCCTACCGCTACGGCGGCAACACGCCCGAGGGCGGCTTCGACTGCAGCGGGCTGGTCAACTACGTCTACCGCGACATGCTCGACCTGCGGCTGCCGCGCAGCTCCCGCGAGTTGGCCGACTACCAGGGCCCGCGCATCTCGCCCGAACGCCTGGCGGCCTCCGACCTGGTGTTCTTCGGCAGCCGCGGCAGCATCACCCACGTCGGCATCTACGTCGGCGAGGGGCGCTTCGTGCACGCACCGAGCAGCGGCGGCACGGTGCGCCTGGACCGCCTCGACGGCCACTACTGGCGCGACCACTATTCAGGATCACGGCGGATCGTTCGCTGAATTTTCTCGTCTATTCAGTGACTTGTATCGCATTCATTTACCCAGATTTAACATTTCGATCACGCTGCTCGGGCACCATCACGCCACTGCAACAAATGTGAACCCGCGTGACAACAGACGACCTGCTCCACGGCCGCGCCGCCGCCGCCCCTCTTCACCGCGCCCGTCGCGCCGGAAGAACCCTCCCGCTCCTGCTCGCCATGGCCCTGGCCGGCGCTGCCGCGCCTGCGCTGGGCGCCGGACTCGCGGCCGACTCGGCCGACCAGTTGCCGCAGGTCGCCCATGTCAGCCAGAGCCTCGCCCAGCCGCTACCGGCGATGGGCCGCGAGCTGCTGTTCGCCGCCGACGTCAACCAGCTGATCGCGGCGGGCGCCGGCGCCTCCGGCGCCCCGGAGGAGGCCGACCGGCAGACCCTGCTGCAGCGTGGCCTCGCCCTGCTCGGCACGCCCTACCGCTGGGGCGGCACCTCCCCCGAGCGCGGGTTCGACTGCAGCGGCCTGGTCAGCTATCTATTCCGCACCGCGCTGGGCGTGGAACTGCCGCGGGTCTCGCGCGACATGGCCTCCGCCGGCGAGCAGGTGGAGCGGACCCAGCTCGATGCCGGCGACCTGGTGTTCTTCGCGCGTCGCGCGGGGCGCATCGACCACGTCGGCATCTATCTCGGCAACGGCCGCTTCCTGCACGCGCCGCGCACCGGACGCGACGTCACCGTCTCCAGTCTCGACAGCGGCTACTGGAGCCGCAAGTTCACCCAGGCGCGGCGGATCGGCGGCGTCTGACCCGCGCATCGTTCCGGTGCCCGAAGGCCGCCACGCGCGGCCTTCGTCGTTTCCGGGGCCGGCGATGCCCGCAGGCATCGTGCGCCGCCGCTTGCGGGCGTGCATCGCGCGGGCCATGCTCGCAGCGGTCGACGGGGAGGGCTGGCGATGCTGCGCACGTTCGGGGCGATCCTGCTCGGCCTGTTGGCCGCGGTGGCGATCATGATGGCGCTGGAGTACGCGGCGATGGCGGTGATCCCGCCGCCGGCCGGGCTCGACCTGCAGAGCGAGGAGGACCTGGCGCGGCTGATGGCCTCGGCCAGCACCGGGAAGCTGCTGTGGGTGCTGGCCGGCTGGTGCCTGGCCAGCTTCGGCGGCGCCTGGACGGCGGCGCGGCTGGCGCGGCGACACCGTGCCGTCGCGGCCCTGGCGGTCGGCGTGCTGATGGTGGTCGGCGTGGCCATCAACGTCGCCGTGCTTCCGCATCCGCTCTGGACCACGCTCGCCGGGCTGGCGCTGCCGCTGCCGCTGGCGTGGCTGGCGCTGCGCCTGGTCGAACGCTCCCGTCCGCCGTCCACCTGACCTTCGACACGTCCCCTCCCGGAGCCGTCCATGCAATCCACGCTGTTGACCAACCTGCTGCTGCCGCTGGCCCTCGGCGTGATCATGCTCGGCCTCGGCCTCGGCCTGGGGGTCGAGGATTTCCGCCGCGTCGCCCGCTATCCGCGCGCGGTGCTGACCGGACTGGTGCTGCAGACCGGGGTCCTGCCGTGGGTGGCGCTGGGCCTGGCGCTGGCGCTGCGGCTGCCGCCGGAACTGGCGGTAGGGCTGATGCTGCTCGCGGCCTCCCCGGGCGGCGCCACCGCCAACATCTACAGCCACCTGGCGCGCGGCGACGTCGCGCTCAACATCACCCTGACCGCGGTCAACAGCGTGCTGTGCCTGGTCACCCTGCCGCTGATCCTCAACCTGTCGCTGGAGTTCTTCCTCGGCGCCGGCCAGTACGTGCCGCCACCGGTGCGCAAGATCGTCGAGGTGGCGGTGATCATCGTGCTTCCGGTGGCGCTCGGCATGGGAATCCGCGCACTCGCACCGGCCTTCGCCGCACGCATGGAGAAGCCGATCCGGCTGCTCTCGGTGGTGGTCCTGGCGTTGCTGATCGCCGCGGCGGTCGTGCAGGAGTGGAACACCCTGTTGACCCACTTCGCCGCCGTCGGCCTGGCCTGCCTGCTGTTCAACCTGATCAGCATGGGCACCGGCTATTCCGCGCCGCTGGCGCTGAAGCTGCCGCGGCGCCAGGCGATCGCCATCGCCATGGAGATCGGCATCCACAACGGCACGCTGGCGATCTTCGTCGCGCTCAACGTGCTCGGCAACGCCACCATATCGGTGCCGGCGGCGATCTACAGCCTGATGATGTTCTTCACCGCCGCGGCGTTCGCGTTCTGGGTCAACCGCGGCCGCAAGCCGGCGCCCGTCGCCGGCTGAGGATCGTCTCGGGAGCCGAAACGCCGCTTGTCCGGGGCCCGCGCGTACCAGGTGTCGTCCTCGCCGGAGCTGGCAAGAGTGACTTGCAGCACGTGGACGCGCATGGCGCTCTGGGCATCCTGTCGAAACGACGACACCGAATCGGAGGACGAGTCATGGGAAGGAATCTTGCCGTAGCGGCCGGACTGCCGCTCGCACTGGCGATGGCGCTCACGATGCCGTTCGCGCCGGCGACCGCCCAGGACGCGACCGGCCGCGGGCATCGCCCCGGCCAAGCCGTCGAGGAGGGCCTGCGGGCGTACGTGAGCCCACGGGTACAGAGCGAGATCATGGTGTTCGGCACCTGGCATCTTTCGGCTTTCCGCGAGTGGCTCGAGCCGAGGCATCTGGACGGAACGCTGGCGCTGCTGGAGCGGTTCGCACCGACCCGCATCGCGATCGAGCGGATACCCCCCGACGAAATCGCGATGCTGACCGAGCACGCCGCGAACGACCCGGTGGCCGACCGCGTGCTCGGAATGTTCGCCCGGTCGATCCTGCCTCCGGCGCGGGCGATGCAACAGGCGCTCGACGTCGACAGGAGCGCCGCAGCCCGCCGTGCGGACGCCCTCCTCGGCAAGGCCTCGCAGGGCCTGGAGCCGGCGGAACGCGTCGATCTGGTCGCGCACCTGCTGGCAGCGTACGAATACGATTCCGCGGCGCTGCAATGGTCCTACCTGTCGCCGACCGAGCGCGATGCCGCAGAAGCGCTCCCCGTCGAGGTCCGCGAATCGCTGGACCGCCGGCTCGAGGGCACGGACGAGATCGCGCTCGTGGCGATGCCGCTCGCGCGCGAGCTGGGGCTGCAGCGGCTGTATCCCGTGGACAGCCAGTACGAGGGCATGCGCACGCTTGCGTTCCCGGCCGAACTGGTGGACGAAGTGTTCGGTCGCGCCTCCGAGGAGACGACAGCGGCGGGTACGATTCCGCGCCTGCTGGCCAAGGCCGACCGCGCCCGTGAGGAGGATGCAGACCTGCTGGGGATCGGTCTCGAGGTGAATACGCACGAAACGCAGATGGAGGATACCGCCCAATGGGCCCCCTGGCTGGCGATGGACCATCCGAGCGGGCTCGACCGTTTCCGCTATGCGATGTGGGAGCTGCGCAACCATCGAATGGCGGCGCACCTGCTGAACGTGGCCGCCTCGACGAAACCCGAGCGCGTGCTGTTTCTCGTCGGGTTCTCGCACAAGTCCTACGTCGATCGCGCGCTGGAACCGCACCTGGGAATTCGCCTGGTCCAGCCCGGTAGCCTCGACAGGTAGTCGCCTGTCCCGCAGTTGGGCCACCGCGGGCCGCATGGTTCTGCCCTGGCAGCAACACCAGGAACGCCGGCGGCGCTATCGCGGCAGGGAATCCCGGCCCCTGCTCAGTCGCGGGCGCCCGTCCCCTCGGTTGCCTCGCCCAGGCCGATGTCGCTGAGCGGGGCATCGTAGACCGCGCGGTCGAGCAGGCCGGTCTCGCGGGCCACCAGGACCGGCACCAGCATCTGCCCGGTCACGTTGGTCATGGTGCGCATCATGTCGAGGATGCGATCGATGGCCAGCAGGATGCCCAGCACTTCCAGCGGCAGCCCCGCAGCGCTCAGCACCACCGTGGCCATCACCACGGCCGTGCCCGGCACCCCGGCGGTGCCGAAGCTGCCCAGCACCGATGCCAGCAGGATCACCACGTACTGGGCGAAGCTCAATTCGATGCCGTAGTACTGCGCGGCGAACACCGCCGCCAGCGAGGGATAGATCGCGCCGCAGCCGTCCATCTTGATGCTCGCCCCCAGCGGCACCGCGAACGCGGCGTAGTCGCGATTGACGCCGAGGTTGTGGGTGACGCTGCGCAGCGCCGCGGGCAGCGCCGCGAAGCTCGAGGAGCTGACGAAGGCGACCTGCATGCCCGGCGCGGCGCCGCGGAAGAACTTCAGCGGACTCAGGCCGTGCGCCAGCAGCAGCCCGCCATAGACGAACACGATGTGCAGCGCGCAACCCAGGTACAGCGCGAGCACGAAGTTGCCCAGCGGCAACAGCTTGCCGAAACCGTAGGCGCCGACCAGCCCGGCGATCAGGCCGAAGGTGCCGATCGGGGTGACCTCCAGCACGAAGCGGGTGACCTGGATCATCGCCTCGCTGGCCTGCCCGACCAGGTCGCGCAGACCGGCGGTGCGTCCGCCCAGCTTCACCAGAGCGAAGCCGAGCAGCCCGGCGAAGAAGATGACCTGAAGGATCCTGCCCTCGGCCAGTGCCGCGAACGGATTGGTCGGCACGACGTCGAGCAGGACCTGCACCGGCGTCGGTACCTCGCGCGGGGTGTAGTCCGGGGGCGGCGCCAGCTCGACGCCGACGCCGGGGTCGAACAGGAACGCCATCGCCAGGCCGACGCCGACCGCCAGCATCGCGGTGATCGCGAACCAGCCGAAGGTGCGTCCGCCCAGCGCCGCCACCGAGCGCTGCCCGTGCAGCGCCGAGACCGCGTTGACCACGGCGAAGAACACCAGCGGCACGGCGATCATCCGGATCAGGTTCACGTACAGCGTGCCCAGCGGCTGCAGCCAGATCTCCGCCGCCGGCCCCATCAGCCAGCCGGCGAGCGCGCCGAACACGAAGCCGCCCGCGACGCGCTTCCAGAACGGAATGCGAAACCACCATTTCAGCATCGGGACACGGTCCGGCGTTCGACGAACCCAGGACGATACCCGACTCCAGCCACGCCCGCAGTCATCCAGGCGCAACACTGCGGCGCGCGCACGACGGCATAATGCGCGCCTTCTCCGCGATGCCGGCCCGTATGCGCCCCTTCCCCCGCTGTCTCCTTCCCCTGCTGCTGTGCGCGTGCGCCACCGCGCCTGCAGCGCCCGACGCGCCTGCCGCGGGGGGCACCCCGGCGCCGATCGAACTGCCCGCCATCTCCCGGCCGGACGGCGAGACCGCGCAGTGGTGGTTCCGCAGCGGCGCCGCCGCCGCCGCCGAGCGCGGCGCGATGCACGGACGGGCGAGGAACGTGATCCTGTTCGTCGGCGACGGCATGAGCCTGACCACGGTGGCCGCTGCGCGCATCCTCGCCGGCCAGCTGGCGGGCGGCGCCGGCGAGGAGCATCGGCTGGGCTGGGAGGACTTCCCGCACACCGCACTGGCGCGCACCTACAACACCGACCTGCAGACACCCGACTCCGCCGGCACCATGACCGCGATGGCCAGCGGGGTGAAGACCCGCGCCGGCGTCATCGGCCTGGGCCAGGCGCGCTCGCGCGGCGACTGCAGCGACGTCGACGAAAACTCCCTGCTGTCGATCCTCGAACTGGCCGGCAGCGCCGGGATGGCGACCGGCATCGTCACTACCACCCGGATCACCCACGCCACGCCGGCAGCGACGTATGCGCGCTCGCCCGACCGGATCTGGGAGAACGATGCCAGGGTGCCGCCGGCAGCGCGCGCGCTGGGCTGCACCGACATCGCCAGCCAGCTGCTCGAGACCCGCTTCGGACGCGGCCCCGACGTGGTCTTCGGCGGCGGCCGCAAGCATTTTCTGCCGGCCGGCAGGGCCGATCCCGAACGCCCCGAGCGGCGCGGCCTGCGCCGCGACGGCCGCGACCTGATCGCCGAATGGCGGGCGCGCCATCCCGGCGGCGCCTTCGTCTGGAACCGAGATCAGCTGGCCGCCGCACGCGCCAGGACGCCGGTGCTGGGCCTGTTCGAGTACGACCACCTGCACTTCGAGCACGACCGTCCGCACGACCCCGGCGAGCCGTCACTGGCCGAGCTGACCCGCGAAGCCGTCGGCCGGCTGCAGGCCGCCGGCGGCGAGGAAGGATTCGTGCTGCTGGTCGAGGGCGGCCGCATCGACCACGCCCACCACTTCGGGAACGCCCACCGCGCCCTCACCGACACCATCGCGCTGGCGGAGGCGGTCGACACGGCCGCGGAACTGACCTCGCCGGACGACACCCTGATCCTGGTCACCGCCGACCATGCCCATACCCTCACCTTCGCCGGCTATCCGGCGCGCGGCAACCCGATCCTCGGCAAGGTGCGCGGCAATGTCGACGATGCCGACAGCGACGCCTGGGCACGCGACGGCAGCGGCCTGCCCTACACCACCCTGGGCTACGCCAACGGCCCGGGCTACACCGGCGCCAGCGACACGCAGCCGGCGGGCCCGAAGCGCTTCCTGCACGAAGCCACCGCCTTCGAGCCCGCCCATGGCCGTCCCCACCTCGGCGCGGTGGACACGCGCGACCCGGACTACCTGCAGGAATCGGTGCTGCCGCTGACCGACGAGACCCACGGCGGCGACGACGTCGGCATCTGGGCGCGCGGGCCCGGCGCCGCGGCGGTGCGCGGCAGCGTCGAACAGCACGTGGTCTTCCACTTCATGGTGCAGGCCGCCCCGAGACTGCGCGAGCGCCTGTGCGCCGCCGGCCTGTGCAACGCCGACGGCGTCCCGGTGGAGCTGCCGCGGCCCCGGGATTTCATGGTCGAGCGCTGATCCGCCATCGCCGGCCCGGCCCGACTCGGTGCCGGCGTCGATCGGGCCGAAAGCCGGCTCCAGGCCGACGGGCCGTCCCTGCACTTTGGTACGACAGACCTTCGCGCGCCTGGCGCTATCCTGCGTGCCTGCATCCCGAGCACCTACGGAGCTGGAAGACGATGAACGAACTCGACGGCAAGGTCTGCGTGGTCACCGGCGCGGCCAGCGGCATCGGCAGGCGCATCGCCGAGGTCTATGCGCGGGCCGGCGGCCGCGTCGCCATCGCCGACCTGCAACGCGAGGCGGCCGAGGCCGTGGCGCAGCAGATTCGCGACGACGGCGGCGACGCGCTGGCGGTGGCGATGGACGTCACCGACGAAGCGCAGGTGGCGGCGGGCATCGCCGCGGTGATCGCCCACTACGGCCGGGTCGACGTGCTGGTGTCCAACGCCGGCATTCAGATCGTCAACCGCATCGTCGATTTCAGCCTGGCGGACTGGCGGAGGATGCTGGCGATCCACCTCGACGGCGCCTTCCTGACCACCCGCGAGTGCCTGCGCGACATGGAGCGGCGCGGCCAGGGCGGCGCGATCGTCTACATGGGATCGGTGCACTCGCACCTGGCCTCGCCGCTGAAGGCGCCCTACGTGACCGCCAAGCACGGTCTTCTCGGCCTGGCGCGCACGGTGGCCAAGGAAGGGGCGCGCTACGGCGTGCGAGCCAACGTGATCTGCCCGGGCTTCGTGCGTACGCCGCTGGTCGACAAGCAGATCCCGGAACAGGCGAAGGAGTTCGGGATCAGCGAGGAGGAGGTGGTGCGCGACATCATGCTCAAGGACACGGTGGACGGCGAGTTCACCACCGTCGACGACGTCGCCAATGTCGCCCTGACCCTCGCAGCCTTCGAGACCAACGCCCTGACCGGCCAGAGCCTCGTCGTCAGCCACGGCTGGTTCATGCAATAGCGGCGCGGCGCCGTCGGCCGGCGCCCGGGATCACCGCCAACCCACCCGGATCCGCGTGCGGCCTTCGCGGCCATGGCCGCTCCTGCAAAGGCCGTCAGAACGGCTTGGCCAGCGCCAGATAGACGATGGCGACCAGCAGCAGCACCGGCGGCTCGTTGAACCAGCGCAGCGCCTTCGACGAAGGCAGCGGCCGGCCGAGCTCGACGCCCTTCAGCCAGCGCCCCGCGACGATGGAGTGGGCGAACACCAGCGCCACCAGCGCCAGCTTGGCGTGCAGCCAGCCGCCGGCGATCCCGAAGTGGAACCACAGCGCCAGCCCGAACGCCAGCGTGAGCCCGAACATGACGTGGCCGAAGCGGTACAGGCGCCGCCCCATCAGCACCAGCCGCGCCCGTACCGCAGGCTCGGCACCGGCCTCGGCCAGGTTGACCAGGATGCGCGGCAGGTAGAACACGCTCGCCATCCACGCCACCATGAATACCAGGTGCGCGGTCTTGGTCCAGAAGTACGGATGCATCGGCGTCTCTCCTCGGGAACCCACAGGATCGCATACCCGTCCCGCCGACCAGCGCGCCCACCGCCCGGCAAGCATCCCTCCACCTCCACCCGTCCACCCAATCCAAATCCCATCAATCCCAATCGCCATCACGAATCGCGGTCCCCAACCACCACTCACCAATCACCAATCACGAGCCCCCAATCCCGAACTATCCTCCCCCAATGACCAAACACTACGACCGCGACTATTTCGACCGCTGGTACCGCGGCGGCGGCATCGGCGGACGCCAGCGGCTGGCGCGCAAGGTCGCGCTGGCGGTGGCCAACGCCGAGTACCACCTCGAGCGCCCGCTGCGCTCCGTGCTCGATGTCGGCTGCGGCGAAGGCGCCTGGCGCGCGCCGCTGCTGCGGCTGCGGCCCAAGGCGCGGTACCTGGGATTCGACGCGAGCGACTATGCGATCGAACGCTACGGCGCGCGCCGCAACCTGCACCGGGCGCACTTCGCCGACTTCGCCCGCCTGCGGCCCTGCCCGCCGGTGGACCTGCTGGTCTGCAGCGATGTGCTGCACTACCTGCCGGCGCGCGACATCGATCGCGGCCTGCCGGGGCTGGCCGAGCTCTGCGGCGGCGTCGCGTTCCTGGAGACGTTCGGCCGCGAGGACCAGGCCGAGGGCGACGACGACGGCTTCTTCCGGCGCCCCGCGGCGTTCTACCGCCGCCGCTTCGAGACCGCCGGGTTCCGGCAGATCGGCTCGCACTGCTGGCTGTCCCCTGCCCTGGCCGACGGCACCACCGCCCTGGAAACGGCGTAGCGGCGCCCGATCCGGGCGGAACCGCCACGGTTCACCCGCGCCCCGCTGCGATCGGCTATGCTGCGTTGCAGCAAAACAGACCCGGACCCGCGATGTTCCTGTACCAACTCCACGAAACCGGCCGCTCCTGGATGGCACCGCTCACCTACTGGGCCGAAGCCAACGCCAAGGCGTTCTCCGCTGCCGGCAGTTGGCTGTCCGCGCTGCCCGGCGCCGAACGCGTCTCCGCCGCCAGCGAGCTCCTCTACCGCATCGGCAAGGACTACGAAAAGCCCGCGTTCGATATCCATTCGGTGGAGATCGACGGCAACGCCTACCCCGTGGTCGAGAAGGTGGTGCTGGACGAGCCGTTCTGCCGGCTGCTGCGCTTCAAGCGCTACACCGACGACGCCGAGAGCATCACCGAGCTCAAGGGCCAGCAGCCGGTGCTGGTGGTCGCGCCGTTGTCCGGGCACCACGCCACCCTGCTGCGCGACACCGTGCGCACGCTGCTGCGCGACCACAAGGTCTACATCACCGACTGGGTCGACGCGCGGATGGTGCCGAACGAACGAGGCGGCTTCTCGCTGGAC
The DNA here is from genome assembly GCF_013425525.1 of Luteimonas salinisoli. GTDB lineage: Bacteria > Pseudomonadota > Gammaproteobacteria > Xanthomonadales > Xanthomonadaceae > Luteimonas > Luteimonas salinisoli. Next base: position 7,341 of record NZ_JACCKA010000006.1, on the reverse strand, counting down.
GACTACGTCGCCTGCATCGAGCGGTTCATCCGCGAGATCGGCGCCGAAGACCTGCATGTCGTCAGCGTCTGCCAGCCCACCGTGCCGGTGCTGGCGGCGGTGGCGTTGATGGCCGCGCGCGGCGAGGCGACGCCGCGCTCGCTGGTGCTGATGGGCGGGCCGATCGACACCCGCGAATCGCCCACCGCGGTCAACAACCTGGCGACGCAGAAGCCGCTGTGGTGGTTCGAGCAGAACGTGATCCACCAGGTGCCGGCCAACTACCCCGGCAGCGGCCGCCGCGTGTATCCGGGCTTCCTGCAGCACACCGGCTTCATGGCGATGAATCCCGAGCGCCACTTCCTGTCGCACTGGGACTTCTACCAGGACCTGGTGAAGGGCGACATGGAGGACGCCGAGTCGCACCGCCGCTTCTACGACGAATACAACGCCGTGCTCGACATGCCGGCCGAGTACTACCTCGACACCATCCGCGTGGTGTTCCAGGAGTTCCTGCTGCCGCGCGGCCTCTGGGACGTCGCCGGCGAGCGGGTGCGGCTGGAAACGATCGCCGACACCGCCATCCTGACCATCGAGGGCGAACTGGACGACATCTCCGGGCAGGGCCAGACGCGCGCCGCGCACAAGCTGTGCACCGGCGTGCCCCCACGCGACCAGGCCCACATCACCGTCGAGGGCGCCGGCCACTACGGCATCTTCAGCGGCCGCCGCTGGCGCACCCAGGTGTACCCGCAGGTGCGCGACTTCATCGCCCGCTATGCCGCCGCGCCCGCGAAGACCCCCGCGAAGAAGCCGAAGCGAAGAACCCGCGCCTGAGGCGCCGCAGCGCCCGGCGCGGCAAAGCGCAGTTCCATGATCCAGCCACCGGCTCCGGGCGGTGCGAACACCGCTTCGTCCCTGCCGTCCAGGTCGATGCCGAAACGGGCGACGGCGCCGGTGGTCTCCAGCGGCCGATCCGGTTCCGCGGCGGGTCCTTCCTCCGGTCGGGGCACGGATCGCGCCCCATCGCCGCCGACGCGGCGCCGGCCGTGCTTCAGTCCCGCTCGGGCGCGGACTTCACCAGCAGGTGCTTGGCCAACAGGCCATGCAGGTGGCCGATGCCACGCGCCAGATGCAGGGTTGCGAACAGCAGCAGTACGCCGGCGACGAACAGCAGCGGCAGCGCCCAGGCCGGGGCCGAGGTGCCGATGCCGTAGCCACTGCCGATGGTCAGCAGCTGCCAGCCGCCCACGGCCACGCCCGTGTCGGCGATGCCCAGCGCCACCAGCACCGGCGCCGCGATCAAGCTCACCGAAAGCACGATCATCACCACCGCGGCCGTGAAGTAGACGATGCCCAGCGGCAGCATCAGCAGCATGTACAGCAGCGTGGTCCAGCTGCGCGGATCGGTGAACATGTCGCCGATGCGCTGCAACAGGCTGCGCCCGCGAGCGCTGTACAGCGGGCGCCGCGGCATGCGCTCGCCCAGCATCACCTCGACGATGCGTCCTTCCACCAGCGACAGGACCCGCACCGAACCGAAGAACAGGATCACGAACGGAATCCCGACGATCAGGATCGCAAGCCCCGCCGACAGCGCCAGCCCGGTGACCACCCAGGTGAAGTAGAAGATGCCGGTGGCCAGCGCCAGCACCATGTAGAACAGCCCGGCGTAGGCGCGCGGGTCGGCGGCCACGCCGAAGAAGCGTCCGGCCAGCGACCTGCGCCGCGGCTGCGGCGGCGGCCGCAGCGCGGTCTGCACCTTGACCTCGGTATCGCGGTAGATGTCGGCGACCTCGTCGGGCGCACCGTAGCTCGACGCCACGGCGGCGATCACCTCGGCCTCGGAGCGGCCCGGGTTCTCCGCCAGCTCCGAACGCAGGTACTCCTCGGCGTCGTACAGCGCGTCCTGGACCAGCGCCGGGTCGGCGCCGGCCAGCGAGCGGCGCAACTGCTCGAGGTACTGGGGGATGGTGCTCGGCGTGGGTCTGGCGTTCATGGCTGGGCTCCCCTCAGGACGGAATCGACGGAATCGCGGGTCGCCGACCAGGCGGCGGCCCATTGCGCCAGCGCCTCGCGGCCGGCGGCGGTGATGCGGTAGTAGCGGCGCGGCGGCCCCGCTACGGACGGTTCGACGTGGCTGTCCAGCAGCCCGGCGGTGCCGAGGTTGCGCAGCACCGGGTAGAGCGCGCTCTGCTTGCCGGCCAGCACCCCGTCCCCCAGGCGCTCGAGGCGCTTGGCGATCTGGTACCCGTACATCGGCTCCGGCGCCGCCGCCAGCACCGCCAGCAGCACCAGCGACACCGTCCCCGCGCTGAGCTCCTTCTGGAACTTGCGCAGCTGGGTCTCGGCATTGGCCACGGGTCCGTGCATGTCGCACCCTCCTCGTCTTGTCGAGAACACTACTGTCAAGTTCTGTATAGCGAATGTGCCACTAGTCACCGCCCCGCGACGCCGCCGAGCCGGCCCCAAGCCACGCCCCCGCGTAGAGCGGAGCTCGCTCCGCTGTTCCCCCACCGGAGCCCAAGCCACGCAGCCGGGCAAGCTCGGCTCTACGGGGCTGCGCGCGCGTCGGGTCGCCAGCGACGGCGGGTCTGGTTCAGAATCCGGAGACACTCCTTCCGGTACCCGCCATGTCCCTGCGCCCCGCCCTGCCCGCCTGCCTGCTGGCCCTGAGTGCCGCCCTCACCGCCTGCGCACCGGAAGAAACGCTGCCCGCCGGCACGGATGCCGCGACGGCGGACGCAGCCGCCACGGCGGATGCGCCGGCCCGCCCGGCGCGCTCGATGGACGCGCTGCTGGAGGCTTCGCAACCGGCGGACTGGCGGTCCCCGGCCCCCGAGAACACGCTCTATCTCGAGCTGGACGCCGGCCGCGTCGTCATCGAACTGGCCCCGGCCTTCGCGCCGGCGCACGCGGCCAACCTGCGCACGCTGGCGCGCGAAGGCTATTGGGACGGCCTGAACGTCTATCGCTCCCACGACAACTTCGTGGTGCAGTGGGGCGACCCGACCGACGAGGCGGACGGACGCCGCGCGATCGGCAGCGCCCTCGAGCGGCTGCCGGCCGAGTTCGCGCGCAGCGCCGAGGGCCTGGCCTTCCACCGCCTGCCCGATGCCGACGGCTGGGCGCCGGAGGTCGGTTTCGTGGACGGCTTCCCCGCGGCGCGCGACCCCGCCGTCGGCGAGGCCTGGCTGGCGCACTGCTACGGCATGGTCGGCGCCGGACGCGACATGGACGCCGATTCCAGCAACGGCACCGAGCTGTACGCGGTGACCGGCCAGTCGCCGCGCCAGCTGGACCGCAACATCACCCTGGTCGGCCGGGTGCTGCAGGGCATGGAGCTGCTGAGCGCCCTGCCGCGCGGCAGCGGGCCGCTCGGCTTCTACGAGAAGCCCTCGCAGCGCACCCGCATCCGCGCTGTGCGGCTCGCAGCGGAGCTGCCGGAGGACGAGCGGGTGCCGCTGCAGGTGCTGCGCACCGACACCGCCCTGTTCGACGAACTGGTCGAATCGCGGCGCAATCGCCGCGACGACTGGTACAAGCGCCCGGCCGGCCACATCGACCTGTGCAACGTGCCGGTGCCGGTGCGGGAGGCGGACAGCGCACCCGAACCCGACGACACGGACGACGGAGCGCAAGGCAACGGCCGCCCCGAGGACGGCTCCAGCGAACCTCCGCAAGGCTGACCGGCTCGCGCCCTGCAACGGCCGGCCGACTTCACCCGCTTCACTCGCTTCGGCAGCCGAAGGCCGATCTGCAGGCGAACCATCGCAAAGCGCCCGCACAACCTCCAGGGCCGGTGCGGTGCCCCGGTGCGGGACCGTCGACGCCATGGATGGCGTCGACGAGCCTCCATGGACGGATTCACGGCGTGTCCCGCACCGGGGCACCGTACCGGCCCGCCCGCGACGGCCCCGCTCCGACGCAAAGGCCCCGCCCGCGACCGCCTTCGTTCCGGCGCGAAGATCCCGCCCACGACCACCCGTTCCGGCGCAAAGATCCCTGCCCACGACGTCCCGCTCCCGCGTAGATACCACCTCCGATCACCCCTCTCGCGCGCAACGGCCGCATCTGCATGGCCTCGTCCATGGACGCGTGCATCGCCCCACCGCGAACACAGCGACGGCGGCGCTGCCATCACGCCCGCTTAGCCCGCGGCTGCCTAGCCTGCGGCATCCCCCAACGAGGACCGGCAATGGCCCTGCTCCGTATCCGCATCACCGGCGACGACGATGCCGTCCGCGGCGTCATGAACCTGCTGCAGAGCCTCGACGGCATCGAGCACGTCGAGGAGGTCGACGACCTGATGCCGCACCTGGACGACGACGACTCCAGCTCCGCCGGGCTGAGCGACACCAGCGGGCCGGATAGCCACGAGATCGAGATCGACGCGCCCAACCCATCCACCGCGCGCAAGGTGCGCGAGGCGGTGGAGGCGCTGGCCTTCGATCTCGACGCCATGGTCGAGTTCGAGGAAGACGAGAGCTGACTCCCCGCGGCACGGACCGGCGCTCCTGCGGGCATGCCCCTTGCCCTGGCCGCGCCAGGCCGGCCCCTCGACGATCCGCGCCAGTCGAACGATACGCTGCGATGCTGCCCTGCCGCGGCCCCGCTCAGGCGCCGCGGCGGCGGCGCAGCCTGCGGACCACCAGCACCACGATCGCCAGCACCGCCGCCAGCGGGATCAGGAACGCCAGCGCGCGGATGGTCCAGGCGGTGCCCATCGACAGCGTGGCGCCGAAGTCGCGCAGCGCCTGGCCGATCTCGCTGCGTCCGGCCTGGCCGCCGGGCGGACGGAAATCGAGGCTGAGCAACTGCGTATCGATGCGCCTGCGGTGCTGGGCGCCCTCGCGCTCGGCCGCTTCCAGTTGCGCCTGGGTCGCCGCCAGGCGCTCGGACAGGGCGATCATGTCGGCCACCGCCAGGTCGCGTCGCTGCTGGAACTCCTCCAGCCGCTGCAGCTCGCGCCGCAGCCGGTCCCGCGCCAGGGCGTTGTCGCGCACCACCACCGCCAGGTCCTCGGCGCGGGTGCTGCGCTCGCCGAGTTCGGCGCCCTCCCCCGCCAGCGCGATCATCGGCTCCACGCCTTCGGGCACGATGCGCACGCTGATGCTGGCCGACGGGTAGTCGCCGCCCTGCTGGTGCATGCCGAGCACCACGCAGTCGCCGAACTTGCGCGCGTTGCAGGCCTCCTGCACCGCGCGCTGGCGGGGCGCGATCGCGACGGCCGGCAGGCGGATCCCCGCGCTGTGCTCGTAGGCCAGCATCGCCCCGCCTGCGGCGCCCGTCCCGTCGTCGCCGTCGCGCGCCGACTCGTGCTGCAGCTTCGCCGCCGCGGGCGACGCGTAGGAGAGACTCTGCTCCGAGGCTTTTTGGCAACCCGCCAGCAGGCCCAGTGCCAGCACGACAGGCGCCGCGGCGCCGCGCATCGCCGCCCTCACAGGCTGGCGCCGTCGACCTGCACCACCTTCAGCACCGCCAGGTCGATCCCGTCCAGGCAGCGCACGTTGACCGCGGCGGTACGGGCGCCGGTGCGCGGGTCCTCGCCCTCGCTGTACGGCGCGATACCGCAGTCCGGGCAGAAGCGGTGGGCGATGTGATGCTTGTTGAAGCGATAGGTGCCGGCCGCCTCGTCGGGCATGCGCAGGGTCAGCGCCTCGCGCGGGAAGAAGGCGAGCAGACCGCCGCGACGGCGGCACATCGAGCAATTGCAGTCGTAGACCTCGCCGACCTCGCCATCGAGATCGAAGGCGACGCGTCCGCAGTGACAGCTTCCGCTGAGGGCCATGGCGGTGTTTCCTTGAACGGTGACCAGCGCCTAGCGTAGCGCGGCGGACCCCGGCCTGGACGCTCCCGGGGCGTGCCGGCGGCCGACGCTGGCGCGCTCCAGCCCCCACAGCAGCGCGACCGCACCCAGCCAGCCGAGGAACCAGGGCCAGGCAGCGCCGCGCCGCGGCCGCCCGGGTCCGGCACGGCCGGCGGCAATGCTCCCTTCTCCCGCCAGCGCCGATGTGCCCTCGCGCAGCGCCGCGGCCGCCAGTCCCGGCGCCGCATCGGCCGCCAGCACGTGGAACGGCCAGGTCCGTTCCCCCTGCCGCAGCAGGTGCCAGCCGGACAGGCGCGGCCAGTAGCCGGCGCAGCCGTCCGCACCCGTGGCGGGATCGACCAGCAGCCCCGCGCTGCGGCCGTCCGGCGCCAACACCTCCGCACCCTCGGCGACGCCACAGACGGCGACGCGCTCGCCGGCGCGCGGATGCGCTCCGATGCGCGGCGCGGCGGCGCCGGCCGGCCGCGCGACCGCGGCGAAGGCCTCGCTCCACAGCGCCGCATGCAGGTCCGCGTGTCCCGACAGCACCAGGCGCCAGCTGTCGACCACGGTGGCCAGCGCCACGCGGCCGCGGCCGTGCACGCGCCAGCGCAGCCAGTCCGCGCTGGCCGGCCCGGCCGCAGCCGCATCGGCAGCGCCGAAGTCCAGGTCGCGGCGCAGCAGCCTCGGCGGAGTCCCTTCCGACTGGCCGGGCTCCGCCGCGGCGTCGGCGCCGGCATCGGCGGCATCCTCGCGCACGGCGGCGTCCCCGGAGCCGCTGGCGGGCAACGCCAGCTCGGCCGTGGTGGCGCCCGCGGACGGTTCGAAGCCGAACGCGCGCAGCTGCCGGCGGGTGGATTCCGGCAGCGGCGCGGTGACCCGCAGCAACAGGCCGAGCCCGTCGCCCACCGCATCGGCCAGGCGCGCGCGCCGCGCATCGCCCAGCCCGGCCCAGGCGCGTTCGTCCAGCACCACCAGGTCCAGATCGCCCAGCTGCGCCCGATCCAGCGCCAGCGGCGCGTCGCCGAGCGCCACGCCGCCGCCGACGTCGATGCGCACCTGCGCCGCCATGTCTGCATCGGCGGTCCAGCGCCGCAGGAACTTGAACTCCGGATTCGGCGCACCGGCCAGCAGCAGCACCCGCGGTGGCGGCTGCGGCGCTACCCACAGCGGCACCGCGAGTTGCTCGACGCTCGCGCGGCCGGCGTCGCGCACGTGCAGCGCGAACGGTGCGGTGCCGGCCGCGCGCGCCGTGCCGGCCACGACGAAGCGCCCCTCGTCGTCCGGGCGGACACCGGCGATGCGGCGTCCGGCTGGGTCCAGCAGTTCGACGGTACCGTCGGCCACCCCATGAACGAGGCCGGCGATCCGGAACGCACCGCCGGGCGCGACCCGCACGGGCGTCCACAGTGCGGCCACGCCTGCCGGTGGCGGCGGCGGCTCGAACGCCAGCGCGAGCGTTCCCACCGCCTCGCGGTCGCGCGCCGGCAGCCCCGCGCCGAGCACGCGCAGGCGCGCGGTGCCCGGGTGCAGCCGCAGCGCGGTGCCCAGGT
>NZ_JACCKA010000032.1 GCF_013425525.1 Luteimonas salinisoli | reverse complement strand
TTCGGTCCGGCCATCCATGGCCGGACTCAGGGCCGCAGACCATCCATGGTCTGCTCTCCGCAACACCCCCGGCGCGACTCCCGCTTGGCCGATGGCCGGCTTCGGGTGGGTGGGCTGCCGGAGATCCGAAAGGAAATGACCGGTGCGGCGCCCGGGCCGGGTATATGCGGAAAGCAGGCCATGGATGGCCCGACCGAGCCGTGGAGCATTCGCCGCCTGGGCGCCGCTGGCTCCGAAGCCCACGAACCTGCCGCGTGGGTTCGAATGGTGAAGCCCTTGAATCGCCGGCACCGGCCCCCATTGCAGCGCACTGCGGCGGCCGATCGACCGCCGGTGGACAGGACATGAGCAACGAAGCCAATGAAAACCAGCCCGGCGAGCAGCCGGCCGGCGAGCGGGCCCATGCCGCCGAGCAGGCGCAGGACGCATTGCACGACCGGATCGAGGCGCTGCAGGGCGAGCTGGAACAGCTGCGTGCCCGGTCGCTGGTCGAGCGTGCCGACCTCGACAACCAGCGCAAGCGCCTGGCGCGCGACCTGGACAATGCGCGCCGCTTCGCCAACGAGCGCCTGCTGGGCGAACTGCTGCCGGTGTTCGACAGCCTCGAGGCGGGCCTGGCGAATGCCCCCGAGGGCGATCCGCTGCGCGCCGGGGTCGAACTGACCCTGCGCCAGCTGCACAAGGTGGCCGAGTCCAACGGCCTGTCCGAGGTGGCGCCGGGCCCCGGCGACGCCTTCGACCCGGAACGCCACCAGGCGATGAGCGTGGTCGATGCGGAAGGGCTGCCCCCGGGTGCGGTCGCCCAGCTGTTCCAGAAGGGCTACGTGCTGAACGAACGGCTGCTGCGCCCTGCGCTGGTGGTCGTGGCCAGGAGCGGCTGAGCGTCGCGGTCGCCGTCCGCGGCGCTTGAAGCCACCGGCGCAGCCCCCAGATAGACCCCAGCGGCGGCCAGCCCGCCACCAATCAGACAGATACAACGATCCAGAGGAACCACCATGGCTAAGATCATCGGCATCGACCTCGGCACGACCAATTCGTGCGTGGCGATCATGGAAGGCGGCAAGACCCGCGTCATCGAGAACAGCGAGGGCGATCGCACCACGCCGTCGATCGTCGCCTACAGCAAGGACGGCGAAGTCCTGGTCGGCGCATCCGCAAAGCGCCAGGCCGTCACCAACCCCAACAATACCTTCTACGCCGTCAAGCGCCTGATCGGCCGCAAGTTCGGCGATGCCGAGGTCCAAAAGGACATCGGCCTGGTGTCGTACAAGATTCTCGAGCACGACAACGGCGACGCCTGGGTGGCGACCAGCGACGGCAAGAAGCTGTCCGCGCAGGAGATCTCCGCGCGCATCCTCGAGAAGATGAAGAAGACCGCCGAGGATTACCTGGGCGAGAAGGTCACCGAGGCGGTGATCACGGTGCCGGCGTACTTCAACGACTCGCAGCGCCAGGCCACCAAGGACGCCGGCCGCATCGCCGGCCTGGAGGTCAAGCGCATCATCAACGAGCCGACCGCGGCGGCGCTGGCCTACGGTCTGGACAAGAAGGGCGCCGACCGCAAGGTGGCGGTGTACGACCTGGGCGGCGGCACCTTCGACGTGTCGATCATCGAGATCGCGGAAGTCGACGGCGAGAAGCAGTTCGAGGTGCTGGCCACCAACGGCGACACCTTCCTCGGCGGCGAGGACTTCGACAAGCGCGTCATCGACTACCTGGTCGACGAGTTCAACAAGGACCAGGGCATCGACCTGCGCAAGGATCCTCTCGCGCTGCAGCGGCTGAAGGACGCCGCCGAGCGCGCCAAGATCGAGCTGTCGTCTTCGCAGCAGACCGAGGTCAACCTGCCCTACGTGACCGCCGACGCTTCCGGGCCGAAGCACCTGAACATCAAGCTCACCCGCGCCAAGCTCGAGGCGCTGGTCGAGGACCTGGTCAAGAAGACCATCGAGCCGTGCCGCACCGCGCTCAACGATGCCGGCCTGCGCGGCAGCGACATCGACGAGGTGATCCTGGTCGGCGGCCAGACCCGCATGCCCAAGGTGCAGGCGGCGGTGGCGGAGTTCTTCGGCAAGGAGCCGCGCAAGGACGTCAACCCGGACGAGGCCGTGGCCGTGGGCGCGGCGATCCAGGGCGGCGTGCTGGCCGGCGACGTCAAGGACGTGCTGCTGCTCGACGTGACCCCGCTGAGCCTGGGCATCGAGACCCTGGGCGGCGTGTTCACCAAGATCATCGAGAAGAACACCACGGTGCCGACCAAGGCCTCGCAGACCTTCAGCACCGCCGAGGACAACCAGTCCGCGGTCACGGTGCACGTGCTGCAGGGCGAGCGCGAGCAGGCCCGCTTCAACAAGTCGCTGGCCAAGTTCGACCTGACCGGCATCGACGCGGCGCCGCGCGGCATGCCGCAGGTCGAGGTGTCGTTCGACATCGACGCCAACGGCATCCTCCACGTGTCGGCCAAGGACAAGAAGACCAACAAGGAACAGAAGGTCGAAATCAAGGCCGGCTCCGGCCTGTCGGACGACGAGATCCAGCGGATGGTGGCCGACGCCGAGGCCCACCGCGAGGAGGACAAGAAGTTCCAGGAGCTGGTGCAGGCCCGCAACCAGGCCGACGCGCTGATCCACAGCGCCCGCAGCGCGATCAAGGACAACGGCGACAAGGTGCCGGGCGATGCGATCGGCCGCGCCGAGTCCGCCATCGCCGAGCTCGACACCGCGATGAAGGGCGACGACAAGGGCCAGATCGAGGCCAAGACCAAGGCGCTGGAGGAGGCCGCCCAGGCGCTGTTCGCGGCCGCCGCCGCGGCCGGCCAGGAGCAGCCCGGCGCCGAGGGCGGCGACGGCGGTACCCGCCAGGCCGCCGACGACGTGGTGGATGCGGAATTCACCGAGGTCAAGGACGACGAGAAGAAGCAGTGAATCGGGAATAGGGAATCGGGAATCGGAGGGGCGGGGTCACGGCCCGGCTCCTTCGCTCTTTCCAGTTCCCGGTTTCCGAATCAAGAAGAGCGTAGGCGAGGACGCGCCCGCCTTTAACGATTCCCCATCCCCGATTCCCGATTCCCGATTCACGGCCCTATGAGCAAACGCGATTACTACGAAGTCCTGGGCGTGGCCCGCAGCGCCGGCGAGGAAGAGCTGAAGAAGGCCTACCGGCGCTGCGCGATGAAGCACCACCCGGACCGCAACCCGGGCAACCAGGAGGCCGAGGCCGCCTTCAAGGAGTGCAAGGAGGCCTACGAGGTGCTGTCCGACGGCGGCAAGCGCCGCCTCTACGACCAGCACGGACACGCCGCCTTCGAGCACGGCATGGGTGGCGGCAATGCCGGGCCCGGCGGCCCGGGCTTCGCCGACATGGGCGACATCTTCGGCGACATCTTCGGCAACATCTTCGGCGGTGGCGCCCGCGGCGCGGCGCGGCGCGGGGCCGATGTCGGCTACGTGCTCGAGCTGGACCTCGAGGAGGCGGTGGCCGGGATCGACAAGCGCATCGAGCTGCCGACCCTGGCCGGCTGCGAGAGCTGCAGCGGCTCCGGCTCGGAGGACGGCAAGGTCACCACCTGCGGCACCTGCCACGGTCGCGGCCAGGTGCGCATGCAGCGCGGCATCTTCACCATGCAGCAGAGCTGTCCGCATTGCGGCGGACGCGGCCAGGTGATCGCCAACCCCTGCCGGGCCTGCCACGGCGCCGGCCGGGTCGAGGAGGAGAAGGTGCTGTCGGTGAAGATCCCTCCCGGGGTCGATTCCGGCGACCGCATCCGCCTGGCGGGCGAGGGCGAGGCCGGTCCCGCCGGCTCGCCGCCCGGCGATCTGTACGTCGAGGTGCGGGTCCGCCCCCACGACATCTTCGTGCGCGACGGCGACGACCTGCACTGCGAGGTGCCGATCCGGATCTCGCAGGCGGCGCTTGGCGACGTGGTGCGGGTCCCGACGCTGGGCGGCGAGGCGGAGATCCGGATTCCGGTGGAGACCCAGACCGGCCGCGTGTTCCGCCTGCGCGACAAGGGGGTGCGTTCGGTGCGCAGCCGCAAGCCCGGCGACCTCTACTGCAAGGTGGTGGTCGAGACGCCGGTCAACCTGACCGCCGAGCAGCGCGAGTTGCTGGAGCGCTTCGAGGCGACGTTCAAGGGAGACGGCGCCCGGCGGCACTCGCCGAAGTCCAGCACCTTCGTCGACGGCGTGCGCGGCTTCTGGGAGCGCATGACCTCCTGAATCCGCACCCCCCCTTCATGACGCGGGCGCCGACGCCCCGTAGAGCCGAGCTTGCTCGGCTGCGCGGGATCCGGGGCCTGGAGCAGCGGAGCAAGCTCCGCTCTACGGGGGGCGGACCACCGGCGGTGGGGGCGGACCGGTCCGGCGGCGCAGGGGGTGGGTCGCGGCTTGTCGCGCCGGTCGGCCGCCGGTAGCCTGCGCCGATGTCCGACCAACCCATCCGCCTGCTGATCCACGGCGCCTCCGGACGCATGGGCCGGGCCCTGCTGCGCCTGTGCGAGGGCCGCGACGACTGCCGTGCGGTAGCGGCGGTGGCGCGGCGGGTCGACCAGCGGGTGATCGACGGCGTGCCGCACTTCGCCGCCGCCGAGCTGCACGGCGTGCCGGCGTTCGACGTGGCGGTCGACTTCAGCCTGCCCGACGGCCTGGACCGTTTGCTGGCGCTGTGCGTGCAGCGGGGCGCGGCGCTGGTGTCCGGCACCACCGGGCTGTCGGACGAGCAGCAGCTGGCCTTGACCTCGGCCGCGGAGCGCATCCCGGTGCTGTGGGCGGCGAACTACAGCCTCGGCGTGGCGGTACTGGACGAACTCGTCGAACGCGCCGCCCGCGCCCTGGGCGACTGGGACTGCGACATCGTCGAGGCCCACCACGTGCACAAGCAGGATGCGCCCTCGGGGACGGCCCTGGCGCTCGGCGAAAGCGCGCGGCGAGCCGGCGCCGCACCGCGCTACGCCAGCCTGCGTGCCGGCGACATCGTCGGCGAGCACACCGTGCAGTTCAGCGGCATCGGCGAGCGCATCGAGCTGGTGCACCGCGCCACCAGCCGCGACATCTTCGCGCGCGGGGCGCTGGCCGCGGCCGTGCGCCTGACCCGGCAAGGGCCAGGCCGCTACGGGCTGCGCGAACTGCTGTTCGCGGATCCAGGCTAGCCCGACCGGCCCGCGCCCCCAAACGCCTCGCCGCGGAAGCAGTCGTTCAGCTCGCGGCCGCGACCATCCCCAGCGCCTCCAGCCGCGCCAGCATCGGCTCGAGCGCCCCGGCCCCGCCCATCAACGGCGCCAGGTCGGCGAAGCTTCGGTGGCCGTCGATCATGATCAGCAGGGTGCGGTGACGCGCGTCGATGGCGCTGGACCGGTGCGCGATCTCGTGCTGCCCGGCGGCGGTCTTGGCGTGGATGGCGTTCGGCTTCATGTTCCCTCCCGGGGCCCCGGGCCCCATTGACGCAAAGCTGGCGCAGCGCCGGCGCGCCCGATTTCCACCGCCGGGCGGCGGGCCCGCGCGCCGTTCCCTTTTGCCCGGCTCGCCGGTACAATTCCCGCTCGCCTGATCACCGCCGCCCGGACTGGTAGCCGCCACGTCCGCGGTTTTCTGCAGCCGCAGATCGGCGGAACAGGGTTTCCCCACACAAGGCGAGCGTCCGTGACCCAACCCGCAATCCTGGCACTCGAGGACGGCAGCGTCTTCGAGGGCATCTCCGCAGGCGCGCCCGGCCTTTCGGTGGGCGAGGTGGTGTTCAACACCGCGATGACCGGCTACCAGGAGATCCTCACAGATCCCTCCTATGCCCGGCAGCTGGTCACCCTGACCTATCCGCATATCGGCAATACCGGCTGCAATCTTGAGGACGACGAGGCGGCGCAGGCCTGGGCCGCCGGCCTGATCGTGCGCGACGTGCCGCGGCGGCCCAGCAGCTGGCGCAGCCGGACGCCGCTGCCGCAGTGGCTGCAGGAACGCGGGGTCGTGGCGATCTCCGGCATCGACACCCGCCGGCTGACCCGACTGCTGCGCGACCGCGGCGCCCAGAACGGCGCGTTGATGGCCGGCGTGATCGACGCCGACCGTGCCATCGAGGCGGCGCGCAAGTTCCCGGGCCTGAAGGGCATGGACCTGGCAAAGGAAGTCAGCACGCGCGAGCGCTACGTCTGGTCGGAGGGCGAGTTGGACCTCGACAGCGGCGCGTTCGGTCGCACCGAGCCGCGCTTCCGGGTGGTCGCCTGGGACTACGGGGTCAAGCGCAACATCCTGCGGATGCTGGCGGCGCGCGGCTGCGAGATCACCGTGGTGCCGGCGCAGACCCCGGCCAGCGAGGTGCTGGCGATGGCGCCGGACGGGGTGTTCCTGGCCAACGGCCCGGGGGATCCGGAACCCTGCGACTATGCGGTCGCGGCGATTCGCACTTGCATCGAGCGCCGGGTGCCGATCTTCGGTATCTGCCTGGGCCACCAGCTGCTCGGCCTGGCCGCGGGCGCGCGCACCGTGAAGATGAAGTTCGGCCACCACGGCGCCAACCACCCGGTCCAGGATCTCGCCAGCGGCCGGGTGATGATCACCTCGCAGAACCACGGCTTCGCCGTCGACGAGGCGACCCTGCCGGCCAACGTGCGCGTCACCCACCGCTCGCTGTTCGACGGCAGCAACCAGGGCATCGAGCTGACCGACGCGCCGGCCTTCGGCTTCCAGGGCCACCCGGAGGCCTCGCCGGGCCCCCACGACGTGGCGCCGCTGTTCGACCGCTTCGTCGCGCTGATGCAGAACCAGAATTCCGGGAACCACTGACATGCCCAGGCGCACCGACATCAAGACCGTCCTGATCATCGGCGCCGGGCCGATCGTCATCGGCCAGGCCTGCGAGTTCGACTACTCCGGGGCGCAGGCCTGCAAGGCGCTGCGCGAGGAGGGCTACCGGGTGGTGCTGGTCAACTCCAACCCCGCCACGATCATGACCGATCCGGAAATGGCCGATGCGGTCTACATCGAGCCGATCACCTGGCAGATGGTCGAGAAGATCATCGCCAAGGAGAAGCCCGACGCGCTGCTGCCGACGATGGGCGGCCAGACCGCGCTCAACTGCGCGCTGGACCTGGCCGACAACGGCGTGCTCGAGAAGTACGGCGTTGAGCTGATCGGCGCCCGTCGCGAGGCCATCCGCATGGCCGAGGACCGCGAGCTGTTCCGGGTGGCGATGGCCGAGATCGGCCTGGAATGCCCGAAGGCGGCGGTGGCGAAGTCGTTCGACCAGGCGGTCGAGATCCAGACCACCGTCGGCTATCCGACCATCATCCGCCCCAGCTTCACCCTGGGCGGCAGCGGCGGCGGCATCGCCTACAACCGCGAGGAGTTCGAGGAGATCGTCAAGCGCGGCCTCGAGCTGTCGCCGACCCACGAGGTGCTGATCGAGGAATCGGTGCTGGGCTGGAAGGAATTCGAGATGGAGGTGGTCCGCGACACCGCGGACAACTGCATCATCGTCTGCTCGATCGAGAACTTCGACCCGATGGGCGTGCACACCGGTGACTCGATCACGGTGGCCCCGGCGCAGACATTGACCGACAAGGAATACCAGCGCCTGCGCGATGCCTCGATCGCGGTGCTGCGCAAGATCGGCGTCGATACCGGCGGCAGCAACGTGCAGTTCGGCATCAACGCCGAGACCGGGCGCGTGGTGGTGATCGAGATGAACCCCCGGGTGTCGCGTTCCTCGGCGCTGGCCTCCAAGGCCACCGGCTTCCCCATCGCCAAGATCGCCGCCAAGCTCGCCATCGGCTACACCCTCGACGAGCTGCGCAACGAGATCACCGGCGGCCTGACCCCGGCCTCGTTCGAACCGGCGATCGACTACGTGGTCACCAAGATCCCGCGCTTCGCCTTCGAGAAGTTCCCGCAGGCCGACGCGCGCCTGACCACGCAGATGAAATCGGTGGGCGAGGTCATGGCGATCGGCCGCAGCTTCCAGGAATCGCTGCAGAAGGCGCTGCGCGGGCTGGAGACCGGCAAGGTCGGACTCGACCCGACCGGGCTGGCGCTGGACACCGAGGAAGGGCTGACCGCGCTGCGGCGCGAGGTCAAGGAGCCGGGGGCCGAGCGCATCTTCCACCTCGCCGACGCGTTCCGCAGCGGCATGTCCGTCGAGGACGTGCACGCGTTGTCGTTCGTCGACCCGTGGTTCCTCGACCAGATCGAGGAGCTGGTGGCGGAGGAGGGCGCGGTGTCCGCGGCGGGGCTGCAGGCGCTCGACGCGGCGCGCCTGCGCCGCCTCAAGCGCATGGGCTTCTCCGATGCGAGGCTGGCGCAGCTGACCGGCAGCGACGAGCACGCGATCCGCGCATTGCGCCGCGCCTTCGGCATCCGTCCGGTCTACAAGCGCGTCGATTCCTGCGCGGCGGAGTTCGCCACCAGTACCGCCTACCTGTATTCGACCTATGAGGACGAGTGCGAGGCCGAGCCGACCGGCCGCGACAAGATCATGGTGTTGGGCGGCGGGCCGAACCGGATCGGCCAGGGCATCGAGTTCGACTACTGCTGCGTGCACGCGGCGCTGGCGCTGCGCGAGGACGGGTTCGAGACCATCATGGTCAACTGCAACCCGGAGACCGTGTCCACCGACTACGACACCTCCGACCGCCTGTACTTCGAGCCGCTGACCCTCGAGGACGTGCTGGAGATCGTCGAGGTCGAGCAGCCGAAGGGCGTGATCGTGCAGTACGGCGGGCAGACGCCGCTGAAACTGGCGCGCGCGCTCGAGGCCGCCGGGGTGCCGATCATCGGCACCTCGCCCGATTCGATCGACCTGGCCGAGGACCGCGAGCGCTTCCAGCAGCTGGTGAGCCGGCTGGGCCTCGAGCAGCCGCCGAACCGTACCGCACGCAATCCCGAGGAGGCGCTGGTGCTGGCGCGCGAGATCGGCTACCCGCTGGTGGTGCGGCCGAGCTACGTGCTCGGCGGCCGCGCCATGGAGGTCGTGCACGCGGACGTCGACCTCGAGCGCTACATGCGCGAGGCGGTGAAGGTCTCCAACGAGTCGCCGGTACTGCTCGACCGCTTCCTCGACAACGCCGTGGAGGTCGACGTCGACGTCATCGCCGACGCCGCCGGCCAGGTGCTGATCGGCGGGGTGATGGAGCACATCGAGGAGGCCGGGGTGCACTCCGGCGATTCCTCGTGTTCGCTGCCGCCGTACTCGCTCTCGCCCGCCACCCAGGCGCGGCTGCGCGAACAGGTGGTGGCGCTGGCGCGCGGCCTGAACGTGGTCGGCCTGATGAACACGCAGTTCGCGGTGCAGACCAACGGCGAGGGCGAGGACCTGATCTTCCTGCTGGAGGTCAATCCGCGCGCCTCGCGGACGGTGCCGTTCGTGTCCAAGGCCACCGGCCTGCCGCTGGCCAAGATCGCCGCGCGCTGCATGGCCGGCCGCAGCCTGGCCGAGCAGGGCGTCACCGAGGAGGTGGTGCCCGGGTACTACTCGGTGAAGGAGGCGATCTTCCCGTTCGCCAAGTTCCAGGGCGTGGACCCGATCCTGGGCCCGGAGATGCGCTCGACCGGCGAGGTGATGGGCGTGGGCCGCAGCTTCGGCGCTGCGTTCGCGCGCGCCCAGGAGGCCGCGGGCATCCGCACCCCGCCGACCTCGGGCAAGGTGTTCGTGTCGGTGCGCGATCCGGACAAGCCGCGGGTGCTGCCGGTGGCCCGCGACCTGCTGGAACGCGGCTACACCCTGGTGGCCACGCTCGGCACCGCACGCTGGCTGAACGAGCACGGCATCGCCTGCGAGCGCATCAACAAGGTGATCGAGGGCCGGCCGCACGTGGTCGACCTGATCAAGAACGGCGAGATCGCCTACATCGTCAACACCACCGAGGGCAAGCAGGCGATCGCCGACTCGTTCTCGATCCGCCGCGAGGCGCTGCAGCAGCGCATCACCTATTCCACCACGATTGCCGGCGCCCGGGCATTGCTGCATTCTCTGGAGTACCGCGGCGGCGGCCCGGTGCTGGCGCTGCAGGAACTGCATGAGGAACTGAGGCAGGCATGAGAGCACCATTGACGGTCCAGGGGGCGCAGCGTCTGCGCGCCGAACTGGAGGAACTGAAGTCGGTGAAGCGGCCGGCGGTGATCGCCGCCATCGCCGAGGCGCGCGCCCACGGCGATCTCAAGGAGAACGCCGAGTACCATGCCGCGCGCGAGCAGCAGAGCTTCATCGAGGGCCGGATCAAGCAGCTCGAGGGCGAGCTGTCGCACGCCCAGATCATCGACGTGGCGACCCTGAATGCGGGCTCGAAGATCGTGTTCGGCGCCCAGGTCGAGCTCGAGGACGTCGAGTTGGCGCCGGACGCGCCCGACCACGTCCGCCGCTACCAGATCGTCGGCGACCTCGAGGCCGACATCAAGCAGGGGCTGATTGCGATCTCCTCGCCGGTGGCGCGCGCGCTGATCGGCAAGCACGAAGGCGACAGCGTGACCATCGAGGCCCCCGGCGGCACCCGCGAGTACGACATCGTCTCGGTCCGCTACGGCTGACCGATGAGCGTGCGCGAACGCAGGTTCGGCAGCCGCCGGCGGCGCCCGCCGGCGGCCCCGCACGCAGCGCAGGGCGCTACGGGCGAGGCGGTATCCGCGGCGGCGGATCGTCGTTCGGGCGGCCTCCCGGCCTTCGCGTCCCGGGCATGACCGCAGCGCCGAGCGCCATCTTCCTCCTTCCCGCGGCCGCTGCGTTCGGGGCACAGCGCCTCGAGCGGGCCTGCGCCCAGGCCCTGGGGCGAGCCGACCGGCCACCCGCGGGCGAGGCCGGCGGGCAGGCCCAGCTGCTGCGCCATTTCGAGGTCCTGCCGCGGCGGCTGCCGTTCGCCGCGCTGACCCGCCAGGCCGACGCCGGCGACGCAGCCGGCCATGCCTGGCTGCGCGCCGATCCCGCCCATGTCCGCCCCGACATCAACGGCGCGCGCCTGCTCGCCTGCGGTGAGGCGCTGGCGCTGGAGGCCGCGGAAGCCGCCGCGCTGCTGCGACCGCTGAAACCGCTGTTCGGCGACGCCGGGTTTCCGATCGATGCGCCGACGCCGTCGCGCTGGTACCTGCGCCTGCCGCCGCAGGCGCAACTGCCGCGGTTCGCACCGCCGTCGGAGGCCCTCGGCGCGGACCTGTTCGAGCACCTGGCCGAGGGCGCCGAGGGCCGGCGCTGGCGGGCGCTGCTCAACGAGGCGCAGATCGTGTTGCACAACCACCCCCTGAACGCCGCACGCGCGGCGCGCGGACGGGCCATGGTCAATTCGCTGTGGTTCTGGGGTGGCGGGGTGCTGCCGGATCGCGTCGCCAGCGGGCTTTCGGCGGTGGGCAGCGACGACGAATCGCTGTGCGCGCTGGCGACCGCGGCCGGCGTCCCGGCCGGGCCCGGCGACGCGGAGTTCGCGGCGCCCGCGGCCGACGCCCTGTTCGACCTGCGCGCGCTGCGCGACCTGCGGCAGTTCGCCCAGGCGTGGCTGACGCCGGCGTTCGCCGCACTCGGGCGGGGCGAACTGGCGGCGCTGCAGCTGGATCTCGAGGACGGCCAGGGATATCGCTTCGCCCGCGGCCAGCGCTGGCGGTTCTGGCGCCGCCCGCAGGCCTCGCTGCAGCGATGACGCCGCCGCGCCGCATCCGCCGCCGCGATTGCACGGTCACCGGAATCTGGCCTGCGCACGTGCCGGCGCTGCTGCAGCGGATCTATGCCGCGCGCGGGATCGACGATCCCGGACTGGCGCAGCCGCGACTGGCCCACCTGCTGCCCCCGGACGCCATGACCGGGATCGCCGATGCCGCGATCCTGCTGGCCGACGCGATCGCCGGCGGGCGCCGGATCGTGGTGGTCGGCGACTTCGACTGCGACGGCGCCACCGCGTGCGCGGTGGCGGTGCGCGGATTGCGCATGCTCGGTGCCGGCGACGTCGCCCACGCGGTGCCCAACCGCATGGTCCACGGCTACGGGCTCTCGCCGGCGCTGGTGGAGGAGCTGGCGGCGCTCGAGCCCGACCTGCTGGTCACCGTCGATCACGGCATCGCCTGCCATGAGGGGATCGCCGCGGCCAAGGCCCACGGCTGGCGGGTGCTGGTCACCGACCACCATCTGCCCGGCGAGCGGCTGCCGCCGGCCGACGTGATCGTCGATCCCAACCTCGCAGGCGACGGCTTTCCCAGCAAGGCGCTGGCCGGGGTCGGGGTGATCTTCTACGTGCTGCTGGCGCTGCGCGGGGTGCTGCGCGGGCGCGGCGCCTTCACCGGACCCGGGCCGGACCTGGCGGCGCTGCTGGACCTGGTGGCGGTCGGCACGGTCGCCGACCTGGTGCCGCTCGACGCCAACAACCGCGCCCTGGTGGCGGCGGGACTGCGGCGGCTGCGCGCCGGCCGCGGCTGCCCCGGGCTGGCGGCGCTGATCGAGGTCTCGGGCCGCCAGGCCGGCCGGCTGACCGCCGCCGACATCGGCTACGCGCTGGCACCGCGGCTCAACGCCGCCGGGCGCCTGGAGGACATGGCGATCGGCATCGAGTGCCTGCTCTGCGACGAGCCGGGACGCGCGCGCGAGCTGGCGCGCCTGCTCGACGGCATCAACGCCGAGCGCCGCGGCGTGCAACAGGCGATGGTCGACGAGGCCGAGGCCGCGATCGCCAGGCGCGGTGAGTTCGCAGCGACGGACGCCACGCCCGCAGCGTTGTGCCTGTTCGATCCCGACTGGCACCCGGGAGTGATCGGGCTGGTCGCCTCGAAGCTGAAGGAGCGGCTGCATCGGCCGGTCGTGGCGTTCGCCCCGGCCGAGCCCGGCAGCGCGACCCTGCGCGGCTCGGCGCGCTCGATCCCGGGCTTCCACGTGCGCGACGCCCTGGCGGCGCTGGACGCCGCCGAGCCGGGCCTGATCGATCGCTTCGGCGGCCATGCCATGGCCGCCGGCCTGAGCCTGGACGCGACGCGCTTCGCGGCGTTCGAACGGGCGTTCTGCGCCCATGCCGCCCGGTCCCTGGACCCGGCGCTGCTGCAGTCGCTGATCGACAGCGACGGCGAGCTGCAGCCCGGCGAGTTCGACCGCTTCCACGCCGAGGCGCTGCGCGACGGCGGGCCGTGGGGACAGGGGTTCCCGGAGCCGCTGTTCGACGGCGAGTTCGCGCTGCTGGACTGGCGGCCGGTCGGCCAGCGCCATCTGAAGCTGCGGCTGCGCGCGGAGGGCCGCCGCGAGCCGCTCGAGGCGATCCATTTCGGCGGCCTCGACGGCGCCGAGCCGCCGTCGCGGATGCGCCTGGCGTACCGCCTGGCGCCCGACGACTACCGCGGCGGCGCCGCGATCCAGCTGGTGGTCGAGTACCGCGAACCCGCCTGAGGCGGCGCGGCAGCGGCGCCCGTCCGGATGGCTCAGGCCGCCTCGTGCGGCTCGTCGGCCCACTGCACCGGGTCGCGACTGGAGACCGCACCGACGTCGCCCAGCGCGATGTAGCGCGCCGGATCGGCGACCACTGCCGCGGCCGCGGCGTCCCGCCCGGGGCGGCCGCACAGCCCGACCCAGGCGTCGCGCCCGCTGCGCTTGGCGGCGTCCAGCGCGCGATCGGCCAGGGCGACCGCCTGCTGCCAGTCGCTGCCGGAAGCGCCGCGCACCGGGAAGAACGGCCAGCAGGCGAACCCGATCGAGACGCTGAGGCGCTGCTGCGCGCCGTCGCTGAGTTGCAGCCGGGCCTCGGCGACCGCGCTGCGCAGGCGCTCGGCGACCGCACCGGCACCGCCCTGGTCGAGGCCGAAGCAGGCCACCAGGAACTCCTCGCCGCCCCAGCGCGCGACCACGTCGCCGGGCCGGCAGGCGCGTTCCAGGCGCGCGGCCACCTCCACCAGCGCCGCATCGCCGGCGGCGTGACCGTGGCGGTCGTTGAAGCGCTTGAAGTGATCGATGTCGATCAGAAAGGCGGTGCCGCTGCGGATGTCGGCCCCGCCTCCGGCCGGCGCGGCCTGGGGGTGGCCAAGCGCCTGGTCCAGGCGTCGCACCGCGGCACCGCGGTTGAGCAGGCCGGTGAGGGCATCCACGGCCCCCATGCGCCGCAGCCTGCGGTTGACGCGGCGCTGGTAGAGCGCGAACGCCACCAGCGCCAGGGCCAGCAGGACCAGGCTGGCGATCGCCCAGTTGCGCAGCAGACGGGTCTGGTCGAGCGTCTGCGCCTGCTCCTGGTCGTGCTCGCGGATGGTCGCGATCTCGCGGTCGCGCCCGGCATCCTGCAGGCGCGCCTGCAGACCGGCCAGCGCGGCGAGATTCTGCGCCTCGAGCGTCGAGACTTCGAGCCGGCGCAGGCGCTCGGCCGCCGCGAGCGCCTGCGCCGGCCGCTGCAGCGCGCGTTGCGCCTCGATCTGCGCCTCGAGTGCGGCGATCCGCTCGGCACGGAACCCTGGGCCGACGGCCAGCGACTCGGCGGCCTGCGCCTGGTGCAGCGCAGCCCCGCCATCGCCGCGCTGCAGGGCCAGTCGCGCCAGGCGCACCCGCGTCAGCGCTTCGCCGGAGGGGTCGGGCAGGGCGGCCTGCGCGCCCGCGATCGCCTCGAGCCGCGGCTCCGCATCCCCGACGTCGCCCGCGCGCGCCAGCAGCGCCAGGCGCTCGGCGTCGGCGCGATGGACGACCATGGCCTGGTCGAGCCGCCGGCCGCGCTCCGCCGCCAGCGCGAACGCCTCCAGGGCCTGCTCGTCGCGCCCCAGGCGCGCCAGGTTGAGAGCGTAGTTGTAGTCGAGGATCGGATCCTCGCGCCCGGCCTCGGCGGACAGAGCCAGCGCCTGCCTGTAGTAGCCGTCCGCGATTTCCAGCGCGCCGAGTTCGGTGGCGTGGATCATGGCGATGTTGGTCAGCGCGACGGCCTGGGCGATGGCGGCCTCGTCGTCGCGCGCCGCCTCCCAGGCGCGCACGTAGTACTCCAGCGCGCCGTGCACTTCGCCGGTCGCGTGCAGGATCGCGCCGGTATTGGATAACGCGCGCAGGGCGAACTCCGGGGGCATCGGGTAGGCGTCGAGCTGCCGGCCGATCCGCTCCGCCGCGGCGTTGGCGCGCCGCGCGTCCCCGACGATCGCCGCGGCCATGCCCAGGCAGGCCAGCGCCTCGATCTCGTGCTCGGCCTGCAGTCCGGGCAGGGCGAGGACCGCTTCCGCTTCGGCGATGGCCGCGCCGGGTTCGCTGCGGCGCAGGGCCAGGCAGCGCGCTACCGCGGCATCGACATCGTCTCCGCCGGGGGGCGGCGACGGCGGTGCGGCCGGCGCGGGCTGCGCGAACAGCAGCGCCGCGCAGGCGAGCGCGGCGAGCCAGGGCGGCGGTGGCGAACGGAATACGGACATCTTCGAATTGTAGCGACGCAATCCGCGTCTCCTTCCGGCCGCGCCGCCGCGCGGCGCCGGACTTGGCCGGCCGGACTTGCTAAGATCGCCGGCTTGCCAGATCCACGGTTCCGGACATGATCGAACTCAATCCCGTCCGCCAGCGCATCGCCGACCTGCAGGGTCGGCTGGACGCGCTGAGGGGGTATCTTTGACTACGATGCCAGGCGCGAACGGCTGGAAGAGGTCGAGCGCGAGCTCGAGGACCCCAAGATCTGGGACGACCCCGCGCGCGCCCAGGCGCTGGGCCGCGAGCGCTCGCTGCTGGACCGCATCGTCAACGGCATCGGTTCGCTGACCACCGGCCTGGCCGGCGCCGGGGAGCTGCTCGCGCTGGCCGAGGCCGAGGACGACCAGGACACCGCGCAGGCGGTGGTCGACGACGTCGAGCGCTACGCCTCCGAGGTCGACAGGCTCGAGTTCCAGCGGATGTTTTCCGGGAAGATGGACCCGGCGCCCGCGTTCGTCGACATCCAGGCCGGCGCCGGCGGCACCGAGGCGCAGGACTGGGCCGAGATGCTGCTGCGCATGTACCTGCGCTGGGCCGAGTCGCGCGGCTGGAAGACCGAGCTGATGGAGGTCAGCGGCGGCGAGGTAGCCGGCATCAAGTCGGCCACCGTGCGCGTGGAGGGCGATTACGCCTACGGCTGGCTGAAGACCGAGACCGGCGTGCACCGGCTGGTGCGCAAGTCGCCGTTCGACTCGGACAACCGCCGCCATACCAGCTTCACCTCGGTGTTCGTCTCGCCCGAGGTGGACGACGACATCGACATCGAGATCAACCCGGCGGACCTGAAGACCGACGTGTACCGGTCCTCCGGCGCCGGCGGCCAGCACGTCAACAAGACCGAGTCGGCGGTGCGCATCACCCACGTGCCGACCGGCATCGTGGTGGCCTGCCAGACCGGGCGCAGCCAACACGCCAACCGCGACACCGCGATGAAGATGCTGGCGGCCAAGCTGTACGAGCTGGAGATCCAGAAGCGCAACGCCGAGAAGGACGCGGTGGAAGCCACCAAGTCCGACATCGGCTGGGGCAGCCAGATCCGCAACTACGTGCTCGACCAGTCGCGGATCAAGGACCTGCGCACCGGCATCGAACGCTCCGACACCCAGAAGGTGCTCGACGGCGACCTCGACGAGTTCGTCGCGGCCAGCCTCAAGGCGGGACTCGAGGCGGGTTCCAAACGCACCGACGCAGTGTAGCCCTCCGCATTCGGCCATGCGGGAGCGACGGAAGTCGCGACCCGGATGCCTCGACCCCAGTCGCGACCGCCGTCGCTCCCACAGATGCGCTCCCTATGTCCGACCGCAGCCAGCAACCCCCAGCCGACGAGAACGCCCTGGTCGCCGAGCGCCGCGGCAAGCTCAGAGCGCTGCGCGCGCAGGGCGTGGCATACCCGAACGACTTCCGCCGCAGCGACGAGGCGGGCGACCTGCAGGCCGAGTACGCCGACGCCGAGCGCTGGAGCGGCGAGGCGCTCGAGGCCGGGGGGCGCCGCGTCGCGCTGGCAGGCCGCCTGCTGGCCAAGCGGGTGATGGGCAAGGCCGCCTTCGCCCAGATCCAGGACGTCGGCGGGCGCATCCAGCTGTTCCTGCAGTCGGCCGCGCTGGGCGAGCGCTACGACGCCTTCAAGGGCTGGGACGTCGGCGACATCGTCGGCGTCGAGGGCACGCTGATGCGCACCCGCACCGGCGAACTTTCGGTGAAGGCCGATGCGCTGCGGTTGCTGACCAAGGCGCTGCGGCCGCTGCCGGACAAATGGCACGGTCTGGCCGACGTGGAGCAACGCTACCGCCAGCGCTACGTCGACCTGATCGTCAACCCGCAGGCGCGCGAGGTGTTCGTGCGGCGCTCGCGAATCATCGCCGCGATGCGCGGCTGGCTGGATGCGCGGCGCTTCCTCGAGGTGGAGACGCCGATGATGCACTACATCGCCGGCGGCGCCGCCGCGCGGCCGTTCGTCACCCACCACAACGCCCTGGACCTGGAGCTCTACCTGCGGGTGGCGCCGGAGCTTTACCTCAAGCGGCTGGTGGTCGGCGGCTTCGAGCGGGTCTACGAGATCAACCGCAACTTCCGCAACGAGGGCGTGTCGACCCGGCACAATCCCGAGTTCACCATGCTCGAGCTCTACCAGGCCTACGTCGGCTACGGCGAGGTCATGGACCTGACCGAGGGAATGATCCGCGACGTCGCGCAGCAGACCTTGGGGACGACGGCGCTGCAGTGGGAGGGCAGGGCCATCGACCTGGGGCCGGCATTCCGCCGCTGGAAGCTCGAGGAAGCGGTGCGCGAGCTGAACCCGGAGATCTCCGCCGCCGACTGCCGCGACCGCGACGCCCTGGCGCGCCACTGCGAGCGCCTTCGGATCCCGCTCAAGCCGGCCTGGGGCTGGGGCAAGCTGCTGCTGGAAGTGTTCGAGCGCACGGTCGAGGACACCCTGGTGCAGCCGACCTTCATCACCCACTACCCGGTCGAGGTCTCGCCGCTGGCGCGCGAGTCCGACACCGACACCGGCATCACCGACCGCTTCGAGCTGTTCATCGGCGGCCGCGAGATGGCCAACGGCTTCTCCGAACTCAACGACCCCGAGGACCAGGCGGCGCGGTTCCGGGCCCAGGTGGAGGCGATGGCGGGCGGCGACGACGAGGCCATGCACTACGATGCCGACTACATCCGCGCGCTCGAGGTGGGGCTGCCGCCGACCGGCGGGCTGGGCGTGGGCATCGACCGACTGGTGATGCTGTTCACAGATTCGGCCTCGATCCGTGACGTACTGTTGTTTCCCTATATGCGTCCGGAAGCGGCGGAGCAGGGCAGGGAATGACCCTGATGGTCAGGTGCTGTCCTGCCGGCGGCCCGAATCGCGTTGCTGAATGGAGGTACCCCCCGATCCGTGCCGCCCCCCCGGGGCACGGGACTTGCTTGCGTACCCCCAGTCCGGCCACTATCCCGTCCTGTCCGGGGGGGCCGGTTCCAGCCAACGGGACTGCGATGTGAATATCGTCATCGTCGACGACCAGACGTCCGCACGCACCATGCTGCGGCATATTCTCGAGGACATCAGTCCCGAGCTGGACGTGCTCGACTTCGGCGACCCGCAGGTCGCGCTGCAGTGGTGCCACGACAACCGCCCCGACCTGCTCCTGCTCGACTACCGGATGCCGGGGATCGACGGCCTGGAGTTCGCGCGCCGGTTCCGGCGTCCGCTGCTGCATCGCGACGTACCGATCGTGCTGGTCACCGTGGTCGGCGACGAGCCGGTGCGCCAGGCGGCCCTGGATGCCGGGGTGATCGACTTCCTGGTCAAGCCGATCCGCCCGCGCGAGCTGCGCGCGCGCTGCCGCAACCTGCTGCAACTGCGGCAGCATTCCGAATCGGTGAAGCAGCGGGCGCTGTCGCTGGAGCAGCGGCTGCTCTCGAGCATGCACGAGGTCGAAGAGCGCGAGCGCGAGACCCTGACCCGGCTGGCGCGGGCGATCGCCTACCGCGACGCCGGCACCAGCGCCAACCTCGAGCGCGTCGCCCACATCGCCGGCCTGGTCGCCGACGAGATGGGGCTGTTCGAGGACGAGGTGCGGATGATCGAGCTGGCGGCGCCGCTGCACGACATCGGCAAGATCGCCATCCCCGACGCCCTGCTGATGAAGCCCGGTCCGCTCGACGCCGAGGAGACGGCGCTGATGCGCAAGCATCCGCAGATCGGCTACGACCTGCTCAGCGGCAGCCAGAACCGCTTCATCCAGCTCAGCGCCACCATCGCCTTGCGCCACCAGGAGCGCTACGACGGCAGCGGCTACCCGGACGGCCTGGTCGGCGAGGAGATCCCGGTCGAGGCCAGGATCGTGGCGGTGGCCGACGTGTTCGACGCGCTGATCTCGCGGCGGCCCTACAAGCGCGCCTGGACCATCGACGAGGCGCTGGGCTACATCTCCGAGAACAGCGGCAAGCTGTTCGATCCGCGCTGCGTCGACGCGCTGCTGCGCAACCGCGACCGGCTCGAGGAACTCTCGCGCCGCTTCGGCCAGCCGCTGGTCCGCCAGCACCTGCAGTGACCGCGCCATGAGTTCCGCGCTGGAATGGACCAGGGCACGCCTCCGCGGTCGCCCCGACAGCGAGCACGGTCAGGCCATCGTGCGCCTGCTCGTGCTTTCGGTGGTCCTGCTGTACCTGCTGTGGAGCGATCATTCGGGATCGCGCCCGGCCGCGTTCGTGCCGGTCATGTCCATGGTCATGGCGGGCTTCATCATCGGTGCCTGCATCCTCGTAGGGATCGTCGCGAACCCCCGGACCTCGCACCTTCGCAGGGTCGTCGGAATGCTCTCCGACTATGGGCTCATGGGGGCTGCCATGACCCTGATGGGCGGGCCGCTGGCGTGGGTCTACGTGATCGTGATGTGGGTGACGGTCGGCAACGGCTTGCGGTTCGGCAATCGCTATCTCTACGCGGCGATGGCGATGGCGGTGCTGAGCTTCGGCACCGCACTCGCCGCCAATCCTTACTGGTACGCCAATCTGAGCCTGGGTATCGGCCTGCTGGTCGGCCTGGTGGCGATTCCCCTGTACCTGTCCGGCCTGTTGCGGGCGCTGACACGCGCCACCAACGAGGCGATGCGCGCGAACGAGGCGAAAAGCCGTTTTCTCGCCAATATGAGCCACGAGTTCCGCACCCCGCTCAACGGGCTGGCCGGAATGTCGGAACTGATGGCGACCACCCGCCTGGACGTGGAGCAGCGCGAGTACCTGGCAACCATCCAGGCTTCCACCCGCAGCCTGCTCGCGCTGGTCGAGGACGTGCTGGACATCTCGGCGATCGAGGCCGGGAAACTCAAGCTCAACGAAGCCGAATTCTCCCTGCGTCGGGTGGTCGAGGGAATCGAACTGATGCTCAGGCCGTCCGCCGAGGCCAAGGGCTTGCGCTACGAATCGCGGATCGGCAGCGACGTGCCCGATCGTCTCCACGGCGATGCCGAGCACCTGCGGCAGGTGCTGACCAACCTGGCGGGCAATGCCGTCAAATTCACGCCGCAGGGCTCCGTGCAGCTGGACATCACCCTGGCCGAGGGCGAGGGCGGCGGGGTGCGGCTCCGGTTCACGGTGACCGACACCGGCATCGGCATTCCGGAGACTGCGCGCGAGCGGCTGTTCGACGCCTTCGAGCAGGTGGACGGCACCCTGGCGCGCGGGTTCGGCGGCAGCGGGTTGGGGACCAGCATCGCCAAGAAGCTCACCGAGGCGATGGGCGGAAGCATCGGGTTCGAGAGCCGCGAGCACGCCGGCAGCAAGTTCTGGGTCGAGCTTCCGTTCGCGCTGGCGGATCCGGCAGCGCCGGAACAACCGGCCGTCGCGCTCGAATTCGAGGACGGCGGCCGATCGCAGCACAACGTCATCGCCTTCACCGATCCGTTCCTTCGCCACCGGGCGCGGGTGCGCAGCCTGCAGATCCTGATTGCGGACGACCACGCCGCGAACCGGATGGTGCTCGAGCGCCTGCTACGGAAGGCCGGGCATACCGTGGTCAGCGTGGTGGATGGCGAGGAAGTCCTGGAGGCGGTGGAGCTGCACGACTACGACCTGATCGTGGTCGACCTGCACATGCCGAACCTCAGCGGCCTGGATCTGCTGCGGCACCTTCGAACCATGCAAGCCGGGGCGCCGCGCACGCCGGTCGTGGTGCTGAGCGCGGACGTGACGCCGGAGGCCATGGCCAACTGCCGCAGCGCCGGCGCCTACGCCTTCCTGGCCAAGCCGGTGGTCGCCGCGAAACTGCTCGACCTGATCGCCGACATCGCCAGTCCCGGCGGCGCCCCGCGGCAGAGCGAAGCGGAATCCAGCACCGTCGCCCATCGCAAGGACCTCGATGCCGAGTTCGATCCGGAAGTGCTCGAGGAACTGGCTGCGCTCGGCATGGGCCAGAGTTTCGTCGCCAAGTTCATCAACCAGTGCCTGGAAGACGCCGCGGGCTGCCTGGCTCGCATCGAGATCGCCGGCAATGCCGCGAACTGGTCCGAGGTGCGGGATCAGGCGCACGCCCTGAAGGGCGTGGCCAGCAATCTCGGGCTCGTGCGCCTGTCGGCGTCCAGCGGCGAACTGATGCGGCTGGCGGAATGGCAGGTGGGCAAGGAGTGGAAATCGCGCCTGGAGAAGCTGCGGCGCAGCTTCGAGACGGGCAGAACGGTGATCGGTGCGCGCGGGCGTTCCATCGCCGCGCGCGACCGTGGTCCTGAAAGCTGAGCAGGAAGGCGGAGAGCGCCGGGCTCAGGCGCCGAGGCCGACCTTGGCGTCGTAGGTGCGGCGGGTCTGGGCCCGCACGATCCGGTCCATCGTCTTGAGGGATCGCTCGCCCAGGGCCAGCGCGGTATCCACCCAGACTTCGGTGATGCCCATCAGTTCGTTGTAGCCGACCGGTTGGGCGATGTTCCTGACGGCGTTGAGCGCGACGTGGGCGTAGGACGCGCGGCGCTGGCGGCGGAGCAGTTCCTCGACCGCGGCCTCGCCTTCGCCCTTCGGCACGAGGATGTCCACCACGCCCATGGCGTGCATCTCCTCGCTGCTGTAGACGTTGCCTTCGAGGATGATCTTCTCGGCCAGCTGCGGTGAGACCCGCTTGCTGAGGAAGGAGTAGGCGCCCATGCCGGGGAACAGGCCGAACAGCACTTCCGGCAGCCCCATGCCGACGCCCTTCTCGGCGACGATGGTGTGGCACGACAGCGCCAGTTCGAGACCGCCGCCGAGCGCGTCGCCCTGCACCAGGGCGATCGTCCGCACGTCGCCGCCCAGGCCGGTGTGGATGTGGTAGACGCCATCGACGCACTTCCTGGCGTACGCGAGCAGCTGTTCGCGGTCGCCCTTGCGGATCAGTTCGGCGAAAAGCTCCAGGTCCCCGCCGAGATTGAACGCCCCGGCATCCGATGCGATGACCACGTGGCGCAGCTTGCCGGGCTCGCGCTGGTTGTCTCGCAGCGTGATCGAGTTCAGGAAGCTCCACATGTCGGTCATGAGCGCCGGGTGGAAGCAGGGCCTTGCGCCCTGGACCAGACCGGTGTGCATGTACATCCAGTGGGTGGAGTCGGCGGGGTCCGATTCGACGCGCATGGTCGGATACGGACGAACGCGCAACAGCTTTTCGACGTTGTTCATGACAATCCCCTGAGGGTGAGAGAGAAGGGAGGGCCGGCCGGTCGGGCTCCCGGCCGGTGGCCAGAGTGTGACGGTTGCCCGATTGGCCCCTTCTATGCGCCGAAATCCGCCAAACTTCAAGTGATTCGGGCGCCCCCGGTGGGGAAAAAGCCGGTTTTCGGCGGGTTCAGCCCGCAGGAGCGTCCCGCAGTTCGCGGCGCAGGATCTTGCCGACGTTGGTTTTCGGCAGCTCCTTGCGGAACTCGACGATCCGCGGCTGCTTGTAGCCGGTGAGGTTCTCGCGGGCGTGGGCCTTGACCTGGTCGGCGGTCAGGCCTTGGTCCTTCTTGACGATGACCACCTTGACCACCTCGCCGGACTTCTCGTCGGGCACGCCGACGGCGGCGACCTCCAACACCCCCGGCATCATCGCGATCACGTCCTCGACCTCGTTCGGGTACACGTTGAAGCCCGAGACCAGGATCATGTCCTTCTTGCGGTCGACGATGTAGAAGAAGCCGCTCTCGTCCATCTTCGCCATATCGCCGGTGTGCAGCCAGCCATCGGCATCGATGGCGCTTGCGGTTTCCTCGGGCCGCTGCCAATAGCCCTTCATCACCTGCGGGCCCTTGATGCACAGCTCGCCCACCTCGCCGACCGGCAGCATGTTGCCGGCCTCGTCCTTGACGCAGGCGTCGGTGGACGGGATCGGCAGGCCGATGGCGCCGTTGTAGTCCGACATGTCCATCGGGTTGATGCAGGCCGCGGGGGCGGTCTCGGTCAGGCCGTAGGCCTCGATCAGGGGAACGCCGGTGGTCTTCTTCCAGCGCTCGGCGACGGCGCGCTGCACCGCCATCCCGCCCCCCAGGGTGAGCTTGAGGTGCGAGAAATCGACCTCATCGAACCCCGGCGTGTTGAGCAGGCCGTTGAACAGGGTGTTCACGCCGGTGATCGCCGAGAACTTCACCCCCTTGAGTTCCTTGACGAATCCGGGCATGTCGCGGGGATTGGTGATCAGGTGATTGAGCCCGCCGAACTTCATGAAGACCAGGCCGTTCGCGGTCAATGCGAAGATGTGGTAGAGCGGAAGCGCGGTGATGATCGTCTCGCGCCCCGGCTCGAGGCCGGTGCCGATCCAGGCCGCGGCCTGCTGCATGTTGGCGACCATGTTGCGGTGGGTCAGCATGGCGCCCTTGGCGACGCCGGTGGTGCCGCCGGTGTACTGCAGGAAGGCGATGTCGCCGGGATCGATGGAGACCTCGGGCAGCGAATGCGCCTGCCCGGCCTTCAGCGCGTCGCGGAAGCGCACCGTGCCCTGGATGCTGTAGTCCGGCACCATCTTCTTGACGTACTTGAGCACGAAGTTGACGATCGCGCCCTTGGGGAAGCCCAACATGTCGCCCAGGCCGGTGGTCACGACCTGCCGGATCGGGGTGTCGGCGAGCGACTTCTGCACGGTGTCGCCGAAGTTGTCGAGCACCAGGATCACGCTGGCGCCGGAGTCGACCAGCTGGTGCTTGAGCTCGCGCACCGTGTACATCGGGTTGACATTGACCACGGTCAGGCCCGCGCGCAGTATCCCGAAGGTGGCGATGGGGTATTGCAGGCAGTTGGGCATCATGATCGCGACCCGGTCGCCCTTCTTGAGCTTGAGCTCGCCGAGCAGGTAGGCGGCGAACTGCCGGCTGAGTTCGTCGACCTCGCCATAGGTGATGGTGCGCCCGAGGTTGGAGAACGCCGGGCGGTCGCGGAAGCTGTCGATCGCTCCCTGCAGCACCGCCGGGATCGAGCGGAACTGGTCGACGTCGATCTGTTCCGGAACCCCGGCCTGGTAGTGCTGCAGCCACGGACGTTCGATGGTCATGCGTTCCCCTCCCTGATGGCGTGCGGCGCTCTGGGGGCGCCGTCGTGCGTTGTCTCCGGATTGGAGCATAGGCTCTAGGGGCTGGCAAGGCGGCTGCGCCAGGGCACTCCACGGGGTAGTCTGGGACGCGCCGAGCAGTCCCATCCGCCGCATGGATGCAATACCGTCGCTACTGGGAGCGCCAATGAATAGATGCGCGTCAGATATTCGGCCCTTGTAGCAGGCGCGCCACGGGGCGGCGCCAGTGAATCGCCATGCCTGGCAAATGGCTCCTCGGAAGAGCGCCTTCGGTTGACTGCGCGGGGCGTGAGCCGCGCCGGGGGTGGTGCTCCGCCCTTCGGTCCGGCCGCGCCAGGCAGTTCTATCCGTTGCGAGGATCCATCACCGTCGCCACGGGGCGGCGCCGGTGAATCGCCGCCTCTGGCAGTTGGATCCTTGGAAAAGCGCCTTCGGTTGACTGTGCGGGGCAGGGGCCGCGCCGGGGGTGTTGCTCCGCCCTTCGGTCCGGCCATCCATGGCCGGACTCAGGGCCGCAGACCATCCATGGTCTGCTCTCCGCAACACCCC
>NZ_JACCKA010000031.1 GCF_013425525.1 Luteimonas salinisoli | reverse complement strand
GCCGCGTCCGAACCGATGCGGAACACCGCCACCGCCGTCGCAAGCCCACCCGCCTGCTCCTCCAGGCTGCGGGCCGCGGCGCTCGCCTCCTCGACCAGCGCGGCGTTCTGCTGCGTCATCTCGTCGAGCTGGATCACCGTCAGGTTGACCTGTTCGATGCCCGAACTCTGCTCGGCGCTGGCTGCGGTGATCTCGCTCATCAGGTCGTTGACGCGCTTCACCGAGGTCACGATCTCCTGCATCGTCGAACCGGCGCGGTCGACCAGGCCGGTGCCCAGCTCCACCTTCTTCGTCGAATCCTCGATCAGCGCCTTGATCTCCTTGGCGGCCGCGGCCGAGCGCTGCGCCAGGCTGCGCACCTCGGAAGCCACCACCGCGAAGCCACGGCCCTGTTCGCCGGCGCGCGCGGCCTCCACCGCGGCGTTGAGCGCCAGGATGTTGGTCTGGAAGGCGATGCCGTCGATCACGCCGATGATGTCGGCGATGCGCCGGGAGGACTCGCTGATCGCTCCCATCGTGGTCACCACCTCGGCGACGACCTTGCCGCCGGCCTCGGCCACTTCGCCGGCGCCCGCGGCCAGCTGGTTGGCCTGGCGCGCGCCTTCGTCGTTCGCCTTCACCGTCGAGGTCAGCTCCTCCATCGAGCTGGCGGTTTCCTCCAGCGAGGCGGCCTGCTGCTCGGTGCGTGCGGACAGGTCGGAGTTGCCGGCGGCGATTTCTCCCGAGGCGGTGCGGATCGACGCCACCGACACCTGGATCCCGCGGACGATCGTCGCCAGGCGCTCGACGGTGCGGTTGACGTCGCCGGCGAGGTCGCCGAACGCACCCTGGTGCTGGCGCTCCACGCGCTGGGTCAGGTCGCCGTCGGCCAGCGCCGCCATGATCCTGCCGACGTCGGTCAGACCGGCATCGGCCTCCTGCATCAGGGTGTTTAGCGCAGCCACCATCTCGCGGAAGGCGTACTGGTACTGCGATTCGTCGCCGCGGGCGCTGAAGTCGCCGCGCGCCGCGGCGGCGGCCAGGCGTCCGATCTCCGCGTTCACCGCGCCGAGGTTGTGCTTGGTCGCCCGCATCGCCTCGGTCAGCGCCGCCTTCTCGCCCGGCAATTGCGGCATGTCGTCCGAGAGATCGCCGATCGCGTAGCGCTGCGCCAGTTCGGCCAGGCGGGTCATCACCGCGATGTGCGAGGCGGCCAGGGCATTGGTCTTGGCGGCCATTTCCGCGTAGGCGCCCTCGAAGGCGCCGCTGTCGATGCGGTAGCTGATCTCGCCGGCCTCGTGGCGGCGCTCCATCTCCACCTGTCCGGCGATCACCGCGCCCAGTCGCTCGCGCATGGTCTGCATCGCCGCGAGCAGCTGGCCGACCTCGTCGCGTCCGCCCTGCAGCGCCGCGCCGTCGAGCTGGCCGGCGGCGATCTGTCGCGCGGCCGCGGTCGCCCCGGCCAGCGGGCCGACGATGCTGCGCGCGATCAGCCACCCCAGTCCCAGCAGCACCGCCAGGGTGGCCAGGAAGAACGCGCCGATCTTGCGCGCGCTGGCCCACACCGCCGCATCCACGTCGTCGGCATAGACGCCCGATCCCACCACCCAGCCCCATGCCTCCACGCCGCGCACGAACGACAGCTTGGCCACCGGCTCCTCGTGGCCGGGTTTCGGCCACAGGTAGGGCACGAAGCCGGAGCCCTGGGCGCGCACGGTGTCGACGAAGGCCACGAACAGCCGGGTGCCCTCGGGGTCCTCGTACTCGCTGAGGTCCTGGCCGTCCAGCTTCGCGTTGATCGGATGCATGACCATGCGCGGATGCATGTCGTTGATCCAGAAATAGTCGTCGCCGGTGGCGCCGTAGCGCAGGCGGCGCACCGCGTCCAGCGCCTGGGCCTGGGCCTCGGCCTGTTCCATCGCGCCGTCCGCGGCCTGCGCCACATAGCCCTCGATCAGCCCGTGGGCGATGTCGACGGTGGCGCGCACGGCGGCCTGGCGCTCGCTCAGCAGCGCCTCGCGCTCGGCGTACAGCCCGAAACCGGCGAGGGCCACCAGGGCCGCCGCGCTGGCCAGGCCCAGCATCAGGAAACGGGTATTGAGGCGGGCCTGGGCGAACCGGCTCCGGAGGGCGGCGAAGCTGGAGGGGGGCGTGCTCATGACATCGGTCTGCGTGATGGCGCCGCGGACGGCGCCTGCGCCGCCGACGGGGACTGCCGGTACGTGCCTTATCGGCCCGCGCCCGGGGGGCTTAAGGCCCGGCCGGGGCCCCGTTCAGCCCTGCCTGCCCTTCACAGCGCCTGCCCCGCGGCATACCCCGATGCCCAGGCCCACTGGAAGTTGTAGCCGCCGAGCCAGCCGGTGACGTCCAGCACCTCGCCGACGAAGTGCAGCCCGGGCACCCGCCGCGACTCGAAGCTGGACGAAGACACTTCGCCGGTATCCACGCCACCCAGGGTGACCTCGGCGGTGCGATAACCTTCGGTGCCGCTGGCGACCAGCGGCCAGGCGCACAACGTCTCAGCCATCGCGCGCAGCTCCGCCGGGGTGTATCGGCGCATCGGCCGGCTGTCCAGCCAGTGCTCGCACAGGCGCTGCGCGAATCGCTTCGGCAGCGCCTCGGCAAGCAGGGTGCGCAGCTCGGCGGCCGGACGCTCGCGCTGCCAGCGCTGCAGGAGCACGAGGGCGTCGTGTTCCGGCAGCAGGTCCAGGCGCAGCGCGTCGCCGGGCTGCCAGTAGGAGGAGATCTGCAGGATGGCGGGGCCGCTGACGCCGCGGTGGGTGAGCAGCATGGCGTTGCGGAACGTCCGGCCGTTGCAGGTCGCGGCGACGGGCAGCGACACGCCGCTGAGATCCTGCAGGTGCTCGAGATGGCGGCCACCGAGGGTCAGCGGCACCAGCCCGGCGCGGGTGGGCTGCAGCGCATGGCCGAACTGCCGCGCCAGCGCGTGGCCGAATCCGCTGGCGCCCATGCTGGGGATCGACAGGCCGCCGCTGGCCACCACCAGTTTCGTCGCGACGGTACGGCCCAGGCGGCTCTCGATCGCGAAGGTCCCGTCGTCGGCGGCCTCGACCCGGGCGATGGCGCACTGCGTCTCGATGCGCACGCCGGCCCGCGCGCACTCGTCCAGCAGCATCCGCACGATCAGCTTCGAGGACTCGTCGCAGAACAGCTGGCCGAGCTCCTTCTCGTGCCAGGCGATGCGGTGCCGTTCCACCAGCTCGAGGAAATGCCAGGGCGTGTAGCGCGCCAGCGCCGACTTGCAGAAGTGCGGGTTGGCGGAGAGGAAGTTCTCCGGCCCGGTGCCGGTATTGGTGAAGTTGCAGCGTCCGCCGCCCGACATCAGGATCTTCTTGCCGACCCGGTTGGCGCCCTCCAGCACCAGCACCCGCAGGCCGCGCGCTCCGGCCACCTGCGCGCACATCAACCCGGCCGCGCCGCCGCCGATCACCGCCACGTCGACGCACCGCGTCTCCACGTCGCTCACCGGCCGGGCCCACGCCGGCCGCGGTCTCGGAGCAGTGCGGGTGCGTTGCGGGATGGCAGGCGAGGCATGGGCGGCCGGTGCGGCGGGCGGCCCAGTCTAGCCAGCACCGTCGCCGCGGCGACAGCGCCGCCCGCAACCCGGCGGGCCCAAACACCATCCGACGCCGCCGGCCGGCTCAGTGCGCCGCGGCCGTGCCGCCGCGCAGGCGCCGGAACAGCGAGACCGCTGCCAGCACCACCGCGCCGGCGACGATGCCGGCGGCGGCGTTGGCGAGCGCCGCGCCCAGCGAGCCGAGCATCCCCGGCGGGAGCATCGCCTCGATGGCGTGGTGCAGCGCCGGCACCCCGTGCACCAGGATGCCGCCGCCGACCAGGAACATCGCCGCGGTCCCCGCCACGGACAGGCCCTTCATCAGCCACGGCGCGCCGGCCAGGATGGCGCGGCCGACCGCCGCGCGCACGCCGCCGCGGCCGGTCAGGTGCAGGCCGAGATCGTCCAGCTTGACGATCGCAGCCACCAGCCCATACACGCCCACGGTCATCGCCGTGGCGATCGCCACCAGCACCAGCAGCCGCTGCAGCAACGGCTGGCCGGCGACCACGCCCAACGACAGCACGATGATCTCCGCCGACAGGATGAAGTCGGTGCGTATCGCGCCCTTGATCTTCTGCCGCTCGCGCGCCACCACGTCGACGTTTTCATCTGCGATCGCCTGCAGGTGTTCGGCGCGATGCCGTGCCGCTTCATCGCGATGGAGGAACTTGTGGGCGATCTTCTCGAAGCCCTCGTAGCAGAGATACGCGCCGCCGATCATCATCAGCGGCAGCACCGCCCACGGCAGCCAGGCGCTGATCGCCAACGCCGCCGGCACCAGGATCGTCTTGTTGATCGCCGATCCCTTGGCCACCGCCCAGACCACCGGCAGTTCGCGGTCGGCCTTGACCCCGGTCACCTGCTGGGCGTTGAGCGCGAGGTCGTCGCCGAGCACGCCGGCGGTCTTCTTGGCGGCGACCTTGGTCAGCACCGCGACGTCGTCGAGGATGCTGGCGATGTCGTCGAGCAGGGTGAGCAGGCTGGCGCCGGCCATGGCGGATTCCTTCGTTGGCGAGGGCGGATTCTCGCCGATCCAGCGTGCGGGCGGCGACGGGCGCGACCGGTCCGGGGCGGCCGCCGGGCCGCTCCCCGGACTCAGCGTCGAACCGAGGCGAGCCTGGACACCATGAGGCGGTAGTGCGCAGGCAGCTCGCCCTCCGGGAACGACTGCGCGACCTCGGCGAGCATCCGCTCCGGCGCGGCGTCCGGATCACCGGGCTGGCGCTGCGAGCCGAGCGCCAGCACCGCGGTGGCGCGGGCGAACCGGTGCTCTTCGCCGAGCTGCGCCAGCTCCCGGGCCAGGCGGGCGGTGCCGGCACCATCGCGCCGCTCCTGCAACGCCAGCGCGTAGAGCCGCAGCGCCAGGGACTGGGCAAGGTCGGGGGCGGACAACGGCCGTCCGGTGGCGCGGGCCAGCAGGTCGAGACGGTCGAGCTCCGCCAGCGCGTCGTCCGTGCGCCCCAGCAGCAGCTGCGCGAGCGCGAGCCGGCGCAGCGTTCCGGCGAGGGCCGGCGGCCAGCCGGACATCTCGCCCAGTTCCAGGATCCGCGCCTGCAGCTCGCCGGCCACCGCGTCGGTCGCCGGCGCATCGCCGCGCTGGCCATGCACCTGGGCCAGGTAGCTGCGCACCATCAGGCTGCGGAAATCGACCGGGCCGAAGGCGGCATCGGCGGCGGCGGACGCTTCCTCGAGCATCGGCACCGCTTCGTTCTCGCGTCCGAGCGCCGCCAGCAGCACCGCGTAGTTGGTAAGCGCCGGCGCCAGCCTGCCGCCACCCTCGCCCTCGCCGCCGGCACGACGGCGCAGCTCCAGGGCTTCGCGCAACAGCGGCTCGGCTTCGCGTCCGCGGCCACGATCCGCGATATGGCTGCCCAGGTTGTTGAGCGGCGTGGCGAGCGCGGGGTTGTCGGGGGGATAGGCTGCGCGCATCGTGTCCACCACCCGGCGGTAGTACGTCTCGGCCAGCGCCGGGCGATCCAGCCGGGCATTGGCCTGCGCCAGGGTGGTGAGCAGCGGCAGGTCCGCGATCCCCGGCTCGGGCACCAACGCCAGCGCGTCTTCCAGAACCTCCAGCGCCTCTCCCGGCCGATGCAGGGCCAGCAGGCTCTGGCCGCGGTGGACCAGCAGGTGCATCCGGCGCCGGGGGTCGCGCTGCGGCAGCGCGGCCTCCAGGGCCTCGGCCAGGTCGAACATGGGGAGCGCCGCCGTGGCATCGCCCAGGTGCGCGGTGACCTGGCCCCGGTACAGGTGCGCGTAGACCAGCGAGCGCCGCGCCTGGGCACTGCGCAGGCCGGTGAGCTCTGCGATGGCTGCCTGCTGCTGGGCGAGGCTGTCGTCGAACCGGCCCTGCTGCTGATGGATCTCGCCGAGGATCAGGTGGGAGATGCCGCGTTGTTCGCGATCGACCGCGCTCTGCAGCGCGGCGTCGAGCGCCGCTTCCGCGCTTTCCAGGTCGCCCAGGTGCCATTGCGCGCGGCCGATCACCTGCAGCAACTCGGTGCGCAGCGCCGGCTGCGCTGCGAACTGCTCGCGCACCCGGGTCGCGCCGAGACGAAGCACCTGCGCGGTATCCACGATCCGGCCGCCGCGGCTGGCGGGGTCCGGCGACTGCAGCAGGTCGACCAGGAAGTCCTTGGCCGCGGTCGCGCGCGCGGCTTCGCGCCGCGCCTCGGCGGCCTGCCACAGGGTGGCGGCGACCCCGCCGCCCAGGCTGAGCAGCAGCGCGACGTTGGCCGCCACGGCAACCCGGTGGCGGCGCGCGAAGCACCGCAACCGATAGCCCGGCCCCGCTGCGCGCGCCTGCACCGGGCGGCGGTCGAGCCATGCGCTCAGGTCGCTGGCCAGGTCGCCTGGGGAGGCGTAGCGCCGTTCCGGGTCGGGGTCCAGCGCCTTGAGCACGATGGCATCCAGATCGCCGCGCAGCCCGCGCCGGAACCCGGTGCCGTCGGTCCCGGCGGCGGTCGCGGCGATCAGCACCCGCGAAGGCGCGGTGACCGGCTCGTCCGGCAGCCCGCTGGGGCGCGGCGGCCGGCCCACCACCAGGTGATAGAGCAAAGCCCCCAGCCCGTACACGTCCATTGCGGTACTGGCAGGGGCGCGCAGGAACTGCTCGGGTGCGGCGAACTGCGGCGTCAGCACCATCGCCTGGGTTCCGGTCGGGGTGCCGTCGGCGGCCTCGAGCAGATGGGCGATGCCGAAGTCGAGCAGGCGGACGTGGCCATCGCCGTCGACCAGCACGTTGGA
Source organism: Luteimonas salinisoli (assembly GCF_013425525.1). Lineage (GTDB taxonomy): Bacteria > Pseudomonadota > Gammaproteobacteria > Xanthomonadales > Xanthomonadaceae > Luteimonas > Luteimonas salinisoli. Next base: position 67,567 of record NZ_JACCKA010000031.1, on the reverse strand, counting down.
GGGCTTGATGTCGCGATGGATGATGAGGTTGCGGTGCGCATGGGCCACCGCCGAGCACACGTCGAACAGCAACCGCACGCGCTCGCGCAGGTCGAGGCCATGCGCTCGGCACCACAGGTCGATCGGCTCCCCGTCGACCAGACTCATCGCCAGCCAGGGGGTGCCGTCCTCCAGCACCCCGGCCTCGAGCAGCTGGGCGATGTGCGGATGCCGCAGCCGCGCCAGGATCGCCTGCTCGCGCCGGAACCGCCGCACGCCGCCCGAGACCATCGCGCCGAGCGTCAGCAGCTTGAGCGCCGCCACCTGGCGCTGCGCGCCTTCACCGCGGCTGGCGCGGTAGACCACCGCCATGCCGCCGCGGCCGATCACCTCCTCCAGGGTCCAGTCGCCGATTCGGCGCCCGGCGAGGCCCGCGCCCAGCGGCGCGCCGTCCAGGGGACCGCGATGCCGGCCATGGGCGGCGAGCAGGCGCGCCACCACGGCGTGGAGTTCCGGAGCCAGCGCCATCGCCGCCAGTGCCGCGTCGCGCTCCACGGCCGGCAGATCGAGCAACCGGTCGAGCACCGCATCCGCGGCCTGCCACAGCAGTTGATCGTCGTCGTGCACGGCTCCCCCGGTTGGCACCCCTGGCGCCGATAGTACGAGGACATCGGCGGGAGCGCGCCGCGCCGGCCGGTGCGCCGGTCCGCCGGGCGGGCACGACCGCGCCATGATCGGGTCCGCCTCAGGCCCGTCCGGGTTCCTCCAGGCGGGCGTACAGGAAGGCGCGCGCGCGCTCCCACTCGCGCTTGGCGGTGCGCAACGAGCAATCGAACAGCGCCGCGATCTCGGCGAACTCGAGGCCGGCGAAGAAGCGCAATTCGACCACCCGGCACTGCCGCGGGCTGATCCGCTCCAGCGCGTCCAGCGCCGCATCGATCAGCAGCAGGTCGTCCTGCGCGAAATCCAGCTCCGCCAGGCCTTCGTCGAAGGTGACCTCGATGCGGTCGCCGCCGCGCTTGGCGGCGCCATCGCGACGCAGCTCGTCGATCGCGATCGCCCGCATCGCGCGCGCCGCGCAGGCGAAGAAGTGCTCGCGGTCGTTGAGGCGGAGTGCCCGGTTGCCGACCAGGCGCATGTAGGCCTCGTGCACCAGCGCGGTCGGCGTCAGCGCGCCCGGCGCGCGGCCGGCGCGGCCGCGCGCCAACTGCCGCAGCTCCGGGTAGAGCGCCGCGAACACGGCATCGAGCGCATCCCCATCGCCGGCGGATGCGCGCCTGAGAAACACCGTGATCTCGCCCATCCCCTCCCCCGCTGGTCCGCGGCGCCTGCGGTCGTGGCACTCCGGCACTCCTGATTGCGAGGGCCAGCGTGCGCACCCGATCGCGCGATCCCGCCACCCATCTTGAGAGGAACACCCATGTCCACGTCAATCCCGACCTTGTCCAGACTGCTTCCCGCCGCCCTGGCGCTGGCCCTGGCGAGTCCATTCGCGCTTGCCGGCGAAGTCTGCGACGGCCCGCCCGGGCCGGTCGCCCCGGGCACCAACGCCTTCGCCTGCGGCACCGATGCGGCGGCCGACGGCGACGGCAGCACCGCCGTCGGCGCGCAGGGGGCCGCCGCCGGCGATTTCGGCACCGCGCTTGGCTTCCTGAGCTCCTCCGATGGCGCACTGGGCGTCGCGGTCGGCGCCAACGCGGATGCCGCCAGCCTCGCCGCCACCGCGGTCGGCGGCAACAGCCTCGCCACCGGCCCGCTGGCGTCGGCCTTCGGCAACGTCGCTTTCGCCACCGGCGAGCAATCCACCGCCATCGGCACCGCCGCCAACGCGACCGGCCTGAGCAGCACCGCGCTGGGCTATGCGTCCGAGGCCCACGAGCAGGGCAGCCTGGCCGCAGGCTGGGGAAGCCAGGCCACCAGCGAGGCCAGCACCGCCCTCGGATCGATGTCGACGGCGACCGGCAACGGCGCGACTGCGCTGGGTATCCAGTCGAGCGCATCCGGGCAGCTGGCGTTCGCCCAGGGGCTCAACAGCAACGCCGCCGGCGCCGGTTCGATCGCGGTGGGGATCTCCGCCGAGGCGAACGGCGAGAACGCCGTCGCCCTGGGGGGTGGCAGCACCGCCGGGGGCGATCAGGCCGCGGCGCTGGGGGTCGAAGCCAGCGCCAGCGGCCTGGGAGCGACCGCGGTCGGCCTGGCCGCCAACGCCAGCGGCATCTACGCCATGGCCGGGGGCGCCGGCGCCGAGGCCGGAGGCCTGGGCAGCACCGCACTCGGTACCGGCAGCCAGGCCCTCGCCGACAACGCCGTCGCCCTGGGCGCGGGCGCGGTCGCCGACCGCGCCGACACCGTGTCGATCGGCGCCGCCGGCAGCGAACGACAGCTCACCAGCGTGGCCGCAGGCACCGAGGCCACCGACGCTGTCAACCTGCAACAGCTGCAAGGCACCGCCCAGGCCACGCTGGCAAGCGCAACCGCGCATGCAGACTTGCGCAGTGATCAGGCCGTGGCCACTGCCCAGGACTATGCGGACGCGAGCAGCGCGCAGACGCTCGCCTCGGCCAACGCCTATACCGACGAACGGGTCGCCGGGATCGCCAACGACTGGGAAGAATTCCGCCAAGAGTTCGACAGCCGCCTGGGTCTTGCCGACCGGCGCATCGCCCGGGTGGGCGCGCTCAGCGCGGCGATGGCCCTGATGGCGGGCAGCACCGGCGGGAATCCCGGAGAGAAGCGCCTGGCGATGGCAGTCGGCAACTATCGCGGCGCGAACGCGGTGGCGCTGGGCTATCAGCACATGCTCACTCGACGGGTGAATCTGCTCGTCGGCCTGTCTTCCAGCGCCGGCGAAACCCAGAGCGGCGTGGGCATGAGCTTCCGCCTCGGCCGTTGATCTGCGTGGCTGCGCCGGACGCCGTGCCGGCGCAGCCCTCCCGGACTGCCGGACGGACCCACCGCGAAGCGGCCATGACCGATGGTCGCAGTGGAGGCTGGCCCGCCACGCGACCATGACCCGCTCGCCGCCATACTCCCACGGCGCAATGGCGCACATCGCGGCGGATCGCCGGCCGGGTGCGCAATCGCGTCGCGCCGTTCACGGTCGCACCGCACCTCCGCATACCGGGAGAAAAACATGTCCAGACACGCCGCCCCCCAGACCGACGATCGTCCGGACCGGGAGCTGCTGCAGCGGATGGACGCGTGGTGGCGCGCGGCCAACTACCTGTCTGTCGGCCAGATCTACCTGCTCGACAACCCGCTGCTGCGCGAGCCGCTGACGCTCGAACACGTCAAGCCGCGGCTGCTGGGCCACTGGGGCACCACGCCCGGCCTCAACTTCATCTACGTGCATCTCAACCGGCTGATCCGCGAGCGCGACCTCGACATGTTCTATATCGCCGGCCCCGGGCACGGCGGACCGGCGATGGTCGCCAACACCTGGCTGGAAGGCAGCTACAGCGAGGTCTATCCCGAAGTCTCGACGGATGCCGAGGGCATGCGCCTGCTGTTCCGGCAGTTCTCGTTTCCCGGCGGCATCCCCAGCCACGTCGCCCCGGAGACGCCCGGCTCGATCCACGAGGGCGGCGAGCTCGGTTACGCGCTGGCGCACGCCTACGGCGCGGTATTCGACAATCCCGGCCTCACCGTCGCCTGCGTGATCGGCGACGGCGAGGCCGAGACCGGCGCTCTGGCCGCCAGCTGGCACGCCAGCAAGTTCCTCAACCCCGCCAGCGACGGTGCGGTGCTGCCGATTCTCCACCTCAACGGCTGGAAGATCGCCAACCCGAGCTATTTCGCCCGGATGGAGGTCGAGGAGCTGGAACAGCTGTTCCGCGGCTACGGCTACGAGCCGTTCTTCGTCGGCGGCGACGACCCGGACCTCGTGCACGCGGAGATGGCGCGAACGCTGGACAGGATCTTCGACCGTATCGCTGCCATCCAGGCCGAGGCGCGCGCGGGCGCGCCGTCGAAGCGGCCGCGCTGGCCGATGCTGGTGCTGCGCACGCCGAAGGGCTGGACCGGCCCCGCCAGCGTCGACGGCAAGCCGGTGGAAGGCACCTGGCGCTCGCACCAGGTGCCGCTGGCGGGACTGCGCGAGCACCCGGAGCACCTGGCGCAGTTGGAGGCCTGGATGCGCAGCTACCGCCCGGAGGAGCTGTTCGACGGGGATGGCCGCCCGGTCGCGGCGCTGCGCGAACTGGCCCCCGCCGGGACGCGGCGCATGGGCGCTTCGCCGCACGCCAACGGCGGTGCCCTGCTCCGCGACCTGCGCCTGCCGGATTACCGCCGCCATGCGGTCGACGTGTCAGCCCCGGGCGCGGTCGACGCCGAGGCCACCCGCGTGCTCGGCGGCTACCTGCGCGACGTGATGGAGAAGAACCTGGAGGCGCGCAATTTCCTGGTGTTCGCCCCGGACGAGAACGCGTCCAACCGCCTCGACGACATCTACCAGGCGAGCGGCAAGCGCCACATCGGCCCGCTCTTGCCCGGCGACGAGCACCTGTCCCCGGACGGCCGGGTGGTGGAAGTGCTGTCCGAACACCTGTGCCAGGGCTGGCTGGAAGGCTACCTGCTGACCGGACGCCATGGCCTGTTCTCGTGCTACGAGGCCTTCATCCACATCGTCGACTCGATGTTCAACCAGCACGCGAAGTGGCTGAAGGTATGCCGGGAGATCCCGTGGCGGCGCTCGATCGCCTCGCTGAACTACCTGCTCAGCTCGCACGTCTGGCGCCAGGACCACAACGGCTTCAGCCACCAGGATCCGGGCTTCATCGACCACGTGGTGAACAAGAAGGCCGACGTGATCCGGGTCTACCTGCCGCCCGACGCCAACACCCTGCTGTGCGTGGCCGACCAGTGCCTGCGCTCGCGCGACCTGGTCAACGTGATCGTCGCGGGCAAGCAGCCGCAGCCGCAGTACCTCGACATGGAGGCGGCGATCCGCCACTGCGAGGCCGGGGTCGGCATCTGGCCGTGGGCCAGCAGCGACGAGGGCGGCGATCCCGATGTGGTGATGGCCTGCTGCGGCGACGTGCCGACGCTGGAAACGCTGGCGGCGGTGGCGATCCTGCGCGAGGAGCTCCCGGAGCTGCGCGTGCGGGTGGTCAACGTGGTCGACCTGATGACCCTGCAGTCCGAGTCCGAGCACCCGCACGGCCTGTCCGATCGCGATTTCGATGGCGTCTTCACTCGCGACCGGCCGATCATCTTCGCCTACCACGGCTATCCGTGGTTGATCCACCGCCTGACCTACCGCCGCGCCGGCCATGCCCAGCTGCACGTGCGCGGCTACAAGGAGGAAGGCACCACCACCACCCCGTTCGACATGGCGGTGCTCAACGACATCGACCGCTTCCACCTCGTGATCGACGTGATCGACCGGGTCCCGGGCCTCGGCGCCCGGGCGGCATACGTCAAGCAACGCATGCGCCACCGCTTGATCGAGCACCGGCAGTACATCCATGCCCATGGCGAGGACATGCCGGAGATCCTCGACTGGCGCTGGCCCGCCGCCACCGAGGACTGAGCGGAACGTGCGGACCGGCGGGTGGCCCCCGCGCAGCGTGCTGCAGCCGTCGGGCGTCTCCCGATCCGAGCGCCCGACGTGGTCTGTCACCGCGATCCGCCGCCGTGGTTGCGGGCGCGGAGGGCCGTGCCGGCAGCCGGACCGGTCGCGTACCCGCGGATGAACCCACGGGTACCCGCCGGGCCCACGATCGGCCGGACAGCGCCCGCGCGCAGGGTTTTGCGAGGACAATGGTGGCCCCCGCGCGGCGGCAACGGCAGTTCAATGAAGATTCCGAGCGGCCTGAGGCCGATGATCGACGACGGCCTGATCGACGAGGTGCTGCGGCCGCTCAAGAGCGGCAAGGAAGCCTCGGTGTACGTGGTCCGCTGCGGCGACCAGGTCCGCTGCGCAAAGGTCTACAAGGACATGGCGCAGCGCAGCTTCCAGGCGCGCGCCCAGTACCAGGAGGGCCGCAAGGTGCGCGGCAGCCGCCAGGCGCGGGCGATGGCGCGCTCGACCAAGTTCGGCCGCCGCGAGCAGGAAACCGCCTGGAAGAACACCGAAGCCGAAGTGCTCTACCAGCTGGCCGACGCCGGGCTGCGGGTGCCCCAACCGCAGGGATTCCTGCATGGCGTGCTGCTGATGGACCTGGTGGCGGATGCGGACGGCAACAGCGCGCCGCGGCTGGTGGAAGTGGACCTGGAGCCGCAGCAGGCGCGCGAGTTCCACGCGATGCTGGTCGCCGACGTGGTGCGGATGCTCTGCCTGGGGCTGATCCACGGCGACCTGTCGGAATACAACGTGCTGGTGGCGGCCGACGGGCCAGTGATCATCGATTTCCCGCAGGTGGTCAGCGCCGCCGGCAACAACGCCGCCCGGCAGATGCTGCTGCGCGACGTGCACAACCTGCGCGAGAGCCTCGGCCGCCATGCGCCCGAGCTGCTCGACACGTACTACGGCGAGGAAATGTGGGCGCTGTACGAGCAGGGCGAACTGCGCCCGGACGCGGCGCTGACCGGCAGGTTCGTCTTCGACGAGCACACCGCCGACACCGGCGCGGTGCTGTCCTCGATCGAGGACGCGCGCCAGGAAGCGATCATCCGCCAGCAGGGCCGCGAGGCCGCCGCCGCGGAAGATTGAGCGCGACCAGGGCCCACCCCTGGAATCGCCGACGACCCGTCCGGAGCCGCCCACAGCCTTCGCGCCCATGGGGCGCTCCTGCAGGGGCAGACGCCCTCGACGGCGGCTGGCGCCGTAGGAGCGGGCCATGCCGCGAAAACCCGCGTCGACGGCCAGCATAGAGAGTCGCCACCGACCCGGCCGTAGCGACCCCGGGCCGTACGGAATCAATCGGCGGCGGCCGACTCCGGATGCCTGACCTGCCCGTCCCCGCGGACGACGTAGCGCTCGATGGTCAGCGACTCCAGCCCCATCGGCCCGTAGGCGTGCAGGCGCGTGGTCGAGATGCCGATCTCGGCGCCCAGACCGAGGCTGCCGCCGTCGTTGAAACGCGAGGACGCGTTGACCATCACCGCGGAACTGCGGATCGCGCGTACGAAGCGCTCCGCCGCCGCCTGCTCGGCGGTGGCGATCACCTCGGTATGGTCGGAGCCGTGGCGGCGGATGTGCGCGATCGCCTCGTCGATCGAGTCGACCACCCGCACCGCCAGGATCGGCGACAGGTACTCGGCCGCGTAGTCCTCCTCCGTCGCCTCCTGCGCCTCGGGGAACAACGCGCGGGTGCGCTCGCAGCCGCGGATCTCGGCGCCCCGCTCCTGCAGCCGGGTCAGCGCATCGGGCAGCCAGGATTCGGCGATGCCGGCGTGCACCAGCATGGTCTCCAGCGCATTGCAGACCCCCGGTCGCGACAGCTTGCCGTCGATGGCCAGCTGCAGCGCCAGCGCTGGATCGGCGGCGCGATCCACGTACAGATGGCAGACGCCCTTGTAGTGCTTGATCACCGGCACCCGCGCGTTCTCGGCGACGAAGCGGATCAGCCGTTCGCCGCCGCGCGGGATCGCCAGATCCACCAGTTCGGTGAGCTGCAGCAGCTCGAGCACGTGCTCGCGCGCGGGATCCTCCACCAGCGCCACCGCCTCGGCCGGCAGGCCGTGCTCGCGCAGCGCGCGGTGCAGGCAGGCGGCGATGGCGACGTTGCTCTCGCGCGCCTCCGACCCGCCGCGCAGCAGCACCGCATTGCCGGCGCGCAGGCACAGCGCCGCGGCATCGGCGGTCACGTTCGGGCGGGCCTCGTAGATCATCGCGATCAGCCCCAGCGGGATGCGCACCTTCTCCACGGTCATGCCGTTGGCGTGCACCTCGCTGCGGGTCACCTGACCGACCGGGTCGGGCAGCGCGGCGATCTCGCGGATCGCGGCGACGATGGCATCCACGCGCTCCTGGTCCAGGCGCAGCCGGTCCAGCATCGCGCCGGCGGTGCCGGCCTCGTGGGCGCGCGCCATGTCGGCGGCGTTGGCGGCGAGGATCTCCCCGCTGCCCGCGGCCACCGCGTCGGCCATCGACGTCAATAGCGCCGCACGCTGCCCGGAATCGAGCGCGGCGATCCTCCCTGCGGCATCGCGCGCGCGGGTGGCCAGGTTGCGGACGTATCCGGTCATCTCGTTCTCCAATGGTCAGTGCACCGCGGCGGCGGCGGCATCCAGCAGCACCATGTCGTCGCGGTGGATCACCGAGCGGCCATTATGGAACCCCAGCACGCTCTCGATCTCGCGGCTGTGGCGCCCGGCGATGCGCTCGAGGTCCGTCGACTGGTACTGCACCAGGCCGCGCGCCAACCGGCGCCGGCCCTCGGCGCAGGTGATGTCCACCATTGCCGAGCAGTTGAAATCGCCCTCCACCCCGACCACGCCGCCGGGCAGCAGCGATGCGCCGCGCTCGGCCAGCGCCTGCGCCGCGCCCTCGTCGATCCGGATCCGGCCGCCGCTGGGCGGGGTGTGGCGCAGCCACATCTTGCGGGCCACCAGGCGCTCGCCGTGGGCCGGGATGAAGGTGCCGCGCAGGCGGTCGGCCGACAGCGCGTCGATGGTGTCCATGCGGTGGCCGCAGAACAGCGCGGTGTCGATGCCCGCGGCGGCGGCCTTGGTGGCGGCCTCCAGCTTGGTCACCATGCCGCCGGTGCCGAGCGTACCGGCGCCTCCCTGGGCCATCCGCATCACGCCCGGCGTGATCGACTCGATCCGCGGTACCGGGCGGGCATCCGGATCGTGCTCCGGATGACCGGTGTAGAGGCCGTCCGTATCGGTGGCGATCAGCAGGATGTCGGCATCGATCAGGGTCGCGACCACGGCGGCCAGGTTGTCGTTGTCTCCGAGCTTGAGCTCGTCGACCGCGACGGTGTCGTTCTCGTTGACGATCGGCAGCGCGCCGAGCGCGAGCAGCTCGCGCAGCGTCGCCTGCGCATTGAGGTAGCGGCGGCGGTTGCGCAGGTCGTCGTGGCTGAGCAGCACCTTCGCCACCGGCTGTTCGACCAGCCCCTGCCACAGCGCCAGCATCGGCGCCTGGCCGAGTGCGGCCAGGGCCTGCCGGCGCGCCAGCCCGCCGCCATGGTCGGCCATCAGGCCGCGGCCCGCGGCCACCGCGCCGGACGAGACCAGCAGCACTTCGCGGCCCTGGTCGCGAAAGCGCGAGATCAGCCGCGCCAGCGCCGCGGCATTGCGCTTGCCGAGTCCGCCCCTGCCGTCGCTGAGCAGGCTGCTGCCGACCTTGAGGACGGCGCGGCGCCAGTTGGGAAGGGTCTGTTCGGGGAAGGGGACTGCCATCGCTGCGTTCATCTCCTGTGGTTGCGGATGGGCGCGCCGACAAGAGATCCCGCACGGCGATGGACCTGCCATGCAATGATCGGACGATCTGGGGATCGACGGCGCTGTCGGCTCCGCATCGGGAGCCGCGTGCGAGTCCGGACATCGGAACGTTGCGCGTGCAACGCCGGAAAACCAGACTCGATGGCGACGTATCTTAACAGGGATGCCCCTCCGACCCAAGGCGCGTCGCCGACCGCACCATTACGGACGCCCGGCAGTGTCCCGACGAACGCGGCTTTCGGAAGACCGCCGACCCTCCTAGCGGGAGTCGGCGCGCACCACGCTGAAGGCGCCGTCGGTTTCCAGCACCACGCAGCGCGCCTGGCCCGGATCCTCGATGCCGTGGTTGCGCAGGCCCTGGCGCAGCTCGCGCTCGTTGACGCGCTCGCGGCGCATCGCCTCGCGCAGGAATTCGCCGTCGTGCAGCAGCAGCGTGGGCTCGCTCGCCACCAGCCGGTGAACCGCGGCCCAGCGCGCGGAACTCCAGGTGATCGCGAACTGCAACCAGACCAGCAGCGCCATCGCCAGCACGCCTTCGGCCAGCGAGACGTCGCGGTTGAGCAGGATGGTAGCCAGCGTCGAGCCCAGCGCGATGGTGACCACGAAGTCGAAGGCATTCATCTTGGTCAGCGTGCGCTTGCCGGACGCGCGCAGCAGCAGGATGAGCGCCGCGTACGCGCAGACGCCGACGGCGAGCACGCGGCCGAGGTCGCTCCACGATTCGAAAAACATGATGGCGGATCCTGATGGGCCCGTCGGCCATGGAACGACAGCGCGCGGCTCGAACGCGTGAAACGTTCCCGCCCGGCCCGGTCCTAGCGGCCGCGGCGCAGCAGCCGCCCCGCCCGGCCGACCCGCTCGCCGTCCTCCCATGCCGGCCTGCCGTTGAGGACGACCATGTCGAAACCCTCGGCGTGCGCCAGGGGGTCGGCATAGTCGGAGCGCGCGCGCACGCTGGCCGGATCGAACAGCAACAGGTCGGCCCTGGCGCCGGCGCGGATCACGCCCCGGTCGGCGATGCGCAGCACCGAGGCGGGAAGGCCGGTGCATTTGCGCACCGCCTCCTCCAGCGTCAGGCGCCGCTCCGCGACCACGTACTGGGCGATCCACTTGGCGTAGGTGCCGGTGGCGCGCGGATGGCGCATGCCGGGGCGGCCGTCGGTGCAGAGCCCGACGATGGGATCGAGCAGCAGCCGCGACTGCAGCGCCTCGTCCATGGTGAAGTGCGCGCCGGAGGCCCCGCCGGGGCCGAGCTCGATCAGCAGGTCCGGATAAGGCTTGCCGGCGGCCTCGGCCGCCTGCTCCAGGGTCCTGCCGGCATGCGCGCCGGTGCCCAGCAGCAGCGCGCCCGGGCCGCCGCGCCGGGTCATGCGCGCCTGCAGGTGCGCGCGCAGCTCGTCGCGGCGCTGCGCCAGCACCGCTGCATAGTCGCTGGGCGGCAGGGCCCATTCCGGGAACAGGATCGCGATGCCGGTGTACCCGGCGGTGTAGGGGTAGGCGTCGGCGCTCAGCTCGATGCCGGCCTCGCGCTTGCCGTGCAGGAAGGCCAGCAGCGACTCCGCCTCGGCCTCGCCCCTGGCGTACATCACCTTGAGGTGGGAGATGTGCGGGCGCGCGGGCAGGCTGGCGGCGATGAGTTCCTCGATCGACGCGCGCACCCGGTCGTCGTCCTCCGAGCGCATATGGCTCATCGCCACGCCGTCGTGGCGCGCCACCACGCCGCCGAGCGCGGTCAGCTCCCGGGTTTCGGCGTAGATGCCGGGCACGTACTCCAGGCCCGTCGACAGACCGAACGCGCCGGCGCCGAGGTCGTCGTCGAGCAACGCCTGCATCCGCGCGAGCTGCGCCTGCGCCGGCACCCGGGTCTCGTCCGGAATCCCCGCGCGCCGGCGTAGCGTGCCGTGGCCGGACAGCGTGGCCACGTTGATGTCGATGTCGGCATGCGCCACCGCGTCCAACCACGCCCGCAGGCCGTCGCGGCCGCCGGACGCGTCGGCGAGCCCGGCGCTGCCGCCGTCCTGGCCCAGCAGCACCGTGGTCGCGCCCATCGCCAGGAAGCCGGCGTAGGAGTGCTCGAGCGGATCGCCATGGGCATGCGTATCGATGAAGCCCGGGGCCAGCACCCGGCCGCCGCCTTCGACGATGCGCGCGCCGCGCGCGGCGCGCGGCGACAGCCGGCCGATGCGTTCGATCCGCTCGCCACGCACCAGCACGTCGGTGCGCCGCCCGGCCGCCCCGGTGCCGTCCACCAGCAGCACGTCGCGGAACAGCAGATCCGGCACGCCGCCGCGGACCACCGCGGGAGCGAGCGCTCCGAGGGTGCCCGCCACCAGTGCGCCGAGGGCCTCGCGCCGCGACCAACCGTTGGAATTCATGGATGCCGTCCGCTGCGGGATGGCGCCAGTATGCTGCCCGCAATGGCGCCGTTCCAGGCGGCCGGCAGACGCGGAAGGCGCGGGGCTAGTCGCAGGGCGCGGTCCGGGTCGGCTGGATCGTCAGCCTGGAGCCTTCGACCAGCATCCGCCCCGGGGCCACCGGATGCAGCCTGCGACCATCGAGGAGGCAGCCCTGCAGCCACATCGGCTCGGCGCCATCTTCGCAGGGTTCCACTTCGAGGCGGCCGACGTAGTCGAGCCCGTCGGAACCGGTACCCACGAACGCGAACACACCGGATACAGGGTCCATGGCGTATCTCCTGGTCCCCCCCAGGATGCGATATGAGCACGGAACGCACGCCGGAATCTGTGACGGGGCACGGCTTCCGCCCTCGTCGCGCCCGCCGGCGTCCCAGTCCCGGATGCCGCACCCTGGGAGCGCCGGCGGCGCGATGCCGCCGCCGAAGCGCCCCGGGCGGAAGCGATTTCCGCTCCATCCGGGCACGTCCATCAGGGCTTGCGCGGTACGGCGCCGCCCGGCGCAACCGCTGAATCGTTCACTGGACAGGGGCCCGGCCACGCGTGCGCTTCACGTCGCTGCACCCATAGTGGCGCAAGGGGGATCGACCAGGAGCGTCAAGTGCAAGACACCATTGCTTCGGCACCGCTGTACCCCAGTCACCCCCGCGAAACGCAAGCCGGCATCTCCGGCGAGATCGAGCGCGAGCTCGAACGGCTCGGGAGCTCCCTGCCCGGCATGCATGCGCGGCACCCGTTCGATGCCGATTTCTGGGTGTCGTTCAAGGCCCGCGCCCGCGAGATCGAGTGCCGCGCCAGGGACGAAGCGGAACTGCGCCACGTGCAGATGCGCCTGGTGCTGATGCTGTCCGAAACCGCCGCGGGGGGTGCGACCGGCCCGATCGCCCCGTGAGGTCCTGGCGGGTGCGTCGCGAACGGCCCGAAACCCCGCAAGCGGAGCCCGGGCCGCGCATGGGCCGGGAGGATGCCAGCATCCGCGGTAGCCGCGCGGTGCGCTACACGAACGCGGCGATCACCTCGAACTCGCCGTCGTCGTTCTGCGCTTCGACCGTGGTCGGCTCGCCGCGATAGAGACTGCGCGCGTCGGCCATGATGGTAGCGATTTCCAGGCCCTTCTCGCGCTCGGGAAACCACAGCACCGGCTGACCCGCGTCCAGCAGTTGCCAGCCGCCGTACGACTTCACCAATTGCAATGAGGACATGACCACCGGCACCCAGTCCGCTGAAGGAAGAAGCGCCCCGGCCCAGCTGGGTGACTTGCTCAAGGTCGCGGCCTGGATTCCATTGCGGAGCGGCATCCGTTGCCGTTGCATGGGCCGTGCTGCCGGGGCGTGCACAGGATCTCCCACGCCGCGGCGCCGCGCAGTCGGCGCATGACCCGTGCGCGTGTAGGAGTTTTCCTACAGCCACTGGGCCGCCGGCACGGCGGAAGCACGCCGGCGCCCTCCCTCAGATGGACCTCAGATCGACGCCGGCCCGGCAGCGCACTCCGGCGCCACCGGCGGGGCGTCGTGGTCGACGCACTGACGCAGGCCGCGCGGCAGCTCGCCCAGGTGCTGGCGCTCCCCGGCGCCCAGGGTGAATTCGCGCACCACGCGCGCGGCACAGGCGTCGGCGGCCCCCGGCGGGGCATCGGCGCGGCAGTCGTCCACGAACAACACGTAGTGGCAGCTGCCGGTGGCGCTGCGCAGGCATTCGAATTCGCCCTCGCCGCCGACCACGTAGGAACGCGTCGCGTTCACCGCACGGCCCTCGATCGAAAGATTGGTGACCGTGGTCAGGCCGGTCTCGAACCTGCAGCCGCCGAGCAGCAGGCAGCCGAGCATCAGGGTTGCACGCAGCATGGTGGTTCCTCCCGTCGCGTAGCGCATGTCACATGTTGCGGAACAGCGGCATGAACGGCTGGCTGACCGGCAACGTCTCGTCGCGGCCGCGCAGGCGCAGCAGGCCGCGGCCGCCGTCTTCGCGCACCACCGCCGCAATCGCCTTGATGTTGACGATGGTGGCGCGGTGCACCTGCTTGAACACCGCCGGATCCAGCACCGCCAGCAGCTCGCGCACCGGCGTGCGCAGCAGCGCCTCGCCGTCGGCGGTCACGGCCACCGTGTACTTGTTGTCGGCGCGGAAATACAGCACGTCCTCGACCAGGATCAGGCGCGTCTCGCGGCCGCTGCTGGCGGTGATCCAGGACAGCGGCTCGGGCGCGTCGGCGCGCGGCTGCGCCTGCAGCTGGCGCAGCAGCGCGGCCAGGGTGGCGGCGTCGGGGTGGGTGTCGGCACTGCGCGCCTGCAGCCGGCGCACGGTGGCGTCCAAGCGCTCGCGGGTGACCGGCTTGAGCAGGTAGTCCACGGCGCCGCGGTCGAAGGCGTCGAGCGCGTACTGGTCGTAGGCGGTCACGAACACCACCCGGGTGGCCGGGTTCGACTCGGCCGCCGCGGCGGCGACCTCGAGCCCGGTCAGGCCCGGCATGCGGATATCGAGGAAGGCGTAGTCCGGAGCATGCCCGGCGATGGCCTCCAGGGCGCTGCCGCCGTCCTCGCAGCGCGCGACGATCTCCAGCTCCGGCCAGGCCTCGGCCAGCAGCGATGCCAGCGCGGCGCGCAGCAGGTCCTCGTCTTCGGCGATCACGCAACTAGGCATGGGCGGGCTCCGGGCGTCCGGGCTCCGGGGCCGCGGGCACGGTGACCGTGGCCGCGACGCCCGAGGGAAAGTTGGCGGCGATGCGCAGGCCGGCGGCCTCGCCGTAGGTCAGGCGCAGGCGCTCGCGCACGTTGCGCAGGCCGATGCCGGTGCCACTGCTCTCGCTGGAGAAGCCGCGGCCGTCGTCGGCCACGGTGACCGCCACCCGCCCCTCGGTCTCGCGGGCGCGGATCCACACCGTGCCGCCGCCGGTCTTCGGCTCGAGGCCGTGCTTGATGGCGTTCTCCACCAGGGTCTGCAGCATCATCGCCGGGAACGGCACCGCCAGCAGCGGCTCGGGCACGTCGATCTGCGTCTCCAGGCGCGCGCCCATGCGGAACTTCATGATCTCCAGCCAGGCGTTGGCGCGCTCCAGTTCCTCGCCGAGGGTCGACTGCCCCTGCAGCGTGCGCGGCAGCGAGCGGCGCAGGTATTCGATCAGGTGGCCGAGCATCTGGTCGGCACGCGCCGGGTCGCTGCGGGTGAGCAGCTGCGCGCTGGCCAGGGTGTTGTAGAGGAAGTGCGGCTCCACCTGGGCGTGCAGCAGGCTCAGTTTCGCCTCGCTCAGTTCCTTGGCGCTGGCGGTGCGATGGGCGGCGGCGCGCTCGCCCCGGCGCTGCTCGCCGACGCGGCGGGTGATGGCGCGGGTGATCGCCTCGGCGGTCTGCAGGTTGCTGCCGTGGTCCACCCGCAGCCAGTCGGTCCAGGCCGCGCTCTCCGGCTCGCAGGCCAGGGTGATGGTGGAGGTGTCGCCGTTGGGGTGGACGGTGGCGGTGACCATGTCGCGGTGCCCGCCGAGCCGGCGGTCGATCCAGCGCAGCGGATCGAAACGTCCCTGGGCGCCATAGGGATCCTCGCGGCGCACCCCGGCGTGCACGCGCAGGCTGTCGCGGGCCGACTCGATGTCCATGACGCCGGGCAGCTCGTGCAGCGCCGCGTCCACCAGGTCGAAGGCTTCGCCGGCCACGAACGGCACCTCCACCTGGCGACGCTGGCGGTTGCGCAGATGCTCGGGCGTGGCTTGGCCGATGATCATCCGTACCCGGTGCACGTGGGAGATCGCATCGGGGATGACGAACGCCAGGGTCAGCATCGCCAGCAGCAGCACGATGAACTCGGGCAGCCCCAGGTTCGACCAGACGATCAGCACCGCCAGGTAGAACAGGCACCAGGCCAGTGCATGGCGCAGGACGAAGGTGAAAGTGGACATTTCGGGTCACGAACGGGACGGTATGGGGCGAGGATAGCGGCGCCCGCCGCCGAGGTGGGGCCTGCGGCGACGGATCGGCCGATGCGCCGACGGAAGCCCGGAACCCGCGGCCGAGATCGGCCCGCGGCCATGCTCTCCGGCCCGATCGCCGCATCGTCACCAGCGGGCCGGGGGATGCGTGACAACCAAGCGAGTATCGGGGAGCGACTTGGCACGGATCCCCCGGCCCGCCCCCGGGCACATTTCTCGGCGGTGATGCCCGAAACTGCCCCACCACCCTGGCCTGTCGATCGATGGCCCGAAGGCACGTGGCGCCATCGGGCGGGGGCGGCACCGCAAGTCGCTCCCCGATACTCGCTTTGTTGCGGCGCCGCCCCCACCCGATGCTCCGACTTCACCGGCGCTTTCAGAAAAGCAAAACCCCGGCACGGCAAGACCTGTCCGCACCCTACGCTCTCCGGCCCGATCGCCGCGCCGTCGCTAGCGGGCCGGGGGATGCGTGACAACCAAGCGAGTATCGGGGAGCGACTTGTCACGGATCCCCCGGCCCGCCCCCGGGCACATTTCTCGGCGGCCGTGCCCGACGACGCGGCCGTGCCTCAACCGCGGTCGTCGTCTTCTTCTTCGGCCGCCGTCTCCAGCTCGACGTCGAGCCAGTGCGTGCCGGGTCCCGCGGCGGTCATACCGATCGCCATCCGCAGCCGCTCGCCCTCCACCGCGCCCACCCAGTCGCGGGTGCTGGCCGCCGAAGCGCGCGTCCAACCTTCCGTGCCGTCCAGCGCCTCGGCGGCCAATGCCATCAGCGCCTCTGCGTCCGCGTCGGTCGACACCCGATAGCGCATGCGCCAGCTGCGCGTGTCGCCGGTGTTCACGATGCGGTCGAACCGCGTCGCCTCCGGCCACTGCACCCGGCCCAGGTCCGGCAGGTGGCGATCGGCCATGCGGGTACGCACGAAGCCGTCTTCCGGCCGCCAGTCGTACTCCAGGTGCATCGCGACCGTGCTGGCAGCGTCCGCCCCGCGCTCCTTGCCGACGATGTGCAGGGCCGCATCGATGCCGGAGGACAGCCCGGCCGAAGTGACGATCGCGCCGTTGTCCACCCAGCGCACGTCGCGCACCACGTCGATTTCCGGGTACTTCGAAGCGAGCGAGGACAGTGCGCGATGGAACGTGGTCGCCCGCAGGCCGTCCAGCAGGCCGGACGCGCCCAGGATGTGCGAGCCGGTGCAAACCGAGAGCACGTGCCGCGCGGATGCCGCACGCCCGCGCACGAACCCCAGCAGCACCTCGTCGCGCTCGGCATCCCCGGTGTCGCCGCCGGGCACCAGCAGCACGTCGAACGGCGGCGCATCGGCGAAACCGTGGTCTGGGGTGACCGCCAGCCCCATCGCCGTCGTCACCGGCCCACCGTCGGCCGACACCGTCGCCACCCCGAACCCGGCCTGGCCGAACACTTCGTAGGGCGCGGCGAAATCGATGATCTGCACGCCGTCGAACAGCACGATGCCGACCTGCACCGCAGGTTCGGAATGGGCGCGATGGGCGGCCCCGGCGGGCGCCGGCGACAGCAGCCCGGCAATCGCCAGGACCGCGGCCTTCATCAGCAGGGTGCGCATGGGGCATCTCCAATCGGGTGTACCGCCACCATGCCGGTCGGCGGCCGGCGCTTGCGGACATCCAGCCGGCGCTTGCGGACGGCGGCGTCAGGGGGGGCCGAAGCGTTGGCGGTATTCCCCGGGAGTGACGCCGGCGTGGCGCCGGAAGGCCCGCCGGAAGGCGTCTTCCGACGCGAAGCCGCTGTCGGACGCGACCCGCCGCATCGTCGCGGTGCCGCTCTCGAGCAGGACCTTGGCGGCATCCACCCGCAACCGCTCGATGTACTTCTGCGGCGTGGTGCCGAACGCGGCGGCGAAGCGCCGCGCGAACTGACGCGTGCTCATGTGCACCCGGTCGGCCAGCAGCCCGGCATCGAGCGGGGCGCGCAGGTGCGCCCGGATCCAGCGCGCCAGATCGGCGAACCGGTCGGGAACGTCAAGTTCCTCGAGCTCGCGGCTGAACTGGCTCTGCCCGCCCGAGCGCTTGGCCACCATCACCATCCGTTTGGCCACCGCGAGCGCCAGCGGCATGCCGTGGTCGGCCGCCACCATCGCCAGCGCCATGTCCATGCCGGCGGTGATGCCCGCCGAGGTCCACACCTCGCCGGTGCGGGTATAGATCGCATCCGGCACCACCCTGACCGCGGGGTAGCGCGCCGCCAGTTCGGCGGTGTCGCGCCAGTGCGTGGTGGCCTCGCACCCGTCCAGCACGCCGGCTTCGGCCAGCAGCAGCGCCCCGTTGCAGACCGAGGCGATACGACGCACGCGCGAGGCGATGCCTCCCAGCCAGGCGACGAGCGCGCGGTCGGCGCGCACCCGGTCCAGCGCGGCGCCCATGCCGCCGCTCACCAGCAGGGTATCGATCCCCGTGTCGATCTCGGAGTAGCCGCGATCCGGCAGCACCCGAATTCCCGACGCCAGCGCGACCGGTGCACGACCGGGACCGACCAGGAGGGCCGCATACGGCACGACGGCGCCGGGCTCGCGCTCGCGGCGCTCACGGCTGGCGAGCGCGAAGACCTCCAGAGGGCCGGCCACGTCGAGGGCCTGGGCATCGTCGAACACGAGCATCGCGATCGTGCGCGTCACCGGCTTCTCCAGCCCGGCGCGCCCGGGCCGGGCGCGCCTGTTGCACATCCTAGCCCGCCGCCGCTTCCGGCTCGGGCTCCGGCTTGCGCGGCACGAACAGCTTCGCCACCAGCAGCATATGCATCACGAAGGCGAGGAAGGCCGCCCCGAGCACCGCGATCGCCATGCGCTTGACCAGGCTGCCGGCGCCGGCCATGCCCTGCAATTTGTCCAGCCGGTCGAACCGCGCCGGGTCGGCGTTGGAGTAGGCGATGTCGATGGTCGTCCCGTCGCCCAGGTACTTTTCGGCGTTCGATTCCGACGTGGTGAACGCACCACGGTACTGCGTGCCGTCGACCTCGAAGGCGTAGCCGAAATCGAACATGTGCCTGGTGCGTCCGCGGCGGCCGCGTTCCTCGTCGATGCCCTCGAGCTCGACCGGCACGTTCACCACGGAATGGTCCGCCAGGATCGAACTGGCCTCGCGGTAGCCGTCGATGCCCATGAACATCAGCACCCCCGCCGCCAACACGAAAACCACCTGGAAGAACCGTTTCGACCAGCGCGAAAGCGCCGCATGGTTGTCCGGCTCGAGCTTGAAACTGATCATCTGCGTCCCCTGGAAAATGATGGCACCGCCATCGCCCCGCGAGCGGATCGCGGGTGCATGCCGGTAGAAGGATGGCCGCCGCAACCCCCTGCGCGCGAACCGACGCGAATCGTAGGGAGGCGACGACGGTCGGTCAATGCGCGCGGGCGGTCGCATTGCGACGCATTTCGACCACCGCAGCGGCCGACCCGCGGTGTTCGCGATCCCGCGACCGGCGACGCCGTCGCGGCCGACTGGCGCCGGCCACCGTCGACCGCCCTCCAACGGCGGGAGAGGCGTAGTGCCGGCGGCCGGGCCGGGCCGGTCGTCGCCGCGTCCGGACGGCACGCCTGCGGCGAAACGAGCCGCGGATGCGACGAACCGTGGCCGGCGACCGCGGTGAGGCGCGGTAGCATGACCGCACCTGCGCTTCCGCGATCCGCCATGGCCATCGCCGTTCCCCGACCGCTCTGGCTGTCCCGCCGCGAGCACCTGTTCTGGCTGCTGCATCTGGGCGGCTGGACCGGCTATTTCAGCCTCGGCTACCTCTCGGCCCTGGCCTACGGCAAGCCCCCGGGCTACTGGATGGTACCGCTGACCGCGGCGGCCGCCGGCGCGCTGGGGACGCTGGGGCTGCGCCTGCTGCTGCGCGCCTGCTGGGGCCAGCCGCCGTTGCGGCTGGTGGCGATCATGGTGCTGCCGGTACTGGCCTGCTCGGCGTTGATGGACCGGGCCACTGCGGGGATCAAGCTGCAGTTCTGTCCGGCCTGCACCAGCGAGGGGGGCCTGTCGTACCTGGCCTCCTCGCTCAGCTTCATCTACGTGGTGCTGGCCTGGGTCGGCCTGTACCTGGGCCTCAAGTACTACCGCCAGCTGCAGGACCAGACTCGGCGCGCCCTCGCCGCGCGCGGCATGGCCCACCAGGCGCAGCTGAAGATGCTGCGCTACCAGCTCAACCCGCACTTCCTGTTCAACACCCTCAACGCCATCTCCACCCTGATCCTGGACCGCGACAACGCCACCGCCAACCGCATGGTGCAGGGACTCTCCTCGTTCCTGCGCCACTCGCTGGACAGCGACCCGATGCAGCGGGTCACCCTGCGCCAGGAACTTGACGCGCTGACCCTGTACCTGGGCATCGAAAAGATCCGCTTCGCCGAACGCCTGCAGGTACGCACCGCGGTCGACGCCGACTGCTGGCGGGCGCTGCTGCCCAGCCTGCTGCTGCAACCGCTGGTCGAGAACGCCATCAAGTACGCGGTCGCGCGCGAGGTCGAGGGCGGCACCCTGCGGATCGAGGCCCGGCGGGAAGAGGGGCAGCTGGTGCTGAAGGTCATCGACGACGGTCCAGGCTGCCTGGCGTTGGAGGGCGGCGAGCTCCCGCCGGGCAAGGGCGTGGGCCTGCGCAACACCCGCGAGCGCCTGCAGGTGCTGTACGGCGATGCCGGCGGACTTTCCGTGCGCAACCTGCCGCGCGGCATCGAGGTCTGCCTGCGCCTGCCGTTCGAGACCGCCGCCACCGCCATCGACGGGGCCGGACATGAAGACTGACGCCGCCGCACCGGCGACCGCCCCGCGCATCCGCACCCTGATCGTCGACGACGAGCCGCTGGCGCGGCGCGGGCTGGAATTGCGGCTGGCTGAGCACGCCGACATCGAGATCGTCGGCCAGTACGGCGACGGCGCCGCCGCCATCGCCGCCGTGCACACGCTGCAGCCCGACCTGATGCTGCTGGACGTGCAGATGCCCGGCGTGGACGGCTTCACCGCGCTGCAGCACATCCCGGCCGAGAAAATGCCGCTGGTGATCTTCGTCACCGCCTACGACCACTACGCGATCCGCGCCTTCGAAGCCTCGGCAACGGACTACCTGCTCAAGCCGGTGGACGACAGCCGCCTGCACCAGGCGCTGGCGCGGGTGCGGCAGGCGTGGGCGCAGCGCGCCGCCAGCCGCCACTGCGAACGCCTGCTCGGCCTGCTGGGGGAACTGAGCGGACGCACGCTGGAGCTGGACCAGGCCCTGCACCAGGACTGCCTGGAACGGCTGAGGAGCGAGGACAAGCTGGCCGTGCGCGACGGCGCAAGGACCCTCAGGATCGCCATGTCCGCGATCCGCTGGATCGACGCCGCCGGCGACTACATGTGCATCCATACCGACCAGGAAACCCTGGTGCTGCGCGCGACCATGCGCGATCTGGAGAAGCAGCTGGACCCGCGACGCTTCCCGCGCATCCACCGCTCCACCATCGTCAACGCCAAACGGGTGGTGGAACTGCGCCCGCACACCAACGGCGAGAGCTACCTGCGCCTGGACTGCGGGCAGGAACTCAAGCTCTCGCGCAGCTACCGCGACCGCCTGCCGCTGCTGCACTAGACGCGACCTCCCGCGCGAGGCGTCGATCGCCCGCCTCCCCTCACGACCAAAGAAAGGAAGATCCAACCGTGACAACTCCGTTGCTGTCCGCCTGCCTGCTCATCGTCTCCGCCCTGCTGCCCGTCGGCATCGTCCAAGCCGGACAGCAGGACGGTCTGTCGGTGCAGCGAATGACCGAACTCGTACACGAAGTCACCTTGGCGCAGAACAAGGCGACCACGCGCGGCGCCACCCTGGAAGACGTGGAGCGCCTGTACGCGATGTACACCGCGGACTTCATCTACGAGCATCCGGGAATGGACGACGTCTACACGCGCGAGCTGCTCTTTCGCAACCACACCCGCGCCCTGGAACGAGGGGTCTACGACGACTACGATCCGGCCGAATACGGCTACCGTATCGTCGAGACGATGGCCGGCGATGGTGCCGTCGCGGTGCACCGCTCCCAGGCTCGCCTCGGCGACGCGCCGCCCCGCATGGCGGTGTTCGAGTTCCGCGACGGCAAGGTCGCGCGCATCCGCGAGTACTGGAACTACTGAACCGTTCCGTCGCGTCGCCCGCACAACGCTTCGTCGCAGGGTTTCAACGCTTCGCCGCAACGCCCCGCCCGGCGTGACTTCCGGGCCATCTCGATCGGGCCTCGCGCGCGCACCGTGACCGCGCCGCCACTGCCGAGCCGACGATGAAGATCACCGAAGCCGCCCTGCGCAATCCGGCCGCCGTCGCGGCGGCCGTCGCGCTGGCCTGCCTGTTCGGCCTGCTCGCCCTGTTCGATCTGCCGCTGCAGCTGTTTCCGGATATCGAGCGCCCGCAGATGTCGATCCAGAGCGGCTGGCGCGGCGCCTCGCCGCAGGAGCTGGAATCGGAGATCGTCGAGCCGATCGAGTCGGTGCTGCAGGGGCTGCCCGGGCTGGAGGAGATCGCTTCCAACGTCAGCCCCGGCAACAGCTTCATCAACCTCACCTTCGCCATCGGCAGCGACATGGACGCGATGCTGGTGGAGGTGCTGTCGCGGATGAACCGCCTGCCGCCGCTGCCGCGCGACGCCAGTCCGCCGGTCGTCCGCGCCGGTTCCGACAACGCCAACAGCACCCTCACCTTCTTCTTCGTGCAGAAGCTCCCGGGCGGCCGCGGCGACATCCTCGACCATCGGCAGATGCTGGTCGACCGCATCGTGCCCAGGCTGTCGTCCATCGAGGGCGTGGCCGGCGTCGAGCTCAACGCCGGCGAGGCGGAAGAGCTGAGCATCACCATGGACCTGCGACGCGCCGCCGCGCTGGGCGTGCAGATCCCCGAGGTCGCCGCCCGCGCCGCCAGCGCCACCGACGTCTCGGGCGGCGTGATCGAGGACGGCCGCCGCGAGTACGCACTGCGCTTCGCCGGGCGCTACTCGCCCGAGGCCCTGGGCGAGCTGATCCTGGCCTGGCGCGACGGCCGCCCGGTGCGCCTGGGCGACGTCGCCACCATCGAGGTACGGCGCCCGGAGCAGCGCTTCTACGCCTACCAGAACGGCAACCCGGCGATCGGTCTGCGGATCCTGCGCGCCAATGGCGCCAACGTGCTGGCCACGCTCGACGAGGTCCGGCGCGTGGCCGACGAGCTGCGCGAAAGCGAACTGCACCCGCTGGGGCTGGACATCGCCCAGAGCTTCGACGCTTCGGTGTTCATCCGGCGCGCCATCGGGCTGCTCTCCGGCAGCCTGTTGGCGGGCGTGGCGCTGGCGGTCGGCTGCCTGTGGTGGTTCCTGCGCGACGCGCGCGCTACCGCGCTGATCGCCTGCGCCATCCCGGTGTCGCTGCTGTCGACCTTCATCGTGCTGCAGCTGACCGGCCGCAGCCTCAACGTGATCTCGCTCGCCGGCCTGGCGTTCGCGGTCGGCATGGTGATGGACGCCGCGGTGGTGGTGGCCGAGAACATCGTGCGCCTGCGCGAGCGCGGCGTCCCCGCGCGGCAGGCGGCGCTCGACGGCACCCGCCAGGTCGGCGGTGCGCTGGTCGCCTCCACGCTGACCACCGTGGCGGTGTTCCTGCCGGTGGTGTTCATGGAGAACGTCGAAGGCCAACTGTTCGCGGACCTCGCGCTGACCATCTCGATCGCCGTGGGCATCTCGCTGCTGCTGGCCTTCACCGTGCTGCCGGCGGCTGCCGGCCGCTGGCTGCGGCAGCACGAGGGCCGGGCGCGCGGCCGGGCCTGGGCGCGCATCGGCGACCGGGCGCTGCGGCTGACCGAGGGCCGCCACCGCCAGCTGGCCTGGGTCGGCGGCCTGGTGCTGGCGCCGGCACTGCTGGCGGCCGCGCTGATGCCCCAGGTCGACTATCTGCCGCCGGTCAAGCGCGCCGCGGTCGATGCCTTCTTCAACTTCCCGCCCGGGATGAGCCCGGAACGGGTCGACCGCGAGATCGCGCCCGCACTGCTGGAGCGCATGCGCCCGTACATGGACGGGGACGCCGCACCACAGCTGAGCAACTGGTACCTCAACCTGTGGCCCGGCGGCGGCAACCTGGGCGCGCGGGTGACCGACCCGCGGCAGATCGGCGAACTCGAGCGCATCGTCCGCGACGAGGTGGTGGCCAGCCTCCCGGACACGCGCGCCTTTGCCGGCGAGGGCGACCTGTTCGGCGGCTTCGGCGGGTCGGCACGCGCGGTCGCCATCCACCTGCAGCATGCCGATGCCGATGCGCTGGTGCGGGCGGCGGAGGCGGGCAGGGAGCTGCTGGCGGCGCACTTCCCGGGGGCGAACGTGCAGTCGTTCCCGAATGCCGACGCCGGCACGCCCGAGCTGCGCATCAGCCCGGACGACCGCCGCCTGGCCGAGGCCGGCTGGCGGCGGCCCGAGCTGGGTATGGTGGTACGCACGCTCGGCGGCGGCCAGTGGCTGGGCGAGCATTTCGACGGCGACCGCCGCATGCCGATCGTGCTGCGCACCGACCGCGACGATCCCTTCACCGGTCTGGCCGGCGCGCCGCTGGCCACGCCCCTGGCGGGCACCCTGAGTCTCGGCGAACTGGCGCGGGTGGACACCGTGCTCTCGCCGAACCAGCTGCGGCGCATCGATCGCCGCCGCACCGTCACCCTCACCGTCGACCCGCCGCCGGGCATGTCGCTGGAGGCCGCGCTGGCGACCATTCGCGAGCAGGTGGTGCCGGGCCTGCAGCGGGCGCTGCCCGCCGACGCGGCGGTCCGCCTCTCCGGCAGCGCCGACCGCCTGGCCGGCGTGGTGAGCGCCATGGCCGGCAATTTCGCCATGGCGCTGTTGATCCTGTTCCTGCTGATGGCGGCGATGTTCCGTTCGCTGCGCGACAGCGCCTTCGTGATGGCCACCCTGCCGATGGCGGTGCTGGGCGGGGTGCTGGGACTGCGCGCGCTGGACCTGGCCGCCGGGCAGACCCTCGACCTGCTGTCGATGATCGGCTTCATCATGCTGCTGGGCATGGTGATCAACAACGCGATCCTGCTGGTCGCGCAGACCCGCGAGGCCGAGGCGGGCGGCGCCGGGATCGATGCCGCTCTGCACCAGGCGCTCGAGCAGCGCCTGCGCCCGATCCTGATCGCCGCGCTGACCGGCGTGCTGGGCGCGTTGCCGATGGCGGTCAATCCCGGGCCCGGCGCGGTGATCTATCGCGGCCTGGCCGCGGTCACCGTCGGCGGAGTCGGGCTCAGCCTGCTGTTCACCGTGGTGCTGGTGCCCGCGCTGCTGCGACTGGCCGCCGCGCGGCGGCCGGCGCCGGCGCCCGCGCCGATCGCCCAGCCGGCGCACTGACCCCCAAGCGAGGATTCCCCCCATGCGAACCCTGCCCAAGCTCCTGATCGCGATCGCGGTCGCCGCCGCGGCCGCGCCGTTCCTGTTCGACCGCGGCGTCGATGCCGGTGCGACGCCCGCGCCGGCCCCGGCGCCGGCGACCGTCGACGTCTCGCCCGTGCGCACCGCCACGTTCGCGCCGCGGCACTGGGCACCGGGCAGCGTCATCAGCCGCCGGGACGCGCAGGTCGCCGGCGAGTCAGGCGGCCGCGTGGTGCGCGTCGCAGAGATCGGACAGGCGCTGCGCGCGGGCGATGCCCTGGCGGTGCTGGACGACACCGGGCTGCGCCTGCGCGAGCAGGAGGCGGCCGCCGAGGCGGGCCGCATCCGTGCCCAGCTGGACCTAGCCACGCGCCAGGAAGCGCGCTACGCACGGCTCGCCGCGCGCCAGGACATCGCCCGCGCGCAGCACGATCAGCTGCAGGCCGACCGCGACGTGCTGGCGCAGGAACTGGCGCGCGCGCGCGCGCTGCTGGCGCAGATCAGCCACCAGCGCGAGCGGATGGTGGTGCGCGCGCCGTTCCCCGGCACCGTGGCCGAACGCCACGCGCAGGCCGGCGAATACCTGGCGGCCGGCGCCACCGTGGCGCGCCTGGTGGACACCGCCGACCTGGAGGTGCGGGTGCGCGCGCCGGTCGAACTGGCCCGGCATCTGGCGGTGGGTACGCCGGTGACGGTGCGTTCGGCCGACGGCGACCGCGAACATCCGGTCGGCGCCGTGGTGCCCATCGGCGACGAGAATTCGCGCCAGCTGGAGCTGCGCATCGTCCTCGACGCGCCGCGGTTCCCGGTCGGCAGCGCCGTGGATGTCGGCCTGCCCGGCGCCGCCGCGCGCGAGGTGCTGGCGGTGCCGCGCGACGCGGTGATTCTGCGCCGCGAGGGGGACTACGTGCTGCGCGTGGATGCCGCCGAGCGCGCCGAGCGCGTCGCCGTGGAGACCGGATCGCAGCTGGACGACCTGGTCGAGGTCTCCGGTGCGCTCGCACCGGGGGACCGGCTGATCGTCCGCGGCGGAGAGCGCGTGCAGCCGGGCCAGGCGGTGGTGGTGCAGGATCGCGCGGACGCGGTCGCGCGGCGCTGACGCACCACGATGCGCGGGCCGGGACAGGTCCCGCGCGCGACGCGATCGAGCGCGCCAGCGACACCGCGAGCGCGCCGGTCCGCGTGGCGGACAGGAGGTGCGCGATGCGGGCCGTGCGCCGCCGCGCCGCAGCCCCCGGACCCGCGAAACGCCTGCGGGGATGGCATCGCCACGGCGTTTTCACGGGACGTTCCTTGCCGGCTGCGCAAGATCCGATACGAGCCGGATGCGCGATGTGGACGCCGTCACTCCACGAACGCCGCCCGGCGGGGCAGACTGGGCGCGGGCGCCCATCGGCCGCTACCGGGCGTCGACAGGGAGAGGGGGAATTACGGCCAAGACAGCCAGCAGACGCGAGCGATTGCTGTCGGGACTCTCGGCCCGCATCACGCGCCGCTTCGGCATCGCCCTGGGGGTGCTTCTGGGGCTGGCCCTGGCGGCGTTCCTGGCCCACGACCGCGCCTCGCGCATCGCCGTGGCGCATGGCCACGTCGGGACCGTCGCCCGCGGCGCCGAGGGCCTCGTCCACGAGACGCTCCACGCCCAGGAGCAGGTGCTGCGGGTCGTCGCCCGCGAAGCGGCCGCGCATGCCGGCGACGCCACGGGCACGGCGCACGCTCCGGCCATCGCCGCGACCGCGACCGACGAACTGCATGCCATCACCGTGCTCGACGATGCGGGCCGAGCGCATGGGGCGGAAGGGGTCGCCGCCGAGCTGCTGGACTGGGCCGGCGCCGCGATCCGCCGACCGGGCGAGGACATGCGCCTGGGGACGCTGCACAGGAGCGCGGACGGCACGTGGGCGCTGCCGCTGGCCGTGCCGTTCCCGGGACAACGGCCCGGGGGCGTGCTCGCGCTGCTCGACCTGTCGGCGCTGCAGCTGCCGCTGGAGCGGCTGGAGGCGGGCCAGCGCAGCCTGATCACCCTGCTCGACGCCGAACGCAAGGTGCTGGCCCGTACCCGGGACCCCGAAGCGTTCGTCGGCACCCGCTACGAGGATCCGGCGATCGCGGAACGCATCGCCGGCGGCGTGGCTCGCTCGGTCGAGCGCAACGTCAACACCTTCGACGGGGTCGACCGGATCCGGGCGTTCACCGCCCTGCAGGCCTACCCGCTGTATCTGGGCACCGGCCTGCCGCGCGCGGACGTTCTGCTGCCCTGGTACTTCACCGCGGGCGTGGCCGCGGTCCTGTTCACGCTGTACTGGGCCGGCCTGGCGCAGCTGCTGCGCACCATCCGCCGCGCCGAGGACCGCCAGGACGCCCTGCTCCGCCAGCTCCAGCAAGGCGCCGAGCTGCTGTCGGTGGCCCAGCGCGCCGGGCACATGGGGGCCTGGGGAATCCGCCGCGACGGCGAGATCTGGTGGACCGACGAGGTGCCGCGCCTGTACGGCCTGGCACCGGACACGCCCGGCCTGGGCCTCGAGCACTTCTTCCAGCGCATGCATCCCGACGATCGCCAGGCCATGCGCGACTGGGTCGAGCGGATCCGCCTGCAGGGCGGCGAGATGTCGATCGACTACCGGGTATCGATGCCCGACGGCCAGACCCGGCACCTCTCGGCGCAGGGCGCGCAGGTCGTCACCGCCGGCAGCGGCACCCGCACCAGCGGCGTGGTGCTCGACGTCACCGAGCGCGTGCGCAACCAGCAGCGCCTGCTGGACGCCGAGCGCCAGTTCCGCCTGCTGTTCGACCGCAACCCGCTGCCGTTCTGGGTGTACGAGGTGTCCAGCCTGCGCTTTCTCGAGGTCAACGACGCGGCGATCCGCAGCTATGGTTACTCGCGCGAAGAGTTTCGGCACATGACCCTGCTCGACATCCGCCCTCCGGAGGATGCCGCGCGCCTGCGCGCCGACGTCGCCAAGACCGGCGCCGGCGACCACGTGCCGCGGGTGTGGACGCATTGCCGCAAGGACGGCTCGTTGCTTGAGGTGCGCATCCACGCCGCCGACATCGACTTCGACGGCCGCCGGGCGCGCCTGGTGCTGGCCGAGGACATCAGCGAGCGCCAACAGATCCAGCGCAAGCTGACCTACCGCGCCACCCACGACACCCTGACCGGCCTGCCCAACGAGAGCTATTTCCGGCAACGGCTGGGCGACCGCATCGCCGCCGGTGCCGGTGCCGGAGGCGAGAGGATGGTGATCGCCCGCGTGGTGCTGCAGCGCCTGGCGATGATCGGCGACAGCCTCGGCGGCGCGATCGGCGACGAGGTCCTGGTCCAGGCGACCGAGCGCGTGCTGCGGGTGCTCGGCGATCAGGACCTGGTGGCCAGGCTGCAGGGTCCCGAGCTGATCGTGGCGATGTCTCCCCGCGCCGGCGACGGCGAAGGGCACGCCACGGTGAGCGCGCTCGCCGCGGCGCTGCGCGAGCCGGTCTGGGCCGCGAACGCCCCCCACTACCTCGACGCCGGCTTCGGTCTCGCGCTGTACCCGGAAGACGGCGCCAGCGCCGAGGAGCTGATCCGCAACGCCGGCCTGGCCGCGCACAACGTGCAGCACCACGCCACGCCGGAAGGCATGCGCTACAGCGCCGAACTGGGCCGCCGGGCCTCGGCGCGGCTCGGACTGCTCGCGCGCCTTCACCAGGCGATCGAGCACGGCGAGTTCGTCCTGTACTTCCAGCCCATCCACGACCTGGCCAGCGGCCGCGTCGCCGCCTACGAGGCGCTGATCCGCTGGCCGCAGGCCGACGGCGGCTTCATCCCGCCGAACGAGTTCATCCCGCTGTGCGAGGACAGCACGCTGATCGTGCCGCTGGGCCGCTGGGTGTTGCGCGAGGCCGCGCGCGCCTACCACGCGTTCCTGGCCGCGGGGCATCCGCCGCTGCCGATCGCGGTGAACGTTTCCGCCAGCCAGTTCGGACGCAGCGACCTGGTCGCCGACGTACAGGCCGCGCTCGACGAGATGGACCTGCCCCCGGACGCTCTGGAGATCGAGATCACCGAAAGCGTGGTGATGAGCGACCCGGAGCAGGTCATCGACGTCCTCGCACGGCTGCGCGGGCTGGGCGTGCTGATCGCCATCGACGACTTCGGCACCGGCTATTCCAACCTCGCCTACCTGCGCAGGCTTCCGGCCCATATCCTCAAGATCGACCGTACCTTCGTGGACGACGTCGAGCGCGACAGCGCCAACGCCGCGATCTGCAGGTCGATCATCTCGCTCGCCGAACTGTTCGGCCTGCACGTCACCGCCGAGGGCATCGAAAAGCGCACGCAGCTCGAGTGGCTGCGTGCCAACGGCTGCGACCGCGGCCAGGGCTACCTGCTCGGCCGCCCTCAGCCCCTGGGCGCGCTGCTCTCGGCCGGTCGCAGCACCGGACGGCAGCATTCGCTCCGTTCCTGACCCCGGGCCCGCGGACCGGGCCCGGTTCACTTCGTTCCATCGCCTGCGCGGAGGCGCGGCGGCGCTCGGGTACCATGAGCCGCCGTCTCCCGAGGCCACCCATCTTGCCCGGCTACTCGTCCGAACTGGTCTTCTTCGGCATCGGCCTGCTGCTGGTGCTCACCGTGCTGGCGGGCAGCCTCTCCAGCCGCTTCGGGCTGCCCGCGCTGATCGGCTTCATGCTGCTGGGCATGCTCGCCGGCTCGGAGGGACTGGGCGGGATCTCGTTCGAGAACGTCGGCCTGGCGCAGGGCATCGGCGTGCTGAGCCTGGTGTTCATCCTGTTCTCCGGCGGGCTGGACACGATCTGGCGCGAGGTGCGCGGCGGCGCTGTGCCGGCATTGCTGCTGGCCACCGCCGGGGTGATCGTCAGCGCGGCGGTGGTGACGGTGGCGGCGATGTGGCTGCTCGGCTTCACCCCGCTGCAGGGCTTCCTGCTGGGCTCGGTCGTCGCCTCCACCGATGCCGCCGCGGTGTTCGCGATCATGCGCTCGCGCAACATGCCGCTGCGCGACGAACTCAAGGGCGTGATCGAGGTGGAGTCCGGCTCCAACGACCCGATGGCGATCTTCCTGGTCGGCGCCGCGCTGCTGCTGATCGCGGTGCCGGAGACGTCGCCGCTCGCGCTGGTGCCGGCGTTCGGCGTGCAGATGGCGGTGGGGGCGCTGGTCGGCTACGCGATCGGCGTGGGCTTCCCGGCGCTGCTGCGCCGCGCGCGGCTGCGCGTGGGCGGCCTGGCGCTGGTGGTGTCCATCGCCGCAGCGCTGCTGTCCTACGGGCTGGCCGGGCTGCTGCAGGGCAATGGCTTCCTGGCTGCGTACATGGCAGGCATCGTGGCGGGGGCGCGCGAATTTCCGTCGCGGCGCACGATCGCCATGTTCCAGGACGGCTTGGCCTGGCTGGCACAGGTGCTGATGTTCCTCACCCTGGGGTTGCTGGTGTTCCCCAGCGAACTGGTGGAGGTGCTGGGCCCCGGCCTGGCGATCACCGCCGTGCTGATGTTCGTGGCGCGGCCGCTCAGCGTGTTCCTGTGCCTGGCGCCGTTCCGGCGCTACGGCTGGCGCTCCAAACTGTTCGTGTCGTGGGCCGGGCTGCGCGGCGCGGTGCCGATCGTGCTCGCGACGTTCCCGATCGTCGCCGGGGTGCCGGGCGCGCAGTCCATCTTCAACATCGTATTCTTCGTGGTGCTGCTCTCCAGCGTGATCCAGGGCCCCACGCTCGGCTGGCTGGCGCGCAGGCTTGGGCTGGACACGCCGCAGCCGCAGGCGCCGTCCGGCCACTGACGCCGCGACCGGACGCCTCCTGGGCGGGGCCCGCGAGGGTCCGGGACGATCCGCCTAGTCGACCGGCCGCGTCCGAACGTCGCGTACGTGGGTCATGATCTCGAGGAAGGTGTCGACCCAGTAGATGTCGGGATGCGCCGCCAGGTGCTCCAGCAGCTCGTCGTGCGCCCGCGTCGACACTGCGAGATGGTCGCCGCCGATGCCGTGGAAGGTGAAGTTGACCATGCCGCCCACGCGTGCGGCCTGCTCCACCCGGGCGATCAATTCGCTGCCGGCGACGCCCACCGGAGCGTCCACCGGGACCGCATCCGGATCGAGCGTTGCCATGTCCGTCACCGGCCCGATGCCCCGCTTGGTGGCGACGAACGCCGGCGCCACCAGGGCGGCGTAGTCGCCGTCGCCGGCCAGCGTCTCGCCGCAGGGCGCAGTGAAGGTGCGCCGGCTGCGCCCGTCGAGCGCCTGCAGCGCGACGTTGGCCAGCAGGACCTGATCGCGCATCTGCCCTGCGCTGGTCGCATCCAGGTCGCGCTCGGGCGCCACCCAGGCGCGGTCCGGCGCGGAACCGGAGCACTGATGGAACAGGCTGTGGTTGCCGAGCTCGTGGCCGCTGGCGGCCGCCGCACGCCATTCGGCCATGCGCCGCGCGACCGCGTCGCTGGCCAGGGTCAGGTAGAAGGTGGCCTTGAAACCGTACCGGTCGAGCGCCGGGAGTGCGTTGTCCAGCTGCGAATCCAGTGCATCGTCGTAGGCCAGGCTGACCGCCGCGCGGCGGGCTTCTGGCCACGGGAACGGCAGCGGCGCCTCCGTCGCGGCGGCGGCTCCGTTATCGTCCCGGACGAGCTCGGGGCCGGCGGCTCGCGACGCCGCAAGCGGCAGCAGGCACATCCACGCGACGATCATCATCCTGGTCAACGGCGCGGCTCCTGGCTCGGCGCTCCATTCTGCCAAAGCCCGGGCGCCGGCGGCGCGAATACCCGCGCGAGGTCCGCCACGCTAGATGATCGGGCCGTCCCGTCCCGGGCCCATCTTGTCGCGGGACCGCCGGCACCAGCAGGACGCGGCGCGTTCGAGCGGGCGCCACTCGACGCTGCATCCGTACTTTCGTCAGCCGGCCGGCTCCATCCGGAAGGTGCCGGTGGTGGGCTCGCCGGACGTGATGCTCAGCGCCAGCAGATCTTCGATCACGGCGCCGCCATGGACGTCGTCGGAGAGGATGGCGAAGACCTCGTCCGGGGTGGTGGCCACGGCCAGGCGTTCGTCGGTGGACGACCACCACGGGGTCTCGATGCCGGCATCGAGGTTGTCGAGCTTCTCCTGGCCCTGGCCCTCGAGCACCGACGCGCGCCCGCGTTCGTGCATCGCCATCAGCTCGTCGGTGGTGAAGGTCATCTGCACGTGGTGGTCGCCGTCCAGCTCGCGGTTGCCGGCTGCACCGTCGTAGGACGCCTCGAGATAGGAGGCCAGCACCGGGTCGAGGTCGGCGCGCACCACGGTCCACTGCGCCTGGTCGAAGTCGGGCTCGCCGTTCGCCGCCACCTGGAACCGCACGTCGGTGGTCAGGCCACCCGAGTTGCTGTAGGTGAGCTGGCGATCGATCGTGCCGTCGTCCCAGCTGGTGTCGCGGACGCTGATCTGGCTCTCGCCGCCCGTGCTGATATCCAGGCCACCGAGCTGGATGCCGATGAAGCTCGCATGTTCGCCGTCGTAGATGCTGGTGGTGCCAGACTGCGGCACGCCCGGCGGCGCCCAGTCGGGCACGCGGCCGCTGGTGATGAATTCCTGGTAGGCGGCCTGGCCTTCCGCGGTGGACAGGTCGATCCTGGCGACCTCCATCTCGCGCGTCTCGCTGCTGTACTCCGAACCGATGCCGATCGCGGCCACGCCCTGGCGGCCGATGCCGAAGAACATTTCGTTCTCGACCGTGTCCACCGGGCCTGCGTAGACCTCCACGATCGAGCCCTCCTGCCGGGTGACGCCGAAGCCGAGCCCCGACAGCTCGGTGTGGGTGCTGCCGAGGGTGAAGGCCTTGTAGTTGGCCTCGAAGGACGAGCCCTCCAGCGACTGGCCGCGGATCAGCAGCGAGGTGCCCGTGGGCATGCCCATCGGATCGAGCGGGTTGGGCAGCGCGCTCAGTTCGCCGCCGTCCAGTTCGGCGCCCTGCCCGGGCGTGACCACGGCTTCGTAGCTCAGTCGCGTGCCCGCGAACTGCTGGTACTCGCCGGAAACGGGCAGCCCTCTCATCACCCCGCGCAGCAGCGGCGAGCTGTTGGCCAGGTCGCGCGCGCCATCGGGCAATGCACCGAGCCGCTCGGCCCAGCCATAGATGCGCTGCAGCGGCGTCTTGCCCAGGTCCACCCCGGCTTCGCCGCGGATCTCCACCGTGGCCTCGAAACGCTGCGTCTGCTCGAAGCCCACACCGGTCCGCACCTCGGAGAGGGAAACCTCGCCCTCCAGCGTCGCCGTGGCCTCGCCGCGCACCGGCAGCCACTGGGTCGTTCCCAGCCCGCCCAGGTCGGCGGAATAGCCGACGCTGTAGCCGGGATTGATCAGCGGCCCGAGGATGTCGTTCGGCACGGTGGCGAGAATCTCGTAGCCGGCCGCGATCTGCTCCGGCGTGGCGCTCTCCGGAAGCTCGATGCCGAGCATCGCCAGCGCACCGCGGGCCTGCGGCAACGGAATGGCGTTGACGTCCGAGGAGGAGGTGCCTGTCTCCAGGTAGGCCGGGATCTCGTTCGGCGCCGTCGTCGCCTCTTCGACGATGCGCTCCAGCTCCTGCACGTAGGGGCTCGAATCGTAGGCCTGCCGCGCCTGCTGGTATTCGTGGTCCGCCGTAGCCCCGGGCAGGACGTCGAAGTCGCTGCGCTGCGGCTCCAGCCGCTCGAGCGCCGCCTCGGCGGCTTCCGCGCGCGACTGATTGAAGCTGGCGTTGCGCGAATCGACGATCGATTGCCGATCGGCCTCGGGCAGGTTGCGCAGGGGCGGTTGCGACAGGTCGGAGGTGTCCGGCAGCGGCATGGCGTGGATCGCCGCCACCGCCTCCTCCGCGGTGGTCGCCTGCGCCGGGTCCGCCGGCGGCGGCGCCTGGGGAGCCTCGGGGGCGGCTTGGTCCGATGTCGCGGGGGTCGCCGGCGCCTCGTCCTGGCGCTGTTGCCAGGACTGCCGGATCGCGTTCTGGTCGTCGGCGGGAAGCCGGTGGTAGGTCTGGGAGTCGACCCCGTAGATCTGGCTCATGGCCTGCCTGCGCTCAGGAATGGAAGCAGGCGTGACACTAGCGCCGGCGTGCGCGGAGACGGAATTCGGGTAAACCCTAGGTCCGTCCAGCGGCCGACGCCGCGGCGAGGAGCTGGACCTCGCTCCGGGCGTCCGCTGCTAGCCGGGATCGCGCTGCACCAGGGCGGCCAGCACCGCGGGATCGAACCCCTCGATCCGCGCCTGCGGAGTCAGCAGCACCGGCATCAGCCGGACGCCCATGGCCTGGATGTCGTGCCAATGCGGATTCGACCGTTCCACGATCCGTTCCTCGTAGGAGACGCCCGCCTGCTCCAGCCACGCCTTGACCCTCGGGCTTCCGGCGCAGCCGTCCTGCGTGTAGAGCACCACCTCGGCGGTGGCGGCGCGCAGGTACCGGCTGTTGTCGACCTGCGTGTAGCCGGGGGCCGGGGGCGCATCGCGCTGTGCGTACCAGCGGCCGGCCAGGCCGCCGGCGGCGATGCAGGCGATCAAGGCCGCCGCGAGCATCAGTTTGCTTCTTTTGGATCCCGTCTTCATGGCCATGTCATTCCCTTGCATGTTGGTCCGAACGCCCGCAGAACCGGTGAGGCGGCGCGGCCGTGATCAAGGAAAGGGAGGCAAGCCTCCCTTTCCGTCGGTCGGCGTCAGAGCGGCTCGCAGCCGCACGCCCAGTGGCAGTCGAAGTAGTTGCAGATCCAGTCGCCCGGATCGCAGTTCTGCTGCCGGCACTGCTGCACGCAGCCCCAGTCGCACTCCGGCATGACCGTCGTGGTGTTGGCCCACGCCGACAACGCGGCGCTGGCTCCGAACAACACTCCGCACAACAGCGAGAACTTCACCTTTCTGGTCTTCATGGTTCCTTCCTTTGGTTGACGTCGCCTCGCCTCGAGGCGAGTCGAAAACTAGTCCCGGGAAGCACGCACGGCACGCTGCGCCGCAACAGGGCCGGCAAAGCAGGCCATGGCCGCACACGACCACCGCCAGGGCCGCCGCCAGCGCTGCGCGCGGCGCCTCGGGATCGGCCGCGACGTCCAGCCCGTGGGAGTTCCCGGCGCATCTTCGGTGCATGGACCCACGTCGCTGCTACTCCGGCCGGCGCGCCCGGCTGCGGACCCAGGCCAGCGCACCGGCCGCCATGCCCTTGAACTTCGGAGCGTCCGCCAGCGGGGCGACGAGCAGCCTGTCAGGGCGGAAGCGTCGCTTCACGTCGTGATAGAGCTGCGAGCGTGTCTGCCCGGTCTCGGTCAGGAACAGGCCCGGCGCGAGCTCCAGCATCCCCGCCGGATCGATCGGGCCAGGCAAGGCGGAGGCTTCGAGGTAGACGATGTAGAGCATCGGCCCACGCTAGCGCATGGCCCGTGCACGCCCGCGCAAGGCGCGGCGCTAAAGATTCCGACAGCGCGATGGCGCCAGCGGTGTTCTGCTGGATTCGTCCCGGATGGCGGGCGCGAACCAGGCACGTCATGCGCCCCACCGGCGCCCCCTCCATCCGGGGCGGCGCATGAGCCCCGCAACCCGGGCAAGCCCCCGGCAGCCCGCGGGACCGTCGGGGCCGGTGGCCGTCTATGGCGCCTACGGCCATACCGGGCGTTTCATCGTCGCCGAACTGTTGCGCCGGGGCCGCACGCATCGTGGCGCTGCCTTCGGTGGCGTTCTACGGCGCGCTGGCCAACCTGCTCGCGACGGCGACGCTGGACGACTGGCCGGGCGCCGAGGCCATCGACATCGCCGTGGGGCTGGACAGCTGGCATCCCACGCGGGGAAGGCGCCTGACCGGCGAGCGCAACCACTGGCGGCGCTGGGTGGTCGAGGAGGGTGCGGTGCGATTCGCGGCGGATGCATGAGCAAGCGTGGGCTGGTTCGCCGCCATTGCCCGGCGCTCATGGCCGCGGAGCGCGGCTCCGGGGCGGCCGCTATCGCGAATCCGGCGATGGCGGCTCGCCGGATGCCCGGGCGTCCACCGCAGCGGAAGCATCCACGTGCGAGAGCGGCACCTCGATGAAGCTCCCGGGCAGCCATTCGACCTCGAGCGGTGTGCCGGCATCGGCGATCGTTTCCTCGGCGACAGCGCCCCCGGTCCCATAGTTGACCTGATGGAAGCCGTTCTTGAGGATATCGACGACCAGGACGAGCCGGCTTCCCGCGGCGAAACGCTTGCTCACGAGCCGCGTGCGATCGAACGGAAGGTCGACGACCTCGCCCGGGGAGAGCAGGTCGCGCCTGGCCAGATCCCTGGTCTGGCTCGCACGCCCCACGTAGTAGGAGAGCGCGAAGCTGCTGCCGTCCGGCCGCAACTCGTAGAGCGCCGCGAAGAAATCGAAATCCCTCCTGTTGCTCCTTACGCGGAAGCGGCCGGAAAAACCGCCGCTGATCTCGACCGGCTGCTCGAACGGCTCGCTCTCGAAGACCAGGCCCTCGGAGAAATTCGGCGCGGTATCGACGATCGGAAAAGGGTAATAGCCCGCGTCCGTCGTCTGCCGGTCGGAAAAGTCCACCCGCCGGACCACCTCGCCACCAGCCTCGGATCGATCGGCAGTCAGGCGCATACGCCCGGATGCCGCGGTGCCGCTGGCGAGGAACAGCCGCGACCGTGCAGCGCTCATCGCCGCGATCGAGGGCGCATGGCGCCAGCGGTTCGCGCCCATGACCTGATAGTTGATGCGATCCTTCAGGATGGCGGGCTTTGGCGCGCCCCGGAACACGTGATCGAACCAGGCGAAGGTGAGTTCGGTCGTATTGAACTGCGCTACCGGATCGACCGGAGAGTCGCGCAACGTCTCCGGCTTGAACTCCTGCTGCGCACCGAAATGATCGTATGGCCCGATGACGAGATGGTGTTCGGCGTCGGAATCGTGGCGATAGTGCTCCTTCAGGTAGTGGACCGCGGAAATCTGGCCGTCGTCGTAGTAGCCGGTGATCGACAACACCGGAATGTCGATCTGGCCGAACTCCTCGCCGTAGGGGACCATTGCCTGCCAGTAGCCGTCGTACGTGGGGTGCTCCAGCCAGCGCTGGAGCCAGGGGTTCGGCGTGCCATCGATCGCGTCGATCTCGCGATAGGCCCTGCCGCTGCGGTACCAGTTCTCGTTGAGCGACGCCCAGCGCCCGCGGTCGTCGTTCACTTCCCGGTCGAGGGTGCGGTTGTTGGTCACGTAGAACGCCCACGCGTAGTTCGCGTTGAGGAAGACGCCGTTCTCCATCGGCAGTCCCTGGCCCGGAATGGCGGCGACGTAGGGGACGATCGTCTTCAAGGCCTCGGGACGGCGCTTTGTCGCGGCCCATGCCGCAAAGCCGGTATAGCTTCCGCCGTACATGCCGACCCGCCCGTCGCTCCACGGTTGGCGGGCGACCCACTCGATGGCCGCGACCGTATCGGCCGCCTCGGTCTCATAGGGACGGATCGCGTCGGGACTGTCGAGCTTTCCGCGCGCATTGACGACGATACCTGCATACCCGTGCGCCGCTGCCATCGCCGCGATCCGGCGGTTGCGTGCGCGATCCGAGTAGATGGTGAAGTACATCGCCGTCTCCAGCGGAGCGTTTTCGCCTGCCGGGCGGACCAGGGTCGCCGAAAGCGACGCCCCTTCCGGTGTCCTGATCAGGATCGCGTCATCGACCACGAATCGATCGGCGCGCAGGGCCTCGATCGTCTCAGCCGTGGCGCTCCCGAACGTTTCGAGCAGGAGGTGGTCGGCATACGCTTCCGCGATTTCGATGGCCTCGTCCAACGCCACCGTGGCTGCGCCTGCGTGGCGCGAGAGCTGCCTGTCGAGCGCTTCGACCGAGTTCGCTGCATGCGTTTCGAACCACGCGCAAAGGCGCTCGGCGACAACGGGGTCGAGCGCATCCATGCGCTGCCGAAGCAGGCCACGGTAGGTCGCGACGGCCGCGCGCCGCCCTTCCGGCGTGCCGGGCCGCGCTTCGGCGTAGAGGTCGAGAAAGAAGCGCCGGAGGGCGGCCGGATCGGCCGATGACGGGACGTGCGGTTCGCGCTGGCCTGGGGCCGCCGTGGCGGCGCCGCTTGCGATGCCCACCGACGTCCGCTCGTGCGACCCCGGCGGCAGCCGGTCGACCGGAGCAAGCGCCAGGACTCGACGCGCGAACAACGCCAGGGATTGCCGATCCAGGCTTTTCGCCTCCGCCGCCGCGAGACCGTAGGGGACGTCCTGGGCGGCGACGTGGTGTGGCACCGGCAAGGCGAGGAGAAACAACACGAGAACTGCGACGATGCGCATGGGCCTCACAGCGAACGGTATCGGGCTTCGATGCCCAACCAGATGGCGGGATCGCCCGGGAGTGCTGGATCCTATCGCGCGATCGAGTCGCGCGGACAGCGGGATCTCTCCGGCAGGCGGCGGATGAGCCCGGCCGGCGGCGTTCAAGCGAACCCGGCCGCCGTTCCCGACGGCGTGCGCCTGCGACGCACCGGGAAGCGCGGCCGACCCGGCTGGTTCAGGCCGCCGCCGCGTGACGCGCCTGTGCCGGGCGCCAGCCGAGCAGTCGGGCGGGCAGAAACAGGATCGCCTGCAGGAACGCGAACAGCGCGGAGAAGGTGATGCCCACCAGGCGGAACGGCAGGGCAAGCAGCCAAACGAGCGGCCAGAGCAGCAGCGCCAGCAGGGCCAACGGCCAGCACAGGACGAAGAGGACGAACCAGGCCAGCATCGCGATCAGTGTCTTCATTTCCAGGCTCTCCGGCTACCAGCGCGCCCCGGCCGGGGTCGCGACCGGACCCAGGTTGCGATGCCCCGCTGCCACTGGCAACCGTTTGGCGACGAAACCGCCTGAAACGTCGACCGGGCCGCGAATCCGGCGACGAAGGACTGATCGCCCGCGGGTCGCAGCGAGCCGGCCCGCCGGGCCTGCATGGCCGGTCTCGCAGAACGTCTACCCGGCCTGGCCTTCCGACCGTGCTCCGCTTCTTCCACGCTGCGTCAGGGGACGGAGTCTTCCGCGCTGGCGTCTGCGCCGCCGGCTTCCCGTTGCGCCTGCCGGTACCAGCGCTCGTACTTGCCCCTCAGCGGCGAGTCCGGATCGACGAGCGCCAGCGCCTGCGGCATCGCCGCCAGCCCCTCGAGACCGGGCGCGTTGAACAGGATCACCACGCCGTCGCCGGACCGGGTGTGGATGTAGGCCAGGGCGAGCTCCGACCAATCGCTGCCGCCATGGGACAGCAGTCTGTCGTCGCCGTAGTCGAGTACCTGCCAGCCGAGCCCGTAGCCCTGCTCCCGCGGGCAGCCGCCCGGTGCGGCCATCGCGCAATCGACGACCGCCTGGTCGCCCAGCGTCACGTGCACCCGCTCGCGCTCGCCGCGCATGGACGCGCCGTAGCCTTCGCCGTCCCGAGCGGCCACCAGGAAGCGCGCCAAGTCCTCCACGGCGATCGCCATGTCGTCGGCCGCCGAATACGTGCCCGGCTCCCGGCACCAGCCGTTCGGACGGCAGTAGTGCCCGTGGAAGCGCCCGTCTTCGTCGCGCGCCTGGGCGAGGCGGTCGAAGGTGTCTTCGCGGATGCCGTAGGCGGCACCGGGAATCCCGAGCGGCTCGAGCAGGTGCGTCCTCACCAGCTCGCCGAAGTCCGCGTCCAGCCGCTTGCCGGCATAGGTGGCCACGTATTCGTAGCCCTCGCCGGAGTATCCGTAGGTCGTGCCCGGATCGTGCAGGAAGCCGAGTTTCCTTTCCGGCACCAAGAAGCGCCAGTTCGGGAAACCCGTGGTGTGGCTGAGCGCCATGCGCGGGGTGAGCAGCGCATGGCGTGGATCGTCGGCGACGTCCGGGTCGACCCAGTGCGGCGCCATCGGCTCGTCGAGCGCGAGCAGGCCCGCGTCGGCGAGGCGCAGGATGGTTTCCGCGGTGAAGACCTTGGTGATCGAAGCGACGTTGAACAACGTCGTTCTCGACGCCGGAACACCGGGGCTCTGTTCCCCGTAGTACCCGCTCCATGCGATCTCGCCGTCGCGGATGACCGCGACCCCGGCGGTATTGATCGCATTTCGGCGCACCAGCCCGGCGAAGGCCGAATCCATCGCGGCCGCGTCGATCGCCGCCGGATCGCCGTGCCGGGCAGCGCCTGGCGATGCACAGGCGCCCAGCGCGAGGACGAGCATCAGGCATGTGAGCGTCGAGATGGTCGACCGCATGCGGCGTCTCCTTTGCACGGGTTGGCGAACGGACGGTGCCGCCGGGATCGCGATTTCCGCCTGCCCCGACTCGGCGGCCCCGGCCGCGAGCGATCAGCCTGACCCGGCGAGCCGGCGCGGAGAGCGTGCCATTCGTCGTGTCGCCCGCGGCCGCCCCGGTGGCGCGGCACCGGCGCGCGGCCTGGGTCGGCCGAGCGGAGACGGAACGCGCTCCGCTCCCGCGTGTGCCCTCGCCCGGGGCCGATCGGCATTGACGACAGCGGCGTCCGGCACGCGGTTTTGCAGCGGACCGTGCCGTCCGTCCGACGGGACGAAGCAGCCTGTCGGGGCTTGCCGGCGGTCGCGTCGCGATTTATGTTAGTGCTTACGTAAATACCGCCGGATCTCGCCATGAACTTCCTTTCGGTGCAGGGCACCCTCGCCCTCGCCAGCCGCCTCAAGGTGGTCAGCGAGCGCAGCTACGACCTGATCGACCAGGTCTATCGCGAGCACGGCGTCGGCCTGCAGGCGCGCTGGTTCCCGGTGCTGCGACTGCTGCAGGAGCGCGGGCCGATGAGCGTGGGCGGGATCGCCCGCGAGATCGGCCTGACCCACTCGGCGATCAGCCAGCTGGCCACCCGGCTCACCCGTGCCGGGCTGCTGCGGCGCGAGCCGGCCCCGGACGACCGCCGCCAGCGCGTGCTCGCCCTCACCGAGCGCTGCCAAGCCGAACTCAAGGCCGCACGCCCGCTGTGGCAGGCGATGCGCGAGACCGTCGAGCACCGGTTGACGGGCATCGGCGTGGACCTGCTGGACGCGCTGTCGCGCTACGAGGCCAGCCTCGACGCGCAGCCGCTGCCGGCGGAGGTGGCGGAACGACTGCGCCAGCGCCAGGCCGAGCAGGTGCGCATCGTGCCGTACGCGCCGCAGTGGGGCGCGGACTTCTACCGGCTCAACGCCGAATGGCTGGCGAAGTACTACCAGATCGAGCCGATCGACCACGCCGTGCTCTCGGAGCCGGAAAAGCACATCCTCGAGCCGGGCGGCGCGATCCTGATCGCCCTGGTCGGCGACGAGGCGGTCGGCACCTGCGCGCTGCTGGTGGACGCGCCGGGCGTGTACGAACTCACCAAGATGGCGGTCACCGAGCGCCACCAGGGCCTGGGCATCGGCCGCAGGCTGATGGAGGCGGCGATCGCCGAGTTCGAGCGCCTCGGTGGCCGCGAGCTGTTCCTCGAATCGCAGAAGCGGCTGCAGCCGGCGCTGCGGCTCTACGAGAGCGTCGGCTTCGAGCTGCAGCCGGGGGTCAAGCCGGGCACCCACTACCAGCGTGCGGACGTGTACATGATCTACCGCGGCCGGAAGGACGCCGGCCGCTGACGAAACCGGGCCGGCAGGTGGACCCACCGGAACGAGGCCGCGGGCGATCGGCGGCGGACGACGGATGCGTCGCCTGTCGCGCGCTCAACCGGTGAGGATGCGGTCGCGCCCCTCGCTCTTGGCGCGGTACAGCGCCTCGTCCGCGCGCCTGACCAGCTGCGCGGGGGTCGCATCGCGGGGGCCGAGCACCGCGGCGCCGGCGCTCACCGTCACCTGCAGCCCGTCCACGCCGCCCCAGCCGCCACGTTCGGCCAGGCGTTGGCGCAGGCGGCCGTACAGGGAGACGGCGTCCTCGATCGACGCGTCGACCAGCACCATCGCGAATTCCTCGCCGCCGATCCGCGCGGCCACGTCCGATACGCGGGTCACCGACGCCAGCAGCTCCCCGACCTCGCGCAGCACCGCATCGCCCACCGCGTGGGTATGCGTGTCGTTGATGGACTTGAAGCGATCGACGTCGATCACCAGCACGCACAGCGGCTGCCGCCTGCGGCGCGCGCGGGCGACCTCGCGCTCGAGCGTCTCGTCGAAACTGCGGCGGTTCGGCAGTCCGGTCAGGGCGTCCTCGTACGCCTGACGCTCGAAGGTCTCGGCCTGCTCGCGCAGGCGCGCCAGCAGTTCGCTCTTCTCCACGTCCGCCTGCAGCAGCTGTTCGGTCTGCCGCTGCAGGACGCGCGTGCGGTCGTCGACCAGTCGCACCAGGCGGGCGTTGGCGGAGCGGTAGCGGCGCACGCCCAGGCGGTAGAGCCAGGCCAGCAACACAAGCGCCGCCAGCGCGCCCGCCGCCCTGGCGTCGGCGCGCTGCCACCAGAACGGCGCCACCGAGAAGCGCCACGATGCTTCGTCGGCGCTCCACGCGCCTTCCGGGTGGGCCGCCGCGATCCGCAACGCGTACTCGCCCGGCGGCAGGCCGACGAACTCCACGCTGCGCTGGCGGCCGTGCTCCATCCAGCGCGCGTCCAGGCCGTCCAGCCGGGTGCGGTAGCGGATGCGCTCGGACAGCAGGAAGCTCAGGCCGACGTAGGACACCGAGATGCGCGCGCCGCCGGGCAGCCGGTCGCCGTCGCTCCACGCGTACGGCGCGCCATCGACCCGCACCGTCTGGATCGTCGGCTGCGGCGGCCGCCGCTTGCGGAAACCCCGCCAGCGCAGCGGATCGACCGCGCTGACGCCGCCGGCGGTGGCCATCCACACCGTGCCGTCGGCGCGCAGGATCGCCGACGGCGAGGAACTGCCGTTGCCCTG
Source organism: Luteimonas salinisoli (assembly GCF_013425525.1). Taxonomy (GTDB): domain Bacteria; phylum Pseudomonadota; class Gammaproteobacteria; order Xanthomonadales; family Xanthomonadaceae; genus Luteimonas; species Luteimonas salinisoli. The sequence continues at coordinate 24,803 of NZ_JACCKA010000031.1, read as the reverse complement.
CGCGTTCGACATGCCGTCGGTCTCGTCGTAGCGCTCCAGCGGCAGCCGCTCCAGGGTGCCGTCGGCCGCCGCCTCCAGGTCGGAGATGCGCGCGCGCAGCATGCCGCGGTTGCTGGTGATCCAGGCATTGCCGATACGGTCGGGCACGAGCTGGAACACGGCATCGACCGGCAGCCCCTGCTCCAGCCCGACTCGGGCGAGCGTGCCGTCGCGCTCGCGGTAGAGGCCGCGGTCGGTCGCGATCCAGACCGCGTCGCCGACACGCTGGAAGCCGAACACGGTGCGCGCGCCGCTCAACCGTTCGAGCGGCAGCCGCCGCACCCGCCCCTCGCGCAGCACGCTGGCGCCCTCGACCGAGCCGATCCACAGCGCGCCGTCGAATACCGCCAGGGCGGTCACCAAGCCCTCCGGCAGGCCTTCCACCTCCGGCCGCACCACCCGGCCTCGGGAGATGCGCACCGGTCCGCGATGGCTGGCGACCCACACGCCGCCCTGTCCATCCGGCGCGATCGCGCGCACGTGCCCGGGCGGCAACCCGTCGCCGGCGCCGTAGCGGCGGACCACGCGCCCGCCGCGCAGCTGGAACACGCGGCCGCCGTAGGCGCCCACCCACAGGTCGCCGTCCGCCGCCTCGGCGATGCTGAGGACCGACGGCGGCACGTCCGGCTGCAGCGGCACCGCCTCGATCCGGCCGTCGCCGTGCAGACGGTCGAGCCCGCCGGCGCTGCCGACCCAGAGCGTTCCTCGGCGGTCCTCCAGCACTGCGCGCACGTAGTCGCCGCTCAGGCCGTCGCGGCGCGTCCAGCGCGTGAACAGGGTTTCGCGGAACCGGAACAGGCCACCGTTGGCCCCGGCCCAGATGCTGCCCTCGGCATCCTCCAGCAGGGAAACGATGCGGCCCGGCGGGCGCGCCTGGTCCGGCGGGGGCGACTCGATGCCGTAGGCGCCCAGGCGCAACAGCCCGCGGCTCTCGCTGCCGATCCACAGGTCGCCATGACGGTCCTGCAGCAGCGCCGTCAGCACCCCCTGCCCCTCGACGCGATGGACGCGCTGCGGGCGCCCGTCCTGCACACGATGGATGCCGTCGCCGGCCACCACCCAGAGCGTGCCGTCCGGCGCCCGGTACGGCCATGCGATCCCGGCCGCCAGGGCGGGCGCCGCCTGCACGCGGCGGATCTCACCGGACGCTTCGCGCACCATCAGGCCATCCATGCCGCCGATCCAGAGCCGTCCGCCCTCGTCGACGGCCATGCGCGGGAAGCTCGCCCGCAGCGGCACGTTGCCGGGCGGCTCGACGTAGTCGAAGCGCCCGTCCGGGTGCAGGCAGCCCAGGCCCTGGCCCTCGAACAGCAGCCAGAGCCGCCCGCCGTCGTCCATCGCCATCGCGTGGATCAGCACCTGCGGCCAGCGACCCTCGCTGTTCCAGAACCGCCAGCCGCCATCGGCGGCGCGGCGGCCGAGGTTGCCGCGCGAGTCGCTCATCCACAGCGCGCCGTCCGGGTCGACGTACAGCGAGCCCACGCCGTTGTCCGGCAGCGCGGGGTCGGTGGTGGCACGGCTGTAGACGGTGAAATCGAGGCCGTCGTAGCGGACCAGCCCTTCCCAGGTGGCGAACCACAGATAGCCGTCCGGCGTCTGCGCGATGTCGCGCAGCGAGTTGTGCGGCAGTCCGTCGCGCGAGGTCCAGCGGTCCACCACGTAGTCGCGCAGCGGGGCCGCCGCGGTCGCCCCGGGCTGCGCGTCCGCAAGTGCGGCGGGAGCAGGCTGCGGATCGGCAAGCGCCGCCGCGAACGGCACGCAGGCCAGCAGCATCGCCGCCCGGGCGCGGCGGCGCGCGGTCCGGGCACCGTCACATTCGTCAGCCGGACCCGTGACCGCGCGCGACACGCCGCCGGGCCTCAGCGGGCCCGGCGCCGGGGCGACGTCTCGGGCCGGACCACGCCGGTCGCCGCAGGAACGCGAAGGCGCTCGACGCCGCCCGGCGCCGGAACCGGCACAGAGCTGTCGCAATACGTGCGGGACATGCGGCGCGGGCGTCCAGCGATCCGCTGGTTCCATCTGGTCATGGGCATCGGTTCTGGGGCGGGACAGGGCGTATTGTAGAAGCGCATCGAAAACATGGGTTCGTATCACCGCCGGTGGCGCAGCCTGCCATTGACGTATTGAAAACCCCGCCCGACGCACGCATCTGGATGGAGCGGCATCCCGGACGCTACGACGGAGCACGACCATGGCCAGCTACAGCAAGACGGAAGAAGCCATCGCCCGGCTGACCCCCGAACAGTATCGCGTGACCCAGCAGAACGGCACCGAGCGGCCCGGCACCGGCGAACACCTCGGCAACAAGGCGCCGGGCATCTACGTCGATGTCGTCTCCGGCGAGCCGCTGTTCGCCTCGTCGGACAAGTACGAGTCCGGATGCGGCTGGCCCAGCTTCACCAGGCCGATCGAGCCGGCCAACGTCGCCGAACTCGGTGACGACAGTCTCGGCATGCGCCGGGTCGAGGTGCGGTCCGCCCACGGCGACAGCCATCTCGGCCACGTGTTCCCCGACGGGCCGCCTGATCGCGGCGGCCTGCGCTACTGCATCAACTCGGCCTCGCTGCGCTTCGTGCCGCGCGAGCGCATGGAGGCGGAAGGCTACGGCGCGTATCTCGACCAGGTGGAGGATGCGCGATGACCACCGAACGCGCGGTCCTGGCCGGCGGCTGCTTCTGGGGCATGCAGGACCTGATCCGCAAGCTCCCGGGGGTGGTCTCCACCCGCGTCGGCTACACCGGCGGCGACGTCGACGACGCCACCTACCGCAACCACGGCACCCACGCCGAGGCGATCGAGATCGTCTACGACCCCGGGGCGACGAGCTACCGTACCCTGCTGGAGTTCTTCTTCCAGATCCACGACCCGACCACGTCCGACCGCCAGGGCAACGATCGTGGCCCGAGCTACCGCTCGGCGATCTTCTACGTCGATGAGGCGCAGAAGGCCGTCGCCGAGGACACCATCGCCGACGTCGACGCCTCCGGCCTGTGGCCCGGCAAGGTGGTCACGGAGGTCGCACCCGCGGGCCCGTTCTGGGAAGCCGAGCCCGAGCACCAGGACTACCTGGAGCGCTATCCGGACGGCTACACCTGCCATTTCGTCCGCCCCGGCTGGGTGCTGCCGCGGCGCGGCTAGCGCGGTTGCCTTTGCCTGCAACGCCAGGTCGTTCGCCTTCGGCGAGCCCCTGCACCCGCTTTCCACCCATGCCCGATGTCACATGCGCAGGCGCGCGCGGTGGCGTTCAATCGCCACTTTCATCATGGAGGCGAAGATGAGCGGACGATGGACGAAATGCAGCTGGCTGCTGGCGCTGGCGATTCCCTGTGCGGCCCAGGCTCAGGTGGACCTCACCGGACTGGACCGCGACATGGCCGGACCGCGCGCGCAGGTCCTGGTGCTGGGCAGCGTGCACCTGGGCCAACTGCCGGCCGCGCCGGCGCCCGGCTCGCTCGACCCCCTGCTGGACCGGCTGGCCGCGTTCGGGCCGGAGATCATCACCATCGAGGCGATTCCGGGCGAGGAATGCGATCTCGTCGCCCGCCACCCGACCGTATACGGAGCGGACTACTGCCCCAGCACCGATGCCGCCAGGGCCGCGACCGGCCTGGACGTGCCGGCCGCGATCGCCGAGGTGAACCGCACGCTCAAGCACTGGCCCGCGCAGCCCACGTCGGCGCAGCGGCGCCGGCTCGCCTCGCGCTTCCTGGCCGCCAGCGATCGCGCTTCGGCGCTGGTGCAGTGGCTGCAGCTGCCCGAAGGAGAGCGGCGCACGGGCGACGGGCTGGACGACGCGCTGGTGGCGATGCTCGAGGGCTTCACCACACGTGCCGACGAGAGCTACCAGATCGGCGCGCGCCTGGCCGCGCGCCTGGATCTGCCGCGGGTGTACGCCGTCGACAACCACACCGGCGACAACACCGACGTCGAGGACGTGCAGGCGTTCGGGCAGGCGGTGCAGCAGGCCTGGGACGCTGGCAAGGCGGAACTGTCGGCCCTGCAGGCCCAGGAACACGCTCTCGCTCAGCGCACCGACCTGCTGCCGCTGTATCGCTACATCAACCGCCCGGACAACCTGGAAATGCTCGCCGACCTCAACGCCGGCACCGCCATGCGCGCGCAGTCCGCGCAGGGCTATCCGCAGATCTGGGTGGCCGGCTGGGAAATCCGCAACCTGCGCATGGTGGCCAACATCCGCGCCACCTTCCGCGAACGGCCCGGGGCGCGCGTGCTTTCCATCGTCGGCGTCTCGCACAAGCCGTGGTTCGACAGCTGGCTGGGGCAGCTGCAGGGCGTGGAGATCGTCGATGCGGAGCAGGTGCTGGAGTGAGCCGCGACCCGGTGGCGGCAGGCAAGCCACGCCTCCCATAGGAGCGGCCCATGGCCGCGAAAGCCAGGGCCCTCTCCGTTCGCCGGACGCCAGGTGCACCAGCAGTCGGTGCTTTCGGCGAGCCGATCGGTGGCCGCCGGTCCGTTTTGGCCCATCGAGGGAGGCTTGCGGCCACCGCGCCGGCGCACATTCGGCCTCCCGAGCCTGTCGAAACGAGTCCTTCCCGTTCGTCGTCGAGACAGGCGCAGCGGTCCGACCGACTCCTGGAAAGTCAACCAGGCGCCGGTAGCGGTCCTCCGCGCCGCCATCCACCCAGCGGGAGAAACCGATGAGCGAAGAGATCCGGCAGCTGGTGCAGCGCTGGCAGGCGGCGATCCGCGCCGGCGACATGGACGGCATCCTGGCCGACCACGCCGACGACGTCCTGATGTTCGACGTGCCCGAACCCCTGCAGTCGGTCGGCAAGGCGCAGTACCGGAAGACCTGGGAGCTGTTCTTCGAGTATGGAAGCCCCGGCGACGACGTGTTCACGATCGAAGACCTGCGCATCACCGCCGGCGACGACGTGGCCTTCTGTACCGGGCTGCTGCGCATCGGCGGCTCGGCGCGCCCGGTCTGCCGCCTCACCCTGGGCATGACGAAGGTCGACGGCCGCTGGCTGATCGCCCACGAACACCATTCCGCGCCGCATGCGCTGCAGCCTGCAGCCGCGACGTGACCTCTGCGTGCATGGTCCCACGTGCACGGGCCTCTCGGCCGCGCTCTGCAGGGCGTGCGCCTCACTGGCTCGTTAAAATGAACCAGACCCCGTTTCGGACCCTATTTCATGGACGACGGCCTGGTGGGCGGCATCAATCACGCGACCCTGGCGGTGAGCGACCTCGATCGGTCGTTCGCGTTCTATAGGGACGTGGTCGGCCTGCGTCCGGTGGCGAAATGGGCACGCGGTGCCTACCTGGTCGCCGGCGGCGACTGGATCTGCCTGTCGCTCGACGGCCACGCCCGCACCGGGCCGCATCCCGACTACACCCACCTCGCCTTTTCGGTGGAGCCGGCCCGGTTCGCGGCACGCGCCGCATCGATCCGGGAACGCGGGGCGGTCGCCTGGAAGGAGAACACGACCGAGGGCGACTCGCTCTACTTCGTCGACCCGGACGGGCACAAGCTGGAACTGCACGCCGGCGACCTCGAAAGCCGCCTCGCGGCACTGCGGGTCGCACCGTACGAGGGGCTGGAGCTCTACCCGGAGACGGCGGCCGGGGCGGCGAGTGCCGGGGCATCGCCCGCCGGGCCGGTGTCGCTCCCCGCCGGATCCGGAACGGACACGGAAAGCCCCATGGAAGTCTTCAAGGCGCTCTGGGCCGAGGCCCGGCGAAGCGGATCCTCCGCGCACCGCAACGCGGTCTGCGTTTGCACCCTCGATGCCGATGGCTACCCGAATCCGCGCTTCGTCGATCTGAAACAGGCCGACGAACGCGGATTCGTGTTCTGTACCCATCTGGATTCCGCCAAGGCCGGCGACATCGCGCGCAATCCGAAGACCGGCATCGCCATGTGGTGGGAGCACGTCGCCACCCAGGTCCGTATCAAGGGGACATGTACGGCCCTTTCGGCGCAGGAGGCCGACCAGCACTGGGCGGGCCGGCCACGCGACGCGCAGCTCGCCGCCTCCGCCTTCAGGCAGAGCCATCCGCTCGCGGACGTGGCCATGCTCGCCGCGGAACATTCGCGCGCGAAGTCGGGCGCGGAGGGGAAAGCGATCGCGCGCCCGGCCAGCTGGGGCGGGTTTCGCCTGCTGCCGGAACACGTGGAGTTCCTCGAGTTCAAGGAGAACCGTCTGCACGTGCGCACGGCCTATGCGCTGGTGGAGAATCGTTGGCGCAAATCGCTCCTACAGCCTTAGGACACGACGGCCGGCAGGGCATTGCTCTCACCCACTCAGCGCCTCCTTGCGTCCCCCGGCGTCAGCCGCAGGCGCCGGTAGCGGCAAACGTCGACGTCACGGTAGAGCACCGAGCGGCCGCCGTGGAGCACGACGCGGAAATCGCGGCCAGCAGCTGCGCATGAGCCGCTATCAGCACGAAGCGTTCCTGCAACTGGTCAAGGGACGGCCGGTATCCGAGTGGACCTCCCAAGGGCCGGGAGAATAAGAGGGCCGCCGTCCGTCACCCAGGGCGGCGGCCGCTCGCGATCGCGATGGAACCGCGGCAACGCTTCCGCAGCGACCTTCCGCTCGACGAGGCGGAGTTCGCGGCCATGGCGGACAACGTCGCGCCCTGGGCGCACTGAACCGGCGGCCGCGAGGGGACGGCCGATACCGTGACACGAGAGTACCGTCCGCCCGTCGCGCCCCCGACTGCATCGGCGCGATCAGGGAGGACCGGCCTCGGGCTCCGGCCACGGCACCACCGGCTCGGACGGCAGCGTCATGCCCGGCGTCCAACCGCTCTCGCGCAGAAACGCCTCCGGATCGTCCATGGCGAAGATGCGCGCCAGGGCCTCGCGCTTGTCGTCGGCCTGCAGGTAGTAGGCCTTGGCGACGCGGTAGCCCACCCAGTAGCCCAGGTCGTATGGCTCGTCCGAGCCGGGACGGTAGTCGAAGATCCATCCGTCCAGGTCCGTGCCGTCCTTGGCGGCGAGAAAGGCCGTTTCGATCTCCGCCTCGCGCCCGCGCGTCCATTCCGCGTGACGGCCGTTGCCCACGCTGCCCGAGATCAGTTCGGCGACGAACTCCGCCGCGCCTTCCACCAGCGACATCCGCAGCACCGTGGCCCGGGGATCGCCCTGGCCGGGCGCATCCTGGGCGGCGACCTGCTGGATGTGGGCGTACTCGTGCGCGATCACGTGGACGAAACGGTCCTCGGGGTCGGGGTGCATGAAGTCGGCGGCGCACAGCGCCTCCAGCCCGATCGTCACGCCGGTCGGCGCGGTGATGCCCACCGGCCGCCCGCGGCCGACCACGATCGCCACCGGCGGGAACGCGGCCTCGGGATACAGCCGCGCCAGGGTCCGCAGGGCGTCCGACACGCGGCGGGTCACGGCCGGCAGCAGCTCCAGGCAGCGCCTGGCGTCGTCGTACATCGCCGGATCCTGTGCGATCCGCTCGGCGATGCGCGCGCCGGTGACGCGCCTGAGCTGGGCGAACGTCTTCAGGCTGTCGCTGCCGTCTGCCAGGTACGCGTCCAGCTGCGCCTCGCTCGGCTGGCCGTTCTGCGCGTCGTAGAGCGCGTAGAACCGCGCCACGTCGTCGACGCGGATTTCGGGCTCCAGCGCCAGAGCGTGCAGCGGGTGGACGAGGAGGAGGACGAGCAATGCGGCGAGCAGCAGCCTGTGCATGGCGATTCCCGAGGTGATGAGCCGCCCCCAGTATCTGCAGCGGTGGCGGCAGCGGCAGGCCCATTGGTCACACCGCGGTGGAATCGATTCCCTTCGCGGGAACCGGTCGCGCAGCCTGGCGCTGCGGGCGCACGGCGCTGTCGATTCCCCGCCTGGCCATTCGTCGCAGAGGAATCGCTACGCTTTGCAGGAGCACACGTGCAAGCCACCTCACTGGACCAGGGCCCGACCACCGGCACCTCCCGGCCCACGACGATGAAGCTGCTCTTCAGCCGCAATCCCAACCCGCGCCTGGCCGTGGCGGTGGCGAGACAGGTATGCGCATCGGTCGACTTCGAGTTCGCCGCGCCGTTGGCGCCCGGCCAGGCCGAGCGCTACCGCGCGCTCAATCCCTGCCTGCGCGTGCCGATCCTGGTCTGCCCCGAGGGCAGCCTGTGGGAGGCCGACGCGATCGCCTGCCGGCTCGCGCGCGATGCGGCCTCGCCATTCTGGCGGACCGACGCCCGGGAGCCGCGAATGATCCAGTGGCTGAGCTGGGGCAAGGAGAACTTCGTTCGCGCCTGCGAGATCGTGCAGTTCGAGCGTGTCACCAAGCAGCGCTACGGCCTGGGGCCGATCGACCCGGGCAAGGTGGACGAAGGCCGGGCGCTGTTCGCCGAATCGGCGGCCCTGCTCGACGCGCAGCTGGCCGTGCGCGACTGGCTGCTTCACGACGGCCTCTCCTACGCCGACTTCCGGATGGCCTCGTTCCTGCCGTATCACGAACTCGCCCGCCTGCCGTTGCGGGACTACCCGGCCGTCGCGCGCTGGTACGGCCGGCTGGAGGCCCTCGATGCCTGGCGCGATCCCTTCCACGGGCTGCAAGCGCCGGCTCTGCCGCCCGTGCCGGGGTGAGCGCTGCCTCGCGGGGGCTGGCGGAGGGTCCGGGGGCAAGACGCGAAACCGACCCCGGTTCGTCAGCGGACGACGGGATCGGGCGGGACCTCGGGTTCGGGGGGAAGCGGCGCGTCCGTCGGGGTGCCGGGCAGGTAGTAGCCCACGCGGTCGAACAGACGGCCGTAGAACTCCTGGTTCTGCACGGTATTGCTGCCCACCCGTACCAGGTTGGCGTTGTTGCCGCCGAGTGGGACCGGCAGCGATACCGAACCGATCATGCTCACGCCGACGCTGGCCGAGCTGGACTGGGACTTGAGCGCGTAACGCTCCTGCACCGCGTTGATGAATACGATCGAGCCGCCCTCGGCCTCCGGCACGCAGGTGGCGCGCACCGCGAGCTGGGTATGGATATCCGACTGCGGCTGGAAGTTCTTGCTCGCCTCGACCGACTCGGCGGTCATCCGGCCGATCGCATACCCCTGCCCCAGCAGCGCGCGACGCGCAGCCTCGCAGGCCACCGGAGGCGCGACCGGATAGCTGCGCGAGTAGGTGTCCTCGGCGCCGAACACCTCACCCAGGGGCGGGGCCTGCGACTTGCTGCGGCCCGAACCGCACGCCGCCAGCGCCGTCGCCAGCACGGCCAGGACGGCGGCGCACGCGATCGATCGGTGGAAACGCTTGGCGGAGGACATGGGCGTGCGCGGCGACGATCTGGAATCGCCCGAGTGTAGCGGCGGGGGTGTGGAAGACGACTGAACGCGCGCGAAGCCCGGATCCGCAAAAGGGGGAGACGGCTCCGCTTCCACAAGAGCATGAACCAGGCCCGCAAGCCATGCGACGTTGTCGATCCGCGACTCCCTGCCCGAGGCGCCGTCGGAATGGGCCCCGGTGACCATACGCCAGCTGCTGAACCACACCTCGGGCATCGCCGACCTGACCGAGGCGCTGATCCCGCACTTTCGCAGCGACCATCCCGCCGCCATGCGCGACCTGCTGGCGGCGCTGACGCCGGAGCAGAAGGCGCTGCAGTCGCCGCCCGGACAGGCCTACCGTTACAACAACTACGGCTTCGAGCTGCTGGCCGAGGCGGCGGCGCGCGCCGCCGGGCAGCCGTTCGCAGAGGTGGGTCGTGGAGGCGTTGCAGGCCGCCCGGCGGTAGTGCGGGCAACACTGGCAGGAACCCGGTGGTCGGACGCAAAGGCGGGCCGGACAGCGCTTCCGCCGCTTCGCGGGGAACGCCGGTTCCCCGGCCGGCCCTATTTCGGCCGGTGGATCGCGCAGAGCTTGTTGCCGTCCGGATCGCGCACGTAGGCCAGATGCATCGGTCCCAGGCTGCCGTTGCGCAGCCCCGGCGGATCTTCGATCGAGGTGCCGCCGGCCGCGACCGCCGCATCGTGGAACGCCTGCACCTGCTCGGCGGAGGCGCACTTGAAGCCGATGGTGCCGCCGTTGGCGCAGGTGGCCGGCGCGCCGTCGATCGGCTCGCTGACGCAGAAGGTGCTGCCGTCGTGGCGATAGAAGAGGCGGAGGTGGCCGGATGCCGCCTGGTTGCGGATCGGCTCGGGCACGCCCAGCACCCCGAGCACGGCGCCGTAGAAGCGCGCGGAGCGCTCGATGTCGTTCGATCCGACCATGATGTGGTTGAACATGCGCGTCCTTCCCGGAAGTCGTTTTGTTTCCAGGCGCGATGCTAGCAGTTCCCGCGGCGGCCCCCGGAGCTGCCGGCAGCAACCCCCGGTCTGCGGAATTCAGCGCCTTCCCCAGCGGGACGGCTCCGCTTCCACGACGACTGCGAACCAGGCCAGCCGACCATGCGACGGGTCTTGCAGCGGGAGGCGGCGCGATCCACGATGCGTTCGAGCGACGACCGGCGTGCCAAGCCATGGCCAGAGGGCGATTCACCATCATCCGCAGCCACGCGGCCGGCGTTCTTCCGGTGATGGCCGAGTCGGCGCACGCGTTCTCGCGGCATACCCACGACCAGTTCGGCGTCGGTGTGATCGAACAGGGGGCGCAGACATCGCGCAGCGGCCGGGGCCAGGTCGAGGCCGGCCGGGGGGACTTGATTACCGTCAACCCCGGCGAGGTCCACGACGGGAGCCCCATCGGTCACGCGGGGCGCCGCTGGCGGATGCTGTATCTGGATGCGCCGCGGGTGGCCGAGGCGGCCTGCGTCCTGGATGCGGCTGCCGGCAGCGGCTACGAGTTCGAGCGGCCGGTGGTCGGCGATGCGCGCCTGGCGCTCGCGTTCGGGCGGCTGTTCGCGGCCATGACCTCCGACGATCCGGTCGCGCCGCTCGCCTCGGAAGGCCTGCTGCTGGAACTGCTCGCCGGGCTGCGCGCGCCGCGACCGGGCGCGGCGCGGATCGCCGGGGTGCCCGATGCGCTGGCGCGGGCGAGGGCGCTGATCGACGATGATCCCGCCGCGGCGGTGACCCTGTCGGACCTGGCGGCGGCGAGCGGCCTGGGCCGGTTCCAGGTGCTGCGCGCGTTCGCACGCGCCACCGGACTGACGCCGCATGCCTACCTGGTGCAGCGCCGGATCGACCTGGCCCGGCGCCTGATCGCCGCCGGGCGGCCGCTGGCGGAGGCGGCGGTGGCCAGCGGTTTCGCCGACCAGAGCCATATGACCCGCACCTTCGTGCGCAAGTACGGCATTTCGCCCGGGGCGTACGCCAGGGCGACCGCCTGAGGGCGGCTGCAATTCCGTTCAATCCCCGGGAGGCCGATCCCGCCATGCTCGCAGCGCCCGTCGCCGTCCGGCCGATGGGCGCCGATCCCTCACGGAGCCCCGTCATGAGAACCCTCCTGATCTGCGTCGCCGCCCTGGCGATGTCGTCGCCCTGCCTGGCTGCCCCTCCGGCCCCGTCCGGGCCGGAGGCCGTGGTGCGCGCCGATGCCGACGCCATCGTCTACGTCGCTCGTCTGCCGCAGGGCCCGGGACGATGAGCGGCGCCGCACCGGTCTACGTGCACGGCTACGACGCCAGCGAACACCAGCGCCTGCACGACCAGGCGGGCGCGCTCGAAGCCCTGCTGCACGCCGGCACGGCGTACCCGCCCGGGAGCGCCGTGCTGGAAGCGGGCTGCGGCGTCGGCGCGCAGACGGTGGTGCTGGCCCGCAACAGCCCGCAGGCGCGCATCGTGGCGGTGGACGTTTCGCCTGCCTCGATCGCCGAAGCGCGGCGCCGGGTGGAGGCGGCCGGTTGCGACAACGTCCGCGTGCTGCAGGCGGACATCCTCGACCTGCCGCTCGCCGAGGCGAGCTTCGACCACGTGTTCGTGTGCTTCGTGCTCGAGCACCTGAGCGACCCGCTGTGCGCACTGGGCGCGCTCAGGCGCCTGCTCCGGCCCGGCGGAACGATCACCGTCATCGAAGGCGACCACGGCTCCGCGTTCTTCCATCCCGACCACGCCGACGCGCGCGCCGCCATCGCGTGCCTGGTGGAACTGCAGCGCCGTGCGGGCGGCGATGCGCTGATCGGCCGCCGCCTGACCCGGCTGCTGCAGCAGGCGGGATTCGCGGGCGCGCGGACGGCGCCGCGAACCGTGCATGCGGACGGCGGATGCCCGGAGCTGGCCGAGGCGTTCACGCGCCGCACCTTCGCGGCGATGGTGGCGGCAACGCGCGACGCCGCGCTGCGGGCGGGACTGATCGCGCCGGCGCGCTTCGATGCCGGCGTCGCCGCCCTGCATCGCACCGCGGCCGCCGATGGTGCGCTCTGCTACACCTTCTTCAAGACCGTGGCGGTGCGCTAGTCCCGCGGCACTGCGCAGAGACGGGACCGAGCGCAACGGCGCCGGCTCCACCGCGAGTCGATTGCGGATCGATGCGCGACCGCAAGAACTCCCGCCTCGCGAATCATCCGGTTCACACCTGTTTCACAACCTCCCCATAGCGTGAGACCGCAGTTCAGGGGAGGCACGATGGTGCACGCGATAACGCTCGATTCGGTCAGCCACCATTTTCAGACGGCCACGGACCGCATCGTGCTGTTCGAGGACGTATCGCTCGACATCCAGGCCGGGCGCAGCTACTCGATCGCGGGGCCCTCCGGTGCCGGCAAGTCCAGCCTTCTGACCCTCGTCGCCGGACTGGAAACTCCGAAAGCTGGGAGGATCGAATTCACCATCGACAACCGGATCGCGTCGCAGACGACCCTGCGCAAGCGCTCCGGCTTCATCTTCCAGCAGTTTCATCTGCTGCCGGAACTGGATGCGCTGAGCAACCTGGCCCTGCCCTTGCGCCTGAAAGGCGACAAGAATGCCTACGACAAGGCGCATGCCTGGCTCGCCAGGGTGGGACTGACCGCACGCGCCAGGCACAAGCCGGCGCAACTGAGCGGCGGAGAACAGCAGCGCGTCGCCATCGCCCGGGCCTTCATCGGCGACCCGGTCTTCGTCTTCGCGGACGAGCCCACGGGCAACCTGGACGAGAAGACGGCGGAACACGTCGCGGAGCTGATGTTCGACTTCGGCCGCACCGACCAGAGGGCGCTGGTCCTGGTGACCCACAACCGAGCCCTGGCCGCGAAGGCGGACCACCGCTTCCGGATGGCCGCTGGCGAGCTGGAACGGCTGCCGTGACCGCCCTCAAGCTCGCCTGGGACGCCTTCGTCCACGAACATGCGAGCAGCGACGGCCGCCTCGTCCTGGCAACCCAGTTCCTGCTGGTCTTCTTCCTGCTGGCCCTCACATTGACCAGTGCCTCGGTGCAGCACTATCTGCACGACAACCTGCAGGCCCTGCTCGGGTCGGACATGGTGGTCAGCCGCTATCGGCCTCTGCCGGAGGCGGAGAAGCTCCGGCTTCGACAGCAGGCACTCCAGGTCTCCGAAACACGGCTGGTCGATATTACCCTGACCCATCTGGAACGCTGGAAGAAGGTACGGCTCAAGGTGGTGGACGGCGCCTACCCGGTGCAGGGCCGGCTGGCGGTTGGCCGGGACCCGGCCGGCGGGCATGAACCCGTCGATCGAGGGCCGACGGCCGGCGAGATCTGGGTGGATCCGAGGTTGTTCACCGAGCTCCAGCTCGAGCTGGGGCAGACCTTGATGGTGGGGGGCGAGGCGCTTTCGGTGAGCCGGATCCTGTTTCATGAGCCGGACCGGATCCTGGAAGGGCACTCCGTTGCGCCACGGGCGATGGTGAACCGCGCGTCGCTGAAAGGACTGTCTCTCAACGCGGAAAAGACCCACTATCGCTACTTGGTCAACGCCGGCCCGGCCCGGCAGCGGGAAATCGCTTCCCTGCTCTCCACTGCAGTGCCGGATGCGCAGATCATCACCCGGGAGAACGGCCGCCATCCCTTGGCGCTGTTCTGGAAGAGAGCCGAGAACTTCATCGGCCTTTCTTCGGTGCTGTTGTTTTTCATGGCGGCGATCGCCATCGACCTGGCCGGCCGCCGCCGGTTGAGCATGGAGCAGAAAAGGCTCGCCCTGTACATGAGCATGGGGATGGGGCTGAACCAGGGCATCGTCATGGCGCTCGGACAGTGGCTGCTCGGGTTCCTCGTTTCTCTGCTGGCCGGCATGGCGTTCGCCTATGGCGCCTCGCTTGCCGTGCTGCAACTGCTGCAGGCCCAGTTTCCGGGTATCGCGCCGGACTGGCGCTGGGTCGAGCTCGGAAAATCCATTCTGCTGGTCTTCCTGCTGCTTCTCAGTTTCCAGCTGCCGGGGTTCATCCAGCTTCGAAGCACATCCGTGGTCGCCTTGATGCGCGGCCGCAGCGTGCCGTCCGGCGTACTCGCGCGCTCGGGCTGGACGCTTGCCTGCCTGGCCGGGCTGGCGGGCTTCTATTCCGACAACTGGACCCTGACCGGCATGGCATTGGCGGCCATGTTGTGCAGCGTGCTGATCATGATGCTGGCGACCTGGCTGTTGCTGATCGGCGGGGAGAAGCTCACCCGCACCGGCTCAGGCCTGTTGCCATTCACGCTCTTCGTCATGCGCAAGAGGCTGCTGAGCAAGTCCACCCAGGTGATGGGGTTCGGGCTCTGTTGCACTCTGCTGCTCTTCACCCTGATGCTGATGAAGGACATCGGCGAGACGCTGGAGGCCAACAGACGGATCAACGACGGCAACCTGGTCATCGCCAAGGCCGACCCGGATCAGCTGGCGGCGATTCGGCACTGGAGCGAGTCGACGGGCAGCCGGATACGCCAGATCAGGCCCTTCGCGAGCGCGCAACTGGTCGCCGTCAACGATCGGCCGTTGAAGGATTTCGTCCGCCAACCCAGCGACAGCGCGGCCGCACTGACCGCGCCCATCAGGCTCAGCTGGTCGGACCGGGTGCCCGTCAACAACCGGGTCGTGAGCGGCCGCTGGTGGCCTTCGAGCAGCGGCGAACGGCGAGAGATATCCGTCGAATCCGAAGTCGCCACCGACATGGGGTTCGAATTGGGCGACAAGTTGACTTTCATGGCGGGCGACGAGCTCCTGGACCTGGCTATCGTCGCGACGCACGCCTACCAGCCGGGCAACGGTTCGGTGACCTTCTGGTTTCAGGTTCCCGAGGCCGTGGCCGAACGCTCCGGGCTCGAGGTGTTCTACATGGGAAGCATGGAACTGCCGGAAGACGCCTGGGAAAAACTGTCGGCGCTGTGGCGGCCTCATCCCACGCTGGCGCTGGTGCCGCTGAAGGAGATAACCGAGCGGTTCGACAACGTGCTGGCGATGATCACGAAGTTGATATTGGGCTTCAGCAGCATGATCGTGCTGATGGCGTCGATCGTGGTGGCGGCTTCGGTAAGGGGGTTCGAGCAGGAGGAGCGCATCAAGAACGGGCTGCTGCTGAGCATGGGGCTGGATCGGTTCGATTGCCTGAAACTCAACCTGTACGAATGGCTGGTGACCGCCTCGATCGCGGCCGTTGGCGCCATGGCTGGCAGCTGGGTGGCCGGTGCGTCCATCTACCAATCCCAGTTCGCCATCGCCTACCGGCCCGACCCGGTATGGATGGGGTCGATCACGCTGGCGACGATGGTCGCGGTGTGTGGTATCGGTCTGTTCTACTATCACACCAGCCTGAAATCGTCCGTCGGCAACCTGCTGACGGAGTGAACGACGGCCAGGCGGCTCACTTCGTCGTCGGCGCCAGCGGACGCATGCCGTCTGGCGCCGCAACGACGTCGAGCAGCGCCGCCGTCTCCGCGTCGGGCACGCCGGCGATGTCGGCGGGCCGGTATTTCATCTGGAAGGTGCTCATCGCCGCGCGCGTGGCATCGTCGAGTTCGCCGCCGCGCGGAACGCGGTAGCCCACCGCGGCCAGGCGCTCCTGGAACCAGGCCACCTCAGGCAGCGGATTGCGACGGTGGGAGGCCAGCCGCTCCGCGACCTGGGCGGCATCCGGCCACAGGATCAGCCCGGCCTCGGCCAGCTGGCGCCACGGAAACTGCGGCCCGGGGTCCTGCTTGCGGCCGGGCGCCACGTCGGCATGGCCGAGCACGTGCTCGGGGCGGATCCCGTGCCGCGCCACGATCTCGCTCGCCAGGCGGATCACCGTGTCGATCTGCTCCTGCGGGTATGGCGCATAGACCCTGCCCTCCGGGGTGTCGCTGTAGCCGGGATTGACGATTTCGATCCCGATCGAAGAGGCATTGAGCGGGGTGGCACCGGCCCAATAGCTCTCGCCGGCATGCCGCGCCAGACGATGCTCCTCGACCAGCCGGTAGACCCGGACCGGGTCGTCGCGCACCAGGTAGTGCGCGGAGACGCCGGGCTGCCTACCCGTCAACAGCCGCAGCGACTCGTCGAAGTCCGCCACCGTGTAGTGCAGCACCAGGTACTGCACCCGGCTGGCCTGGACGGCGGCCTGATGGCGGGTATCGATCCGCAACGTGGAAGCGGCGCAGCCCGCCATCAGCAGCGCAGCCGCAACGGCGAGCAGTCGGAAACGCAGGAACGGCATCGGGTCGGTCCAGTGGTGCGAAGGACCGGACTGTGCCTCCAATGCGCGCCCACGTCGAGCTTGTGGTGTCGTTGTGGGGCCTTCCAAAGCGCGCCCGGGCTGGAAGTCGCGAGCGCGGGCACATCCCCGCCGCGCCCGATGTCGATTCCGGCCTTTCCCGTTCGACGATGATGGCAAGCGGGCGGCGTTACCGCCGACCGCCCACCAAGCCGAGCCACCCGTGGCCGCCCAACCCGAAATGGAGTCCGCAATGACCAAGATGATCTTCATCAACCTGCCCGTGACCGACCTCGCGGCGTCGATGGCCTTCTACAAGGCCCTCGGCTTCGAGAACAATCCGCACTTCACCGACGAGACCGCCGCGTGCATGGTCTGGAGCGAGGCGATCAACGTCATGCTGCTCACCCACGACAAGTGGCGCACGTTCACCAGCCGGCCGATCCCGCCGCCGACCTCGAGCGAGGTGCTGCTGGCCCTGTCGTTCGACAGTCGCGCGGAGGTCGACGCCGCCAACGAGGTGGCCGCCGCGAACGGCGGCACCGCCGACATCAACCCCGCCCAGGACCTCGGCTTCATGTACAACCGCAACCTGGCCGACCCGGACGGGCACGTCTGGGAGGCGATGTGGATGGATCCGTCGGCGATCCCCACGGACTGAGGTCGCGGCCGGCGACGGCCACTGCGCGGACATGCGCCGCGCAGGGCCCTGTCGCTCGCCCATCGCTGTCGTTCCCTCGCCCGATCTCGCCGCAGGGGCTACGCACTGGGATCGAGAAAATGAACCTTCCCCCCCATTTTCTAGACCCCATTTTCTGAGCATCCTCATCCCTGGAGGCTCATGGGCTTATCCCCGCCGGGCGGAAGCCCGTACAGCCGCCTGATCCAGTTCAGGAACGCGCCATAGGGGCGGCCAGAGACCAGCATGATGCACGTCGCGCCGAGGATGCCGAGCACGAACCCCCGGCCGGACGCGCCGCTGATCGCGATAATCGCCGCATAGATCGGCACCTGGAACGTGACGAGTGCGAGGCTGTCCCAGAGGATGCGCGAGATCCTGGTCGGACGTGCGTACCGCATCAACCGGTCGCGCCACATCCCGTACGGCCGGCCGACCGGGATCATGAGCGCCGCCCCCAGCAGCCGCGCGTGCAGGACCTCGTCCCAGCTCATGCCGGAAACGAAGCGCTCGTTCAGCGCGCCGGTCACCGTGAAGAACAGGATCAAGGCGGTGGTGTCTGCGACGAACGCGCGACCGCGACGACGCCGATCCGAAGCAACCTCATTCATGTCGGCAACCCGGCGACGACCTGCACGTACGATACGGGACAAGTCGGGGTCGCAACGATGGTGCGCGAGGGCATTCGCTGTTTGCTGCAGCTGGTCGTCACTGGCGCCATTTCCCGACTCCGAACTCGTCCCGGACACGAATGGTGCCTACGCGAGCGCCGTTCGTCCCTGCCACCTTTGGACAGCCGGTGGGTCCTCCGCCGAACTACTCGGAATCCATGCGGATCACCAGCAGCGAGCGCAGGTCGTCGGTGGCGGCTTCGGAGTCGTCCAGCACGGTTGGCCGCTCGACCAGGCCCCGTTCGCCGAGCAGGTCCATCACGTCCCAGATGAACTCGTGCGCCACAACCACCATCGCCTGCTTCCGGTCCAGACCCGGGATCGAGGCAAGGATCTCGGCCATCTCACCGTCTCCATCCAGCGCATCGGCAATCACCGTGGCGATACCCAGTGCGGGAGCGTGCAACGGATCGTCGCTTCGCACATGGATGACGGGAACCTGCATCCGGCCTTCGTCGGACAACGTCCAGGCACGCCCCGAGGCGTCGACCACCGGAGCAGGCTCGTCTCCTGCAATCAACCGTCGCAGTGCAGCCGGCAGCGCCGGCGACCGCTGCAGGGCGTTCAACGCGCGCCCAGTGGGACGGGTCCAGGTGAAGATCATGGCGGCCTGGCCGGTCCGGTGCTCGTTCACTCCAGCCATGTTGCCGCGCGGCGGATACAGCGCCCAGAACGCACCGCGCCAAAGCGGATGTTCCGCGCTCAACTCGGTCGACGGTACGGCGCCTCGCTCGCGAAGGCCTTCCCACAACACGCCATCCACTGCGTAGCCGAACACCACGGCATACTCGCTGCGCGACAGCCCTTGATCGTGCAACCGGGCGCGGATCGCCGCGACATGGGGCTCGATCTCGGGCAGCAGCCCTTCAGCCAGCCGGCGCAGGCGCGGGCGCAGCTGGTCGAGTTGCTCCGGCCCGATCACCGGAATGGCCGTTCGCAGCGAGTCTCCATCGACCTCGAGCACGCCCAGCAGCCGCAGCAGCGCGATCTGGCTGTCCGATACCGCGATGCCATCGCGCTCCAGTTGTTCCCTGGACACACCGGAGCGGGCGCGATGCAGGACCACGCCGTTGTTGTCCATGCCGATAGCCGCGTGCGGCGTGTGGATGGCGCTGATGCAGAAGCAGTGAAGCGACCATTCCGACAGGTCTTCTGGCGCGGATTCGAGAGGCTCGGCGGCCGTGACCGTCGCGGCACCTGCGAGAGCCAGGATCCAGCCGATCCAAAGACGCGCACGTTTGACCATCATCGAGATTCCTTCGCTCGGGAGGTCTTCAGCATAAGCGCCGTCCCCCTCGAATCGTCCCTGCCAGAAGGCATGAATGGACGAGGGGGTGCTGGATTCGCCTCGGCCTGACGCCCGTCGGAGTGAGCAACTTCGCTGCCGCATCCAACGTCGCATCCAGTTCCTCCTCGAGCACTCGAAGCACGTGGCGCTCCGCCAGGCACTGCTCGGTCGAGTTCGGCCCCCTAGTCGCCGCCGCACCCTCCGCCGTCGGACCCGCCCCCGCCGCAGTCCCCAGCGGACGTCGCCGCATCCACTTGACCGCCGCCGGCATTGTCCGCGTAGGGCGTTGCGATGGAGCCGGCGACCCCCTCGCGGGCGTGCGCCGACGCGACTGCGAGACACACGATGGCCCCCAGCACGGGCAGCAGCCAGACGATCGCCAGCTGCGCGGACCGCCGGCCCGGAGTAGCCACCGGGTCGCGCAGAACCGCGACCGAGGCGATCGCATTGAGCGTCAGCAAGGCGAGCAGCGCCACGATCGACCAGTCCATTCGTTCCTCCTTTCTCCGATACTCCTGGGACAAGCGCGATTATGCCCAGCCGATGAGACGTTGCCACGCGCGACCCCCAAGTTCTCCGACCCCGGTTCTCGTTGACGAGTTCCGAACGCTATATGCTCGACGGGTCGACCCACCTGGAGACCGGCACCGGTGACATCATGCGCATGAAGCGCTTGCTGGCGGCCATTGCAGGCATCGCGATCGTCGGCGGGATCTGGCTGCTCGCGCACGACACGCAGCTTCCGGGCCGGCGCGCGGACGCCCACGCCAGACCGGCCGAGTCGGCCGGGGCCGCGCCCGGCAAGGGCGTGCAGCGGCAATCGGTCGCGACGCTTCCGGAAGGCCCGTTCGATTCCGTGCGCGCCGAGCTGGAATCCCGCGCCCGCGCGGGAGACGCCGAAGCCGCCTACCGGCTCGGCAACGTGCTCGGGCATTGCCTGTCGTACGAGCGCATGCCGATGGGCGCGTTCATCGCGATCATCGCGCAAGCCGCCGCCTACTTCGGAGACGCCTTCCAACTCGCCGGGCGGCCGATCGACAGCGACATCACTGTCGATGCACTGCTCGATGCCAGACAGGAAATGGACGAGCTCTGCAAAGGCACCGAAGACCTGGCGGAGACGGCAGGCGCGGCGGACGCACACGCCTGGATGCTGCGAGCCGTCGCCCTGGGCCACACCACAGCGATGGCCCACTACCCCGACCATGCATTCACCGAGTTCAAGACCCACGCCGAGCTGCTCGACAATGCCGACGAGGTCGCCCGTCGGCGCGACCGCGCCAAGACGCTGATTGGACGTGCGCTGAAGGCCGGCGAACCAGAAGCCCTGTACGCCTACGCGACGGCGCACGGTCCCGACGGCATCCTGCAGGACGATCCGGTGCGCATGCTCGCCTATTGGAGCGCCTACCGGCAGGTCTCCACCGCCTCCGAAGCCATGGGCAAACTCGAAGCGGCGGGACGCGAGCGATTCAGCCCGGCGCAAATCCGGGAGGCCGAACTCATGTCGTCTCGCATCCTCGGCGCGTTCCACCGCTCGGGCGAAGGGCGATGAGTGTCGCGTCGCGGATCAGGCGGTTGTGGCCGGTGCCGGCGTTGGCCATCGTCCTGCTGGCGGCGGTGGGCGGCGGATGCTCCGGGGGATCGGCACCCCCGCCGGAATTGCCGGAGGACGCCGGCGTAGACGAGAAGGCGGCGGCGCCCGCCGTTTCCGCATCGCCGCCGGCACAACCCCCGCAGCGCCTTGCGCTGGACCGCCTACCGGCATCGCCGGGCGGTCCGCCCTCGCGAATCGATAGCTGGTGGCGGGACCCGCTACCCGAAGTCCTCGACGCGCTACAGGATGCCGCTGCCACAGGCGACACGGAGGCCGGCTACATCCTCGGCGTGCGCTCGGCCGGGTGCAGGACGATACTGCGACGCGACACTCCGGAGTCGTTGATCCACGAGTACCGGCGCAAGGTCATCTACCTCGGTGCTGGCGATAGCCGACAGGAGCGCGAGAACTGGGAACGACAGTATCGCGAGAATCGGGAAAGGGACTTGCAGAAGAAGCTGAGAGAGTACGAGGACTGCGCCGTGGTCGGACAGGAGCGCGTTTCTGCGGGGGCCGACTGGCTCGAAAGCGCGGGCCGCGCCGGCAATGCATCGGCGCAGTTGAGTTTCATCACCCATGCGCTGGAAGAGTACGCGACGCGTGGTGCGCTGATCGCCGACGTCGAGGAAGCGAGACGGCGCCAGAAGCTCGCGCGCGAATGGCTGGAGCAGCTCGTCCACGACGGCAACGAGCAGGCGCTGGACCGGTACGTGGAAGCGCTGGACGGCCGCTATTCCCTCTACCCCAGAGACGAGCGGGCATCCATGGCCCATGCCTACGCACTCGAGCTGGTGCGAAGCCGCCGGGCCGGGGATTTCGACCGGCTATGGCGCGAAGGGCCGGAACGGTACGGCAGCCCCACGCCCGCCGAATGGGACGAGATCAGCTCCCGCGGGCGCGAGATCTATCTCGAACATTTCCAGCACGCGCCGGTCTGGCCCGGACGCTGACCAGAAACCGGGCCTTATCGCTCGCCAATCGACCGCATCGTTCCCCCTTCCGATCTCGGAAACAGGGGTCGGAGCGGACTCTTCCGGCCCTCAGGCACGCATGTCGCACGCCAGCCCTCTGCCGCGATCGGGCGTCTTCTCGAAGACGGTGATGGTGGGGGTCATTGGAAGGCTCCAGGTGGAAGCTCCGCAATCGCCAGGAGTTCGGACGTGTTGCGCCATCCCCGAACGTCTACGTGGCCAACGCCACCAGTGGCTTGCCGATCGCCATGGGATCGTGATCGGCGGGCATCGGCTCCCATGCCTGCGTCGGGTCGTTGGCAGTCACTGCCTCCAAACACTCGCGGTCCCGCTGGATCCCCTCCATCTACCGTTCGTCGCCTACCGCTTGCATTGGGCTCAGAGCGATATATGATGAACATCATATGAAAAGAACGGCCACCCGATCCAAGGAAGCCACTCACGACCGCATCGTCGATGCGGCGGCGCGCGCGATCCGACGTAGCGGCTATAACGGCACTGGCGTTGCAGACATCATGAAGGCCGCTGGCCTGACCCACGGCGGCTTCTACGCCCATTTCGCTTCGCGCGAAGCCCTGCTGGCCGAGGCGGCGGATCGTGCGGGTAGCGAGGCCGTGCAGTCGATGGAGAGCGTCGCCGCGGCCGTCCCTCCCGAACAGGCGTTTCAGGCGATGATGCAGGCCTACCTCTCCGAAGCGCACGTAAAAAGTATCGAAACGGGATGTGCGACGGCCGCCCTCGGCTCGGAGATGGCCCGCCAAGCGCCGGAAGTAAGGCGAGCCGCCACGCGCCGCATCAAGGAAATGATCGACCTTATCGCACGCCAGTTTCCCGACTGGGGAGAACCCGGCGTACACGAACGTGCCATGGTGGCTGCCTCCACCATGGTCGGCGCGTTGATACTGGCACGCGCCGTCGACGACCCGCGGCTCTCCGATGCGTTGCGCGAGTCGGCACTGCACCATCTCATTTCCGACGACTAACGCAGAGGACGCTCCGTTACCCGCTTGCCGTCCACAAATATGATATTCATCATATTTGTCCCATCTACGAGAGAGAAAACACCATGAAGGCTTTCATCATCGATCGATACAGCAAGAATGAACCGATGCGGCTTGGCGAAGTGCCCGAGCCCGCACTTCGGGACGACGAAATCCTGATCCAGGTTCACGCGGCAGGCTTGAATCTGCTGGATTCCAAGATCAAGAGCGGTGAACTCAAGCGCATCCTGCCTTACCGCATGCCGCTCGTCCTGGGCCATGACGTGGCAGGTGTCGTGACGCGCGTTGGCCCACGCGTTCGGCAGTTCAAAGTGGGCGACGAAGTCTATTCCCGGCCTCGAGATCACCGCATCGGCGCCTTCGCGGAGTTCGTCGCCGTGAACGAGAACGATGTCGCGCCTAAGCCAGGAAACATCACCATGGAAGAAGCCGCATCGCTCCCGTTGGTGAGCTTGACGGCCTGGCAGGCGCTGGTTGAACGAGCCAATCTGCAGGCCGGGCAGAAGATCTTCATCCAAGCCGGGTCTGGCGGTGTAGGCACCTTCGCTATCCAACTGTCAAAGCAGATCGGGGCCACGGTCGCCACGACGACCAGCAGTGCCAACGTCGATCTGGTAAAGAGCCTGGGCGCGGACACCGTCATCGACTACAAGAACGAGGATTTCGGCAAAGTTCTGCGGAACTACGACGTAGTTCTGCATAGCCAGGACGCGGGCGCCTTGGAGAAGTCCCTGCGTGTCCTGAAACCAGGCGGGACGCTCATTTCGATCTCCGGCCCTCCCGACCCGGCATCCGCGACCAGCATTGGAGCTCCGTGGTTGGTCCGTCTCATCGTTCGCCTGCTGAGTGCTGGCGTCAGAAGAAGAGCCAAACGCAGGTCCCTGAGGTACTCATTCCTGTTCATGCGAGCCAATGGACAACAACTGCGCGAGATAGGCCGGCTCGTAGAGGCTGGCGCCGTTCGCCCCGTAATCGATCGCACCTTCGCCTTTGAGTCAGCCAATGAGGCTTTGGCCTACGTCGAATCCGGCCGATCGAAGGGAAAAGTCGTGCTCAAGGTCAAATAGTCAGAACGCCGACGCCAGTGCCCTGCAGGGCTGGCGGGCCGCCCACGGACGCGGCTCCGTTGCGCGTCGCGCATCTCTGCATCAGCTCACCCAGCCCCTCACCCCTAATCAAGAGAGCCAACACATGACCACTCCTTCCGCAGTCCTCATTACCGGCGCATCCTCCGGCATCGGCGCTGCCTACGCCGAGCGCTTCGCACGTCGCGGCCACGACCTCGTGCTGGTTGCCCGCGACAAGACACGATTGGAGACGCTTGCAGCTCGACTGCGCGAAGAACACAGGGTCGCGATCGATATTCTTCAGGCCGATCTCACCCAGTCCAACGATCTGGCAGCCGTCGAGACCCGCCTGCGCGATGGCTCCCGAATCGGGATCCTGATCAACAATGCCGGAGCAACCCAGTCCGGCAGCTTCATCGAGCAGGCCACCGATGATGTCGCTCGGATCGTCGCGCTCAACACAACCGCGCTTGTCCGACTCGCCAATGCAATCGCCCCACGACTTGCGCGGGCCGGCGAAGGCGCGATCGTCAATATCGGCTCAGTGGTTGGATTGGCGCCGGAATTCGGCATGTCGGTCTACGGTGCGACCAAGGCCTTCGCACTGTTCCTCTCCCAGGGGTTGAGCCTGGAGCTTTCGCCCAAGGGCGTCTATGTGCAGGCGGTACTCCCCGCGGGTACCCGCACGGAGATCTGGGAGCGTGCGGGCATCGACATCGATGCGCTCCCCGAGCTGATGGAAGCGGGCGAACTTGTGGATGCGGCGCTGGTTGGTTTCGACCGCCGCGAACTCGTGACCATCCCGCCATTGCACGACGCTACGCGCTGGAGCGCCCTGGATGCAGCACGGCAAGCCCTCGTTTCAGACATCAGGCAGGCGCATGTCGCAGAGCGATATCTCACGGCCGCGTAAAGCACTCTCCAACAAACTACCTTCGACTACAACGGAGTTAAATCACTATAAAACAGGGGTCAGAGTGGACTTTCCCGTTTTTCGGACCGGCAAGAAAGCCGACTCTGACCCCTGTTCTTGCCCTGGGCAAG
>NZ_JACCKA010000030.1 GCF_013425525.1 Luteimonas salinisoli | reverse complement strand
CCGGCGCCCGGCTTCGCCGCGCTCTCGCCGCGCCAGGCGTGTTCGGGGCGGTGGTCCGGATGCACGCGCAGGCCGTGCACCGCGTCGTCCCCCAGGCGGGCGCGCAGGCGCTCGCGCAGCTGCTCCCAGGGCATCGACTGCTGCGGGCGGTCCTCGAACAGTTCGCGGTGCGCCGGCGCGAACGCCGGCAGCTCGCGCGCCAGCAGCCGCAGCCCGCGCACCGGCGCCGGCACCCCGGCGCGCTCCAGCCGGGTGCGGGCGACGTCGAACAGCAGTGCCGGCTCGCGCTCGGTGCCGAGCAGGCCCACCACCACCACGCTGTCCGCGGCGTCCTCGTGCTCCAGATGCAATTCGAAGCGCTGCACGCCGCCGTCGCGGCCGGCCAGGTACGCCGCCAGGTCGGCGGTGAGGCGCCGCAGCGGGAACAGCAGCGCCTGGTGCGACTCCACCTCGAAACCGAGCTCGATGCGCGCGTCGAAGCGGTCCGGCGGCCGGTACCACTCCAGCGGCTGCGCGACATCTCCCCACAACGCGTCCAGGTGCCCCAGCACCGCGGCGGGGAAGCGCCGCGCCAGGCTGGCGCGCGGCAGCGCCCGCACCTGCGCCAGCCGCCGCAGGCCCATCCGCGCCAGCGCCGTGGCGACCTCCGGGGCAAAGCCGGCGCGCGCCACCGGCAGCTGCCCCAGCGCGCGATGCAGGGCCTCGCCGTCGGGCACCGCCAGGCCGTCGTGGACGTTGGCCAGCGCGCGCGCCGCGGCGGGGTTGGGCGCGGCGACGATGCGGTGGCGGAATCCCAGCGCGGCGAGCTCCTCGCGCAGCCGCTCCTCGAACCGCGGCCACGGCCCGAACAGGCCGTGGCTGGCGCCGATCTCGACGATCAGCGCATGCGGGTGGCGCAGGCTGACCTGCGAGCTGAAGCGATAGGCCCAGGCGGCGAGGAAGCGCTGCCAGCGCAGCACCTCCCGCGGGTCGTGATCGAGCACCGCGAAACCGGTGGCCAGCGCCTGCGCGGCGGTGAGCGCCATGCCGGGCCGAAGCCCCAGCGCGCGCGCGGCCGGATTGGCGGCGTGCAGCACCCGGCGCTGGGCGCCGCCGGCCACCAGCACCAGCGGCGCAGCGGCATCGGCACGGCGGCGGAGAGCGCCGTCGAGCGCCAGTTGCGGCAGCAGGATGCAGGCCCAGCGCATGCCGATGCCATCAGTGCAGCGGCAGCGCCTGCGGCGGGGCCAGCCCGCCGCGGCATTTGAGCACCCGCAGTTGCGCCGGGTGCGCGTCGATGGCGATGCGCAGCGGCGCCGGCGAAGGGTTGCGCGCCGCCGCCAGCGGCCGGGTGGCGAAGCCCAGGGTGCGACCGGTCTCCGCCGCCACCTGCAGCCGTCGCAGCGCGCGGTCGTCGGCGCCCTGCGGCCAGCACAGCACCGCGCCGCAGCTGCCCGAGCGCAGGCACTGCTCGGTGGCCCACAGCGCCTCGGCCGGGCGCGCGGTGTTCACCACCTGCAGCTGGCGCAGGTCGATGCCGGCCGCCTGCCAGGCGGCGGCATACGGCAGGTACGGCGGCGCCACCAGCACGATGCGCTCGCCGGCCGCGGCCAGCCGCGCCAGTGCCGGCCACAGCAGGCGCAGTTCGCCGATGCCGTCGGCCTCCACCAGGATCTCGGAGAGCGCCGCCTCCGGCCAGCCGCCGGTGGGCAGGGCCGCATCCAGCGCCGCGTGCCCGGTGGGCTGGGCGCTGGCCGGCGCCGGCGCCGGCCGGCCCTTCCAGACCCGGCGCTCCTGCAGCAGCGCATCCAGGGCGACCACCGCCCCCATCAGCCGCGCCGCACCAGGCCGCAGAACACGCCCTCGATCGCGAACTCCTGCCCGGGACCGACCACGATCGGCGCGTAGGCCGGGTTGCGCGGCAGCAGCCGCAGCGCATCGGCGCCCAGCGCCAGCCGCTTGATGGTCAGCTCGCCGTCCAGCCGCGCCACCACGGTCTGGCCGTCGCGGGCGTCGGCGCTGCGGCGCACCCCGACCAGGTCGCCGTCGAGGATGCCGTCGTCGATCATCGAATCGCCCTGCACCCGCAGCAGGTAGTCCGGCGCCTGGCCGAACAGCCGCGCGTCGAGGGTCAGGGTGTCGGCCAGGCCGGCATCGGCGCCGATCGGCGCGCCGGCGGCCACCCGCCCCAGCACCGGCAGCCGCAGCAGGTCAGCGCGGGCGCGCAGCCCGGCCGGGCGGATCCCGCGCGCCTGCCCCGGCGTCACCTCCACCAGCCCGGCCTCGGCCAGCGCCTGCACGTGCTTGCGCGCGGCCCCGCGCGAGGCCAGGCCGCAGGCCGCGGCGATCTCGGCCAGGGTCGGCGGCTGGCCGTGCCCGGCGACGCGGTCGCGGATCAGGGCCAGCACGCGGGCGCGGCGGGGGCTGAGGGGCATGTCCATAGGAGTACATTTGTACTCCAACGGCACCCCAATTGGCTAGGGTTCCTGCCCGGCCCCTGCCCCGGCTGCGCGGGCTCCGGAGCCGGGAGCAGCGGAGCAAGCTCCGCTCTACGGGGGGCGGGGCGGATCCGGCTCCCAGGCCAGCAGGTCCCCGGGCTGGCAGTCCAGGTACTCGCAGATCCGGCCGAGGGTCTCGAAGCGGATCCCGCGCACCTTGCCGGACTTGAGCAGCGACAGGTTGGATTCGGTGATGCCGACGTGCGCGGCCAGGTCCTTGGAGCGCACCTTGCGCAGCGCCAGCATCACGTCGAGGCGGACCACGATCGCCATCGCACCCTCCTCAGACGATCGAGCGGCTGTCTTCTTCGAGGCGCGCGGCCTCGTCGAACAGCCGCGCCACGAAGAACAGGACCACCGCCACGAACAGCGCCAGCAGGTCGCCGCCGGAGAACGACAGGGTCACCGTGGCGCTGCGCTCCATGGCCACCAGCGCCAGCACCGCCAGCGGCGGCAGCAGCAGCCGCAACAGCGCCGCCACCAGCAGCAGCCGCGCGAAACGGCGGAAATGCCGCGTCGCCGCCGGCGCGAACAGGGCGCCGCGCTCCACCTCGCCGAGCATCCGCGCCAGCTGCCACAGCGCGGCCGCCACCAGCGCCGCCAGCAGCAGCGCGATCGCCCCCGCCCAGGCGTGCGGCAGTCCATCGGTGTGGAGGGTGGCGGCGAGCAGGCCGGCGGACCCGGTCGCCGGACCGAACACCGCCAGCAGCGTCACCGCCAGGCACAGCCCGGCCCCTGCGCTGGCCACCAGCCGCAGCCAGCGCGCACGCCGGCGCAGCGCCATGAAATTTTCTGTTGCAGTCATATTATTTTTCGTTTTACGATAATTTATGTGCCCGCCACGAGATCCCAGTATGCCTGCCCGCCCTTTCCCGACAAGCCCGGCCACGCCATCCGGCCGCCCCGCGCTGCTGCTGGCCCTGCTGCTGGCCAGCGCGATCGCGCTGCAGGCCCCGCTGCATGCCCAACCCCCTGCGCCCCTGCCCGCCGCCGAAGTCGAAAGCCTGCTGGCGGACGCCGCCAGGGGCGAGGTCTTCGCGCTGGAGACGGCCCTGCCACGGATCGCCGAACCGCAACTGACCGCGCTTGCCCGCGCCCGGATCGCCGCAGCGCGGCTGGACCATGGCGAAGCCCTGCGCCAGCTCGAGCCGCTGCTGGCGCCCGGCGCCAGCACCGATCCCGCGCATCTCCTTCTGGCCTGGCCGATCGTCGCCGACGCCAGCTTCGCCGCCGGCGACTATGCCCGCGCCGCGCACGCCACCGACGCCTGGAGGGCGCTGCTGGCCGCCCACGGCGACCCCGACGGGCGCGCCGGGGACGTGGCGCAGTTCCATGCCGTCTCCACCCTGCTGGCCCCGACCCGGCCCCAGACGCTGCTGGCGTTCGCCCCCGAAACGGTGGCCACGCGTCCCGACACGGCCGGCCTGACCCGCGCCACGGTGACGATCAACGGCCACGGTCAGGACACGGTGCTCGATACCGGCGCCAATCTTTCCGTGGTGTCGGCCAGCACCGCGCAGCGGCTGGGCCTGCACCTGCTCGACGGCGAGGCCAGCGTCGGCAGCACCAGCCGCGACGCGGTGGCGACCCGCATCGGCATCGCCGAGCGGCTCGAGTTCGCCGGCGCCACGCTCGCCGACGTGGCGTTCCTGGTGCTCGACGACGCGCAGCTCGAGATCCCGATCCCGGGCGGCTACCGCATCGACGCCATCCTCGGCTTCCCGGTGCTGCAGGCGCTCGGCCGCATCCGCTTCGGCGCCGACGGCAGCCTCGCCGCCGAGACGAGCGAGGCTGCCGCAGACGCGGCGCCCGGCAATCTGCGCGTAGTCGGCAGCGACCTGTACGTCGCGCTGACGATCGACGACCTCCCGCTGTCGCTGCACCTGGACACCGGCGCGCCGCAGTCGTCGCTGTCGGCGCGGTTCGCGCAGCGGCATCCCGCCAGGCTGGAAGGCCTGCGCCGCGAACGCCAGCAAGTAGGCGGTGCCGGCGGCGTCACCACGCGCGAGACGGCCCTCTGGCCCGGGGCGCAGGTGCGGCTGGATGGCCGCGAGACGGTGTTGCCGGAGCTCGCGATCGCGGTGGAGGATTCGGCCGACGTCGGCACCCGCAACCTGGGCATCCTGGGCGGCGACGTGCTCGGCGCGTTCGCCGCCTACACGATCGACTTCGCACGGATGCGCCTGGAACTGGGCGAGCCGCTGGATGCGGCCGCGCCGGACGCCGGAGAAGCGCACGCCAGCGACGGGGGCGCACGCGGTCCGGGCCAATGAGGCGCGGCAGGTGCCCGCGGCTCAGGCCGGTCCTGCGGAGTCCTCCGCGCCGCCGGCATCGGCCGGAGGCGCGGCCTCGCGCAGCGCGGCATCCGGCTCCAGCGGCCGGGCCCAGCGCCCGTAGCTGGACACCACGCCCTGCTTGAGGCGCAGGAACTCCTCCGAGCCCGGCGCCACCCCGAGGCGCGACGCCAGCGCACCCCAGCCTTCGCCGTGGCTGCGGTCCCACTCGCCGATCACGTACCGGCAGGAGCGGCCGATCACCTGCGCGATCGAGCAGGCGAAATAGACATCGCCGGGAGCCCAGCCGCGTTCGACCAGCAGGTCCGTCACCAGGTCGCGCGGGGCGCCGCGGTAGCGCACCAGTTCGTCGACGAACGGGGCGTGGTGGCGGCGCCCGTAGTCGTTGATGTCGGTCAGCTGCGCATCGACCCATTCGTCGCCGCTGCGCGGATCCCAGGCGTGCGCATAGTCCTGGGCCACGGCGCCGGCCGCCAGCGGCAGCAGCAGCGCGAGCGCGAGCGCGCGGATCCGGTTGCGGACGTGCATCCTGTTCTCCCTGGTCGAAGTGTTCACCGCGTCCGGCAAGGCCGGAGCATGGCGCGGATCATGGGTCTTGCCCGACGGCCACCGGTTCCAGCGCCTCGCCGTCGCCGGAGCGCAGCCGCCGTCCTGCGCCGTCGCGCGCCTGCAGGCGGCCGTCGGGGAGTACTGCATAGCGCCGCTCGCTCCCGCCCTCCCCGAGCATCCGCAGCACCGCGCCCTCCACCTCCCAGCTGCCGGCGTCGTCGAAGCGGGCGGCGCCTTCCGCCGCCAGGTAGGTCTCGGAAAGGCGGTAACCATGGGCTTGGCCATCGCGCTGCAGCACCAGCACCGTCTCGATGCCGTCGCAATCGGCGCAGGACGAACTGCCGCGCCATTCGAGATGCTCCGCCGCGGCCGAAGTTCCGGGGGCCGCCTCGCGCCCGCAGGCGGCCAGGCCGCAGAGGCCGGACAGCACCGCCAGCAGGAAAACCGCGCCACGCATGGCGGGGATTGTGCCGCAGCGCGGGCGGCGCGTCGCCTCCACGCCGCGCAGACGCCTCGGGCAGGATGCTGGCCCCGACGGGGTGTTCCCGCCGTTCTGCCTACCGTCCCGGGGGGATCCAGCCATGAACCGTTCGACCGCCAATGCCGATCCGCCCCGCCACCGCCTGCGCCGCTGGCTGATCGGCCTGGCCGTTCTCGCCCTGTTGCTCGCCGGCTACGCCGCGGCCCTGCACTGGTTCACCCTGCAGGTCGGCGACGGCGTCGAAAGCAGCCTGCGCGCCGCGCCGCTGGTGGAGGACACCCGGCACACCGGGGAATAGCGGCGCCGGGCGCGGATCAACGCTCGGAAATCACGAAACTGCCGAACGCGATGCCCAGGTCCCAGCCGTCTCCGGTACCGGCCAGCGCGAGCGACACCGGCCCCTTGGTCACCACCTGCGCGCGCGCCGACTTCACCGCCCCGGCGTGCGCCTCGGCCGCGGCATAGCCGCCGAGCACGTCGCGGATGTTGGCAACACCCGAGAACGTGCC
Source organism: Luteimonas salinisoli (assembly GCF_013425525.1). Taxonomy (GTDB): domain Bacteria; phylum Pseudomonadota; class Gammaproteobacteria; order Xanthomonadales; family Xanthomonadaceae; genus Luteimonas; species Luteimonas salinisoli. The sequence continues at coordinate 20,692 of NZ_JACCKA010000030.1, read as the reverse complement.
GCGCCCGTTGTCGATGCGCGACTTGCCGACGCTGAGACCGCCGCCGCGCGCGCTGATCCGCACCGGCAGGCGCTGGCCGTTGCTGCAGCTCACGGTACCGGCGCCGTCGGCGGTGCGGTAGATCGCCGACCAGCCCGACAGGCTGAAGTCGAGGCGGCACTCGAGCGGGTCCGCGGCGCCCGCGGCCGGCGCCATCGCCAGGCCCGCGGCCAGGACGATGGCGGAAAGGAATCCTGCGGCGTTCATCTCGGCTCCGGGATGCGTCTACCTGGTAAGGGACCCGGCCGCCCGTCTTCCGGTTTCAGCGCCGGCGATCCCAGCGCGCCTGGTGCCGGTTGCGGTCGCGATCCCAGCGCGTCTGGTACCGGTTGCGGTCGCGATCGTAGCGCGGATCGTAGTACTGCGCGGTGCAGTGCCCGTTGCGGTTGCATCTGACGTTGCGGTTGTCGTTGCGATTGCGGTCGCGATAGCCGTGGGCCGGCGCATGAGCCGGCGGACCGGACCGGTAGTGGCGGGAGTGGCTGGCCTGGTAGTGGCGCGGCACCTGGCGGTAGTAGACCGGGCGTCCGTAGCGGTCGCGCACCACGATCAGGCGATCGTTGTAGCCGTGGCCGCCATGGCGGTAGTACGGGGTACCGCCCCGCAGCACCACGTCGGCGACATCGACGATCACTCTCGCCAGGTCGTCGCTCGCGCGTGCCGGTGCCGGGGTCAGGGCCGCCACGCCCAGACCGGCGGCGAGGGCGGCTGGTGCGAGCCAGCGGGTCAACAGGGTCATGGCCGATTCCTCTGCAGGGTCTCCAGCGGCGGTCGCAGGAGCTCACCCGCACCATGCGTCGCCGCCGATGAATCCGGTTTTAACCCGGCCTTCACCGCGCCCTTCCGAGTCAGCCTGCAGCAGGCCAGCCGATTGCGTAAGCGTTTACAGCCGCAAAGCCACCGCTGGCAGATCCTGTCGGGGCCTAGATCCCACTGCGTGGATCAGACGTGAGGCGCACCGCGCTCTCCAGCGCCAGAGCCTCGCCGGGCGCCACCGGCCGGGAGGCGGCCGCGCGCCTGCGCTGTTCGCACCAGGTCGCGGACATGGTGCAGAAACTGACCGGCACGCTCATGCGCGTGGCGATCGGCCGACCGCCCACCTCCTCCAGTTGGAACTTCCACCTGGGAACCACGGCTTCCACCGCACGCAGGAACTTCTCTCGATGCGCGTCGCCGCGGCTGCCTTCGAAGCTGGCGCCCGCGAGGGTGACCGCACCGTCTGCGGCGATTTCGACCTCGACCATCACATCGGCGCTCACGCGCCCCTTCAGCGCCGCTTCCGGATAAATCGGTGGCGGCATGCTGATCCTCGACGCACCCGTGGAGGCCCGGTCGATGGAGACCAGGATCGCGCCCTGCTCCGCCTCGACGAGGGTCCGCACGGTCAGCCTGGTCCGGGTAGCGGCAGGCACGCCGTCCACCATTCCCGGAACAAATTCCCAGCCGCGCACGATCGGGTCGATGTGATCGACGACGGCCCTGCCGGTGCCGCCCACCTCGTCCCACTCGAGCGCAGCGATACGGCCATCGGCGTCGATGGTGACCTGGGCGCGGAGCCACAGGGTGGCGCTTTGCGGGGATTCGCCCGCGAAAGCCGGCGACGCAAGCGCCAGCAGCACGAGCATGAGCCAGATACGCATCAGCCTCCCCAAAGGCTCCGGCCCTGCGCCGGCCGCCCGATCATTCCATCAGCCGGCGAAGGCCGCAAGTCGGGCCGTGGCCTGGGCGATGTCCCGGATCGCCGCTGGCAGTTCCGCGGGCATCCGCACCTCGCGCATCCGGGCGAGATCGATGTCGGGTTCGAACTCGCGTTCGTGCTCCCAGGTCAGGTGATACGGCATGTGCACCGCCCAGCCGCCGAGCTGCAGTACCGGCGCGACGTCCGAGCGCAGCGAGTTGCCGACCATCACGAAGCGGCCGGGGGCGATGTCGAACTCGCCCAGCACCCGCGCATAGGTGGCCGGATCCTTCTCGCTGACGATTTCGATGCGGCCGAACAGATCGGCCAGGCCCGAGCGCCGCACCTTGGCTTCCTGGTGGAACAGATCGCCCTTGGTGATCAGCACCACGGGGTGCGCGGCGGCGATCTCCTCGACCGCCTCGCGGATCCCCGGCAGCAGCTCCACAGGGTGCTGCAGCATGCGCTTGGCCAGCGCGACGATGCGATGGAGCTCGTCCGCGCCGATTCGCGAGCCGGTGATGTCCACCGCGGCCTCGATCATCGACAGCGCCATGCCCTTGACGCCGTAGCCGAACAGCGCGAGGTTGCCTTTCTCGATCGCGTACAGGCGTTCGCGCGCGCGGGCGTCGCCGAGGTCGACGTGGGCGCCGACGATCTCCTCGAATTCCCGCTGCGCGTGGTCGAAGTAGTCCTCGCTGCGCCACAGCGTGTCGTCGCCGTCGAAGCCCACCAGGGCGATGCCGGATGCGTCTGCCATCTCCATGGCGCAAGTCTAGGGATGGCGACGATGCGCCGCCAGCGAGGTCCGCCGCGGTCCGACCACAAAAAGAGGGAGCGACCCTGCGGTCGCTCCCTCGTCCTGCACGATCCCGACGCGGATGCGCGGGGACGTCGAAGCGGACCTACTCGCCCGGGCCGGCGCCCTGCGAAGCGGCGAAGTTGCGGTACTCGTCCGGGGTCAGCTGGCCGTCGCCATCGGTGTCGGCCTGCGAGAACACCGCGCTCAGCTCCGCATGCGCGCCGGCCTCGGCCTGGCTCAGGTTGCCGTCGCCGTCGGCGTCGAGGTCGGCCCAGGTCACCTGGCCCTGAGCGCCCGGCGGCTGGCCGGTGGGTGCCGCCTGCTCGGTCGGCTGGGCCTGCGTCGGATCCTGGGCCATCGTGTCCGCCTCCTGGGCGAACGCCAGCGGCATGGCGGCGGCGGCGGCCAGAGCGATCAGACCGGCGAGAGGCTTGCGTGCGTTGTTCGTCATCGGAATCTCCAGTTGGGTTGCCAAAGCGCGGGATGCGGCGCATTCGTCGACGCGGATCGCCCCCCTGGTCGACCGCCCCGCATTCCACACGGGGCACAGCCTGTCGATGCGGCAATGAATGTCAACGATGGCGATTTCCGCCGCCAAACGCTTCGTTAACCACATCCGCGGCATTTCCCGCTAGGCGCACGCATGATGCGAATCGCAGTTGCGGCGCATCTCGCCGCAGGTCGGCGATTTGCGCGCGCGTCGCGGCGGCCGGATCGCGATCGCCGCGGCGCCGAGGGACTGAACACAACACAACCTTTACACGCTCGCATGCGGTTCGCATCGTGTCCGAACGCCTGGCGTGCGGCGATTTGCGCCAGCCCCGTCCCGGGCGGCCCCCCTGCGCAGGGCCATCGGCGCACCTGCGGGTGCGCAACGCCGGGCCACCGAGGGCGCCGGGTTCGGATATCGTATCGGCACCCCAATCGCCCCCGGAGACGCAACCCATGAGCAAGCACCTGCTCGCCGCAGCCTGCGCCGCGTTCCTGCTGGCGGCCTGCAACGGCGACACCACCGCCGCGCCCGCGGCCCAGGCCCAGTCCGACGCGCCCGCGGCGTCGGCGGCCGCCGACGGCCGTCCGTTCGCGATCGAGGAGATCGCGCGATTCGCCGAGCCCTGGGCGATGACCTTCCTGCCCGACGGCCGCCTGCTGGTCACCGAAAAGGCCGGCACGCTGAAGCTCTACGACCCGGCGCGCGGGACCAGCGGCGACATCGCCGGCGTGCCCGAGGTCGCCTATGGCGGCCAGGGCGGGTTCGGCGACGTGGTGCTGCACCCGGATTTCGATGCCAACCACATGGTCTACATCAGTTATGCCGAGGCCGGAGACGGCGGCGCCGGCGCCGCGGTGGCGCGCGCGCGCCTGACCCTGGACGGCAACGGCAGCGGCGCGCTGGAGAACCCGGAGGTGATCTGGCGGCAGGTGCCGAAGGTCTCGGGCCAGGGGCACTATGGTCACCGCATCGCGTTCGATCGCGACGGCATGCTGTGGATCTCCTCCGGCGACCGGCAGAAGTTCGACCCGGCGCAGGACATGCAGTCGACCATGGGCAAGATCCTCCGCCTCAACGACGACGGCAGCGTGCCGGCCGACAATCCCTTCGCCGACCGCGGCGGCGCCACCGCGCAGATCTGGTCGCTGGGCCATCGCAACCCGCTCGGCATCGTGTTCGACGCCGAGGGACGGCTGTGGAACCACGAAATGGGCCCCAAGGGCGGCGACGAACTCAACCTGGTGGAGAGGGGCGTCAACTACGGCTACCCGATCGTCTCCGACGGCGAGCACTACGACGGCCGCCCGATTCCCGACCACAGCACCAATCCCGATTACCGCGCGCCGGTGATCAGCTGGACCCCGGTGATTTCGCCGGCCGGCTTCATCATCTACGACGGCGCGCAGTTCCCGGACTGGCGCGGCAACGGTTTCATCGGCGGGCTGTCGTCGCAGTCCCTGGTGCGGATCGCGTTCGACGGCGAGAGTGCACGCGAAGCCGAACGCTTCGACATGGGCACGCGCATCCGCGAGGTCGAGCAGGGCCCGGACGGCGCGATCTGGCTGCTCGAGGACGGCGGCCGCGGCGCCGAAGGGCGGCTTCTCAAGCTGACGACCCCGGCCGCCGGCTAGACCTGAGCCCCGGGCACGCCGGTCCGCCGATCCGCGGGTCCGGCACGGAAGCCCGCAGGGGCGCGCCATCGATGGTGGCCGGCCGGCGCGGCAGGCTCTTCGCCCTTCGCGTCCGAGGGGCGATCCACCACGCCAGGACGGCGCGTGGCCCCCGCCGGCTTCGCACGACTACGGGGCGGCGATCTCCACGCCCTCGGCGACGATGCGGTATTCGATGGTCGGATCGGGCGCGTCCCGGCCCGCGTCCTCGGCCAGGTGCTGCGCCGCCTCCTCCGAGAGCTCCTTCCGGGTCAGCACCCCATGGACTTCCGCGGCGCCGGTGCTGTCCTTGGGAATGGCGAAGGCATGGTCGCCGAACATCACCCGCGCGGCGCGCCCCTCGTCCTCCAGCATCATCCAGCAGCCCTTGGCCTGGCAGACCTGGGTGATGCGGCCGCTGAAGCGCCGGGGCGCGCCGGCATGGGCATCGAAATCGTCGATGGCCTCGGACACCGGCACCGCCTCGCCAGGCGGCAGCGGCTCTCCGTAGGCTTGCGCGCCCGCCTGGGCCGTGCCGGCGGCGAAGAGCATCGCGAGAAGGAGACTGAGGCTGCGCATGGCGGTCGCTCGACGGATCGGGACCGCCAAGATAGCGCCGATCGGCCGCGAGGCAACAGGGTGCAACAGGGTGGGGCCGGTCTTTGCGACCGGCCGCACCCAGCGGCGCGGGCGCGGAGATCGCGCGACCGCCAAGTTCGCGACTCCGGCGAAATCAGCGCCAGACCCGCTCGCAACGCGTCTCGACGATGCGATCGCCGACGGTCTCCTGGCGGTCGCCCTGGACCTTGCGGCCGATCGCGCCGCCGGCGACCGCACCGCCTGCCGTGGCGAGCTTGCGGCCGTCGCCGCTGCCGACCTGGTTGCCGACCAGACCGCCGATCACCGCACCGGCCACGGTGCCGCCGACGCGATTGGGGTCGTTGCTGTTGCGCTGCACCTCGACCTCCTGGCAGACCACGCGGCTGCCGTCGTCGAAGCGGCGCCCCTCGTCCTGCGGCCCGTAGGCCGGCTGCGGCTGCGGTGCGGGCGCCTGCGCAGCGACCGACCCCGCGAACGCCAGCGTCCCCAGGCAGAGCATGGTTCTGATCGCGTTCATTGGCGCACTCCTCTCAGGTTTCGACGTGCGCCGATGCTCCCGCCGAGGGCGCGAACGGGCGGTGAACCGGGGCGCGCCCGGAACGGCGTGCGACACCGGACGCATGCCTTCCGGCCGTCCAGACGCCGCGCCGTCATGCGCCCCCGGCGCAGTCTGGATGCGTCCTGAACTGCCGGTGTGATCGCCGCACGCGCGCGCCGTGCGACCGGCCGGTACGATGCGCCGTACCCCAACGGCACCAAACGCATGAGCGACTGGCAGACCCTGGTCCGCGACGTTCCCGATTTCCCGAAACCGGGCATCGCGTTCAAGGACATCACTCCGGCGCTGGCCGACCCCGCTGCCTTTGCCGCCGCGGTCGAGGCGATGGCGGCGCCCTGGCGAGACGCCGCACTGGACGCCGTGGCCGGCATCGAGTCGCGCGGCTTCATCCTCGGGGCGGCGCTGGCGCAGGCGCTGCGGACCGGGTTCGTCCCGATCCGCAAGCCGGGCAAGCTGCCGGCACGCGCGCTCGCCCAGGACTATGCGCTGGAGTACGGCAGCGACCGCCTGGAGGTGCACGCCGATGCGCTGCCGCCCGGAGCGCGTGTCCTGCTGGTCGACGACGTGCTGGCCACCGGCGGCACCCTGCTGGCGGCGCTGGCCCTGCTCCAGCGCCAGGGGGCCGCGGTCGCGGGCGCAGCGGTGCTGATCGAACTGCAGGTCCTGGGCGGCCGCGCACACTGGCGCGACCCGACGCCGCTGATCGCCGCGGCGGCGCAGTGAGACCGGATGTCGGCCGAACGGCCGGTCGACGAGGAGCCACGCCGTGACCCTGCGCCAACACGCCCTCCGGACTCCGCTTGGATTACCCTGAACGGATGAGCCCGGCGCAGACGATCCTGCTGGTGGAGGACACCAGGACCGATGCGATGCTGTACGCAGCGCTGCTCAAGCGCGCCCAGCACGCGACGCGGCGCGTCGATTTCGCGCCGACGCTCGGCGCGGCGCTGCAGATGCTGGCGACGACGCCCTACGATGCGGTCCTGCTCGACCTGGGGCTGCCGGACTGCCGCGGCGTGGAAGGCGTGGAGCGCATCGCCGGCCGCTACCCCGGCGTACCGGTGATCGTGCTGACCGGAAACGACGAGGCCGGCATCGGCGCCGAGGCGATCGCCGCGGGCGCCCAGGACTATCTGCGCAAGGTCGAGGCGCGCGCCGACACGCTCGAGCGCGCGCTGCGCTATGCGTCCGTGCGCCAGCGCAACGAGAACCTGGAGCGCGAGTCACGCGAGGAACTGCGGGCGCTGTTCGACCACAACCCGGTCCCTGTTTTCGTGTACGACGAACAGACCCTCTCCATGCTGGCCGCCAACGAAGCGGCCGCCTCGTTCTATGGCTACGGCCGCGAGGGAATGCTCGCGCTGAGCGCCCTCGACGTCTGCGCCCCGGAGGAGCACGACGCCTTTCTCGACGAACTGCGCTCGGCGCCGGGCGACCATCGCGACGCCCGCGACTGCCGCCACATCACCGCCGACGGCCGCGTCCTCAGCGTCCAGATGCATACCGACCGGATCCGTTTCCAGGGCCGCGACTGTCGCATCGCGATCGTGCTCGACGTCACAGCTCAGCGCGAAGCGCAGCGGCGCGTCGCCGACAGCGAGCGCCGCTATCGCGCCGTCTTCGAACAGAGCCTCGGCTGCTTCTGCACCCACGACCTGGACGGCGTGCTGATCGCGCTCAATCCGGCCGCGGCCACCGCGCTCGGGCGCGACGCCGAAGAAATGATCGGCCACCGCCTGTCCGAGTACCTGCCGGCCGGGGCGCAGCAGCCGTTCCGCGACTACCTGGTGCGGATCCGCGCCCAGGGCGAGGACCGCGGCCTGATCGCCCCCCTCCACCGCAGCGGCGCGCCGCGCACGTGGATCTACCACAACCGCCTGTTCCGTCCGGAGGGCGAGCCGCCGATCGTGCTCGCCTACGCCCAGGACATCACCGAGCAGCGCCGTACCGAACAGGCGCTGCGGGCCAGGACCGCCGAAATGGCGGCGATCAACGATGCCGCGCCGCTGGGGCTGTTCCATACCGACGCCCAGGGCATGTGCACCTACGTCAACCGCACCTTCGAACAGCTTTCCGGGCTCGACCAGGCGCAGGCGCTGGGCCAGGGATGGCTCGCCGCCCTGCACCCGGACGACCGCGAGCGCGTGCACGCGGAGTGGCAGCGGGCGGCCGCCGGCGAGCAGGAGCGCTACTCCGGCGAGCAGCGCTTCCTGCACGCCGACGGCAGGGTCGTGTGCGTGAAGGTGCACGCGGCGCGGCTGAACCTCGACGGCGTGCACGCGGGTTTCGTGGGGGCGATCCAGGACGTGACCCGCGAGCGCGAGGCCCAGGCGGCGACCAAGCGCGGGCAGCGGCGTCTGGCCACGCTCGCCGACGCCCTGCCCTTGCTGCTGATGTTCCTGGATCGCAACGGTCGCGTCGAGTTCGCCAACCGCGGCTGGCTGGAAGAGCTGCAGCGTCCGGCGGCGGAGATCGTCGGCAGGCCGCTGGTGGAGCTGATCCAGGAGCCGGCGACGCCGTACTTCGTCGAGGGCGTCTACCGCGCCCTCGAGGGCGAGCAGCACGAGGTCGAGCTGGAAGATCCGCACGGCGCGGTGCTGCGCAGCTGGAACGCGGTCTTCATCCCGCAGCAGGACCATCGCGGCCGGGTGGACGGCGTGCACGTGATGCTGCGCGACGTGACGCTGGAGCGCGCACGGCAGCGCGAGCTGGCCGACCGCGCCGACCGCGACGCGCTCACCGGCCTGCTCAACCGCGCCGGGTTCGACATCCGCGCCCAGCGCTGCTGGAAAACGGCGGCCGGGACGCAGCAGGCGATGGCGGTGTTCTTCCTGGACCTGGACGATTTCAAGACGGTCAACGACGAACTCGGCCACGCGGTCGGCGATGCCCTGCTCGTCGACATCGCCTCGACCCTGGTCGATGTCCTGCGTACCGAAGACCTGCTCGCGCGCATGGGCGGCGACGAGTTTGCGGTGATCGCCGTCCACGTCGACGACGACGAGACCGCCAGCCTGGTGGCCGCGAAACTCGTCGACGCGGTCTCGCACGTGGCTTCGCGCTATGCCACCGGCAGCGGCGGCGGGGTGTCCTGCAGCGTCGGCTACCACGTCGCCGACCCTGCGCGCATCCCGCTGTCGACCGCGCTCAAGCGCGCCGACGAGGCGCTCTACATCGCCAAGCGCGCCGGCAAGCACTGCGCCTCTCCCTGGCCGGGCGGCGCCCGGGCCTGAGCGGCGGGCCGGCAACGGATTCGCTATCGAGGGAGCTTCACGCCGCTTTCTGCACGCGCCGACAAAACTGGAGCGCCGCTGCCACGAGAACCGCCACCGATGCAGGCATCCAGCCGCCAGCGTCCCGCCAGTCTCCGTCCGCGGGTGGGCCGCCCGGGATGAGCGGGGTCGACCGCGCAACCGGCGATGACAACGCGCGACCCCTGTCCCCGCCGCACGGCCGCATCGAGGCGATCGACCTCGCACGCGGCATCGCGGTCTGCCTGATGATCCTCAGCCACGGCGTCAACGGACTGCTGCAGTTCGAGGACTTCACCGACTGGGGCATGGTACCGGTGCATGCGCTGACCAAGTTCTCGTCGTCGTTGTTCATCATCGTGTTCGGCATCGCCCTGGCGGTGATCTTCGTTCCGCGCACGCACGCCGCCGACTGGCCCCGGCGCCGCAACCGCCTGCTGTGGCGCGGGCTGGTGGTGCTGTTCTGGTACAAGGTGCTGACGGTGGTGGAGATGTACCAGCTGCACGACCGCCAGGCGATCGTCGATACGCTGCTCTACCGGGACTTCCCGTCCTACGCGGAGATCCTCGGCTTCTACGCGATCGCCCTGCTGTGGATTCCCTGGCTGCTGCCGCTGTGGGCGCGCGCGCCGGCGCTGCTGCGCTGGGCCAGCCCGGTGCTGCTGGGGCTGGCGTCGTGGTGGCTGCTGGAGCATTTCGACTTCTGGGGCGTGCCGCAACTGCAGGCGCTGCTGGTCGAGCATCCCGACTACTACACCTGGGGCCAGATGGCGCGCGGCCCGCTGGTGCTGCTCGGCCTGCTGATCGGCGGCCTGCTGCTGCGCTGCCGCGACCGCGCCCGGGCACGGCTGGCGCTCGCCGGCGCGCTGGCGCTGGCATCGGCGGCACTGCTGCTCGCCTTCGGCGCGCTGGCCGGCGACGGCCTGGACGACGTGCTGCAGGGGATCGCCCGCAACGCGGGCAAGCACCCGCCCGAAACGATGTTCATGCTCTTCAGCGTCGGTGGCGCGCTGGGGCTGCTGGCGCTGGCGGTGGCCGGCGGCGAACCGCTGGCGCGGGCCCTGCGCCCGGTCACGATCATCGGCAGCGACGCGCTGATGGCGTTCGTGTTCCACATCGCGGTGATCTTCATCCTGTTCCGCGACGTGCTCGGCTACCTGCACACCGTGGACTACGAGTACGCGCTGGTGCTGAGTCTCGGGCTGATCCTGGCCACCGCGGCATGGATCTGGCTGCTGCAGCGCCTGCAGGGCATTCAGCGCAGGTCCTGATGCGGTTGCGTACGCTCCGCCGGCGATGACCCGACGCCTGCACGCCGTTCTTGCCGCGGTGCTGCTGGCCTCTCCCGGCCAGGCCGCGGCGCTGCCCGCCCCGCCCCAGCCGACCAGGCTGGCGGCGCCCGAGCCGTCATGGACGGCCCCGCTGCGCGCGCGCCTGGAGGCCGCCGACGCACGCTACCCCGGCGCCATCGGCGTCTACGTGCGCCATCTCGGCCGCGACGAAGCGTTCTCGTTCCGCGCCGAGGAAACCTGGTACCTCGCCTCGGGGGTCAAGATCCCGGTGGCGATCGCGGTGATGCGCGCGATCGAGCGCGGCGAACTGGCGCTCGACGGCCGCATCCGGCTGCTGCCGGAGGATTTCGTCGACGGCGCCGGTCAGACCAATTCGCATCCCGCCGGCACCCGGCTGCGCATCGACTACCTGCTAGAGCAGATGATCGTGTACAGCGACAACACCGCCACCGACGTGCTGATCCGCAGCGTCGGCCTGGACCGGGTGAACGCGGTCGCCGGCGAATTGCTCGCCGCCGACGACCTGGTCATCACCACCCTGGCCGACGTGCGCCGGCGCGCGTATGCGTCGTTCCACCCCGGCGCCGCCAGCCTGGGCTCGGCGGACCTGCTGGCGCTGCGCCGCGCCGGCAGCGGCACGGCCAGGGTGCGCAAGCTCGCCGACCTGCTGCAGGTGACGACCGCCGAGTTCCTGCAGCCCGACCTGGACGGCGCGTTCGATGCGTACTACGCCAGCAACGTCAACGCCGCGCCGCTGCGCGATTTCGGCCGCATGCTGGCGATGCTGTCCGACGGCCTGGCGCTCGCGCCCGAGGGCACCGCATACCTGCTCGAGGTGATGTCCAGGGTGAAGACCGGCGACCGCCGCATCAAGGCCGGACTGCCGCACGGCGCGCGCTTCGCCCACAAGACCGGCACCCAGCATCGGCGCGCCTGCGACATGGGCATCGTCACCATGCAGGGCACCGGCGAGCGCGTGGTCGTCGCCGCCTGCGCGCGCGGCTCGCTGTCGCTGGCGGCCAGCGAGCGGGCGCTGCGCGACGTCGGCGCGGCCGTCACCGCATCGGGTGTATTGGACCGTTCTACTCCGGTCACCAGACATTGGGGCCCACGATGACGACCACAGGCACCGTCCGCATGCTGCTCGGCGCGCTGCTGGCCACAGCGCTGCTGGCCGGATGCCGCACCGAGGAAGTTCCGGAGCGCGGCGCGATCGATGCGCCGCCGGGGGCTCCCGAGCCGGTGTGGGCCGCGCCGCTGGAGACTGCAGTCCGGGAGATCGACGGGGACATGCCCGGCGACTTCGGGGTCTACGTGCGGCGCCTGGGCGAGGACGCCGGCACCCTGGACCGCGCCGGCGACCGGCGCTGGTACCTGTCCTCGACGGTCAAGGTGCCGGTGGCGATCGCGGTGCTGGAACGCGTCGACGCCGGCGAGCTTTCCCTGGACCGCGAGCTGGTACTGGCCGAGAGCGACTTCGTCGACGGCGCCGGAGACATGCTCGCGCAGGAGCCCGGCACGGGATTCAGTATCGCCGCGCTGCTGGAAAAGTCGCTGCGCGACAGCGACAGCACCGCCACCGACATGCTGATCCGCCTGCTCGGCGAGGACGCGCTGAACCGCCGCATCGCCGAATGGAGCGGCGGCGGCTTCGGTCCGATCACCACCATCCTGCAGGTGCGCTACGACGCCTACGGCGCGCTCCACCCCGGCGTGGCCGACCTCCCCAACACCGCGCTGCTGCGGCTGCGCAACGCCGAGGCCGGCGAACCGCGGCTGGCAGCGCTGGCCCGCGAGCTGGGCGTGCCGCGCGCGGCGCTCGACGCCGACGACCTGGAATCGGTGTTCGGCGCCTACTACGAGACCGGCAGGAACGCCGCCACCCTCGAGGGCTTCGCCACCGTGCTCGAGAAGCTGGTCACCGGCCGGCTGCTCTCGCCCGCCTCCACCGGGCTGCTGCTCGACCACATGCGCGCCATCAGCACCGGCGGCGCCCGCATCCAGGCGGGCCTGCCCGCCGGCGTCGACTTCGCCCAGAAGACCGGGACCCAGCTCGCGCGCGCCTGCAACGTCGGCGTGCTCGATCCGGGCCGCGGCGCCGAGGGCGCCACCCTGGTGCTCGCCTGCGCCGAGGATTTCGACGATCTCGGCCAGGCCGAGCGCGCCTTCCGGGCACTGGGCGGCGCGTTGGCGGAGGTCGCGCTCGCCGCACCGGCCGGCTGACGCCGGCGCGGCCGGGGGCGCGCCATCCGGGCCGGGCACCAAGCCTTCCGGCACATTCGTGCACGGCTTTGCGCGCCCTACCCTGTGCGCGAACCCCGTTCCGGAAGACGCCGATGCGCCGCTTCGCCTGCAGCACGATCATGGCGCTCGCCTGCCTGTGGGCGCCGCAGCCGCCGGCGCATGCGTCCGACGCGTTGCGCGAATCGTTCGAGCTGCGGGTGCCGGCCGCCCCTGCGCCGGTGCCCGTCGAAGGCCGGGAGCTCCTGGTCTACGAGCTGCATCTCACCAATTTCTCCCGGCAGCCGTTGCGCCCGCAGGCGGTCGACGTGATCGATGCGGAAAGCGGAGCGGTACTGTCCACCCTGGCCGAGGCACGACTCGACGCGCGGCTGGCGCCGGTGACGCCGCTGGCTGCCGGCGAAGAGGCGGCGACCCTGGCGCCCGGCGCGCGGCGCGTCCTCTACCTAGAACTGGAACTCGCGCCCGCGGCCGCGCCACCGGCGCTGCGGCACCGCGTGGCCTACGCGGTGGCCGATGCCGATCCGCCGGGCACGACGTTCCGAGTGGAAGGCGCGGAAACTCCCGTGCTCGCGGCTGCCGCCGCGTTCGGGCCACCGCTGCGGGGCGGCCCCTGGGCGGCGGTGTACGGGCCGGAGTGGGAGCGCGGCCATCGCCGTGTCCTCTACGCGGCCGACGGACGCGCGACGCTTCCGGGACGGCTGGCGATCGACTGGTTGCGGCTCGACGAGGCAGGGCGCCTGGCGCCGGACGGCGCGACGGCTCCGCAGCAGGCATGGGGCTACGGCGAGGACGTGCTTGCGGTGGCCGCCGGGACCGTGGTGGCGACCCGCAACGACGTCCCCGAGGCCGGGCCCGACGGTCCTCCCGCCAAGCGCGCCCTGGCCGATGCCGCCGGCAATCATGTCGTACTCCGCCTGGACGACGGCCGCCACGTGTTCTACGAACATCTCGCACCCGGCAGCGTGCGGGTGGTGCCCGGCGAACGGGTCGCGGCCGGCGCCGTCATCGGCGCGCTCGGCTCCACCGGGGACTCGCGGCGCGCGCACCTGCATTTCCATGTCGCCGACGGGCCCTCGCCGCTCGGCGCCGAAGGCCTGCCGTTCGCGCTGACGCGCTTCGAACTGCTCGGCCGCCTGCCGGAGATCGCGGCGCTCGGCGCGGGCCGCTGGCAGCCGCTGGAACCCGGTGTGGCCGCCCTGCGCGAAGGCGAACGTCCCGCCCCGAACGTGGTGCTGGAGTTTCCTTCGGCCACCCCGGAACGCCGCGCTCCAGCGGCGCGCTAGGGCCCGGCACGTCGGGCGGGCGCGGGCCGCTGCCGCCGGCGGGCGCGCCGCCTGCCGGGCATGCACGCGGCGTCGCGCCGCGATCCGGCATCATCCGCGGTGTGGCTACACCGCCAGACCATGCCCGGCGCCGGCCCGCCGGCGGGGATTCCGATCCCCGGCCGCAGCCGCCGCAGAAGCCGCTGCCCACCGACTGCTGCGAAAGCGGCTGCGAAATCTGCGTGTACGACCTCTATGCCGACGAGCTGGCGCTCTACCGCGAGGCGCTCGCCGCCTGGCGCGCGCGTCATCCGGAAGACGAGGAAGGTTGAACCGGCGGCGGCCTCCACGCCGCCGGCATCCGCGCGGCACTAGGATGACCCGAAGCCCCAGCGCGCGCCGACGTGGACCAGCCCAGCCCACCGCCATCGAACAGCGACGAGATCGCCGGAATGGAGGACCTGCTCGACCGCCTTGCACGCGCCGCCGAGAATCAGCCACGGATGTCCGTCGCCGACCTGCTGGACGCCGCTGGCGCACGCTCGTTCGGGCCGCTGCTGCTGGTGCCGGGCGTGATCGTGCTGTCGCCGCTGAGCGGCGTGCCGGGCCTGCCGACCGCGATGGCGCTGGTGGTGCTGCTGGTGGCCACCCAGCTGCTGCTCCGGCGGCGCAGCTTCTGGTTGCCCGGCTGGGCGCTGCGGCGCCCCGTCCGGCCGCGGCTGCTGCAGCGCGCGGTGCGCGCATTGCGCCCGGTATCGCGGGTGCTCGACCGCCTGATCCGGCCCAGGCTGCGGGTGCTTGCCGCCACCAGCGGCGGGGCAGCGTATCCGGTCGCGCTGCTGTGCATGGTGATCGCGCTGACGATGCCGCCGCTGGAGCTGGTGCCCTTCGCCAACTCGCTGGCGGGCGCGGTCCTCACCGTCATCGGCCTCGCCCTGGTCGCCGGGGACGGCCTGCTGGTGCTGGCGGCCGCGGTGATCTGCGCGGCCGGAATCGGCGTTGCGGCGTTCAATCTGTCCGGCCTGGGGTGATGCCGCAACGTCGCGCCTCCGCGCTCGCCGCCGTGCCAACCGGAGCCTCCCGCGTCCTTCGCGGCCATGGGCCGCTCCTACAGGAAGCGATGGTTGGATGACCGGTCGGCTCCCGGGCGTGGGATTGCGCGCGATCGCGCCGGCGACCGCTATGCCAGCGCGCGCTCGATGTCCTCGAGCGGCGCGTTGGTGAACGTCTTCGCCACCTCGGCGAGCAGCCGCTCGCCGGTTTCGCTGTGCAGCAACGGGCGGATCCGGCCGAGCGTCTGCGGGTCGGCCATCAGCACCAGGTGCCTGTAGCTGTTCTTCAGCGCGCCATCGTTCAGGCCCTGCGCAAGCTGCTTGGCGAACGTGGCCTCGTCGATCTGCATTCCGCTCGACTCGGCCGGCATCGTGCCCGCCGGGCCGTCGTCGTTCATGTTCACCAATTCGAGCAGGGCCTCCTGCTTCAGCGCGGGCGTACGCTCGTCGCCGACATTGCGGAACACGCGTGCGCCGCCGCCGTCCGCGACCACCACCAGGGTTCCCTCGGGAATCTTCATTTCGCCTCCTCGTCAGCATGCGCCGCTCCGGCGCGAACGCCCGCAGTCTAGGCAGCCGTGCGTGACGACTGCGACATCCGGACCCACGCGGCGCGACCATGATGCGGCGCGACCGCGCTCCGGCGGGAAGTGCCGCCGGAGCGCCACGGTCTTCGGCCCCGCATGGGGCGGCTATGGCTCCGACGCGAGCACGGCCAGCGCGCGCTCGACCTCGCCGGCGTCCTGGGGACGCACCAGCCGCGCCACTTCCCGCCCGTCGCGCAGCAGTATCAGCGTCGGCCAGAGCTTGACCCCGAAGGCGCGGCCGAGGGGGCGGCCGCGGCCGTCCTCGATCCTGAGATGGCGAACCTCGTCGCGCGCCGCCAGCGCCGGCTGCACCAGGCGCTGCGCGGCGATGCAATGCCCACACCACGGCGCGCCGAACTCGAGCACGGTGCACCCGGGCAGCGCGGCGACCTCCTCGGCCGCCGGTTCTTCCGCGGCATAGGCGGGCTGGTACGGCATCGGGCGTTCAGTCGCCGGAGCGATCAGGCGGAACCTTGCGCACCCGCGTCGGCCCGTGCACCAGGCTGGGGTCGTTGCCCTCCCCTGACGGGTTGCCCCCACGCGAGAATTCATCGCCCTTGGAAGCCTTCGGGTCGTTCACCGCAGTATTCGCCAGGCGCTTGCGCTCTCGCGGCACCCGGGCGCCCGACGGCTCGTGGCGGCTTTCGCCGGTGCTCTTGTCGGCCTTGCGATTGCGCTCGGTCATGGAGAACATCCGTCGCGGAAAGCCACAGCCTGCCAGGGCTGCGGTGAAGCCATCGCCAAGGCGGCATGCCGAGTGGGCACCGGCACGCTTCGGCAAGGACCGCACGGCGGCGCGGTGCTGCGCGATGCGGGCCGGCCGCTGCGTTCGGCATCCGGCCCGTCTCGCAGGACCTCATAGCGAGTTCCCCTGGTCTTTTCGATCGAATGGCCCGAAGTCGCGCGGCCATCGGGCGGGGGTGGCACCGCAAGCCGCTCCCCGATACTCGCTTCGTTGCGGCGCCACCCCCACCCGATGGTCCGGACTTCACCGGCACCTGCGAAGAGCAAGAGCCCGCGTGGCGACCCCTGCCGCGCCCACGTTTTCCGGTCCGATCGCCGCGCCGTCGCCAGGCGGGCCGGGGGATGCGTGACAACCAAGCGAGTATCGGGGAGCGACTTGTCACGTATCCCCCGGCCCGCCCCCCGGGAGGCGCTCCGAACGGCCTGACCCGCGACCATGTCGCAGGAGGCAAGCCGCGCTACGCCACCTGGCGGGGCGACTACGGCAGCGCCGCCGCAACGGGCATGGCGTGGCCCGGCGTGGGCGAGGGCATGGGCGCGGCCTCGGACAGGAAGGCGCCATCGGCGGCAGCCTCGTCAGCGGCGCGGTTCATCACGATCAGGCTGATGCGGCGGTTGACCGGGCTGCGCGGGTCGGCCTTGTCGAAGGGTACCGACGCGCCCAACCCCACCACGCGGGCGACCTTGACCTCCGGCAGCCCGCCGCCGACGAGCGAACGGCGCGCGGCGTTGGCGCGATCGGCCGAAAGTTCCCAGTTGCCGTAGCTGCGCCCCCCGCCCTGGTAGGGAGTCTCGTCGGTATGGCCGCCGAGGCTGAGGCGGTTGGGCACCGCATCCAGCGACACCACCAGCTCGCGCAGGATCGCGTCGGCGTAGGGCATCAGCTCCGCCCTGCCGATTTCGAACATCGGCCGGTTCAGCTGGTCGACGATCTGGATGCGCAGCCCTTCCGGGGTGATGTCGAGCAGCAGCTGGTCCTTGAACGGCGCCATCGCCTGGCTGGCCTCGATCGCCGCCTCCAGTTCGCGCTTGAGCTCCTCCAGCTGGCGCCGGTCCTGCTCGCGCAGCGCCCGCTCGTCGGCATCCGCAACACCACCGACGTCGGCGCCCGGACCGGTCGGCGGGTCCATCGTGCCGCTGACGCGGATGACGTCGTTGGCGGCGCCGCCGGCGCCGATCGCGCCCGCCGATGGCACCAGGCTGGTGCCGGCCACCGCACTGGGATTGCGGAAGTACTCGGAGATCGCCGCCTTCTCCTCGGGCGAGGCCACCGCCATCAGCCACATCACCAGGAAGAACGCCATCATCGCGATGGCGAAGTCGGCGAAGGCGACCTTCCACGAGCCGCCATGGTGCTTGCCGGCCACCTTGCGCACCCGGCGCACGATGATGATCGGCTGGTCGGTGGCGTCCATCGTCAGGCCTTGCGCGCGCGCAGCCGGCCGTCCAGATCGGTGAAGCTCGGGCGCACGTCCGAGAACAGCAGCTTGCGCGCGAACTCGATCGCCACCTGCGGCGCATAGCCGCGCAGGTTGCAGACCAGGGCCATCTTGATGATCTCGAACGCCTTGCCTTCCTCATGGGCGCGGTGCGCCAGGGCCGAGGCCAGCGGGCCGACGAAGCCGTAGCCGAGCAGGATGCCCAGGAAGGTGCCGACCAGCGCCGCGGCCACGTGGGCCCCGATCGCCGAGGTCTCGCCGCCGAGCATGCTCATGGTGATGACGATGCCGAGCACCGCGGCGACGATGCCGAAGCCGGGCAGGGAGTCGGCCAGGGTCTGCACCGCATGCGCGGGCTCGGCGGCTTCGGCATGGTGGGTCTCCAGCTCCACCTCGAGCAGCTGTTCGAGTTCGTGCGGGGCGAGGCCGCCGCCGACCATCAGCCGCAGGCAGTCGGTCACGAACTCCATCAGGTGATGGTCGGCGGCCAGCTGCGGGTAGCGCGCGAACAACGCGCTGCTGCCCGGCTGTTCGATGTCCGACTCGATGCCGATGAAGCCTTCGCGGCGGATCTTCTGCAGCACGTCGTAGACCATCGAGAGGATCTCGAGATAGTCGTCGCGGCTGTACCTGGGCCCCTTCAGCAGGCCGGGAATGCCGCGCGCGGCGCCCTTGACCACCTTCATCGGGTTGCCGGCGACGAACGCGCCGAGCGCCGCGCCGCCGATGATCAGCAGCTCGAACGGCTGCCACAGCGCCAGGAGCTGGCCGTGCGATAGCACGTACCCGCCCACCACGCTGACGATGACGACGACGAAACCGACGATGACGAGCATGGAGGCGACCGCGGGGGGGAGCACCTGGATATCGGCCGGTCGCCGTCGGGGTTTAGCGCGGCGAGGGCATTCTTCCGCATGCGGCCTCGGCATTCCCGCTGAACGGCAGGGGCGGCTGGCCGTGGCGCTCCGGCGGTGGGAGAATCGCCGGCAGAGGGGAGACCGTGCTCAGGACCATCGCAACCAGCCAGCTCTGCGCCGGCATGTACGTGCATCGGCTGCTGGGGCCATGGCTCAGGCACCCGTTCTGGCGCGTTTCGTTCCTGGCCGACGACGACACCGTGCAGCGCCTGGCCGCCAGCACCGTCGAGCAGCTGGTGATCGACACCGATCGCGGCGCCGACCTCGGCCAGGACGAGGCCGCGGGCGCCTTGGCGGCCGCGGAAACGGCAGAATCGGCAGAATCGGCGGCGCGCCCCTCCCGCCCCGCGCGGTCCTCCCCCGAAGCGTCGGCCGATCTCGATTCGGAAATCGCGCGCGCCCGGCGCATCTGTCTCGACGGGCGCGACGCGGTGAGCGCGATGTTCCGCGAGGCGCGGCTGGGCAGGAGCGTGGATCTGCAGGCCGCGCTGCCGCTGCTGGAGGACATCACCGGTTCGGTGATGCGCAATCCGGTCGCGCTGGTCAGCGTGGCCCGGCTCAAGACTGCCGACGACTACACCTACCTGCACTCGGTCGCGGTCAGCGCGCTGATGGCGATGCTCGCCCGCCAGCTCGGCCTGTCCGAAGCGCAGACCCTGGAGGCGGCGACGGGCGGACTCCTGCACGACATGGGCAAGGCCGCCGTGCCGCTGCCGATCCTGAACAAACCCGGCAAGCTGACCGAGGAGGAGTTCACCGTCGTCAGACGCCACCCCGAGGAGGGCGCACGGCTGCTGCGCGCGGGCGGGGTCGGCAACCACGCGGTGCTCGACGTCGCCATGCACCATCACGAGAAACTCGACGGCAGCGGTTATCCGACGGCCCTTGCGGGAGAGGAGATCCCGCTGCTCGCGCGCATGGGCGCCATCTGCGACGTCTACGACGCGATCACCTCCAACCGCCCCTACAAGCAGGGCTGGGATCCGGGCGAATCGCTGCGGCGCATGGCGTCATGGAAGGGGCATTTCGATCCGCTGCTGCTCAAGGCCTTCGTCAGGTCGCTGGGCATCTATCCGCTCGGTACCCTGGTGCGGCTGGAGTCGGACCGCCTGGCCGTGGTCGTCGAGCAGCGTCCCGCATCGCTGCTCGCGCCGAAGGTCCGCGCATTCCATTCGGTCAGGGCCCGGGAACAGATCCTGCTGCAGGACATCGATCTGGCGTCGCCCGGATGCCAGGACCGGGTCGTCGGCATCGAGTCCCCGCACGAGTGGGGATTCAGAAACCTGGAGAAGCTTTGGATGCCGTGAGCGTCGCCGAGCGGCCGGCATCGCATCTCCGCCTCGTTCCGCGGCGACGTTCACGACGCGACCGCGGCGCGGCGCGCACCCTGTCCGCGCTTCTTCCCAGCCGGAGACGAACATGCAGCAGCCGACCCCGGAACGGGATCCACCGCGCCCGGACCCGATCCCCGGACAGGTCCCGAACCCTGGACGCGACCCGGTCCCCGACCGGCCGATCGATCCGATGCCCGACCAGCCGACCGATCCCACCATCCCGCCGATCCGCGACCCCGACAGCGGCGGCGGCGGCGGACGCTGAGTCCCGCGCGCCCCCGATCGGCGCCTACTCGGCGCTGAGCGGATCGATGACCGCGGTGACCTGCGAAATCCGATTCACCGGGAACCCGCCCTGCCGGGCATGCTCGCGCAGCAGCTGCTCGTCCGGGGCGAGATAAATGCAGTAGACCTTGTCGGCGGTCACGTAGCTCTGCACCCACTGCAGCTGCGGGCCGAGGTCGCGGATCACCGCGCAGGAAGTCTGCGAGATCCCCTTCAGCTCCTCCGGCGACAGGCTGCCGGCATCGGGAATCTCGCGTTCGATCACGAACCTGGGCATGACGGCTCCGGCGTGGCGGATCGCATTCGATCCATCTGCTTCCACGCAGGCGGGCGCGGCGACCGGCCAGCGCGAACAGGTCGGCCTGGACGACTCAGAACTCCTGCCAGTCGTCCTCGGCCGGCGCCAGCGCGGTCCGTGGCGGCGCGGCCTTGGCGATGCGGCCGCCATGGGGCTCCATGCCCCTC
>NZ_JACCKA010000029.1 GCF_013425525.1 Luteimonas salinisoli | reverse complement strand
GCATCGACGCCGACGAAGCTGGCATCGATCTGCAGACCGTCTGCGCTCAGGGTGTGCTGCCACTCGGCGTAGCCGCGCAGGTCCAGGCCGCGCCACGCATGCGCGGCGCGCATGCCGGCGATCGCCTGGGTGCGCGATGAGGCGATCGCTCCGGTGCGCAGGCCGAACCCGGAGGCGCCCTGCTCGTGGAAGCCGTCGCTCTCGATCCGCGCATGTTCGGCGCCGGCATAGGGCGTCAGGCTGCTGGCGCCACGGCTGAAGCGGTAGCCGGCCTCGAGGCTGGTCGAGACGAATTCGCCGGTGTAGTCGGCCTGTACCGCGGACTGGCCATTGCCGAGCAGCAGCTGCCGGTCGATCCGCCGGTCGTAGCGACCGAATCCGACTTGACCCATCGCATAGCCGTTGCCATGCAGCCAACCGCCATAGACCTGTCCCTGGGCCTGGCGGTCGCGGCCGCGCTCCGGACCACCGGACACTGTGCTGTCGGCGCGGGTCTGGCCGAAGGCGAAGCCGGCCACGCCGGACGTTCCCAGTCGGTAATCGTTGCCCAGCATCCAGCCGTCCAGCTGGTACCCGCCGCCGCCGAAACTCGCCGATCCCGCGCCGCCCAGCGCCTGCGTCCACGCGCCGCTGATCGCCGGCCGATCGACCAGTTCGCCGAAGCGCGAGGCCAGCGTCCGCCGGTTGAGGTCGATGCTTTCGAAGGTCATCGCCGAAGCCGCCGCGTGGGCCTTGCCGGAGAGGCTGTCCAGCGTTGCCTCGAACGCGGCAGCGGTCTGCACCTGCTGGATCTGTCCGGCCGCGCGGACGAGATTGTCGTCGGTGCGCATCTGGTCGGCGCCTGCCCCAAGCAATTGGCTATCGATTCTTCGAAAGGCAGTCTCCAGCCGAGCGGCCGAATCCAGTGATGACGCCGTCATGCCGGCCAGCCCTCCCGCTGTGGCGGCCATGTCTGCACGCTCGACATCCAGCCATACCCGATCGGTCCCGTAACCAAACGTCGCGACCAGCACCAGGCTCGGATTCCAGGACATCATCGAAAACGTCCCCGATACCCCGCCGTCGGCGATCAGTACCTCCGTGTTGCTGCGCGCCACGTAGCCAGTCACGACCCCGTTCACGTCGAGAGTCCCATCGAGCAACGCGTGCCCTTGGAAATGCAGTGGGTCGGAACCGAGGTAGATACTGAGAACTCCGCGTTCTGTCTGGACATAATCGCCCTCGAACGTGGCGCTTGGATAAGGTCCGACCATGAAGAATCCTTCATTGCGGATGTCGCTGGCGAACGCCACGCCGGCCCTATCACCACTGTTCCCGATGCTCAAGCTGCCTTGGTTCAGAATCTCGCCTTGCAGCGTTCCTTGGAACACTTGAACGGCGCCAGTGGGTTCGACGTGGATCGGGGAACTCAAGGAACTATTGATGCCTAGAACCGCGTTTCCGCGAACTCGCGTGGTTCCGCTATAGGTGTTCTCGCCTTCCAGCATGAGGTTGCCGGGCTGCCCGTTGCCATCCACGATGAGACCGCCCGCACCGCCGATGGAGTTCTGCCACGTGCTGCCCTGGTGCCCACCGAGGTTGACGACGACGTCCCCCCAGTCGAATCTCGCCGGACCGCGCACCGCCTTGCCGGCGTTCAGCAGGCCATAACCGAATACAGTATCCGGGCCAGGTGCGCCGAGGTCGGTGGCGGTGCCGAGCAGCGTCTGCCGCACCAGGTCGTTGTCGAAGTACGGGAACGCTTCCCAGACCAGCGCCGCTGCGCCCGATACCTGCGGGGCGGCGAACGAGGTGCCGCTGCCGTACCAGTACGTCGCATCGGCGGCGGACGTGTCGTCGTGGCCGGTGAACATCACCGTGCCGGGCGCCACCAGACAGTAGTTCATGGCCGTGCCGCAGGCGTTCGAGTAATGGGCCAGCTGCGTCGGGTTGGCCGTGTCGAGCGCCGCAACCGCCAGCCAGCCGCGTTCGAGATCCGCCGCCGGCCGGGTGCCGCCGGGGCCGGGCTGGCTGGGCAGCGCGGCCATGTCGGAAGGATTCGCGCGGGATTCGTTGCCGGTGGAGAAGACCACCAGTCCGTCGCGGTCGTGGACGAAGGAGCGGTACTCGGATGCGATCGGATCGGTGGCCGACGGATTCGTCCAGTACAGGCCGCCCCAGGAGTTGTTCATGATCCGCATGCCGCGGGCGACCAGGTCCTGGTGGATCGGCAGCAGGCCCAGCGCGCCGCCGACCTCGTTGCCGTCGCCGGAGCCGTCGTCCTCGGGCGGCTCGTCGCCGATGATGCGCGCCGAGAGGAGCTCGGCGCCGGGTGCGATGCCGCCGGGCCATGCGCCGACCGGTGCGCCGGCAGCGATCTGCGCCACCGTGGTGCCGTGGCCGACGACGTCGTCGACGCTCAGGTCGTTGCCTGGCCCGACGTAGACGAGGTTGTCGGTCACCCGGCCTGCCAGTGCGGGATGATCGCGGTTGATGCCGGTATCGATCACGCCGATGCGATAGCCGGCGCCGCTGTAGCCGAGGTCGTGGGCTGCGCCGGCGTTGGTCAGCGTCAAGTGCGCATCGGCCGCGGGTTGCGGAGTCGGCGAGGTCGGCGGCGGCTCCGGCGGCGAGGGAGGCGGGGGAGGCGGCGGCGTGGCGGGGGGCGGCGCGGGAGGCGACGCGGGATCCGGGCGGACGTTGCCGCCTCCCCCGCCGCCACAGGCGGTCAGCACCGCCGCCAGGGTAGCCGCCAGCAAGGCACGCGCCCGCGGGCGGCCGCCGATCGTTTCGTCGTTCATCCGTTCCCCTTCGTCCCTGGCGGCCGCGCATCGGGTCGGCCTTCCCCCGGCGCCTTCTATACCCGAAGACGCGATCGTTGTCGCCTACCCCTCCGCGCCGCCGGAGATCCTCGGAGCCGGGCATCGCCCTGCAGCCGGCGGCTGCGGGCGGGACGCCATGAAAAAGGCCGCGACCCTGCAGGGCAGGGCCGCGGCCGCAAACGCTACTTGCGCCGGATCGGGTCCGGTTCTCGTTGTTGTCGCGCTCAGTAGTCGCCGGTTCCCGATGCGGTGGTCAGGCCCGAGGCGTCGACGCTGGTCACGCCCTCGATGTCGGCGGCGATGCGCTTGGCGTGATCGATCTGCGCCTGGGACTCGACGTCGCCCGACAGGGTGACCACGCCGTTGACGGTCTCGACGTCGATGTCCAGGCCGGCCACATCGGTGTCGGCGAGCAGGCTCGACTTGACCTTGGTGGTGATCCAGGTGTCGTTGACGGGCTGGTTGGAGTCCCGGTCCCCGTCGGTGCGCGCGTCGGTATGCATCCCGGTCTTATGGGCTCGCGAGTCGGAATCCATGTCGGCGCGGGCATGCGCGTCGGCGCCGGTGCGGCTGTCGCCGTCCGTTCGGGTGTCCACGCTCAGCCCAGAAGCGTCGACGCGGGTGACGCCCTCGATGTCGGTGGCGATGCGCTTGGCGTGATCGATCTGCGCCTGGCTGTCGACATCGCCCGACAGGGTGACCACGCCGTTGACGGTCTCGACGTCGATCTGCAGTCCGGCCACGTCGGTGTCGGCGAGCAGGCTCGACTTGACCTTGGTGGTGATCCAGGTGTCGTTGACCGGCTGGTTGGAATCCCGGTCGCCGTCGGCTTGGGCGTCGGCACCGATACGGGCATCGGCGTCGATGGCTGCGTCCTGCGCCATCACGCCGCCGGCCGACAACATCAGGGCGGCCGACAGCGCGGCGGCCAGGGTGGTGCGGGGGTTGCGGTTGATCAACATTTTCATTGCTCGCTCCAACATAGGACGGTGGGGCAAGTCTCCCCGCGGGCATGTCCACGAATCGTGACTGTGCGCGCCGAAAATTGCGCGCGCGCCCCACGAACGACGGACGCCGTTCAGCTGATGAAACGGCGGCTGAGCGCCCCTGCGCGATGATGGCCCGGCAGGCAATGCGCGATCGCTCCGGGGAGCGGTGTTGGGGGTTCAGGGTGGCGAGGGTAAGGCAGCCGTAGACTCTGCCGGATGTCCCGAGTTTCGTCCCTGCGCGCTCCGGTTTTCGCCGCGATCTTCACCCTGCTGTCCTCGTTGACCGTGGTGGCCGGTGGGGTCTGCGCGCAGGTGGGCGAGCCACGCCGGGTGGACATCCTGCCGCCCGCACGCGTGTCCGCGCCGCCGCCGCGCCGGGTGGCCGCCGATCTCTCCGCGCGCCCCCGCCAGGAATTCGCGCTCCCGGCGGTGGGGCCGTCCCGCAACCTGCCGCGGCCGGAGGAGCGCGCCGATGGGGACCGCGCGTCGCGACCCCAGGCAATGCGGGTCTACGACCGCAACGGCAGGCTGATCCCGGGGGCACTGCAGGTCGGTCCGGACCGGATCCTCGATCCGCGCACC
Organism: Luteimonas salinisoli; assembly: GCF_013425525.1. Classification (GTDB taxonomy): domain Bacteria; phylum Pseudomonadota; class Gammaproteobacteria; order Xanthomonadales; family Xanthomonadaceae; genus Luteimonas; species Luteimonas salinisoli. The sequence continues at coordinate 113,621 of NZ_JACCKA010000029.1, read as the reverse complement.
GGCCGCCGGCACGACGTCCGCGGGCGCGGCGACGACCTGCAGGTGGTGCCCGGCGGCTAAGGCGCTTCTAGAGCGCCTCGCCGCGGCCCTGCGCGCGCGCATTGCGGATCACCGCGCGAACTAGGTCGCGATCGCGATGCCGAGAGATCGCCACCGCGCCGAGTCGCAGCGCCTGTTCGCGCAGTTCGGCGGTGACGTCGTAGTGCGCGCCGCTGGTCCGGTCCTGGAACGCGCGCCGCGGCAGGCCCAGGCGCGCCGCGAAGGCATGCAGCTCCTCCAGCGTATCGGCCATCAGGTGCGCCCAGCGGCGGCCTCGCCAGAGGGTGACGGCATCGTCGACGTATACGGTCATGCGTCGAAAATCGCCCGGATCGCCCGCCGACGCAAACGTCTTCACGGCACCGAGGTGCCGCCGGGCTACCCTGACCCTTCTTCGGGGATGGATGAATCGAGGAGGCAAGGCTGCCGGTGGTGTCGAGAGCCCGGCCACGATCGTTGCTGCTGCTGTGCCTGCTGGCGTCGACGCAGGCGCAGGCTGGGGAGGCGGCGGAGACGGACCTGTCCCTCGGCGGCGCCGTGCGCTTCAGCTACGGCTGGCTCGACTACGGACCCGGTACCGGGTTCGACCCGGAACTGCTGCGAATCGATGCCAGCGGCAATACCGGTCGCGCGTTCTTCTCGCTGCAGTACCGCTGGTACGACGGCTTCGATGCGGTTCACCACGCCTGGGCTGGCTGGAAGCTCGACGGGTCGTCGGACCTGCGCGTCGGCGTGCAGCAGGTGCCCTTCGGCCTGCTGCCGTACGCATCGCACAGCTTCTGGTTCGGTTCGGGGTACTACCTGGGCATCGAGGACGACTACGACCTCGGCGTGGTCTGGCAGCGCGGCGACGGCGCGCATCAGTGGCATGCAGGCGTGTTCTCCGGCGACGAATACGGTACTGGTGCGCGCTACGGCCGCTACTCCTTCGATGTCGCCACGACCGCGGAGCTGCCCTACCGGGAGCGCTGGCGCGTCGCGCTGCGCTACGAACACGCCGGCGACTGGAATGGCGCCGCGCTCGCGGTCGGCGGCTCGCTGTTCGCCGGCCGGGTCGAGAACCGCCTGGACGGCTCCCTCCACGGCCATGGCGGCGCGGCGCTGCACGCGCAGTGGCGCCGCGCCGAACTCACCCTGCAGCTGCAGTGGGCGCGCTACCGCTACCGCGTGCCGGAGCCGCGGATCGCGATGTCGGCGTTCCTGTTCCCTTTCGAGATCGCCGCCGAGGCCGACGTGCCGACGCTCAACATCGCCTGGGAACTGCCGCGCACGGGCTGGTTCGATGCGATCACCTGCTACAACGATCTCAGCGCGACCCTGCCCGTCGCCGACCGGCCAGGTCTGCGCGACTCCGTGCAGAACGTGACCGGATGCAGCTTTTCGAAGGGGAGCATGTTGACCTACGTCGACTGGATCGCCGGCAAGAACATGTGGTTCGTGGGCGGCTCCGGCATCGGGATCGACGAGCCCGGCTCGAACCGCTGGCGCTCGCGCCTGAACGTCAACCTCGGCTTCTACTTCTGATCGCACTGTCGCGGCGGGGGTCCGCTGCCGCGGCACAACCACTCGCCGACGCGCGCCTGCAACCGGGAGACCGCCATGAACGAATCGACCGCCTCCGGAAAGTCCAGCTGGTACAGGATCAATCCGCCGGTCTTCTTCTCGTCGGCGCTGCTCGCGCTGGCGTTCGTCGCCCTGGGCGCATTCGCGCCGGAGTGGTCGGAGAGGTTCTTCGGCGACCTCAAGGACTGGGTGACCGAAAGCGCCGGCTGGTTCTACGTGCTGGCGGTCGCCGGGTTCCTGGTCTTCGTGATCGCGCTGGCGGTCTCGAGTTTCGGCAGGATCAGGCTGGGCCCGGACCACAGCACGCCCGACTACAGCTATCCGTCCTGGTTCGCGATGCTGTTCTCGGCCGGCATGGGCATCGGCCTGATGTTCTTCGGCGTGGCCGAGCCGCTGATGCACTATGCGACCCCGCCGGTCGGAGACCCGGAGACGGTGGCCGCCGCACGCCAGGCGATGCGCGTCACCTTCTTCCACTGGGGGATTCACGCCTGGGCGATCTACGCGGTGGTGGCCCTGTCATTGGCGTATTTCGCGTTCAGGCACGGACTGCCGCTGACCATCCGCTCCTCGCTGTACCCGCTGATCGGCGAGCGCATCCACGGCCCGATCGGCCACGCGGTGGACGTTTTCGCGGTGCTGGGCACGCTGTTCGGCGTGGCCACCTCCCTGGGCTTCGGGGTGATCCAGGTCAACGCCGGCCTCGCCTACCTGTTCGACGTCCCGGTCGGGATCGGCGTGCAGATGCTGCTGATCGCCGCGATCACCGGGGTCGCCACGGTATCGGTGGGGCTGGGCCTGGACGCGGGCATCCGGCGGATCTCCGAACTCAACATGATCCTCGCGGTTGCGTTGCTGGTGTTCGTCCTGGTCGCCGGGCCCACCGTCTACCTGTTGCAGACCCTGGTGCAGAACTCGGGAATGTACATCTCCAACCTGTTTTCGATGACGTTCAACCTGTACGCCTACGAGCCCACCGGGTGGATCGGCGGGTGGACCCTGTTCTACTGGGGCTGGTGGATCGCATGGTCGCCGTTCGTGGGCATGTTCATCGCCAGGGTCTCCCGCGGTCGCACCATCCGCGAGTTCGTCGCCGGGGTGCTGCTGGTGCCGCTGGGCTTCACCTTCATGTGGATGACCTTCTTCGGCAACACCGCGCTGCACATGGTGATGGTCGACGGCGCGACCGGCCTGTTGGAGGCGGTGTCCGCGGACAGTGCGGTGGCGCTGTTCCAGTTCTTCGAACTGCTGCCGCTGTCGTCGATCACGTCGCTGCTGGCGACGTTGCTGGTGATCACCTTCTTCGTCACCTCGTCCGACTCGGGTTCGCTGGTGGTCGACATGCTGACCTCGGGCGGCGAGGAAGAGGGGCCGCTGTGGCAGCGGATCTTCTGGGCACTGGTGGAAGGCGCGATCGCCGCGGTGCTGCTGTTCGCCGGCGGGCTCGATGCCCTGCAGGCGGCCACCATCGCCAGCGCCCTGCCGTTCACCGTGGTGATGCTGCTGATGTGCTGGGGCATGGTACGGGCGATGCGGATCGAGGTGACCAAGCAGCTGAGCATGCGCGAGGCCCGCTTGGCGCCGCTGGGCGCTGCAGGTCCGCTGGACTGGAAGACCCGGCTGAGAATGATCGCCCACCACCCGCGGCGCGAGGAGGTGCAGGGGTTCCTGGACGCGACGGCGAAGCCGGCCCTGCTCGAGGTGGCAGCGGAGCTGCAGCAGCAGGGCCTGGCGGCCCGCGTCGAGGGCGGCGACGACGGCCGGGTCTGGATCGAGGTCGGCCACGGCGCGGAGATGGACTTCTTCTACTCGATCCGCCCCCGTCCGTACGACCCGCCGTCGTTCGCGATGAGCGACCTGCGGCACAGGCGTGCCGAGGAGACCCGCTACTACCGCGCCGAGGTGCACCTGAGCGAGGGCGGGCAGGACTACGACGTCATGGGCTGGCACAAGGACGAACTGATCCACGATGTGCTGGACCAGTACCAGCGCCACCGCCATTTCCTCGACGTGGTGCGCTGAGCGGTACGGCCGGCCGGCCGTACCGGCGCTGGAGCGCTACGCGCCGGATCCCGCGAACTCGCTGCGCATCCAGCGGTCCAGCAGGCTCTTCTCGTAGCGCAGCGGGTCGGTGCGGCGCGTGGCGGACGCGCCGTACAGATAGCCGGTATCGCTGAGCTGGCGCTCGCCCTCCTCGATCACCGCGCCGGCCGCGTCGAGGCGGCGGAACTCGAGCGAGATCCGCGGCCAGTAGATCTCGCGCATCACCCGCACGCGGTCCATCTGCACGCCGTTCCAGGGCTCGTAGTTGCCGGCGCGGCGGATGTCGGTGATGGTGATCTCGAGGCGCTCGCCGGGCGGTAGCCGCGTCTCGGTGCCGTCGCGCAGGTGCTCGGCGAGCTGGCGCACCCAGTCGCCGCGCCGTGCCTCCCAGCGGTTGTTGCTGTGGCGGATCTCGGTGAACTGGGCCGGGTCGGTCCAGGCAACGCCGACGCGGCCTTCGTCTGGCAGCGCGCGCGGCGCCTCCGGGTCGGTGACGTTGCGCACTCGGGCGTCGGCGGCAGTGGCGCAGAGCAGGCCGATCAGCAGGGCCGGAAGCAGGGCTTTCATGGCGGTTCTCCCGCGGGGCGTGTCGTCGAGTCTGCGCCCGCGGAAATCCGCTTGCAACGCGACCGGCGGCTTGCACTACCGCCGGTCGCCATTCGTTCAGGTGCGCGGGTCCGTGGGGCTCGCAGAGCCCCCGATGGCGGCGGCTCAGGCCGCCTTCGCGAGCGGCGCCTCGCGTCCGGATGCGGCGGAGATCGTCTCCCGAACGGCGTCGCACAGCGCCTGCGCCGCGCGCGCCATCGCCACCACATCGCGGGAGTCGATGGCGCGGCGCGCCTCGAGGCCGGCGTCGACCACGTTGCCGCCGTGGAGGCGTGCGATCGCGGTCCAGGCCGGCGCGTCGCCGAGCGCGACCGCCTCGGCCGCGTCGACGTAACCGCCCAGATCGATCGCCAGGTCGAACGCGCCGTAGGCGATGGCGTCGACGTCCCGTGCCTGTACGTGCGCGGCCAAGCGCACGGCGTCCGCCCCGAATCCCGCCCAGGTGCCGGCGTGAGCCAGGATCAGTTCGCCCGCGGTGCCCTCGCCGGCGCCGAAATCGACGCCGGCATCGAGCAGCAGCCGCGCGGCGCGGTCCAGGGCGGCGTCGGTGCGGCCGTCGCCGAGATCGCCGATCACCGCGACCACCTCCTCGGTGTACTCCAGCAGCCGCCCGGTGCTCTCCACCCAGCCCGCCTGGGGGTCGAAGAGGGTCGTGCCCGGCGCCACCTGTGCGGTGGCGTCGTTGGCCAGGGCGATGGCCGCGTCGAATGCGGTGTCGAAATCCCCACCGCGGACCAGCTCGACGACGCGGGCGCCGTCGGCCGCAAGGCCCGCCCAGACTTCGATCGTCTCGTGGACCCCGTCACGGTAGTCGTCCCATCCGGCCTGATCGACATCGAAGACCGTACCGATGGCGATGTCCCATTCGATCGTGGCGGCCAGCTGCGAGGCCGACGCCAGCGCCAGGTCGACGCGGCCGCTACCGATCTGCTGGACGACGCGCAACGCCTCGGTGCCATGGCCGATCCAGTTGCCGGCCGCGCCGATCCACCCGTTGCTGGCGTCGAACTGCGCCGCAATGTCGGTGCCGAAGGCGGCGTCGAGCCCGGTGGCGAAGCCGGCGCCGCTGGTCAGCGCGCCCTGCACGTCGCCACGCAGTACCGCCTGCACGGTGGCGATCGCATCGCTGCCGTACCCGGCCGCGGCCTGGATCTCGCCGGTCACCTGGATCACCCGGTCGCCCGCGCCGAGATCGGCGGCCACTGTCCCGGCCAGGCCGGCGGCGTTGCCGACCGCATCGAAGATGCGGCCGTTCTTGATGTCCACCACCACCTGCTCGCCGACCAGCACCCGGTCGGCCCATTGCTGCACGCCGCGCGCGACGTTGGCCACCCCGCCGGCCGCATCGCCGGCCACGCCGGCCACCGTCGACGCCGCCTGCAGCACGCCGCTGACGATGCCGTTGACGCCGCCGCGCTGGAACGCGGCGATCGCCGCCTGGGCGCCCTGTGCGACGTCGCGTACCTTGCCGGCGACGTTGGCGACACTGGCGGCAACCCCCGACACGGCCTTGCCGGCGAGCGCGCCGGCGCCGCCCACCACCGCGTTTGCAGCGCCGGCCACCACCTGCAGCACGTTGCCGCTCTTCACCCCTTCGACCACGGCGATCACGCCGCTGATGATGCGCGCCGGTATCGAGATCCACGGAATCGGGATAAAGCTGCACACGGTGAGCAGGGTCTTGCCGAACTTGCCGAAGAAGTCGCCGATCGCCGAGAACACCCCGCCGAACAGACCCTTCTTCTTGACCTTGCAGGCGGTGATCTGGCCGCTGTCGTCGACGCTGAAGCTGACCTTGTACTTGCCGAACTTCATCTTGAAGTCGCCGCCGGCCTCCAGGGCCGCCATCACCTCGTTGTACTTGGCGGCGATCTGCGCATCGCCCATCTTCTTGAACGCCTTTTCCGGCAGGCCGAGCAGGGCGCGCAGCTCCTGCTTCATTTCCTGCGTGGTGGGCTGCGGCGGTGTCATCGCCGGGGCAGCCTGCGCCGCATCGAGCACGCCGCGCAGGCGGTCCTGCTGGTGCGTCGCGTCGGTGGCGGCGTTGACGAAGCGCGCCGCGGCGTCCAGGTGCAGGATGCGCAGCGCCTCCGGCCGGACCCCGGCGGCGAGGCCGAGCGCGGCCAGGCCGTAGCCGTTCAGCCGCAGGGGCGCGCCATCGCCGGCGCTTCCCACCAGCACCCGGGCGATCTCGGCGTGGAGCCGCGCCTGGCCGGGATCGAGAGCGTTCTGCTGCAGGGCCGCCTTGCCGAGCAACCACATCGACTGGTCGGTATAGAGCACGCGCGCGGGCTGCGGCGGGGCCTCGTACTGCGGCGCGCCGGCGCGCGCCTGCACCGCCGGCGACTGTTGCGGCGTGGAGGCGGGGCCGGCATGCACCAGGACGGCGAAGGCTTCGCGACCGCTCGCCTGGAACGCGGCATGGTCGGACTGCGAAGCGCGGCCCCCGGCCTGTCCGCGGGGGCCCTCGCCCTGGTGCTGGACGGGATCGCCATCGGCGTTGGGCGGATCGGCCAGGCGGGTATCGGGGAGGGCGGCGTCGTAGCGCGTGGTCAGGGCATCGAGGCTCATGGCGATGGTCCGGCATCGAGGGAGGCGGCGCACCGAAAGGTGCGCACGAGTCCATCGATACCGGGCCCCGGCCCACTGCTCAAGCTAGGGGCGACCCCGACCTGGGAACGACCCCAGCCCGCCGCGCACCCCGGGGACGGGGGTCACTCGTCGCGACGGGGTGGCGCTCGATCGCCATCGAGCAGCGGCTCCAGCGCCGCGCGCACGTGGTCGCGCAGCCGCGCCTGGGCCTGGACGGTGGGATGCAGGTTGTCGTCCTGGAAGGCCTGGCGGTCGAGCGCGATCGGCTCGAGCAGGAACGGGAGCAGGGGAACTTCGAAGAAATCGGCCAGCTCCCGGTACAACGCCTCGAAGCGGCCGGTGTAGTCGCCGCCAAGGTTCGGCGGCATGCGCATGCCCACCAGCAGCACCCCGGCCCCGACATGCTGCGAGGCGCCGATCATCCGCGCCAGGTTGCGGCGCATCTCGCGGATCGGCAGGCCGCGCAGGCCGTCGTTGGCGCCCAGCGCGATCACCACCACGTCGGGGCGGTGACGCATCAGTTCCGGAACGATCCGCGAGGACCCCCCGGCGCTGGTCTCGCCGCTGATGCTGGCGTTGATCACCCGCCAGCCCGGACGGTTCCGCGCCAGGTCTTCGCCGAGCAGCGCCACCCAGCCCTCGTCCGCGGCCATGCCGTAGCCTGCCGACAGCGAGTCGCCCATCACCAGGAGCGTGCGCGGCGTTTCGGCGGCGGGCGCGGCGGCCGGTTCGGCGGCCTGCGCCACCGCGAGCGTCGCCGCCAGCAGCAGTCCCCATCCGATGGCACATTGCATGCGGCGGCGGAAGGCCGCATACCGGAAACGTTCGAACGACATTCAGTGCATGCTCCGAGGATCGTGGCCGCCAGCATAAGCGCGGTTGCGGCCGGGGGCTCCAGCTGAGCCGCCAGCGCTTAAAAAACGTTTAATCGCCGCCGCCGATGATCGTCGGCTCCCCACGAGGACCACCATGGCCGACTCCAACCCTGCCGCCCCGCCGACCACCCGCCACGCGCTCGAGGCCGCCGGCCTCGGCAAGCGCGTGCCGCTGCCGTCCGGCGACCTGACCATCCTCGACGGCGTCGGGTTCCGCATCGCCCACGGCGACAGCGTCGCCATCGTCGGCGCCTCGGGGTCGGGCAAGAGCACGCTGCTGTCGCTGCTCGCCGGGCTCGATACTCCGAGCAGCGGCGAGGTGCGGCTCGATGGCGAGCCGCTCTCGACGCTGGACGAGGACGGCCGTGCCCGTGTGCGGGCGCGCAAGGTCGGCTTCGTGTTCCAGAGCTTCCAGCTGCTGCCTTCGCTCACCGCGCTGGAAAACGCCATGCTGCCGCTGGAGCTGCGCGGCGACGCCGATGCCCGCGGGCCGGCCGAGGACACCCTGCGCAAGGTCGGCCTGGGCGAGCGCCTGGGCCACTATCCGCGACAGCTCTCGGGCGGCGAGCAGCAGCGCGTGGCGCTGGCGCGCGCGTTCGTCACCGGTCCCTCGCTGCTGTTCGCCGACGAGCCCACCGGCAACCTCGACACCCGCACCGGCCAGGCGATCATCGAGCTGCTGTTCGCCATGAACGCCGAGGCCGGCACCACCCTGGTGCTGGTGACCCACGACGAGCACCTGGCTTCCCGCTGCGGCCGGGTGCTGCGCCTGGACAGCGGCCGCCTGGTGTCCGGCGCATGAGGGTCGCGCGGCTGGCCTGGACCCAGCTTCGCCGCGACCTCGCCGCCGGCGAGGTGCGGATCATGCTGGCGGCGCTGGTGCTGGCGGTGCTGGCGGTGACCGCGGTCGGCCTGGTCACCGACCGCGCCGGGCGCGCGCTCGCGATCGAGGCCAATCGCCTGCTCGGCGGCGACGCGGTGCTGCGTGCCGACGCACCGATCGGCGACGCCGTGCGGGAGGCGGCCGACGCCGCCGGGCTGCGGCGGACCGAGACCGTCGAGCTCGACAGCATGATCCGGGCCGGCGACGAGCCGCGCCTGGGCGAACTGCGCGCGCTGGCGGACGGGTTCCCGCTGCGCGGCGCGTTCCGCATCGCCGACGCGCGCGGCGGCGCCGAACGCGACGCCGGTGGCGTTCCCGCGCCGGGCACCGTGTGGATGAGCCGGGCGGGCGCCGACACACTGGACGCGCATGTCGGCGACGAGATCGGCATCGGCAGCCTGCGCCTGCGCCTGGCCGCGCTGGTCACCCAGGAGCCGGACGCGTCGATCGACTACTTCAACGTCGCGCCCAAGGTTTTTCTCAATCTCGCCGACCTGCCCGCCACCGGCCTGGTGCAGGAAGGCAGCCGCATCCGCTACCGCCTGGTGGTGGCGGGCGAGATCGCTGCGGTCGAGCGCTTCGCGGCCGAGGCGCGGGCCGGGCTGGAGCGCGGCCAGCGGCTGGAGACGATCCAGGACGCGCGCCCGGAGGTCCGCTCCGCGCTGGACCGCGCCGGCCGCTTCCTCGGCCTGGCGGCGCTGGTTTCGGTGGTGCTGGCGGCAGTCGCGGTGGCGATGGCGGCGCGGCGCCACAGCGAGCGGCACCTGTCCGGCGCCGCGGTGATGCGCTGCCTGGGCGCCACCCAGCGCACCCTGGTCGGCATCCACGTCGGCGAGCTGCTGCTGCTCGGGCTGATCGCCGGCACCGTGGGCGTGGTGTTGGCGTTCGCATTGCAGTGGGCGGTGGCGGGCTGGATCGCATCGGCGCTGCAGCTGTCGCTGCCGCCGGCCGGGTGGTTGCCGGTGCTCCAGGGCTACGGCGTCGGGCTGGTGGTGCTGATGGCGTTCGGCGCGCCGCCGGTGCTGGCACTGCGGCGGGTGCCGGCGCTGCGGGTGCTGCGCCGCGACCTCGATCCGGTGGAGCCCGGCGCCCTGCTGGTCGCCGCGGCGGGCCTGGGCGGGCTGGGCGCGCTGCTGTGGTGGAAGGCCGGCTCGGCCGAACTGGCCGGCGCGATGCTGGTCGGCATCGTCGCCACCCTGGCGGTCCTGGCGCTGCTGGCCTGGGGCCTGGTGGTGCTGCTGCGGCGGCTGCGCACGCGCCTGCGCGGAAGTCTGCGCTACGGACTGGCGAACGTGAGCCGCCGCGCCGGCACCAGCATCGCGCAGATCTCGGCGCTGGGGCTGGGGCTGATGGCGCTGTTGCTGCTGACCTTCGTGCGTACCGATCTGCTCGACCGCTGGCAGATGGCGCTGGCCGAGAACGCGCCGAACCGTTTCATCATCAACGTCCAGCCCGATCAGCTGGACGGCGTACGCGGGTTCATGGACGAGCAGCGGATCGACCCGCCGGTGTTGTTCCCGATGGTGCGCGCGCGCCTGCTCGCCCACAACGGCGAGGCGGTGGGCGGCGGGCAGTACGCCGATTCCGACCCCCGCACCCGGCGGCGCGCCGAGCGCGAGTTCAATCTGTCCACGGCCGAGGCGCTGCGCGACGACAACAAGGTGACTGCCGGCACGTTCTGGGAAGGCGCGCCGGCTAGCCCGGAGTTCTCCGTGGAGGAGGGCTTCGCCGAATCGCTGGGCTGGCGCATCGGCGACCGCGTCGCCTTCGACATCGCCGGCCAGCGCCTGGAGGCGCCGATCACCAGCCTGCGCAGCGTGGAGTGGGAGAGCTTCCGGCCGAACTTCTTCGTACTCGCCTCGCCCGGGGCGCTGGACGGCTATCCGGCCAGCTACATCACCGCGGTCAGCGTGCCGCCTGAGCGCACCCGCTTCACCGCCGACCTGGTGGAGCGCTATCCGAACCTGTCGGTGATCGACGTCGATGCGGTGCTGGCCCAGGTGCGCAACACCGCGGACCAGGTGTCGGTGGTGGTGCAGGCGGTGTTCTGGTTCTCGCTGGGCGCCGGGGTGCTGGTGCTGCTGGCCGCGGTGAGCGCCAGCCAGGACGAGCGCCTGCTCGAGGGCGGGGTGATGCGCGTGCTCGGCGGCAGCCGCCGCCAGCTGCGGCTGGCGCAGGCCTCGGAGTTCGCCGCAATCGGCCTGCTGTCCGGGCTGGTGGCGGCGATCGCCGCCTCGGTGCTCTCCGGCGTGGTCGCCAGCCAGGTGTTCGACCTGCCGTGGACCCCGAACTGGCGCCTGGCCGCTGCCGGCGGCGGGCTCGGGATGTTGATGACCCTGCTGGCGGGGCTGGTGGCGACGCGGCGCGTGCTGGACGCGCCGCCGTCGGTGACCCTGCGCGAACTGCAGGGCTGAGCGCCTGCGGCAACGTGCGCACGGCGCTCGCCTGCGCTCGGCTGGGTCGGCGCCGCCTCAGTGCTCCACGTCGTGGGGCTCGGCCTCGAACCTGCGGGCGTAGGCGCGCTCGTCGGCGACCTGCCTGATGTGTTCGGCGGGCAGCTCGGGCGCACCGTAGACGGCATAGGCGACGGCGCCGTCCTGACGCCCGATCTGGTGCAGGCGGTAGCGCGATCGGCCGGCGCCGCCATCGGGCGGGTAGTGCAGCGGCGGGCTGTCGCCTTCCAGGTCCAGTTCGCTGTTGTCGACCACGCCGCCGACGAAGAGTGCGCGCATGCAGGGCTCCTGGGCTGATGGGGGCGCATCGACGTTGGCAGGCGTGGCGTTTGCATGCGATGAAGCAATGGTTGGCATTGTATCGTTGGTTCATCGTCGCGCTGCCAAGGCGCGTCGGGCAACGCGAAACATGCCGCATCGAATCCGTGACCACGTTCCGCCACGGGCCGCGGCTACGAGGGTCAGGTCGCAGGTGACAGCCATCGTCGCGAGCCGTGCGAGCCTTCGTCGGCAGCGGCAGCGATACCACCCATGGCTGGCCGCATCGGTCTTCGCACGCTGGGCGACAGCAGGCGGGCCGCTGTCTGCGGTAGCCAGGCCAATGCCCGCCGCGCGTAGAATCCGCCTTCGTCCGCAAGATGGTGTGCCGTCCGTGCCGAGCGCCGAAGGCGATCCCGCACTCGAGACCTTGCTGCTGCCGTTCGCCGACGGCCAGCTCGCCTGGCCGGATGCCGCCGACGAGCCCCCGGTCCTGTTCCTGCGCGCGCGCCCGGGCGCGGCCTTGGCGCGTCGCGGACGCGGGGGCGTGCTGTGCGAGCAGACCTTCCGGCCGCAGTTCGAGGCGCTGCAGCGCGAGGGCTACCGGGTGGAGGAGGGCGGCGATTCGCGCCATCCCCTGGTGCTGCTGCTGCCGCCGCGGCAGCGCGACGAGGCGCGGGCGCTCTATGCCCACGCCCTGGAGCGCGTCGCGGAGGGCGGCGCGGTCGTCGCCAGCGTCGCCAACGACGAGGGTGCGAAATCGGGGCAGGCCGACCTGGCGCGCATCGCCGGACCGGTGGCGGCGCTCTCGAAGCACAAGTGCCGGGTGTTCTGGGCGCATCCGGGTCGTGGCGGGGGCGATGCCGGGCTCGCCGCGCAGTGGCGCGGCCTGGATGCGCCACGCCCGGTCGCCGGCGGCCGCTTCCTGAGCCGCCCGGGCGTCTTCGCCTGGGATCGCATCGACGCCGCCTCGGCGCTGCTGGCCGCGCACCTCCCGTCGACCCTTGCCGGACGCGGCGCCGACCTCGGCGCCGGCTACGGCTATCTTGCGGCCGAGCTGCTGGAGCGCTGCCCGCAGATCGCCGCCCTCGACCTGTTCGAGGCGGAGAAGCGCGCGCTGGACCTGGCGCGGGCGAACCTCGCCGGGCACGTCGGGCGCGTGGAGCTCGGCCTGTACTGGCACGACGTCGCCGCAGGCCTGCCGCAGCGGTACGATTTCATCGTCAGCAACCCGCCGTTCCACGGCCAGGGACGGGCGCCGCGGCCGGAGCTCGGCCGCCGCTTCATCGAGGTCGCCGCGCAGGCATTGCGGCCCGGCGGCGCTCTCTGGCTGGTCGCCAACCGCCAGCTGCCCTACGAGCAGGCGCTGGGCGCGGGCTTCGGCGAGGTGCGCATCGTCGCGCAACAGGACGGTTTCAAGGTGGTCGAGGCGCGGAAGGCGCGCCCGTGAAGCTGGTGCGCCTGCTCGCCAACCTCGGCTACGGCAGCCGCCGGCAGGTCGCGGCGCTGTGCCGCGAGGGGCGCGTCACCGACGCCGATGGCGCCCCGCTGTACGCCGACGACGTGGTGGCGCACGCTGCCGTGCGGGTCGACGGCGCGCCGCTCGATCCCGCGCACGGGATGCTGCTGATGCTGCACAAGCCGACCGGCTACACCTGTTCCATGCGCGATCCCGGTCGGGTGGTCTACGACCTGCTGCCGCCGCGCTTCCGGCTGCGCTCGCCGCAGCTGTCGACGGTCGGACGCCTCGACCGCGACACCAGCGGCCTGCTGCTGCTGACCGACGACGGCGCGCTGCTGCACCGGATCATCGCGCCGAAATCCGATCTTCCCAAGGTGTACGAGGCGGAACTCGCCGAGCCGCTGCGCGGCGACGAGGCGGCGCTGTTCGCCAGCGGCACCCTGGTGCTGGAATCGGAGCGGACGCCGCTGAAGCCGGCGAAGCTCGAGCCGCTCGACGACCGGCGCGCGCGGCTCGCCCTCGCCGAGGGCCGCTACCACCAGGTGCGGCGAATGTTCGCCGCAACCGGCAACCGCGTCGTACGGCTGCACCGCAGCCGCGTCGGCGGCCTCGCGCTCGACGCGCTGGCCGAGGGCGAGTGGCGACAGGTCGGCGCCGCGGAGCGCGAACGGTTGTTCGCAGCCGCGGGCTAGCCGCGCTCCGGACCGGTCTCCCAGGTCAGCAGGGCGCGCCAGCCGGCGCGGCCGAGCCGGCGCAGGGTGCGCTGGTTGCGCTCGACGATGACGTCCGGGTCCGGGTAGGCGGCCACCGCCCGGGCCACGCTGTCCTCGCGCAGCAGGTGCAGCATCGGATGGGGCGAGCGGTTGCTGAAGTTCTCGATGTCGTCCTCGCCGCTGCCGGCGAAGCGGTAGCGCGGATGGAAGCTGGCCACCTGCAGCACGCCGTCGAGGCCCATCGACGCGACCAGCGCGTCGGCGGCGTCGAGGAAGTCGTTGTAGTCGAGGAAGTCGCCCAGCACCCGCGGGTGGATCAGCAGGGTGGTGTCGACCGCGTCGGGATCGGTATCGCGCAACAGCGCGAGCTCGGCCGCCAGTGCCTGCAGCAGCGCCTCCGGCGTCGCCGCGTCGCTGAGCGCGAAGCGCACCTGATCCCTGACCGCCACCGCCTTGGCGAACGGGCACAGGTTGAGGCCGATCACCGCGCGCTGCAGCCAGCGGCGGGTGTCGGCGATCGGATCTGTGCCGGCTGGATTCTCGGTCATCGTCGGCCTCCCGGGCGGGCAGCGTAGCGCGTCGCGGCGACCACCGGTCGCGCGCCGCCGCCGCCGGGGCGCGGGCGCGGATGGAGTCTTCGTCCTCCGTCAGCGGGAGGGACGGGCCGATGGCGACCGTCCTGGCCAGCGCCTAATCTATGCCGCCCGCAACCGGCCCGCCCCAGTGTCCGCATCGCCCACGCCGGACCCTTCGCGCCGCGGCGCCGCCTGGATGCTGCTTGCGGTGGCGCTGTTCGCGCTGATGGATGCCGGCCTGAAATGGCTGGCGGCCGACTACCCGCCGCTCCAGGTGGCCACCCTGCGCGGCGCCGCGGCGCTGCCGCTGGTGTTCGCCTGGGTGCTGCTCGGCGGCCGCGCGGCGACCCTGCTGCGGGTGCACTGGCGCCTGCACCTGGTGCGTGGCGCGCTCGGCATCGCGATGATGGTCGGGTTCGTCTACGGCCTGGCGCGGATGCCGATGTCGACCGCGTACGCGATCGTGTTCGTGGCGCCGCTGCTGATCACGGCGATGGCGGTACCTTTTCTCGGTGAGCGGGTCGGGCCGCGGCGCTGGACTGCCATCGTGCTGGGCCTGGCCGGGGTGCTGGTGGTGCTGCGGCCGACCGGCGAGGGGATGATGACCCTGGCCGGGCTGGCCCTGCTGGCCGCGGCGGCCTGCTATGCCGCCGCGGCGATCACGGTGCGGATCCTGGCGCAGCGCGACAGCACCGAGGCGATGGTGTTCTGGTTCCTGGTGCTGCTGGCGCTGGGGGCCGGCGCGCTGGCCTGGCCGGACTGGCGGCCGATGCGGGCGCAGGACCTGTGGGCGGTGGCCGGCGTCGGCATCACCGGGGCGTTGGCGCAGGTGGCCCTCACTCACGCCTTCCGGCTGGCGGAAGCGTCGCGGATCGCGCCGCTCGAGTACACCGGCCTGGTCTGGGTGGTGCTGCTCGACATCGGCGTCTGGGGCGTCCTGCCCGACACTCCGACCTGGATCGGCGCGGCGATCATCATCGCCAGCGGCCTGTATCTGCTGCGCCGCGAGCGCGTGCGCTCGGGTGCCGTGCCCTGATCCGGCGCCACGATCGGGGGCCGCGCACCGGCTTCACCCGCCGGCGGCCATGCTGGGCCGATGCCCTTGCTGCTGATCCCCATCGTGCTGCTGTTCGCGTTCGCCGCGCTGGTGCTGCTGTGGCCGCTGGGGCTGTGGCTGCGCTATCGCAGCGGCAGCGCGCGCCGGCTCGGGAACGCCTGGCTGGCCGGGTTCAATGCCCGTCTGCTGATGCTGTCGACGGGGCTGTTCCTGCTCGCCTCCGCGCTGGCGGGGACGTGGGTTGGCGGCGCCTTCGCCCACGCGTTGGGCGGGCTGCTCGCCGGGGTGCTGGTGGCGCTGGCCGGCTTGCGCGCCACCCGGTTCGAGCGTACTGCGGCCGGGCTGCACTACACCCCCAACCGGGCCCTGGTGCTGGCGCTAACCTGGCTGGTGGCGGCGCGGGTACTGCTGGCGGGGTGGCAGTTCTGGCGTCGCTGGCACGGCGAGCCGGTCGATCCCGGAGAGCCGGTCTGGTGGTGGCAACTGCTGACCGAACCCGCAGGGCTGTTCGCGGCCGCCGGGCTACTGCTGGGGTATCACGTCGCCTACGCGCGCGGCCTGAGCGCCAGAATCCGCCGGGTCACCGGCGGTTGACGCGGCCCGGGCGGCGGGCCGGGGGATACGTGCCAAGTCGCTCCCCGATACTCGCTTGGTTGTCACGCATCCCCCGGCCCGCTGGCGAGCACGTGGCGATCGGGCCGGAGAGCGGAGACTCGGGCAGGTCTGGCCGCGCCGGGGTTTTGCTTTTTCTGGCGATCGGCGGAGGCGAAAGGCGCCCCGTTTTGCGTTGGCTTCTGGAGTACCGATCCCGGTACCTCCAGGAGGATGCCCATGAAACCCTCGATCCGTCGTATCGCCGGCACGGCCGCGATCGCCGCCACCCTGGCCCTTTCGGCCACCCACGCCACCGGCTCCCGGCCAGCACCGCCGCCGGAGGCTCTGGAACGCGATTCCGGAGACCTGCTCACCGACCCCGTGCGCCAGCGGCGCGCGACGCGCATCCAGGACGCCGCGACCGCGACAGGGGCCGCCCGGGCGGTGACTCCGGAAGACGTGTACGACGTCGATTCGTTCGGGAGGACGCTGAAGTGGCTGGGCACGGCCCAGATGAACATCGCACTGGCGCCGGCCTGCGGGCCGCCGCTCCCCGGCGACACCGTCGGCGGGGCATGCGCCGAGCTGCTGCCGTCCCCGGCGACCACCAGCTTCGCGTTCGAGGACGTGGCCCGGATCACCCTGCCCAAGAACGCGGCGCACTCGCTGCTCTGCCACTGGTTCTCGCCCTGGCTCGGGATCACCTACCGCAATCCCAATCCGCCCGGAGGCGCCGCGGTGGTCGGGCGGCTGTGGTACCAGCCGACGCTGACGATCGAGAATCCGGTGCTCGACGATCCGACGCTGATCGACCCGGGCACCGGCCTGCCGTTCAACGGCCGGCTGACCACTTCGGTCTCGAACACCGAGATCCTCGAGGTGCCGCTGCCGGGCGGGGTGCAGATCTCATCGCGCGAGCGCGATACCGCGACCTGCATCGCCGGTTTCGTCACGCGACAGAGGCTGGTGGACAACTACGGCCTGACCGAGCAGCAGGCCAGGCAGTTCTTCAAGCGCAGCACGACGATCCGCATGAACATCAGCGGCAGCGCGCAATACGTCGACAGTGCCGACATGGTGTTCGGTCTGCGCGTCATCGGCGACTGAGCGGCGGGTTGGAAGCCGGCAGCGACGCGCAACGGAGATCACCGGGCGGCCCGTAGGCCGCCCGGTCCTGCGCAGCGGGGATCAGAATCGCGCGCCGACGCCCACGCCCACGGTCCAGGGATCGAGCTTGATGTCGCGCTCGATGGTCTCGCCCGCCAGTTCGGCGTCGGCGCGTGCGCGCATGTAGCGCGCGTCGGCGCGGGCGAACCAGGTCGGGTTGATGTTGAAGTCCAGGCCCACGGTGCCGATCGCGCCCTTCGGCGTGGTCAGGCCGACGTGGTCGCCGCCGGGGTTGAGGTCCTCGTTGCTGATGTTGGACTCGTAGTAGCCCAGCCCGACGAACGGCCGGAAGGTGGTGTCGGCCTGGCCGAAGTGGTACTGGCCGCTCAGCGCCACCGGCTGCTGCTCGATGGTGCCGATCTTGCCCTGGTCGCCGCGCACGCGATGGTTGAACTTGTCGGCGGCGCCCCACAGCTCGACGCCGATGTTGTCGGTGGCGTGCCAGGTGGCGCTCAGGGTCGGGGCGGGGCCGCCATCGACGTCGATGCGGGAGCCGGGGATCGGGTCGGCCTCGGGTTGCAGCAGGGCCACGCCGCCGACCACCGAGAAGCGCTTGCCCGCTGCGGTGTCGCCAGTGCGGGCGACGTCCTGGTCCCGCTGGTCCTGGGCGAGGGCGAGCGGGCTGGCAAGCACGGCCGCGACCGCGGTGGCGAGGCCAAGTGTGCGAATTGAAGCCATGGGGGATCTCCTCGTTGTTGGATTCGTGCCCCGGGGAGAGGGCGCGGCCACCGTAGCGACCGTCAAGTGAACCGCGCTTCGCCCGCAGGCGAGGGTCGGCGCCTGCGTTTCACCGGCGCTTCAGAGACCTGGCCGCGACCTGACGAAAGTCATGCCATCCACCGGCACACGTCCGCCATGCCTGGCCGGCGCAGAATCGGCGCCAGGGCAACGGGAGGAGACGGGCATGCGCATGAAGCGATGGTTGACGGCAGCGGCGCTGCTGCTGGCGTGCGGCGGGGCGTTCGGCGCGGGCAACGTCGATGTGTCCTGCGACGTGGACAGCGACTACGACTTCTCGCTCTCCGAGCGCAGCGTCATCCTCACCCGCGATTCCGGCGTCCCGCACCGGCTGGTGATGCGCCAGGGCCGGCTGTTCGTGGACGACGCCTGGGTTGCGCTCGACGACGCCGACCGCCGGCGCCTGGTGGAGTACGAGCGCGAGGCGCGGGCGGTGGTGCCGCTGGCCCGCGACATCGGCCGCGAGGCCGCCGAGATCGCATTCATCGCCCTTGGCGAAGTCGCTGCCGGTTTCAGCAGCGATCCCGACTCCACCCGTCGCAGGCTCGACTCCGCCCGGGCGAAGCTCGACCGGCGGCTGGCCGGCTCCGTGTCCGCCAGCCGGTACAGCAGCCGGGAGCTCGGCGATGCGATCGGGCTGGCGGTGCGCGAGGTGCTGCCGACGGTGATGGGCGACATCGTCGGCGGCGCGGTCCGTGCCGCGTTCAGCGGCGATATCGCGCGCATGCAGCGGATGGAGAACCTGGACGCGGAGTTGGAAGCGCTGATCGAGCCGCGCGCCGAGGCGCTCGGACGCAAGGCCGACGACCTGTGCGCCCGGATGGAGACGCTCGACCGCATCGACGATGCCCTCCAGTACCGGCTGCCGGACGGCCGCCCCCTCGACCTGCTGCGGGTCGAGCGCAAATCGAGGCGCCGCGCAGACGGCACCTGACCCCCGGCGACGGCCGCATGCCGCCGCACTCCCTCCGCCCCCGCATCCCCCGGGGGCTTTTTTTCGTCGCGGTTGGCGGCCGGCGCCGCTGCGGCCACAATACGGCTCTTCCCCCCTCGCAACGCGGAGAGCCGCATGGCCGACCTGAAGGAAGCGCGCGTCCCGGACATCGGTGGCTACGACGACGTGCCGGTGATCGAAGTCCTGGTGTCGGTCGGCGATCGGGTCGAGGCCGACCAGGGCCTGGTCACGCTGGAGTCGGACAAGGCGACGATGGAAGTGCCGGCGCCGTTCGCCGGCGTGATCCGGGAACTGAAGGTCGGCGTCGGCGACAAGGTCGCGGAAGGCAGCGTGGTGGCGATGGTCGAGGATGCCGACGCGAAGGCCGGTCCGGCGAAGTCCGGCGGGTCGGAGGGCGGCGGCGGAAAGGCCGCAAGCGACGACGATTCCGGCAAGCCCGACGAGCCGCGCCGACAGCAGGCGCCGGCCGCGGACGGATCCGCGGCGGCCGCACCCGTGGCCTCGTCCGGTGGAGTGCAGGACGCCCTGGTACCGGACATCGGCGATTTCGACGACGTGCCGGTGATCGAGGTGCTGGTCTCGGTCGGCGACCGCGTCGAGGCCGACCAGGGCCTGGTCACGCTGGAGTCGGACAAGGCGACGATGGAAGTGCCGGCGCCGTTCGCCGGCGTGGTCAGGGAACTGAAGGTCGGCGTCGGCGACAAGGTGTCCGAGGGCAGCGTGGTCGCCAGGATCGAGGGCGAGGGCGAGGGCGGTGCGTCGCGCCCGGCGCCCGCGCAGCCCGAGGCGGCGGCGCCGGCCGATGCCACCGACGACACCGCCGCCGAGCCGGCATCGCCCGGCCGGCGCCCGGACGGCATCGCCGAGGCCTCGATGCAGCGGCGCGTGCCGGGCAGCGGCGAGCCGCCGGTGCGCTTCGACGCCGATGCGGTGATGCCGGAGAAGGTGCCCTACGCCAGCCCCGCGGTGCGCCTGTTCGCGCGCGAGCTCGGCGTCGACCTGGCGCGGATGACCGGCAGCGCACGCGGCGGGCGCATCACCCGCGAGGACGTGCAGCAGTTCGTCAAGGGCGTGATGCGGGGCGGGGGCGCCCCCGCGGCCGCGGGAGCGGGCGCTGCCGGCGGCGGTCTCAACCTGCTGCCTTGGCCGAAGGTCGATTTTTCGAAGTTCGGCGCGGTGGAGGAGAAGCCGCTGTCGCGGATCCAGAAGATCTCCGGCGCCAACCTCGCGCGCAACTGGGCGATGATCCCGCACGTCACCCAGCACGACGATGCCGACATCACCGAGCTCGAGGCGCTGCGCGTCGCCCTGAACAAGGAGAACGAGAAGGCCGGCATCAAGCTCACCATGCTCGCCTTCCTGATGAAGGCCAGCGTGGCCGCGCTGCAGAAGTATCCGCAGTTCAACGCCTCGCTCGACGCGGCCGGCGAGACCCTCACCCTGAAGAAATACTTCCACGTCGGCTTCGCCGCCGACACCCCCGGCGGTCTGGTGGTGCCGGTGGTGCGCGACGTCGACCGCAAGGGCGTGATCGAGATCGCGCAGGAAACTTCGGCCCTGGCGAAGAAGGCCCGCGACGGCAAGCTCGGACCGGCGGACATGCAGGGCGGCTGCTTCTCGATCAGCTCGCTCGGCGGCATCGGCGGCACCAGCTTCACTCCGATCGTCAATGCGCCGGAGGTGGCGATCCTCGGCGTGTCGAAGTCGGCGATGAAGCCGGTCTGGGACGGCAAGACCTTCCAGCCGCGCCTGCTGCTGCCGCTGTCCCTGTCCTACGACCACCGGGTGATCGACGGCGCCGCCGCCGCGCGCTTCACCGCCCACCTCGCGCAGCTGCTCGGCGACATGCGCCGGGTGCTGCTGTGAGCCGGGGAGGTCGCTGGCGCGTCCTGCTCCTGGGCGGATGCCTGTCGCTCGCCGCGGCTGCGGCCGCGGCGCAGCCGGGCGGCGCCGCCACGGCCTTGCGCGAGACTCTGGACCGTCACCTGCAGGCGATCCAGGCCCGGGACCTGGACGCGCTGCTGGCCACCGTCACCCGCGGCGATGCGCTGACCCTGATCCTGCCCGACGGCAGGGTGCTCGATACCCGCGAGGAGTACCGCCGGTTGCACCAGGATTGGTTCGCCGAGGACGACTGGCGCATGCGTTTCGAGGTGCGGCAGGTGCGGGAATTCGGCGAAACCGGCATCGCCCTGGTGCACTACCTGTCGCAGCAGCGCCAGGCCGACGGCAGCTACGCCACCGGGCGCGAAGCGCTGCTGTCGCTGCTGTTCGCGCGCGAGCAGGGCGACTGGCGGCTGGTGTACGACCAGAATACCGTCGTGCCGCCGCAGCGGCCGCAATGAAGGCCACGCCGCCCCCGCCGGCGCCTGCCGACGGCGGCATGGTCGAGCGCGGCTGGGCCGGGCTGCAGCCCCTGCTGGAGCAGCCGCTGGTCGCCTTCTCGGGGCTGCGCCTGACCCTGGGCGGCCTGCTGTTCGCGCTGCTGGCGCTGCTGGCGGCGTGGCTGCTCTCGGCGCTGCTGCGGCGGACGATCGGCCGCTGGGGCGAGCGCCACCAGGGGGTGAACGCGGCCGCCCTGTACACCGTCTCGCGGCTGGTGCACTACGTGCTGCTGTTGGTGGGCTTTCTGGTGGCGCTGGACCTGGCCGGCATCCCCGTGACCAAGTTCGCCATCTTCGCCGGCGCCATCGGCGTGGGGTTGGGATTCGGCCTGCAGGCCATCTTCAGCAACTTCATCTCCGGCCTGATCCTGCTGTTCGACCGCTCGCTGAAGGTGGGCGACTTCGTGCAGCTCGACGACGACCTGCGCGGCACCGTGCGCGCGATCAACATCCGCGCCACCCTGATCACCACCAACGACGGCATCGACGTCATCGTTCCCAACTCCGAGTTCGTCAGCGGCCGCGTGGTCAACTGGACCCATGGCTCGATCAACCGCCGGATCCGGGTGCGCTTCGGGGTCGCCTACGGCGTGGACAAGGAGCTGGTGAAGAAGGCGGCGCTCGAGGCCGCGGCCGCGGTGCCCTTCACGCTCGCCACCGAGGGCGACCGCCGTCCGCAGGTGTGGCTGGTCGGCTTCGGCGACAGCGCGGTCGAGTTCATCCTGGCGGTATGGCTCAACGAGGCAGCGGCGCGCCGCAATGCGGCGATCGAGGCGGCCTATCTCTGGGAACTGGACACCGCGCTCAAGCGCCACGGCATCGAGATCCCGTTCCCGCAGCGCGACCTGCACCTGCGCAGCCTGTTCGGGCTGCGCGGCGAAGCCGCGCTCGCCGCACTGCACGGCGCGGCGTCCGAATCGACCGATACGGCGCCGGACGACGCAGGCGCCAGTGAACTGCCACAGCATGAACGCGCCGAGTTCGCGGGCAACGACGCGCAACAGGACGTGGAACGGGAGATCGCCGCGGAAGCGGTGCCCGACGCGCCCGACGCGCCACCGACATCCAAATCCTGAAGGAGCTTCCCCATGGCCCAGACCATCGAGATCAAGGTGCCGGACATCGGCGATTTTTCCGACGTGCCGGTGATCGAGGTGCTGGTGGCGTCCGGCGACCGGGTGGACAAGGACCAAGGCCTGGTCACCCTGGAGTCCGACAAGGCGACCATGGAGGTGCCGTCGTCCGCCGCCGGCGTGGTCAAAGAAGTCAAGGTCAAGGTCGGCGACAGCGTGTCCGAAGGCGAGGTGGTGGTGCTGCTCGAAACCGAAGGCGCGGAAGCCGGCGCTTCCGGCGACGAGGGCACCGCGAACGCGCCGCACGCGGGTGCAGCCGATGCGCCGGCCGGCGGCCCCGCGAAGCCGCCGGTGGCGAAGTCGCACCGCGCACCGGCCGAGCCGCCGGAGACGAAGCCGGCGCCGCACAGCGGCCGCCAGGCCGACGTCGAATGCGCGCTGCTGGTACTCGGCGCCGGCCCCGGCGGCTACACCGCGGCGTTCCGCGCCGCCGACCTCGGCCTGGACACGGTGCTGGTCGAGCGCTACCAGGCGCTGGGCGGGGTCTGTCTCAACGTCGGTTGCATCCCGTCCAAGGCGCTGCTGCATGCTGCGGCGGTCATCGACGAGGCCGCGCACGCCGCCGACTACGGCATCGCGTTCGGCAAGCCGAAGATCGACCTGGACGCGCTGCGCGCGCACAAGCAGAAGGTGGTCGGCCAGTTCAACAAGGGCCTGGCGGGCATGGCCAAGCAGCGCAAGGTGCGGGTGCTGGCCGGCAGCGGCGCCTTCGTCTCGCCCAACGAGATCGAGGTCGACGACGGCAAGGGCGGCACGCAGCTGGTGCGCTTCGAGCAGTGCATCGTCGCCGCCGGCAGCCAGGCGCTGAAGCTGCCGGGTTTTCCCTGGGACGACCCGCGGGTGATGGACTCCACCGACGCGTTGGAGCTGGCGGGCACGCCGAAGAAGCTGCTGGTGGTCGGCGGCGGCATCATCGGCCTGGAGATGGCCACCGTCTACCGCGCGCTCGGCAGCGAGATCACCGTGGTGGAGCTGGCCGACCAGCTGATGCCCGGCGCCGACAAGGATCTGGTCAAGCCGCTGGCCGACCGGCTGAAGAAGCAGGGCGTGGCGATCCATCTCAAGACCAAGGTGGTCGAGGCCAAGGCGCAGAAGAACGGCATCGCCTGCAGCTTCGAGGGCGAGAGCATCCCGGAGACCAAACTGTTCGACCGGGTGCTGGTGGCGGTGGGCCGCGTGCCCAACGGCGGCAAGATCGACGCCGACAGGGCCGGGGTACGGGTGGGCGAGCGCGGCTTCATCGACGTCGACCGGCAGATGCGCACAAACGTGCCGCACATCTTCGCGATCGGCGACATCGTCGGCCAGCCGATGCTGGCGCACAAGGCGACCCACGAGGGCAAGCTGGCGGCCGAAGTCGCCGCTGGCGAGAAGAAGGAGTGGGTTTCGCGGGTGATCCCGTCGGTCGCCTACACCGATCCCGAGATCGCCTGGGTCGGCGTCACCGAGACCGAGGCGAAGGCCAAGGGGATCAAGATCGGCGTCGGCAAGTTCCCGTGGGCCGCGTCGGCGCGCGCGGTCGGCATCGGCCGCGGCGAGGGCTTCACCAAGCTGCTGTTCGACGAGGCGACCCACCGCGTCGTCGGCGGCGCCATCGTCGGCCCGCACGCCGGCGAGCTGATCGCCGAGGTGGCCCTGGCGATCGAGATGGGCGCCGAGGCGTCCGACATCGGCCACACCATCCATCCGCATCCCACGCTGAGCGAATCGGTGGCGATGGCGGCCGAGGTGTACGAGGGCACTATCACCGATCTCTACCTCCCGAAGCGGAAGCCGTGAAGGCGACGGCATCCTGTGCCGCGATCCTCGCGGCACTGCTGGCGGGCACGGCCATGGCCCACGTCGCGCTGCCCAACACGATCAGCATGGCCAGCGTCGATCGTTGTCCCGGTGGTCCGGAATGGCTGGAGTCGCTGCGCGAGCGACGTGCCGCAGGACCGCGCCCGGTAGCGACGAACCCTGCGCTGCGCGATCGGCTGATCGCCCTGGACAGGGACCGACACGCCACGGACTACTCGCAAGCGGCGGCAGAGGCAGCTGCTGCGGCCGAGGCTGCCGCAGCGGCGGCCCTGGCAGCGATACATGCAGGCGATTCCGGTTCCACGCCGGAAAGCACGTCGCTGCCAGCTTCGCCACGGGAAGCCTCGCGCCTTTCCCGCTTGCAGGCGCTTGTCGATCTGCAGAAACCGCCGACGGTTGCCGAGATCGGTCTTGACGGGATGGATGCAGTCTTTTCGGTTCTCGAGGGAAGCGCTTCCCAGCCGCAGTTCCGGCTGCGCCTGGGCGAAGCGCTCCTGCGGAGCGCCGACCCGGGCCTGGACCGGGCGTCGAGGCGCCGCGCGGCCGAGCTGGTCGATCGTGCATTGCACGACCTCGGCGAGCCGCAGCGCTATGGCACGCTCTTCGTCATCGAGGCACCGGGCCGGGCCATCCTTCGACGGCCTGTCGAGAGCGAAGCGGGGCTGAAGGCGCGGCGAGCGGGACTGGGCCTCGTCCCTTTGGCACTCGAGACCTGCGTTCGCAGCGACAGCGAGAGCGATATGCCCTGGTCGCTTTTATTTGGGTTCCTCTGAAGGAACCCTCGGCGGGGATCCACCTTGAGCCTTCGGCGGGTGGAACCCGGACGATTCCGCAACTGTGACGCACCGTCGCCTTTCCCCGGACGCGCGTCGCGCTTCCCGCACCGACCTAGGGCGGCTCCCATCTGTGCCCCGCTGCCGGCCTCTGCTCTAGTCGACGGGCCGGTTCGGCGCAGGGGGGGTCGGCAAAGCGCCAATGCGCGCAGAGGGGAAGGACAATGAGGATGGGATTCGGGATGAAGGCGCTATGCGGCGCCGTCCTGGCCGCGGCCAGCGCCACGGCCGTGTCGGAAGATGCGCGCCGCATGGATCGCGACAGCGAAGTCGCACCACACTCGACGGCGGACGCCCGCGCACTTGAACAGCGACTGCGTCAGGAAGAAACCCGCCTGCGCGCCGAGCGCGCCGCCTATCCGGGACATTTCCGCCGCGCCTATGCCGCCTATCCGCGGATCCCGGCCGGGACCCTCGAGGCGATCGCCTACGTGCAGAGCCGCTGGCAACCGCTTGCGCCCGAGGCGGAGAACCACGGCCATCACCACATGCCCGCCGCGTACGGGGTCATGGGGCTCTACGCCGGCGACGGCTTCGCCGACCAGGTCGGCGAGGCGGCGGCGCTGCTGGGCGTGCCGGCCGAGCGAATCAAGGCCGATCCGGCCACCAACATCCTCGCGGCCGCGGCGCTGCTGGACCGGTTGATGCGCGGCAAGACGGTGGCTGCGCCGGAGGACGCGGCGGCAGTGCTGGCCCGCTATGCCGGTTTCGGCCAGGACCCCGGTGACAGCGCGGTCGGCGACTACGCCCGCGCCAGTTTCGCCTTCGACGTGCTGCTGGCGCTGGACCGCGGGGTGAACGAGAAGGGCATGGTGGTGCCGCAGCGGGCCGTGGCATGGGAACAGGCATTCGATGCCGACACCCTGGTCAAGCTGAACGCGCCGTTCGTGCGCCTGGACGTGGAAGGCGACCGCATCGAGACCGAAGTGCACGCCATCGACCCGGTCAGCGAGCGGCTGGTGCGCCGCGGCGACGCCTCCGCCAAGGGTCCCGACGTGCAGCCGCTGAGCACCGACTACGGTCCTGCGATCTGGAACCCCGCGCACTCGTCCAACTACACCGCCTCGCGCAGCGCGACGGTCAGTGCGGTGACCATCCACACGGCCCAGGGCAGCTACGCCGGCACGATCTCCTGGTTCAAGAACGCCTCGGCCAACGTCAGCGCCCACTACGTGATCCGCAGCTCCGACGGCCAGGTCACGCAGATGGTGCGCCATGCCCACACCGGCTGGCACGTGCGCAACCACAACAGCTACACCCTGGGCATCGAGCACGAGGGCTACGTCAACAACAGCTCCTGGTACACCAGCGCGATGTACAACGCCTCGGCGGCGCTGGTGCGGCACTTCTGCGCCAGCTACAGCGCGATCAGCTGCACCGCGGCCTACAGCGGCGCGCCCAGCAGCGGCATCAACGTGCTGCCGACCAGCGTCAGGATCAAGGGCCACCAGCACTTCAGCGGCCAGACCCACACCGATCCGGGCATCAACTGGAACTGGGGCCACTACTACGGCCTGCTCAACCCGGGCAGCGGTGGCGGCACCACCTATCTGGACCGTTTCGAGTCCAGCGTCGGGCATTTCAACACCAGCCCGGCGTATTCCGGCAGCACCACCGGCATTTCCACCGCGTCGACCGCGACCCGCGATTGCACCACCCGCCGCTACGGCAACTGCTCGCTGCGGGTGCTGCTCAAGGACAATCCCAACAGCTCCGCCAGCTGGGCGGTGCGGCTGCTGTCCGGCGCCGGCAACCCGGGCAGCAACACCGCGCTGACGCGCGCCAACGGCCGGATCGGCTTCTGGGTCTGGTCGGGCGGCAGCGGCATGAGCGTGGGCGTGGGCATCGACGACAGCGACGGGACCGAGCGTTCGGTGAACCGTTCGGTTCCCGCCAACCAGTGGACCTACGTCGAGTGGAGTCTCACCAACTCCGCCCAATGGAACGCCTGGGTCGGCAACGCCAACGGCGCGATCACCGCCGCCACCGTCAAGCTCGATGCGATCTGGCTGTACCGCGCCCAGACCAGCTACGACGTCAACGTCTACATCGACGACGTGCAGATCCGCAACTGACCGGACCGGCATGCGGGGGCGGTCGCATCGCCTCCGCATGCTGCGGTCCGCCTTCCGCGAGCGCCCACCCACGCAGGCGGGATATTCCGTAGGAGCGTGCCATGCACGCGAAGGCCCGCGCATTCGCCGACGCCCGGAATCACCGCAACGCCCACCGGAGGCACCCGCGGCCTTCGCGGCCATGGGCCGCTCCTACGGGAGGAATCCCGCTGCTGATCTGGCGACCCACACGGAGGCCCATGCCATGTCCACCATTTCCGACCGAGGGCCGCGCCGCCGCGGCGCGCGGCCACCGCGCACCGCGCTCCTGCTGGCATGCGGCGCGCTACTGGCGCTGGCCGCGGCCTTCGCCGAATGGGCGAGCCGTGGCGATGTTGCCGAGCGCCCGATGGCGCAGGCCGCGACGAGCGATGCCGCGAGCGCACCAACCGCCGGCGGGCCGGCGCGCGCAGGCGCCTTTGCCGCTGCCGACAGGGTCGCGGCGCCGCACATCCGGGTACGCGACAGCGCCACCGGGCGAGCGCTGGAGGCCCGGTTGGAGCTGCACCCGCTGGCCGGCAAGGCCACGCCGCTGGAGGCGCGCATCCCGCCCCGCGGCGCACGCCTGAAGGGAATCGCGCCCGGCGACTACCTGCTGACCGCCACCGCCCCGGGCCAGGCACCGCTGGGAGCGCGGCTGGCGTTCGACGCCGCGCCACTGCCCGTCACGCTGTGGCTGCCGCCGGCGGCCACGCCCACCACGCTGCACCGGAAGGCGCTCGCCGCCCTCGACTGCGGCGACTGCAGCCTGCTCACCGGCCACGTCTACGACCGCGCCAGCGGCGCGGCATTGCCCGGCGCCGTGGTCGCGGCGCAGGGCGGCGCGCGCGCGGTCACCGACGCCGAGGGCGCCTTCGAACTGCTGCTCGCGGCCCCGTCGGGCAGCCACGCCGATGCGCTGCCGAGGGCGACCACGCTGACCGTCGACGCCGCCGGCTACCGGCGCCAGCGCGTGGCGGGGATCGCCCTGCTGCCCGATGCCGCGCACCACGTCATCGACCTGGAGCGCGGCAGCGGCGAGGCCCGCCAGGACCTGACCCACGTGCTGGCGCGCGCGCCCGGCAGGACGTCCGCGCCGCCGCCGCAGGCGCATGTTCCGGACCGCGACGAGGCGCTGGATCCGGCCGACCCGGGGCAGGTCCTCCACGCGGCGCGGCTGGCGCGCAGTTCCGTCTCGATCGCCGTGCCGGCGAGCATCCGCGTCGGCACCGGCTGCTCGGGCCGCAGCTGCAGCGGCGTGTCGGTGTACGAGTTCGAGGACTACGTGGGGCGCGGCCTCGACGACGAGTGGATCGCTTCGTGGCACCCGGACGCGCTGGCGGCCGGCGCCATCGCCTACCGCAGCTACGCCGCCTGGTACGTCGCCAATCCGGTCGGGGCCGCCTACGACATCTGCAACAGCACCGCCTGCCAGGTGTTCGGTTCCGGCGCCTGGTCCGCCACCGTCGCCGCCGCGGCAGCCACGCGCGGCGTGCTGCTGACCCGCGACGGTATCGGCGCCGCCTTCAGCGAGTACTCGGCCGAGAACAACGCCTGGGACGACCCCTCGGACGGCCGCTCCTGCAGCAACCCCGACCTGTCCTGCGGCAACGGCAGCAACGGCTCGCCCGCCAACGGCTGGCCGTGCTTGGCCGACGAGGTCGGCCATGGCCGCGGCTGCTTCGGCCACGGCCGTGGCATGAGCCAGTGGGGCAGTCAGCGCTGGGCGGCCGACCATGGCCGCGGCTGGCGCTGGATCGCCGATCACTATTACAACGGCAACGGCCGGCCCGGCGGCATGCGCAACGCCTTTCTCGCCAATCTCGACCCGGGCACGGCGCGGTTGCTGGAAGATTTCGAAGCGGGCGTCGGGCGCTTCGACCGCAGGCCCACCGACTCCGGCAGCACCGTCGGGGTGTCTTCCGACTCGCTGGCGCAGCGCGACTGCGGCATCCGCCGCAACGGCGACTGTTCGCTGCGGGTGCTGCTGCGCGACGATCCCGCCGTCTCCGCAGACTGGTCGGTGCGGCTGCTTTCCGGAGGCGGCGCGCCCGCGGCCAACCCGCACGTGCCGGGGACGGCACGGATCGGCCTGTGGGTCTACTCGGGCGGGACCGGCATGCGCGTTGGCATCGGCATCGACGACGCGGATGGCACCGAGCGTTCGACGGCCCGCGCCATCGCCGCGAACCAGTGGACCTGGCTGGAATGGGACCTGGCGGATCCGTCGCAGTGGAGCGCCTGGGTCGGCGGCAGCAACGGCGCCATCGACGGCGCCAGCGTCACGCTGGACGCGATCTGGCTGATGCGTGCGCAGACCGCGTACGACGTCAACATCTACATCGACGACGTGCAGTTCGTCGACTGAGCTGTGGCGGACGCGCGGGCGGGCGGCGTTGCGCGCCCGCGCACCAGGCCGTGCGCCCGCCGCAGGCTCAGAAACGCACGCTGACGCCGGCCAGCGGTCCGTGCACCTTCAGCCTGCCGGTGAGTGTGCCGTCGTAGTCCAGCCGCGCGATCCCGACCGGATCCCCGGCCTCGCCCGCGTCGATGCTGCCGCGGAAACCGTCGGCGAGCTTGAGCCGGAACCAGTCGTAGCCGGCGTGCACGCCCACGCGCTCGGTGACCATGTACTCGACCAGCAGGCCGCCGCGCTCGAAATGGCCCTCCTCCTCGAGGAAATCGCCCCAATCCGCATCCAGGTACTGGCCTTCCAGGCTGATCCGCCATTTCTCGCCCGGCGTCCACGCCAGGCGCGTATGCAGCCCGGGCGACCATTCGCTGCGCTTCCAGCGCACGTCGACCGATTCCGGATCGAGCTCGTCGGTGCCGGTCGAGGTGCCGCGCAGCTGCGTTTCGAGCCGGGCATGGGTGACGCCCAGCCCCACTCCCCACTGGAACGTCGGAGTGTCGACCACCGCGAACTCGTAGTTGAAGTTGGCCAAGGCGAACTCGAAGCGCGCGTCCGCCTCGACGGCCGGAATCTCGGCCTCGCCCGGAATGCCGTCGGGATCGAGGGTGCCGCCGTCGAAGCTCCAGGACTCGCCGCGCCGATAATCGTAGAAATTGCCGATCAGCCGCTGGCGCGGACTGATCCGGAACGATGCCGACCCGCGCGGGCGCCACTCGCGGCCGATGCCGAAGGACGCGCTGTCGTCGAAGGTGGCGGTCTCGGTGCCGTCGGTGATCGTGCCCTCTCCGCTGAAAGCGAGCGACGCCTGCGGGTTGAAGCCGCTCAGGCGCAGGGCGAATCGGTGATCGTCTTGTTGCTGGGCGTACGCGGGCAGCGCCAACAGGCTGCCCGCCACGCACAGCCCGCAGGCAAGGCGTGGGATGCGTGTCACTGGGGTGCTCCTGGTTGTGGGGAGCGGCGTCGTACGCTGCGCCGCCGCGCGCCGGATTTGGCCGCAACCGCGATGCAGCCCACGTGAAGCCCCCGCGCGGCAGGCGTGCGCCACGTTCGGCGATCGGGCGGTCGATGTCAGCCGCCCCTCGTGGGAGCGACGGAAGTCGCGACGCGGCGATGCGCGCGCAGGCGAGTCGGCACCGCAGCGGCGTCCCGCCAGCGCTTCGCCCTGTCGCGGGAGTGCGCCGCGCAAAGAGCGAGCCCCGGCCGGGAAGGCCGGGGCTGGCGGGCCCGCCGTGGAGATTCGACGAGGATGAGCGGCGGGCCTGCAGGACTGACCGGGCCCGGAGGCGAAGGTTCCCGGGCGTCGCGGATGCGCTGGCGCGAGGTTCGCGGCGCGGCGCGCGCAGCGCCGGAGCGCGCCGCCGCGCAGGACCTCCGGCGCTTGCCGCTCAAACTGCCCGACTGCTATACTTTTGCGGCTTTGCAGCCCCCCGAGCACGCCAGAATCCGATCCGACCGGACCCGCCGCGCCGCCTACGCGCTGCCGCTGGTCCAGGCCGCGACCGGGCTGGTCGGCGCGGGGGTGCTGGCGGCGCTCGCCGGCGGCCCCGCCGCGGCGGGCTTCCTCGCCGGCGCTGCCGTGGTCGCGGCCGGATTCGCGATCTTCGGCTGGCGCACCGCGGGGCAGTCGCCGGTCGCCCCGGCCGGGCGCATGTTCGCCCGGTTGCTGGTCGGGGTGGTGCTGAAGTGGCTGGTGATCGGCGCCGGCGTGGCCCTGGCCATGGCAAGCGCCGCACTGCCCGAGGGATTCGTGCTGGCGGGCGCCCTGGCGGCGTTCCTGGCGTACATGTTGAGCTTGCCCTGGTTGCTTCGATGATCCCTGCAGATCTTTTCCGCATCGCCGAAAGCCCGAGCGAATACGTCACCCATCACCTGCAGCACTGGCAGGTCTCGATCGGCGAGGGCGCGTTCTGGACCCTGAACGTGGACAGCCTGCTGGTCTCGCTGCTGATCGGCGTGCTGGCCATGGGCACGTTCTGGCTGGTCGGCCGCCGTGCCACCGCCGGGGTGCCGTCGAAATTCCAGGCCTTCATCGAGATCGTCGTCACCTTCATCGACACCCAGGTCAAGGACGTCTTCCACGGCAACCGCCGCTTCGTCGCGCCGGTGGCGCTGACCATCTTCGTCTGGGTGTTCCTGATGAACTCCCTGAAGATGATCCCGGTCGACTTCTTCCCGGGCGTGGCCGCGGCCGCTGGCCAGGGATACTTCCGCGCGGTGCCGACCACCGACCTCAACATCACCGCCGCCATGGCGGTCATGGTGCTGCTGCTGATGTTCGGCTTCGCGGTCAAGGCCAAGGGCGCGTTCGGCTTCGGCAAGGAGCTGTTCACCGCGCCGTTCCACGCCCAGGGCGCGGGCATGAAGGCGGTGCTGGCGCTGCCGAACTTCGGCCTCAACGTGATCGAGTACCTGTCCAAGCCGGTGAGCCTGGCGATGCGGCTGTTCGGCAACATGTACGCCGGCGAGCTGGTGTTCCTGCTGATCGCGCTGCTCGGCATGGCCGGCGGCAACATGCTCATGGAAGCCGGCATGGGCGCCAAGGCGGGCGGGGCGCTGGCCTTCCTCGGCGCGGTCGCCGCCGGCGCGGCCTGGTCCATCTTCCACATCCTGGTGATCACCCTGCAGGCCTTCATCTTCATGATCCTGACCGTGGTCTACCTGTCGATGTCCTCCGAGGCGCACTGAACGCTTCCGGATCCCCGGTTACCCTTCTCCCTTTCACCTGCACCCTGCCAGAGGAATCACCATGGAACTCACCGCTCTCGTCGCCGCCATCCAGGGCTACACCGCTCTCGCCATCGGCATCATCATCGGCCTCGGCGCGCTCGGCGCCTGCATCGGCATCGGCATCATGGGCTCGAAGTTCCTCGAGAGCGCCGCGCGCCAGCCGGAGCTGGTGCCGATGCTGTCGGGCCGCATGTTCCTGCTCGCCGGCCTGATCGACGCCGCGTTCATCATCGGCCTGGCCATCGCGCTGTTCTTCGCGTTCGCCAACCCGCTGATCGGTACCGCCATCAGCGCCGTCGGCGGCTGATCTGGTTCCTGATCCGGTGCGCGGCGACCACGCCGCGCATCCCAGGGTCGGGCGTCGCCGACGCCCGTTCGCCATAGCGGAGCAAGACTGAGATGCAAATCAACGCAACCTTTCTGGGCCAGGGCATCGCGTTCGCGATCCTGATCTGGTTCAGCTGGAAATTCATCTGGCCGCCGCTGATGCGCGCGATCGAGGAACGCCAGCAGAAGATCGCCGAGGGCCTGGCCGCCGCCGACAACAGCCAGAAGGCGCTGGCGCAGGCGCAGGAAAAGGTCAACGACGAACTCAAGGCCGCGCGCGCCAAGGCCAACGAGATCATCGAGCAGGCCCACCAGCGCGCCAACCAGATCGTCGATGCGGCCAAGGTCGAAGCGATCGCCGAGGGCGCGCGCCAGAAGGCGCTGGTCGATTCGGAGATCGAGGCCTCGGCCAACCGTGCCCGCGAGGACCTGCGCCGCCAGGTGTCGCTGCTGGCGGTGAGCGGCGCCGAGAAGCTGCTGCGCCGCGAGATCGATCCGGCCGCGCACAAGGCGCTGCTGGACGAGCTGGCCGCGGAGATCTGAGCCGATGTCCCAGGCCCTCACGCTCGCCCGTCCCTACGCCCGCGCCGCGTTCGCCATCGCCCGCGACGGCGGCGGCCTCGCGGAATGGTCCCGGGCGCTGGCCTTCGCCGCGCGCATGGCGGCCGATCCGCAGGTCGCCGCGCTGCTCGGCCATCCGCGGCTGGACGACACCGACGCGGTGATGCTGCTGGCGCCGGAAGGCGCCGCGCAGCCGTTCGCCGACTTCCTGGCGCTGCTGGCGGAGAACCGCCGCCTGGCGCTGCTGCCGGAGATCGCAGGGCAGTTCGAGGACCTGCGCGCCGACGCCGAACGGATCGTGCGCGCCACGGTGACCTCGGCGGCGGAGCTGCCGGCGGCGGAGCTGGACGGCATCCGCGCCGCGCTGGCGAAGCGCTTCGGCCGCCAGGTCGAGCTGGAGACGGCGGTCGACGAGGCCCTGATCGGCGGCGCGGTGATCGCCGCCGGCGACGTGGTCATCGACGGCTCGCTGCGCGGCAAGCTGGCGCGGCTGCAGTCGGCGTTGGCGCAGTGAAGCCGGGAATCGGGAATCGGGAATAGGGAATCTTCAAAGCGCAGCCGCACCGCTTTCCGATTCTCCATTCCCGATTCCCGATTCCCAAACAAAGAGAACCCCGCGCGGCGCAGTTCGCGACGCACGACAAGGAAACGACAATGGCAACCACCCAGCTCAACCCCTCCGAAATCAGCGAACTGATCAAGGCCCGCATCGACAAGGTCAAGCTGGCCGCCGAGGCGCGCAACGAAGGCACCGTGACCTCGGTGTCCGACGGTATCGTGCGCGTCCACGGCCTCGCCGACGCGATGCAGGGCGAGATGATCGAGCTGCCGAACGACACCTTCGCACTGGCGCTGAACCTCGAGCGCGACTCGGTCGGCGCGGTGGTGCTGGGCGACTACGAGCACCTGCGCGAGGGCGACACCGCCAAGACCACCGGGCGCATCCTCGAGGTGCCGACCGGTCCCGAGCTGCTCGGCCGCGTGGTCAACGCGCTGGGCGAGCCGATCGACGGCAAGGGCCCGATCGCCGCGGCGCAGACCGCCCCGGTGGAGACCATCGCCCCGGGCGTGATCTGGCGCAAGTCGGTGTCGCAGCCGGTGCAGACCGGCTACAAGGCGATCGACTCGATGATCCCGATCGGCCGCGGCCAGCGCGAGCTGATCATCGGCGACCGCCAGACCGGCAAGTCCGCGGTGGCGATCGACGCGGTGATCAACCAGAAGGGCACCGGCGTCAAGTGCATCTACGTGGCGATCGGCCAGAAGAACAGCTCGATCGCCA
The DNA here is from genome assembly GCF_013425525.1 of Luteimonas salinisoli. Lineage (GTDB taxonomy): Bacteria > Pseudomonadota > Gammaproteobacteria > Xanthomonadales > Xanthomonadaceae > Luteimonas > Luteimonas salinisoli. The sequence continues at coordinate 79,495 of NZ_JACCKA010000029.1, read as the reverse complement.
ACGTGGTGCGCAAGCTGGAGGAGAACGGCGCGATGGAGCACACCATCGTGGTCGCCGCCTCGGCCTCCGAGTCGGCCGCGATGCAGTACATCGCCCCGTACTCGGGCTGCACCATGGGCGAGTACTTCCGCGACCGCGGCGAGGACGCACTGATCATCTACGACGACCTGTCCAAGCAGGCCGTGGCCTACCGCCAGATCTCGCTGCTGCTCAAGCGCCCGCCGGGCCGCGAAGCCTACCCGGGCGACGTGTTCTACCTGCACAGCCGCCTGCTCGAGCGCGCCGCGCGCGTCAACGAGGCCTACGTCGAGAAGTTCACCAACGGCGAGGTCAAGGGCAGGACCGGCTCGCTGACCGCGCTGCCGATCATCGAGACCCAGGCCGGCGACGTGTCGGCGTTCGTGCCGACCAACGTGATCTCGATCACCGACGGTCAGATCTTCCTCGAGACCGACCTGTTCAACGCCGGCATCCGCCCGGCGGTGAACGCCGGCATCTCGGTCTCGCGCGTCGGCGGCGCGGCGCAGACCAAGATCATGAAAAAGCTCTCCGGCGGCATCCGCATCGCGCTGGCGCAGTACCGCGAGCTGGCCGCGTTCGCCCAGTTCGCTTCGGACCTGGACGAGGCCACCCGCAAGCAGCTCGAGCGCGGCCAGCGCGTGACCGAACTGATGAAGCAGAAGCAGTACGCGCCGATGCCGGTCGCCAACCAGGCGCTGTCGATCTACGCGGTCGACAAGGGCTACATGGACGACGTGCCGGTGCCGAAGATCGGCGCGTTCGAGGAGGCGCTGCATGCGCACTTCGCCAACACCGCCGGCGAGCTGATGGACAAGGTCAGCGCCAGCGGCGACTGGAACGACGAGATCGAGGCCGGGTTCAAGAAGGGCATCGAGGAGTTCAAGGCCACCGGCTCGTTCTGAGCCGGCGGGAATCGAGAATCGGGAATAGGGAATCGAGCAGCAGGGCGTCGCGAACGGAGAGATGAAGGGCAGGGTCAGGACATCGCGCCTTTGACCATTCCCGATTCTCCATTCCCGATTCCCGCGAGCGGAGCGAGCAGATGGCCGGCGGCAGAGAAATCAAAACCAAGATCAAGAGCGTGCAGAACACCCGCAAGGTGACGCGTGCGCTGGAAATGGTCTCGGCCTCCAAGATCCGCAAGGCGCAGGAGCGGATGAAGTCCTCGCGCCCGTACGCCCGGGCGATGAAGCAGCTGATCGGGCACCTGGCGCAGGCCAACTCCGAGTTCCAACACCCGTACCTGGTCGAGCGCAAGCAGATCAAGCGGGTCGGTTATCTGATCGTCTCGTCCGACCGCGGCCTGGCCGGCGGCCTCAACAACAACCTGTTCCGCAAGCTGCTCGGCGAGATCCGCAAGCACCAGGAGGCTGGCGTCGAAGTCGACGTGGTGACCATCGGCCAGAAGGCCACCGCGTTCTTCCGCCGCCTCAAGGTGAACATGCTGGCAAGCGTGACTCATCTGGGCGACACCCCGCAGGTCGAGCAGCTGGTCGGCGTGATCAAGGTGATGCTCGACGCCTACGGCGAAGGCACCATCGACAAGGTGTTCCTGGTCTACAACGACTTCGTCAACACCATGACCCAGCGCGCGGCGTTCGACCAGCTGCTGCCGCTGCCGGCCTCCGACGAGACGGTGGCCCGGCACGACTGGGACTACATCTACGAGCCCGACGCCGAGCGCGTGCTCGAGCACGTGCTGACCCGCTACATCGAGTCGCTGGTCTACCAGGCGGTGATGGAGAACGTGGCCTCCGAGCACGCCGCGCGCATGGTCGCGATGAAGTCCGCCAGCGACAACGCCACCAAGCTGATCGACACGCTCAACCTGTCGTACAACAAGGCGCGCCAGGCGGCGATCACCCAGGAAATCTCGGAGATCGTGGGCGGGGCCGCGGCCGTCTGAACAGCAGGGAATGGGGAATCGAGAATCGGGAATCGAAAAAGCCGGAGCTCTTGACCGTTCCGATTCCCTATTCTCGATTCCCCATTCCCAACAAACGAATCAAACAGAGTCAGCGGAGTTTCCCAAAATGAACAACCAGGGCAAGATCGTCCAGATCATCGGCGCCGTCGTCGACGTCGAATTCCCGCGCGGCAGCGTGCCGCGGGTGTACGACGCGCTGAAGGTGCAGAACACCGAGATCACTCTCGAGGTGCAGCAGCAGCTCGGCGACGGCGTGGTGCGCGCGATCGCGCTGGGCTCCACCGACGGGCTGAAGCGCAACCTGATCGCCGACAACACCGGTGCCGCGGTCTCGGTCCCGGTCGGCGTCGCCACCCTGGGCCGCATCATGAACGTGCTCGGCGAGCCGATCGACGAGGTCGGCGAGATCGAGACCAAGGAGCGCTGGGAAATCCACCGCCCCGCGCCGAGCTACGAGGACCAGGCCGCCACCAACGAGCTGCTCGAGACCGGCATCAAGGTCATCGACCTGATGTGCCCGTTCGCCAAGGGCGGCAAGGTCGGCCTGTTCGGCGGTGCCGGCGTGGGCAAGACCGTGAACATGCTCGAGCTGATCAACAACATCGCCACCCAGCACAGCGGGCTGTCGGTGTTCGCCGGCGTGGGCGAGCGCACCCGCGAGGGCAACGACTTCTACCACGAGATGATCGAGGCGGGCGTGGTCAACCTCGAGGACAAGGCGCAGTCCAAGGTGGCGATGGTCTACGGACAGATGAACGAGCCACCGGGCAACCGTCTGCGCGTGGCGCTGACCGGCCTGACCATGGCCGAGTACTTCCGCGACGAGAAGGACGAGTCCGGCAAGGGCCGCGACGTGCTGTTCTTCGTCGACAACATCTACCGCTACACCCTGGCCGGCACCGAGGTCTCGGCGCTGCTGGGCCGCATGCCGTCGGCGGTGGGCTACCAGCCGACCCTGGCCGAGGAGATGGGCGTGCTGCAGGAGCGCATCACCTCCACCAAGACCGGTTCGATCACCTCGATCCAGGCCGTGTATGTGCCCGCGGACGACCTGACCGATCCGTCGCCGGCCACCACCTTCGCGCATCTGGACGCGACCGTGGTGCTGAGCCGCCAGATCGCCTCGCTGGGCATCTACCCGGCGGTCGACCCGCTGGACTCCACCAGCCGCCAGCTCGACCCCAACGTGATCGGCAACGAGCACTACGACACCGCGCGCCGGGTGCAGGCCACCCTGCAGAAGTACAAGGAGCTCAAGGACATCATCGCGATCCTGGGCATGGACGAGCTGTCCGAGGAGGACAAGCAGGCGGTCTCCCGCGCGCGCAAGATCGAGCGCTTCTTCAGCCAGCCGTTCCACGTCGCCGAGGTGTTCACCGGCTCGCCCGGCAAGTACGTCTCGCTGAAGGACACGATCCGCGGCTTCAAGGGCATCGTCGACGGCGAGTACGACCACCTGCCGGAGCAGGCGTTCTACATGGTCGGCAGCATCGAAGAGGCGGTCGAGAAGGGCAAGAAGATCGCCGCATAGCGGCGATCTTCCGGGAATCGAGAATAGAGAATCGGGAATCGAAACGGCGGGAAGAGTGGATTCGGAGACTCGCGGGTGGTTGAAGGCCGGACGATAACGGCTCTTCACGATTCACGATTCACGATTTCCGATTCCCGCCTCGCAAAGCGAGGCACCATGACTACCATCCGTTGCGACATCGTCAGCGCCGAGGCCGAGATCTTCCACGGCGAGGCCACGCTCGTGGTCGCCACCGGCGAGGTCGGCGAGCTCGGCATCGCCCCGCGCCACGCGCCGCTGATCACCCGGCTCAAGGCCGGCAAGGTGGTGGTTACCCAGCCGGACGGCTCGACGCTCGATTTCGCCATCGGCGGGGGCATCCTCGAGGTGCAGCCGCAAGTGGTGACGATCCTGGCCGACACCGCGATCCGCGCCGACGACATCGACGAGGCCGCGGTGAAGGCGGCCAAGGAAGAGGCCGAGCGCGTGCTGGCCGGCCGCGGCGAGGCGATGGACGTCGCCGAGGCGCAGCAGAAGCTGGCGGAAGTCACCGCGCAGCTGCAGGCGCTCGAGCGCCTGCGCAAGAACCTCAAGCACTAGGCGGGAGCCGGGAGGGGACCAGGTCCCGGGCGCCCGTCGTCGGAGGCGCGTTTCCCCAGCGCAATGTCGATATCCGGGATCGCGTCCCGGACTTCCGCGGCTTGTCTGCCGTAGGAGCGCGCCATGCGCGCGAAGGCCGACGCGGTTGGCCAGGCCTGGGGTCGCCGCCTACCCGGCAGGAACCGCCCGCGGCTTTCGCGGCCATGGGCCGCTCCTACAGGCGATGCGGTTCGGATCGGTCCGGTAGGAGCGCGCCACGCGCGCGAAGGTCGGTCGCCAGCGGATCGGCAGCGGCCACTTGCGTGCTCGCCGGTGCCGACATACGGTCGGTCGGACCGGATTGCGGGGCGGGAGGAAACTGATGATGCGAGATCGTGCGACGGCGGTGATCACATCACTGCTCGTTCTGGCGGTGGCGGCATGTCCGCTTTCCGGTTTTGCCGAAGCGTCGGAACCGCAACCGGCGCAAAGCGATGCAACCGGCGCTTCGACCGCGGCGCGCCCCCGCGCCCGCGAGGCCGGCGTGGTCATCGGCAGCCTGCCGCCCGGTCCGCGCAACGCGATCGTCGACGTTCCCGGCGTCGCGGTCGGACACGCCACGATCGTCGAAGGCGACACCATCCGCACCGGGGTGACCGCGATCGTTCCGCATCCCGGCGACCTCTACCGCGAGCGGGTGCCGGCGGCGATCCATGTCGCCAACGGCTACGGCAAACTGCTCGGCGTCACCCAGGTCGAGGAGCTGGGCGAGCTGGAGACCCCGATCCTGCTCACCGGCACGCTCGGGGTGTGGAAGGCCGCCGACGCCATGGTCGGCTGGATGCTCGCGCGCCCGGGCATGGAACAGGTGCGCTCGCTCAACCCGATGGTCGGGGAAACCAACGACGGCTTCCTCAGCGACATCCGCGTCCGGCCGATCCGGCCGGAGCACGTGGTGCAGGCGCTGGAAGGCGCCTCCACCGGCAACGTCGAGGAGGGCGCGGTTGGCGCCGGCACCGGGACCGTCGCGTTCGGCTGGAAGGGCGGGATCGGCACCAGCTCGCGGCGCCTCCCGGAGGCGTCCGGCGGCTACACCGTGGGCGTGCTGGTGCAGAGCAACTTCGGCGGCGACCTGGTGATCGCGGGGGTGCCGGTGGGCCGCGCGCTGCCGGATCCGGACAGCCTCGCATCGGCGGTCGGCGCCGGCCGGGGGGAGCGGCCGCCTGCCAACGGCGACGGCAGCATCATGATCGTGGTGGCGACCGATGCGCCGCTGGACGCGCGCCTGCTGCGCAGGCTCGCCTCGCGCGCGGTGATCGGCCTGGGCCGTACCGGCGCATCGATGAGCAATGGCTCCGGCGATTACGTGATCGCGTTCGCCACCGCAAAGGATGTGCGGATGGCGAACGACGCAGTCGCGCACGTCACCCGTCCGCTCGCGAACGACGCCATGAACGGGCTGTTCCGCGGCGTGGCCGAGGCCACCGAGGAAGCGATCCTCAATTCGATGTTCCGCGCCACCACCGTCACCGGCCATCGGGGCACGGTGCGCGCGCTGCCGCTGGAACGGGTGCTGCCGCTGCTGGGCGATGCCGCCTCGCCCTGAGCCGCGGCGGCGGGCTCAGCGCTTGTAGATCCAGTGCCGCGACAGCACGAAACCCACCCCGCCCAGCGCGATCTCCACCAGCGGCTTGGCCAGCCAGGCCCACTGCAGGCCGAGGTAGTCGTCGACCTGGCCGATCGCCCAGGTGCTGACCAGGGTGGTGCAGACCCACATCAGCAGGAACCGCTGCAGCTGGGTGCGGCCCAGCGCGGTATCGTCTCCGGCGAACGTGAAACGCCCGTTCATCCAGTAGCCGAACAGCGCCCCGCAGATCCTCCCCACCACGTTCGCCTGCCGCACCGGCAGGCCGGCATGGCTGAGCGCGACCATCACCGCCCAGTCCAGCAGCCATTGCAGGCCGCCGATCATCAGGTAGCTGCTCGACTGTCGGGTGAGGCTCAATGCGTCGGATCCGGAGTTCGGCCGCGGAGCGGCGGGAAAGGCGGGCGATTCCTGCGGCAGCGGTCACGATGCGGTCGGCCGCGGGGCGCATGCTAGCAGCCCGCCCCGTTAGAATTCCGCAATTGCCCTCGCCGAAGTTCCGGAGCCGCCATGAGCACACCCCTGCACGTCGTGATCCTCGCCGCAGGCGAAGGCAAGCGGATGAAATCGCGCCTGCCCAAGGTGCTGCAGAGGATCGCCGGGCGGCCGATGCTCGGGCACGTGATCGATACTGCACGGGCGCTGCGGCCGGCCGGCATCCACGTGGTCCACGGCCACGGCGGCGACCAAGTGCGCGCCGCCCTGGCCGATGAGGACGACCTGCACTGGGCCGAGCAGGCGCGCCAGCTCGGCACCGGGCATGCGGTGCGCCAGGCGATGCCCGGGGTGCCGGACGGCGCCCAGGTGCTGGTGCTCTACGGCGACGTGCCGCTGCTGGCCGCGGAAACCCTGCAGCGCCTGCTGGACACCGAGGGCCGCATCGCGGTGCTGGCCGCCGAACTCGACGAGCCGGACGGCTACGGCCGCATCGTGCGCGACTCCGAAGGCCATGTCGCGTCCATCGTCGAGCAGAAAGACGCCGACGGCGAGCAGCGCCGCATCCGCATCGTCAATACCGGCATCCTCGCCGCCGAGGCGACGGCGCTGAAGGGCTGGCTCGAGCGGCTGTCCGACGACAACGCCCAGGGCGAGTACTACCTGACCGACGTCTTCGCGATGGCCGCCGATGAGTTCAGCGCCGCGGAAATCGTCATGGTCGACGACCCGCTCGAAGCCGAGGGCGCCAACGACCCCTGGCAGCTCGCCCAGCTCGAGCGCGCCTGGCAGCGGCGGGCGGTGCGGGCGCTTTGCGCGCAGGGCGCGCGTTTCGCGGATCCGGCGCGGGTGGACATCCGCGGCCGGGTCTCGGTCGGGCGCGACGTCGAGATCGATGCCGACGTGGTGTTCGAGGGCGAGGTGGAGCTGGGCGACGACGTGCGCGTGGGGCCGTTCTGCCGCCTCAGGGACGTGCGCCTCGCCGCCGGCACCGAGGTCCGCGCGCACTGCGACCTGGACGGCGCGGTGACCGAGGGCGCGGTGACGATCGGCCCGTTCGCCCGGTTGCGCCCCGGCACCGTGCTCGCCGACGGCGCCCATATCGGCAACTTCGTCGAGACCAAGAACACCACGATCGGAGTGGGCAGCAAGGCCAACCATCTCACCTACCTGGGCGATGCCACGGTCGGCGCCGGCGCCAACATCGGTGCCGGTACGATCACCTGCAACTACGACGGCGCGAACAAGTTCCGGACCACGATCGGCGACCGCGCCTTCATCGGCTCCAACGCCTCGCTGGTGGCGCCGGTGAGGATCGGCAACGACGCCACCACCGGCGCCGGCTCGGTGATCGTCAACGACGTGCCGGACGGCAGGCTCGCCCTCGCGCGGGGCAGGCAGACCGTGATCGAGGGCTGGAAAAGACCGGCGAAAAAATGATGCCGGCCGGGATCCGGCTGCGGCCGGCCGCGACGACGAGTCTGCGCGGCTGAACGAAATCGAGCGTCGCGCGACCTCCCTGCTCCAGGGACGCTGCGCCCACGCGCCGTTCTCCGCCCGGCTGCCGCCCATACCGGTCCTGGCCGCCGGCCCGCGATTTCGCGCCGCGTCGGTCAGCGGCGAGCGGCGGCGGAAGGCGCGATGCCGAGCGCGCGCTCCAGCTCCGCCGGGTCGTAGCGGTCGCCGCCCTTGAATACGGCGTCGATGCGACGCAGGTCGCCGACGTCGCGGATCGGATCGCCGTCGATCAGCAGCATGTCGGCGTAGCGTCCCGGCGCGATGGCGCCGAGATCCGCCGTGCTGCCCATCGCCTCGGCCGGGGTGAGGGTGGCGATGCGCAGGACTTCCGCCGCGGGGATGCCGGCACGCGCGTAGAGTTCGAGCTCGTGGTGCAGGCTGTAACCGGCGAGCGAGTCGGTGCCGGCGACGATCGGGATGCCGGCCTCGTGTGCGGCCTTCAGCAGCGCCATCAATGCGGGCAGGGCCTGCGCGTACGCCTCCTCCTCGCCCTCCGGGACCTCGAGCGCGCGCGATTTCTGCTGGCGCGCGACCTGGGGCGGGAAACGGCCCACCACCGCGGCCAGCGCCGGTGGGGGTGCAGCGGGGTCGGCGCCGAACATCGCCTCGTAGATGTTGAGCGTCGGATCGAGCACCGTGCCGCGATGCGCCAGGATCGCCAGCAGCTCGCGGACCGCGGGATGATCGGGCGGGTAGGCATGGGCGTGCGCGGCCACTTCGGTGAAGCGGGCCATGTCGCGGGTTCCCGTGACCCGGTCGGACAGCAGGTCGAGCACCAGGAAGTTGATGTGCTGGATCTCGTCGGCGCCGGCGGCGACGAACTGCCTGGCGGACATGCCGGCCGGGACGTGCCCGCTCACGCGCAGACCGCGCGCGTGCGCATGCTGCGCCACCACCTCGACCAGCGCCGGGTCCAGCGAGGAATAGATCTTGATCTGGCCGTAGCCGTGCGCCGCGTACCAGTCGACGATTTCGCGCGCACGTGCAGCATCCGCCGCCAGCATCGGCGTCGGGCCGGCGTACGGCCCGGGCCCGTCGATGATGCCGGCGCGCAGGATCCGCGGGCCCAGCTCCGTGCCCGCGTCGATGCGCGCGACGCGCGCCAGCAGTGCCTGGTTGTCGTTGGCCAGGTCGCGGGCGGTGGTGACGCCGGCGAGCAGGTCGAGGATGCCGGTGGAGTCGCCGAAGTGCTGGTGGTTGTCCCACAGCCCCGGCATCAGGAAGCGGCCGCCGCCTTCCACGACCGCAGCGCCGGGCGGCGGCGCGATCTCCCCGCCGCTCGCCACCTCGACGATGCGCTCGCCCCGCACCAGCACGCTGCTGCCGGCGACGACGGAAAGGTCGCGGGGGTCGAACAGGCGGACGTCGCGGATCAGCAGTTCGCCGGCATCGCGATGGGTCAGCCGCCGTGCGAGTCGGGCGGCCTCGGTTTCGTCGCTGGCGCGCTGCTCGGCCAGCAGGCGCGGATAGGCCGATTCCCAGCCCGGTGCGAGCGCCGACAGCCAGCCGCCGACGATCGCGGCGGTGCCGCCGCCCTGGTCGAGCCACACCGGCGTCGGGCTGAAGCCGAGCCCGTGGATGCGGTACTGGCGCAGACGGTGCGGTGCCCCGTCGCGCTCGAACCCGATCTCGCCCGCCTCCTCCAGGCGGGCCTCGCCGGAAGGCAGCAGCGGGAGGCGCCGACCGGGCGCCAGCAGCAGGGCGCGGGCCAGCACCCCGGTCAGTTCCGGCGGCGCGGATTCCGGCACGTAGAAGGCGCCGGTGCCGACCGGCGCGCTTCCGGTCCCCGACCGGCTGCGCCAGGACGCCGTGCCCGCCTCGACGCGAAAGGACTCCTCGACCGGGGCCTTCATGTAGTCGTGGCCCTCCACCCGGTACTCGACCGGCAGCCCGGCGTCGTCCAGGCGCCAGGTCGCCACCAGCGACTCGCCGCGGCCGCGGTCGCTGTAGCGGTACTCGGCGCGGATCCCGCCGTCGGTCGCCGACAGCGATTGCTCGCCCGCGTGGCCGCCCAGCAGGAGGACCGTGTGCCGGCTCTCGCCAGCGAGGACGGCGCCCGCGAACAGCAGAAAGACGAGGGGCAGCAGTTTGCGCGACATGGACCGCCCTACCGGGTTCGCGGCGGTGACGCCGGAGCATAGCGCCGCGCTTCCGGCGACCAGGCGTAGACCACGCCGCCGCCGCGGGCCCCGCGTTCGCGCACGAGCAGGTCGTGGTATCCGTGCCGCGTCTTCGGCTGGACGATGACGATGCGCGCCCACTCGTCGATGTGGTGCTGCCGGGTGCCGTCCTCGTTCCAGTCGCCGGCGAGATCGCGGTACATCGACATCTGCGTCGCGAACACCGGCACCAGGGCGTCTCCCTGCAGGTCGAACAGGTAGAGTGCGGAAAAGAACGCGCCACCACCCGCATAGCCCTCGGACCAGCCGGCCCGGAGACCGAACGCGGCTGCGCCGTGGCGCAGCGTGTAGGGCGCGAGGTCGAAGCTTTCCCATCGTTGCGGCACCGGGTCCGGGTTCTCCGGGTCCACCGCCTGCGGTGCATCGCCGGCCGACCAGTCCAGCCTCGGCAATCCGGCGTCGTCGTCCAAGGCCAGGGTGGCGACGGCGTGCGGCCGTCCATCCTCGATGCGCAATACCCCCAGGATCGCCTGGGAAACGGAGGTGTCGCAATCCTGTTCGTACCGGGGCGCGCCGTGCTCGATGCTGTCGCCGACGCAGAGCAGCGCCACGAAATGACCCGGGCGCTGCGGCCAGGGCCGCGCGCCGAGCAGGTGCACGCCCTCCGCGACGACGCCGGGCATCAGCGCTTCCAGCAGCTGCCGGCGGTCGAAGCCGGCGATGTCGGTGGTGCCCAGGCGGTCGGGCCCCGGGCGTCCCTCCATCTCGGTCCGCCAGATGGCGATGGCTTCGGGCGTCTCGAGCACCCCAGGCACTTCGCCCAGGGAGTCGACGCGATGCTGGGCGCCGCAAGCGCCCGACAGGGCGAGGCCGAGCGCGCATGCGACGGGCAGGACGGAATGCCGCATCGGCAACCTCGCCAGGGAACGGGGTTAGATTCTAGCCGCCCGGAGTGCGCCGGGTGGGAATGCGGTGCTCGTGCCGGCGGCTGCGGGGGCAGTCGACCGCGCATCTTTCGCGACCATCGGGCGCTCCCGCGGACGGCGGCGCGCTCTTGCCGGACCGCGGGGCGATACGGATCGTCGCGCCGCGCGCCCGCATCGCGAGCTCGGCTGCGCGCGCACCGTCATGCAGATCGAGCGGGTGCGGGCGTGGAAAGGCCGGCTTTTCGTCATCCGTTGGCCGCGCGCAGGATCGATCTGTATCATGCGCGGCGATCGTCGATCGCCCCCGCGATGCGGGCGCCGGTGCGGTTCTCGCGGAATGTTCGCGCGAGTCCTCCGGGACGGGCCGCGGAGTGCGGCGCCCGCATTCGCCTCCCCTCCAAAAAACACGTGCCGCCGATCCAGCGCGATGGGGGCTGCCGATCGTCTCGATGGATCATTCGCCAAGGAAGCTCCGGTTCCAATGAAGTCGACCGCAATCACCGCCCTGTTCCTCAGCCTTTTCTTCCCCCTCGCCTCTGCCGCCGACGCCGGCGAATACCTGCAGTTCTCGCCGCGCTCCAGCGAGGAGCGCGCTTACCAGCTGTACACCCACGGCATCATCAGCGCCGAGGGGCGCGCGGGCCGCCAGACCCTCGAGCAGGAGGCGCGGATGATGCTGCGCTATCGCGTGCTGGAGCGCACGCCGCATCTGCGGCTGAACCTGCAACCCGAGTACCTGAGCATGGACGTCGGAAGGACGGGTTTTTCGAGTGCAGCGGAAGCGGAGGGACGGATCGGCGACCTCCAGTCGCTGCTGTCGGGTGGTTTCGAGGTCGAGATGGATACCGCGACGGGCGACGTGCTCGACTTCCGGCTCGGCAACGACGCCGCCTGGCGCCGGTTGACCGAATCGGACTCTGCCGCGGAAATGCTGCTGCAGCAGCTGCGCAACCAGATGACCCAGCCGGGCCAGCCCGGGCTCGGCGTGCGCGTGCCGTTGCGCGAACGCGCCGAACTGACGGTCCCCGGTGCGGAGGGAACGCCCGATCTGCGGCTGCGGGTCGAGCGGGTCACGCAGGACGAGGTCCATCTCGCGCTCCGGGGCGGGGACGACGAAGCTCGAATGGCCGGGTTCATGGTGCTCGAGCGGGAGGGCGGCTGGTTGCGGCGCCTGGGCGCTGTAGTGGACGTCCCGTTCGAGGCGTCAGGCGTGCGGGGCACGCTGCGGCAGCGGGTGGCGATGGCGCCGGCCGATTGGCGGGGAGCGCTCCCGATGGCCAGTTCGCTGTATGGCGAAGACCAGCAGTTCCGTCCGATGTCGTGGTTCCCCGAAGAAGCGCAGGCGGCGTCGAAGCGCGCGACGCGCGACGAGGTGTTCCCTTCGGCCGTCGGCGAGTTCCTGTTCGAGGGCCATGGCATCCCGGCGCGCCTGGATGCGGAGACGTACGCGATCGAACTGCGGCTGGGGCATCGGCTGCGCGAACCGCTGGCGCTGGGGCGCCTGCGTTTCGCCGAGGTCGAGCTGCGAGATGCCGACGGCGATGTCGTCGACATCGCCGTCCATGTCGGCAGGCCGTGGGAGTTCCGGCCGTGGGACCACGCGCACGTGCGAAGCACCGCCCTGGTGCTGCCGTTGCAGTGGGGCGTGGAGAGCGAACTGGCGCGGGTCGCCGAAATCCGCGCGCTGGCGCACTACCAGCCATCGACCCTTCGCGAGGTGGAGATCGCGCTGGACCCGGACCGGAGCGTGCGGACCGACGATGGCGACGCCTGGGTGACGGCGACGCCGTTGGCGCAGGACGGGGTGTTCGAATTCCGCTTCGGCGGCAACGCGGATCACCGCATCCTCTGGGCGTTCGCGCCGGAGCTGGGGGCCCGCGGCCGCCTGGTGTCGGATCCCGATGCCGAGCTCCCCGATTGGCTGGAGCCGGAGGACATGCAGTTTCTCGGCCGGATGCGCAACGACGGCGCGATGCCTGCGCTGCAGGTACAGCTGGACGAGGTGCCCGAACGTCTGCGCTTCTACGCCTACGAGGTCGCCGACGCGCCGGTGTGGACCCAGCCCGTGCGGTTCCTGACCCCCCGGCGGCGCCATGCGGACCTGGACCTTCCGCCGATGGCGCAGCTCGGGCTGCGTCCGGAGGAACACCGCGCCGATGCGCGGCCGGACGACGGTTCGCCGGTCGCCGTGGCGACGGCGGAACTGCAGCCGAGCGGCGAGGCGCAGCACCGGCTCGAGCTGACCCTCAGCGACGTCCAGGCGGCGTTGTGCACGTTGTCGGTGGAGAACGGCGCACAGCTGCAGGGGACGCCGCTGGAGTGGCAGCCGGAGCGCGAGGACGCATCGCGGCGCTTCCTGCGGCCGCAGCATTTGCCCGTGGCGGAGCGCTGGCGCCTGCGTACCGCCGACGGCGTGCGCAGCCACTTCTACGATCTGGAGGTCGTGACCAGGTTGCAATGCGCGGGAGAGGGCCGCTGGCGCGAAGCGGACTACGCGCTGGGCGGACGGCCATGGCTGATCGACCTGCCGGCGCTCCTCGGCGAGGCGCCGGATCCGGCAATGCCGGCTCGCGACCTGCTCGGCCGCTACCGGTTCCTCGACGAGACCGGCGAGGCGCTGTCGCTGCAGCCCGCCGAGGCGTACGCGATGCCATCGCTGGACGAGGCATCGCTCGGCGACTACCTGCTGCAGGGACGCTATCTGCGCATCGCCGGCGTTCCCGCGCGCGTCGAGGCGCTGGAGGCGGCGGGCGAAGCCGTCGACCGGCGCTGGACCACCCGCTTCCCGCCGCTGCCATGAGCATGGGGCGGATCCTACGGTCGCGCCCGCGGCGGGCGGCAGCGGCCGGCTGGAGACGGGCGCTGGTGCTCATCGCCCTGGCGATGGGAAGTGCCGTATGTGCGGCGACGGACGAGCGGATCGCGCTCGACCGGGACTACCGTCCGATCGCGGCCGATGCCGAGGCCGAGGCCGAGTTCCATCTGGAACCGCTGGTCCCGACCGACGGCGGCTGGCGCGTGCGGGTCCGCTATCCGGACGGCGCGCTGCGGCTGGAAGCGACCTACGGCACGTCGGAGTTCGAGGGTGGGCACCCGGTCGGCGACTACACCGAATACCACCTCGACGGCACCGTCCGGGAAACCGGACGCTACGATGCCGAAGGGCGCCGGGACGGCGAGGTGCGCCGCTACGCCGGGGACGGCACGCTGCTCTACGTCGGCCGCTTTCGACATGGTTGTCGGCACGGGCTGCAGGAAATGTTCTACGACAACGGCCAACTGCGCCAATCGATGCGCTACGACGGCGGCGCCATCGTCGACGGCCAGGTCCGCAGCTATCACCCGCAGGGGCGCCTGGCCGGGGTCCGGCCGTACCGCGACGGCAAGGTCCATGGGGTCGCGGAAAGCTATCATCCCGATGGCCGCGTCAGCCGCCGTTCGCACTTCGTGCAGGGGCGCCTGCATGGGCGGGAGGAGCGCTTCTACGAAGACGGAACGGTCAACCGTCGCGTCGACCACGTCGATGGCAAGCGGCACGGGCAGTCGCTGCTGTTCACCGCGGAAGGCCGGTTGGTGGAGAAGGCCGTCTACCGCCACGACGAGCTGCACGGCGTCCTGACCCGCTATGGCAGCGCAGGCGGGATCACCGAACAGGGCAGCTACGAGACGGGCACGCCTGTCGGCGTGCATCGCACCTGGCACGACGACGGCCAGCCGAAGTCCGTCCGCGAATTCGACGATGCCGGCAAGGCCGTCGACGAGCGACGGTTCGACGCAGCCGGCCTGCTGAGATCGCGGAAGCGGCGCGTGGAAACGCCGCATGGGCCGGGCTGGCGTGAGGAGCGCTGGAGCGACGGCCGCCTGCTCAGGAGCTTCGAGTACGACGAGGGCCGCGACTGGGCCTTGCGCGAGGAATTCGATGCCGACGGCGGGCTGCGCTCCCGCAGCGAACGCCTGGACGGCCGCCAGCAGGGCGAGCATCGCGTGGAGCGATGGGACGGCGCCGTGGAAATCACGCATTACGTCGACGGCAAGCGCCACGGCGAGCACGTCGTCCGCAAGGATGGCGAACTGCTGGTCCAGGGCGAATATCGCGACGACCGCGCGGTCGGCCGCTGGCGCAGCGAGGAGGATGGCGTCGTGGCCACCATGCGCTACGACGAACGCGGCCGGCTGCAGGGAGAAAGACGCGCAGAAACGCCGGACGGAACGATCCTGTTGCGCGAGCACTATCGCGACGACGAGCTGCACGGGCCGTACGAATCGTACCGGATCGACGGCGATGGCGACGCCGTCGTCCTCGTGTCCCGCGGGCGCTACCGCGATGGGCGGCGCACGGGCCCCTGGGTGGTCGGCGACGACCGGCTGGGCACCCGCGCCGAGGGCCGCTACGAGGACGGCCTGCGGGTAGGGCCGTGGCGAACGCTGGATGCGCACGGATACGTGCTGCGGATCACCCCGTTCGGGCCCGATGGCGAGCCGCACGGCCGTAGCTACGCATTCAAGGAGGACGGCGCCCTGGAGTTCCACGAGGAAGTTCGCCAGGGCGAGCTCCACGGCGAAACGGTGTTCTATACGGACGGCGCCCCGACCCACCGGGTCCGCTACGAGCACGGCGAACGGGTCGACGCGGGGTCCCGGCTCGAGGTGGACGTCGATCGCTGAGTGCGGGAGCGCGGGGATCCATCCCTGCGTCTGCCGCTTCGATGCCGGCGCGGCCGGGCCTTGGCCCGCCTAGGCGGGCAGCTGCAGCGACACGCACAGCCCGCCGCCGTCGCGATTGAGCAGGGAGATGCGGCCGCCGTGGGCCTCGCTGATCTCGCGCGCCAGCGCCAGGCCCAGGCCGGTGCCGTGGCGCTTGGTGGAATAGAACGGCAGCAGCGCATTGGCCAGCACCGCCTCGTTCATGCCGCTGCCGCGGTCGAGCACGTCGATGCGCCAGGCATCCGGCAGCCGCCGCAGCGCCAGCCGCACCTCCTCCGGCGGCGAGCCGGACTCGTGGGCGTTGCGCAGCAGGTTGATCAGGCACTGCTCGAGCTGCGCCACGTCGAAGCGCGCGTGGCCATCGGCGCCGTGGCCGTCGAAGGCGAACTCCACCTGGTCGCGCAGGCGCGCGACGAACCCCGCCCAGGCCACGTTCTCCAGGCGCGGCGACGGCAGCTTGGCGAAGCGCGCATAGTCGCGGATGAACCCTTCCAGGTGTCGCGCGCGTTCCTCGATCGTCGCCAGCGCGCCGGGCAGGCGTTCGAGCTGGCCGCGGCGCAGCAGCTCGGCGCCCGAATGCGCCAGCGAGGCGATCGGCGCCAGCGAGTTGTTGAGCTCGTGGCTGATCACCCGGATCACCTTCTTCCAGGTCTGCACTTCCTGGCGGCGCAGCTCGGCGGTCAGCTGGCGCAGCAGGATCAGCTCATGGGCACGGCCGTTGAGGCGGAACGCGCGCCGCGACAGGTGGTAGATGTCCTCGCTGTCCTGGTCGCCGACGCCGAACATGGCGTCGCCGCCGCGGGCGACGGCCTCGCGCAGCGCTTCCGGCGAGCGCGCCAGCAGAGCGTCGAACGACTGCCCCTCCAGCCGTCGGCCATCGCCGAGCAACTTGCGCGCGGCGATGTTGCCGTGGACGATGCGGCGGCCGGAATCGAGCAGCAGCATCGCCACCGGCGTGTTCTGCACCATGGTGTCGAGCAGCAGCTCGCGCTGGACGATGCCGGTGCGCTGCTCGCGCAGCACGTCGCCCAGGCGGTTGTGCGCGGCGACCAGGTCGCCGAGCTCGCCGCCGCCGCCCCAGGACACGCCGAAGCTGAAATCGCCGTCGCGGTAGCTGGCGACGCTGCCACTCAGGGCGCGGAACAGGGAGCGCGCCGGCGCCAGCACCAATCGGATCTGCAGCAGCAGCAGCGGCAGCGGGGCGGCTACGGCGATCGCCACCGCGGCCCAGCCGGGCAGCCAGCGCACCAGCAGCAGCGCCAGCGCCGCGGCGCCGAGCATGTACAGCGCCGTCAGCGAACCGAGCACCAGCGTCATCGGCAGGCGATGCCACCAGCGGGTCACGTCAGGACGCCTGGTCGCGGCGCAGGCCGAGCTTGTCCATGCGCCGGTACAGGGCCTGGCGCGAGAGCCCGAGCTCGGCCGCGGCCTGCGCCAGGACGCCGTCGTTGCGATGCAGCGCGGATTCGATCGTTTCGCGGTCCGGCTCGTTCGCGGCGGCGGCCGCAGGTGGGGAGGAAGACGGCGCCGCCCGCGGCGCCGGCGCGAACCCCAGCGCATCGGCGCCGATCGCATCGCCGGGCGCGAGCAGGGCCGCGCGCTGCACCGCGTTGCGCAGCTCGCGGACGTTGCCGGGCCAGGGATGGCGCAGCAGCGCCTGCTCGGCGTCCCGTGCGAGGGTCTTGTCCGGCGGCAGGAAATGCCGCGCCAGCGGCAGGATGTCGTCCTGGCGCTCGGCCAGCGGCGGCAGCTTCAGCTCGATGGCGTTGAGGCGGTAGTACAGGTCCTCGCGGAACCCGCCGGCGGCGATCGCCGCCGGCAGGTCGGTATTGGTGGCGCTGACCACGCGAACCCGCACCTGGCGCTCGCGGTTGGAGCCCAGGCGCTCGAAGCGGCCGGTCTCCAGCACCCGCAACAGCTTCATCTGCCCGGCCAGCGGCAGGTTGCCGATCTCGTCCAGGAACAGGGTGCCGCCGTCGGCGGCCTCGAACTTGCCCTCGCGACCCTTGTTCGCCCCGGTATACGCGCCGGCCTCGGCGCCGAACAGCTCCGCCTCGATCAGCTCGCCGGGCAGTGCGCCGCAGTTGAGCGCCACGAACGGTCCGTCGCGCACCGCGGAATTGGCGTGCAGGATCTCGGCGTACTTCTCCTTGCCTGCACCGTTGGGCCCGGTGATCAGCACCGGCAGCTCCGAGCGTGCCACCTGGCAGGCCAGCGACAGCAGGCGCTCGCTGGCCGCGTCGGCCCAGACGATGCCGCGCAGGTCGTAGTCGCGCTCCAGTGCCTCGCGGCGGCGGCGCTCGCCTTCGCGGCGGCGCGCCAGCTCGCGGCGGTGCGCGGACAGTTCCAGCAGGCGCTGCGCCGTGGTCAGCAGCTTGTGGTCGTCCCAGGGCTTGGCGACGTAGTCGGCGGCGCCGGCCTTGATCAGCTCCACCGCAGATTCCAGGTGCGTCCACGCGGTCAGCAAAATCACCGGCAGTTCCGGGTGGCGGGCGTGGATGTCGCGGAACAGCGCCACGCCCTCGTCGCCGGAGGTGGTGTCGGCGCGGAAGTTCATGTCCTGGATCACCAGGTCGAACTGCGTTCGCTCCAGCGCCTCCAGCGCCGCCTCCGGCGAATCGGCGGCGGTGGTCTCGATGTCGTGCAACGAGAACAGCACCTCGAGCGCAGTGGCAACCGCGGGATTGTCGTCGACGACGAGGATGTGGGGCATGGGCGGCGGTCGGAAGTGGGAAACGGAGCGGACGGGACCCCGGCTGGTGCCCCGTCCGCAGGATAGCGCGGTGCCCGCGGTCCGGTCAGACGCTGCGGGTCGCCACCGCAGGCGGCACCGCCGCCGCGCGCCGCGCCGGCCAGAACACCGCGAATTGACCGAGCAGCCACAGCGCGACGGCTCCCACCGGCAGGTACACCAGCGGCAGGCGCGCCAGCTCGTAGCGCTCCATCAGCAGCTGGTTGAGGCCGAAAGCCAGCACCATGCCGATGACGATGCCGGCCGTGGCGAGGATGAAGTTCTCGGTCTGGAAGTAGCGCAGGATCTGTCCGCGCGTGGCCCCCAGCGCGCGCCGCACCCCGATCTGCTTGGTGCGTTGCTGCACCCAGAAGCTGGCGAGGCCGACGATGCCCAGGGCCGTGACCACCAGCAGGGCGAGGATCACCGCCAGCAACAGCCACGCCATGGCCCGGTCCTGGGCGAAGTAGTCGTCGCGCATTTCGTCGTAGGTCTGCTGCTCGAGGATGATGCGGCTGCCGCCGCGTTCCTTCAGTGTCCGGACCGCGGCCTCCAGCACTTCGGCGCGGCGCTCGGGGGTGGTGCGGATCAGGTAGTTGCCGCCCAGCGTGTAGGGAACCGCAACCGGCAGCACCATGGAGTAGCCGGGGTCATCGGATATGGAGCTGAAATTGGGCCTCAGCAACGTATCGACGACGCCGACGATGCGGACCGGATCCTCGCCGAAATAGAACGTTTCGCCAACGCCGAAGCCGTCGCTGTCGGGAAAGACCCGCTCGGCGAACGCCCGCGTCACCACCGCCGTGCTCGGCGTGATGCCGCGGAAGCCTTCCTCCTGGTCGTAGTCCTGGAACTCGTCCGCAGCCATTGCGCGGCCGGCGACCAGCTGCAGGCCCATGGTCTCGAACAGCTCCGGCCCGCCCATGTACATGGTCGCATTGAGGGTGGGCTGTACCTGGCCGGGGGCGGTGCCGATCGAGGTGTTCCACGACGAGCTCACCAGCGGCACCTGGTTGACGCTGGCCGCCTGGATGACTCCGGGGATCGCCCGAAGCGCCGCCAGGTCCTCGCGGGTGGCGACCATCGGGTTGGCGTCCTGGCCGATGCCGGTGAGCTGGATGCGGACCATGCCGGCTTCGTCGATGCCGGTGGGTCGGTTGACGGCCTCCAAGCGGCCGGCGATCAGGAAGACCGCGTTGCAGATGATCGCGCACGTCACCGCCACCTGCAGCACGATCAGGGCGGCGGCGGTCTTGTGGCGGCGCAGCGTGGAGAGGATGGGACGGATTTCCATGGCGGACCCCTTACTGCGACTTGAGCTGGATGGCGGGAGCGATCTGGCAGGCACGCCAGGCCGGCAGCACCCCGGCGAGCAGACTGGCGACCAGCGCGAGCGCGAAGGTGACCAACAGCATGGCCGGGTCGAGCTTGGCGAGATCGGCGTAGTCGGTCGGCTGCTGGCGCACCGCCCACAGGCCGAGCCAGGCCAGCGCCAGTCCCAGCGCGCCGCCGGCCAGGCCGATCGTGCCGGCCTCGACCAGGCATTGGGTGAACACCGCGCGCCGGGAAGCGCCCAGCGCGCGCCGCACGCCGATCTCGCTGGATCGGCGCAGGAACTTGGCCAGCAGCAGGCCCACCGTATTGAGCAGGCAGACCAGGAGGAAACCGAGGGCCAGCCACATCTGCAGGCGGACGTCGCTGGGCAGGACGTCGTTGAAGTCCAGCCACTCCATCACGTTGCGCAGCTGGACGTTGGGTTCGCGCTCGAAGCGGCCCGCACTGCGCTGCTGCGCGGAATAGTTGACCAGGTACTGCCGATAGTCGGCGGCATCGGCCGCGGACGCCAGCTCCGCCCAGTATTGCATCCACACGCAGCCGGCTCCCAGATCGGTGTCCTTCTGGCCGGGGTCGCGCTGGCGGAAGCAGTTCATGTTGCCGCTGCGGGCGAGGTCGAGGTCGCGCGAGGTGCTGAAAGGCAGGAACACTTGCTCGATGTCGCCGTAGCCGTTCGAAGCGTTCATGTCGTAGAACTTGGGGGTCGGCCGGTACTCGTCCAGGATGCCGACGATCCGGAACGTCGTGCGGTCGAGCTGCATCGTGCGGCCGGTGTTGTCGCCGCCGCCGAAGATCTGCTCGTTCATTTCCTTGCTGATCACCGCGACCCGCGCCCGTTGCTCGTCCGCGTCGGCGTCCCAGCCACCGCCGTACTGGAACGGGACTGCGAACATCTCGAAGAAATCCGCGGAGGTGTAGCGGCTGTCGGCGTTGAACGGATCCACGCCCTGACGCTCGGGCTCGACGTTGACGCTGCCGCCGGTCATCAGCGCCTGTCGCGGCGCGCGGCCCTCGCGTAGCAGCGTTTCGGCGTCATAACGGGTCAGCTGCTGCGGTGGCTCGTCGCCAGGCGTGTAGCTGTTGGCCAGCCGCGGATCGAGCTGCACAGCGAACAGCCGGTCGCTCTTGCCGGGCACCGGGTCGCCGGAAAGCACGTAGAACACCGTCAGCGTGGTCATGCTGGCGCCGATGCCAAGTGCGATCGCCAGCACCATCAGTGCGGTCAGCACCCGGTTGCGGCCGAAGCTGCGCAGGGCGAGGTTGAAGTAGTAGGCGAGCATGGCGGCGGCCTCAGGCGGATGCGGGTGCTGGTGCGGCGTCGTTGGAATCGGCCTTGCCGAGCAGCGACGGCTCGCGGACCACGTCGGTGGCGACGCCGTCGACGATGTGGACGTTGCGCTGCGCGCGCGCCGCAAGTTCCGGGTCGTGGGTCACCATGACCACGGTGGTGCCTTCGGCGTTGATGTCTTCGAGCAGCTCCATCACGCTGCGCGCCATCTGCGAGTCCAGGTTGCCGGTCGGCTCGTCCGCCAGCAGCAGGCGCGGGCTGCCGGCCAGGGCGCGGGCGATCGCCGCGCGCTGCTGCTGGCCGCCGGAAAGCTCGGCCGGGAAGTGCTTCATCCGCGAGCCCAGGCCCACCAGGCCCAGCGCGTCCTCGATCCGCAGCTTGCGCTCCGAGGCGCTCATGCCGCGGTAGCGCAGGGGCACGTCCACGTTGTCGAACAGGTTGAGATCGGGGATCAGGTTGAAGCTCTGGAAGATGAAACCGATCTTCTGGTTGCGCAGTCGGCTGCGGGCATCGTCGCCCAGCCCGCTGACGTCGACGCCATCCAGCTGGTAGACGCCGCCGGTGAAGGTCTCGAGCAGGCCGGCGATGTTGAGGAAGGTGGTCTTGCCGGAGCCGGAGGGGCCGGTCACCGCCACGAACTCGCCCTCGCGCACGTGCAGGTCGAGCGCGCGCAGGGCATGGGTTTCCACCAGTTCGGTGCGATAGACCTTGGAAACGGCTTGCATGTGCAACATGGCGAGAGTCCTGGTTGGATGGGCGGTGCGTTGTCGGGCCCGTAGAGCGGAGCTTGCTCCGCTACGTGGGTTCCGGAGCCGGGAGCAGCGGAGCAAGCTCCGCTCTACGGGGGGCGGCGGTCAGCCGTGGATGCGGAACAGGCGGGGCAATGCGCGCTGTTGCAGGTAGCCGCGCTGCAGCGTGCGTGCCGCCGGCCGGTTGGCCGGCTGGCCCGCGCGATCGCCGTCGGCGAACAGGTCCAGCTCGAACAGGCGCGTCGGCACCGCGTCGGCGATCTGCTGCGGGTTCCAGTTGAAGTTGAACGGAAGGGCGCTGGTGGGGTGCATGTTCATTCTCCCGAGATGCGGACGCGGTCCGCGTTGTCGAACTGGTCGCTGCCGGAAATGACGATGCGCTCGCCCTCCTGCAGTCCTTCGAGGATCTCCACGGCATTGAGGCTGGCCGCACCGGTGCGGATCGGGCGGCGTTCGGCGCGGCCGTCGGCGACGACGTAGGCGCGGTTGCCGCCCTCCTGCTCCAGGAACGGCCCCCTGGCCACCATCAGCACGTTCTCGCGGGTGTCGAGCACGATTCGCGCCGACAGGCGCTGGTTCTGGCGCAGGCCCGGCGGCTGCGCATCGCTGAAGCGCACCCGCGCCGACACCTCGCCGTTGACGACCTCGGGCGAAACCGCCGACACCTCGGCGGGATAGGTCTCGGTCCCGCTGCGGATCTGCGCGGGCATGCCGATGCCGAGATCGCGGGCGAAGCTTTCGGGGACCTTGATCTCGAGCTCGAACACCGAGAGGTCCACCACGCTGAGGATCGCCGCGTTGGCGGCGACATTGCTGCGCTGCGCGACCTGCACCTGGCCGACTTGGCCATCGAAGGGCGCACGCAGGTTGAGCGCGTCGACCTGCCGTTGCAATTCCTCCACCACCGAGCGCTGGCGCGCCGCGAGCAGCTGGCGGTTGCGGGTGTCCAGGCCGGCGCCCTGGCCCTGCAGCGCGTAGTCCTCGCGCGCCGAAGCCAGGCCGATCTCGGCCTTCTTGAGGGCGTCCTCGGCGCGCGCCACGTCGACCTGCGCCACTGCGCCGCCGGCATGGCCGCGGCTGTAGCGCTGCAGGTCGCGCTCGGCGGCGGTGCGCTCGACCTCGGCCTGGTCGAGCAGCTTGCGCGCCTCGGCGCGGGCGATGCGCGCATCGAGCGCGGAGCGGTCGGCCTCGGCCTGGAGGCTGGCGAGGGTGGATTCCTCCTGCACCAGCCGGCTGCGCAGCTCCGGACTGTCGATCTCGGCCAGCACCTGGCCTTCCTTCACCGCGTCGCCCGCGACCACCTTCAGCGTGACCGTGCCGCCGGCGATCGCATAGAGGGTGGGGCTGTTGGCGGCGATCACCCGGCCGTCCGCGGAGATGTCGCGCACCAGGTCGCCGCGCTCCACCTCGGCGATGCGGATGCGCGCGGCGTCGTAGGAGCGTCCGCCGCCGCTCCAGCCGGCGATCACCCAGACCAGTGCCGCCAGTACCAGGGCGGCGCCGGCGGCGGGCAGCGCCCAGCGACGCAAGCTGCGCCGCAGCGGCGGCGTGCCGGCGATGGTGCTGTCCTGGCCTGAGGTGTCGCGGATGCGGTTGGGGCGGGTCATTGGCGGGCGTGCGGTTGGGTTCCCCCTCTTTCACGCAGGATGCGTGCCAACCGCAAGTCGTTGATCCACAAGTGAACAGCAGGTGTCCGCGGGTGTCCGGACGACGGGCGGACGCGTCCGCAGGCACGGAAAACGCGGACACCGCCGCTACACTATCCCGCCCCCAGCAGGATCTCTCCCATGTGCGGCATCGTCGGCGCGATCGCGGATCGCGATGTGGTCCCCGTCCTGATCGAAGGCCTCAAGCGCCTCGAGTACCGCGGCTACGACTCGGCCGGGATTGCCGTGGTCGACGGCGGCCGGGTCCGCCGGGTACGCCGCACCGGGCGGGTCTCGGAGATGGAGGCGGCCGCCGGCGCGGAGGATTTCAGCGCGCAGCTCGGGGTCGGCCATACCCGCTGGGCCACCCACGGCGGCGTCACCGAGCTCAACGCACACCCGCACGTCAGCCACGGCGTCGCGCTGGTGCACAACGGCATCATCGAGAACCACGAGGAGCAGCGCGAGCGTCTCGAGGCCCTGGGCTACGTCTTCGAGTCGCAGACCGACACCGAGGTGATCGCGCACCTGATCGACCATCACCTGAAGGATGCCGGCGACCTGCTGCTGGCGCTGCAGCGCGCCGTCGCGGAGCTGGAGGGCGCCTATGCGCTGGCCGTGGTCAGCCACGCCGAGCCGCGGCGCATCGTCTGCGCGCGGATGGGCTGCCCGCTGCTGATCGGCCTGGGCGAGGGCGAGAACTTCGTCGCCTCGGACGTCTCGGCGATCGTCCAGGCGACCCGGCGGGTGATCTTCCTCGAGGAGGGCGACACCGCCGAGGTCACCCGCGACGGCGTGCGCATCTTCGACCAGCACGGCGCGCGCACCGAGCGCGAGGAGCACCTGTCGGACGTCTCGCTGGCCTCGTTGGAGCTGGGCCCGTACCGGCATTTCATGCAGAAGGAGATCCACGAGCAGCCGCGCGCGGTCGGCGACACCATCGAGGCGGTGATGGACGAGGGCGCGTTCGGCGCCGCGCTGTTCGGCCCCGGCGCCGAACAGGTGCTGGAAGATATCGAAGCGGTGCAGATCCTCGCTTGCGGCACCAGCTTCTACGCCGGTTCGGTGGCGCGCTACTGGATCGAGGCGATCGCCGGGCTGCCCTGCAGCGTCGAGATCGCCAGCGAGTACCGCTACCGCGCCGCGGTGGCCAACCCCAAGCAGCTGGTGGTCACCATTTCCCAGTCCGGCGAGACGCTCGACACGATGGAGGCGCTGAAGTACGCCAAGTCGCTGGGGCAGGAGCGCACGCTGTCGATCTGCAACGTGCCCGAGAGCGCGATCCCGCGCGCCAGCAGACTGGTCTACTACACCCGCGCCGGCGCCGAGATCGGCGTCGCCTCCACCAAGGCCTTCACCACCCAGCTGGTGGCGCTGTTCACCCTGGCCGCCACCCTGGCCAAGCTGCGCGGCCGGCTGACCGCCGCGCAGGAGGCGGAGTATCTGGATGCGCTGCGCCACCTGCCCGGCAGCGTGCAGCACGCGCTCAATCTGGAGCCGCAGATCGTCGCCTGGGCCGACCGCTTCGCGCCGAAGCAGCACGCGCTGTTCCTCGGCCGCGGCGTGCACTACCCGATCGCCCTGGAGGGCGCGCTCAAGCTCAAGGAGATTTCCTACATCCACGCCGAGGCCTATCCGGCCGGCGAGCTCAAGCACGGCCCGCTGGCGCTGGTGGACGCCGACATGCCGGTGGTGGTGATCGCGCCGAAGGACTCGCTGCTGGAGAAGGTGAAGTCCAACATGCAGGAAGTACGCGCCCGTGGCGGCGAGCTGTTCGTGTTCACCGACCAGGACAGCAACTTCGGCCCCTCCGAGGGCGTGCACGTGATCCGCACCCCGCGCCACGTCGGCGTGCTCAGCCCGATCGTGCACACCATCCCGGTGCAGCTGCTGGCCTACCACACCGCCCTGGCGCGCGGCACCGACGTCGACAAGCCGCGCAACCTGGCAAAAAGCGTCACCGTGGAGTGAATCGTCCCAGCCCGGCTGGAAAAAAACATTCGCGAGACCAAGCCTTCACTGACGCGCGGGGCAACCTTGTCGGCAACTAGCCGCAGCGTAGCGCCTTCGATCGCCTCAGGTCCTGTCTTCGTCTACGGCACCCATTCGCGCACGTAGGTCCGCCCGATACCGTCGACTGCAGGGCAATACCGTGGCATCGCGCAGGTGTACGCGTGCATCGCCGCTCTCCAGAGGCTCGATGGACAGCACCTGGCCCAGGTTCACCAGGTAGCTGCGATGGATCCGCACGAAGCGATGCGGGTCCAGCTTTGCCTCGATCCCGCCGATGGTGCTGCGCAGGGGATAGTCATGGCGTTTCACCCGCAGGTTCACGTAGTTCCCGGAAGCCTGGGCCCATTCGATGTCCGCCGCCGCCACCAGGAACTCGCGCCCGAGCTTGCGCACCAGGAACCGTTCCGGTCGGTCCACGGCCTCAATCGGCTGTCCCTCGTCGGGTACCGACAGCAGGCTGGCTTCGCCCTGCCAGCGGCGCAGCAACAACCGATATCCTTCGATGTACAGCACCATCGTAAAGAAGGTGCGCACGTCCTTGGTGTATTCGTACAAGAACTCTCGGAGCCAGGGCTGAAAGTCGTAGTCCAGACCCTGGGCGCGGTACACGGCGATGCGGATCGCCACCATGCCCAGCACGTGCAGGACGGAGAACACGACGCTGGCGAGCAGGTAATTCCGCAACAGGCGGCGCCATCCTTCCCAGTGCAGCGGGAACCGCCGGGTGAACCAGACCAGCAGCGGCACGGTTGCAAGCCATGCCAAGCCGCTCGACCACTCCCACAGCGCCGGCTCCCATGCGGAAAATCCTAGACCCAGGCGCTCCACATCCATCAATACCGTGAGGCTGTTGCCTGTCGCGTTGACCAGCGTCAGCACGATCCAGAACCCGATCTCGAAGGTACGGCGCCACGGCTGGAAGCGGTGATGGAAGGCGTCGGCGGGCGGCTGCGTCATGGCGCGCACTCTACACGCCCGCGCAGGCCGGGCCCGCCCGGCCCGTCCCTGCAGTCCACGATTCGTCCCTCCAATCCGTCGGATCATCCCCTGGCCCAGGTGGAGCGTGGCAACAGCGCGCAGTATCGGCCGTTCCCCGACAGAGCAGGCCATCCATGGAACGCCGCTTCGACCTCGACCTGGTGCGCGTCTGCGCTTTCGGAGTGCTCGTCCTGTATCACGTGGGCATGTACTACGTGACTTGGGACTGGCACGTCAACCGTGTCCCTGCTTCCCCGGCGCTCGAACCTTTCATGCTGCTCAGCAGCCCCTGGCGGCTCTCGCTGCTGTTCCTGGTCTCCGGCGCGGCCACCACTTTCCTGTTGGGCAAGCGCCCGCACAACTTCCTCGGTGTGCGTTCGTGGCGGCTGCTGGTCCCGCTGATATTCGGAATGCTGGTGATCGTGCCGCCGCAGGCGTACTACGAGCTGCTGGATTCTCGCTATCCCGGTGGCTATCGCGACGGATACCTGGCCTTCTGGGGACGGTACCTGCTGGGCGACGGCACCTTCTGCGACGATGACGGATGCCTGAGCCTGCCGACCTGGAATCACCTGTGGTTCGTGGCCTACCTGTGGTGCTACACAGTGGCGGCGTGGGTGCTGGCCCGACTGGCGCCGGCGGCGCTCGACCATGCCAGTCGCCTTGCCGCGCACGCGATGTCCGGCATTGGCGTCCTGGCGATACCCATAGCCTTGCTGGCTACGGCGCGCATGCTGCTGGTGGGACGATTCGAGTCGACCCATGGTCTGGTCGACGACTGGTTCAACCACGCCCAGTACTTCGGAGTCTTCCTGCTCGGCATGCTGCTCGCTCGCAGCGAAGCGCCCTGGAGCGCGATGCAGTCGCTGCGGTGGATCGCTCTGGTAATGGCCGCACTCAGCTACGGCTTCATTGCCTGGTATTTCTTCGGGGCCGGTTTCAACGAAGGGCGGTCGCCGCCGGACTGGCTGCGCACGACGCAACGGATCCTCTGGGCTGTCAATCAATGGAGCATGATCGTGGCGATCTTCGGCTTCGCCTATCGCTTTCGTAGCGTAGATATCCGCGCGCTGGGATACCTCACCCTTGCGGTCTTCCCCATCTACATCCTCCACCAGACGGTGATCGTGATTGCGTCGCAGTGGCTGAAGCCCCTGGCGATTCGCCCGGCCCTGGAGGGACCATTGCTCGCGACCATCACGTTGGCGGCCTGCTTCGGCGCGTACGAACTCATCCGGCGGATCCGATGGCTGCGTCCGTTGTTTGGGCTCGGCCAGATGCCCGCAGAGTCGTACTCGACGAAGAGTGAATCGAAGCAATGGGGCGGAGCCTGAAAGCTCGCGAAATGGAGAACAGATCGGCGGGTATTGTCGTGGTCGACGGCGGGCGGTTGCGCCGCGTCTCGGCGATCGTCCAGGCGACCCGGCGGGTGATCTTCCTCGAGGGGGCGACACCGCCGACGTCAGCGGCGTCGGCGTGCGCATCTTCGGCCAGAACGACGCGCACATCGATCGTCCACACCATCCCGGTGCAGCTGCTGGCCTACCACACCGCCCTGGTGCGCGGCACCGACGTCGACAAGCCGCGCAACCTGGCCAAGTCGGTGACGGTGGAATAGGGCTGGTGCGCTCGGCTGGCTGGCACGCCCGCTGGGCGCGGCAGCTGTGGCGGACTACCTTCGTAGTAGTTGCCGGCAGCCCCCCTCCGAGCGATGCTTTGCCCTCGAGAAGAATGCGGTCTGGCGGCCGGATGCATCATGTCGGGGACAACTCGTGGCGGACTACTCTTCCCAGTGCGATCCGATAAGCTCGTGAAGCTCGCAACCACCGTCGCTATCATGCTCGTTGCTGCGTCGCCGGCGCCGCACGCTTCTGCAGCAGATCTCGAGGCTCCGGTGGTGCTCGAGAACGAGCACGTCCGGGTTGTGGAGATATTCGCGGCTCCGGGGCAGCGAGTGCCGATCGATGGTCCGCGGCCGCACGTCATCGTCAGCCTGACCAAGGCGCGATTGGATGCCGTTTCGGCGGATGGCGATCGTTCCGCGGTCGACTATGCCCCTGGTCAGATCCTTTGGCGCGATCCGGCAACCGCGCGATTCGCGCGGGTGGCCGCAGGAAACGCCCACCTGTTCGTCGTAGAGCTGAAGCAGGCGGAGCTGGATGCCGGGCGTCCGTCCGCTCCTCTCGCGCCGGATCACTCGATCATCGTCGACCCCGATCAGCACCACCTCGTATTCGAGAACGAGCACGTCAGGATCGTCGACGGCATGGCTCCCCCCGGGGCCCGCAGCGCCGCGCACTCGCACCCGCCGTCCGTGCTCGTCAGCCTGGCCAAGTCTCGGTTCCGCGTCACCATCAGGGGAGCGACGCGGATATTCGACTTCGAGCCTGCCACGGTACGCTGGACCAATCATTTTCGGCATCGGTGGGAGATCCTGTCCGGCGAGGCGAGGGTGGTCATGGTCGAGATCAAGTCCGCGCACGACGACCCGCGATTCCGCGGCGCCATTGCACGGTCGCCGGACTGACTGAAGCGCCTGCGCTCGCGACGTTGTGCACAGTCGCGGAACAGCCACGGTTTCAAGCAGGGCCGAGCTGTTCGGCGCAACTACCGACCAGGTATTCGACTCTGCCCGCGTGCGGATCTAGCCTGCAGGAACCATCCGGGAGAAGACAGTGCCGCGAATAGTATGCGACGTCTCGATCTCTGCCGACGGTTTCTCGGCCGGTCTCAACCAAACCCAAGAGCGCCCGTTTGGCGCCGGCGACACCAGCATGCTTCACGCATGGATGTTCGAGACGCCTGAAGAGAACAGGGCGGAGCTCGATCAGATTGCCGCACCCAGGGCGTTCGTCATGGGCCGCAACATGTTCGGGCCGGTCCGGGGCGCGTGGAACGATGAGTGGAAGGGCTGGTGGGGACCCGATCCGCCCTATCACGCGCCGGTGTTCGTGCTTACGCACCATGCGCGCGAACCCGAGCCGATGGAGGGAGGAACTACCTTTCATTTCGTCACCGAGGGCATCGAGGCCGCGCTGAGAATGGCCCGGGCCGCGGCAGGCGAGGGGGACGTGGCGATCGCCGGCGGCGCAACCACCGTGAACCAGTACCTGGCTGCTGGGCTGATCGATGAGCTGCGTCTGCACATCGCGCCATTCACGCTCGGGAGCGGGACGCGCATCTTCGATGGGGTGCCGCCCCTTCGGCTGCAGCAGGTTTCCGCGCGGGCCGCCGCGTTGGTGACCCATGTCGTCTACCGCCTGCTCCGCTGAGACCCCTGTGACCCGCCGGTGCGCTACGGCTGCGCCCGGCGGCGTATCGGCAGGCTCAACGCCCACGCCACGGGCCATCGGCAGCCGCGGCCGAGGCCTTCGCCCCGTTTTCGGCTCGATGATCCGAGGAGAAATCGAATGCTGACGATGGCCATGCTGTTGTTGTCGGTTTCCTCGCCAGCCGAGCCGCCGCCCCATCCGCGGTCGGTGGACGCGATCGCGACCCAGGTGGTCGAGGTCCAGCTCTCCCTGGAGCCGGTTGCGGCCTATCTGCACGGGCTGCCCTTGCCCAGGCACGACAGCTTCGGCGCCCGCACGCCGGATGAACTCGCCGGCGCACGGGACCGATACGACGAGCTTCGGACCGAGCTTGCCGCGATCGACCCGTCGTCGCTACCGGAGCGCGACGCGGTCACCTTCGCGGTGACCGAGGAGTATCTCCAGGCCGAGCATGGACTGCGTGTCTGCCGTCGCGAGCTCTGGGCGGTCGACCACATGTTCGGGTGGCACAGGATCCTGCCGATCATCGCGGCGAGGCAGCCCGTGGACACTCCAGAGCAGCGGTCGCAGGCCCTCCAGCGCTGGGGCTCGCTCGGCGCGTGGGTGGATGCCGAGATCGAGAACCTGCGGACCGGGCTGAGCGCCGGCTACTCCGCGCCTCGTCCCGTGGTGGTCAGGGTCCTGGCCCAACTGGAGAGCATGACGGGGGAGGGCGCGACTTCCCCTGTCGATTCGCCGGCGGCGCGCGCGACGGATCCTGCGTTCGCCAGCGCGTTTCAGGAGATCATCGGGGAGGTGGTCGATCCGGCGTTGCGGCGCTACTCCCGCTTTCTGAAAGACGAGTATCTGTCCGGCGCCCGGGCTGGGCTGGGCATCTCGGAGCATCCCTCGGGGGAAGCATGCTACGCCGCGTCGCTGCGCTACTACACGACGCTCCAGGATTCGCCGGAGGCGATCATGCGTCTCGGCGCCTCGACGGTCGCCCGCAACCTCGCCGAGATCGCGGCGATGACGGGAAAGCCGAGGCGGGATCTCGACCTCCCGGAGCTGATGCGGTCGATCCGCGAACACCCGGCCAACGGCTTTGCCTCGGAAGAGGAGATCTTCGGCCTGACGAAAGAGCTCGTCGAGAAGGGCCGTCAGGCGAGCAAGGAGATTTTCGTCGCGTTGCCGCGCCAGAGGCTGGAGGTCACGCTCTATCCCCCGCATCTGCGCGGGAGCGGCGTCAGCTCGCACTACGAACCCGGCGGGGATGCCGGCCGGCCCGCGCGCTTCATGCTGCAGACCGACGATTGGGAGCAGCAGAGGCGGTCGGACATCGAAATACTCGCCTTTCACGAGGCCTTTCCGGGCCACCATCTTCAGCAAGGCCTGGTAGCCGATGCCCAGAGTCATCCGATCTCCAGGCTTGCTGGCAATTCGGCCTATACCGAAGGCTGGGGACGCTATGCGGAAGCCCTCGCGGAAGAGCTCGGTCTCTACTCCAGCGAGCTTTCCAGGATCCAGCGTCGGCTATGGCCTGCCCGCGGCATGGTCGCGGATCCCGGACTCCACACCAAGGGTTGGACCCGCGACCAGACTTACCACTACCTGCTCGAGACCGGTCGCTTCACGCCCGCCCAGACCGACGACCTGATCGACCGGATGGCGATTCTTCCGGGGCAGCTGACCGCATACGACGCGGGCGGGCTGCAGTTCCGCGCACTGCGGGAGAAGGCGGAGGCCGCGCTCGGCAGCCGGTTCAGTCTGGTCCAGTTCCATTCGCTGCTGCTGGACAAGGGGCCGGTCCCCCTGTCCGCGCTGCAGCGGATGGTCGATGGATGGATCGCCGCCAAGACCCGCGAGCGCGCCGGGGTCGAAGACGCGGGTCGTGGCACGAGCCGGTAGATCCGGCCCAAACCCGCTCGCCGGCGCGATTCGTCCCGGGGAGTGGTCGCATGCGGCCAGAACGGGTGGACAGGCGATCCCCATTGGGCAGGAACAGGTCCAGGCGCTCTCCAGAAGTCAGCGTCCGCTCGCACGCGTTCAGATTTCCTGTTCGACCTCGCTGCGGCTCGTCCGATGCCGAGGGCCCGGAAGGGCCAGGCGATCGCGGACTCCACCGGAACCGATCATCATCCGCAGCCGCGTGTCTCCATGATGCGCTTGGTCTCCGCATCGATGGGAAACCACAATTCGGTCCGGAGTGACGCCTGAGTGACGTTCTGCGGCAGGCCGAAGACGGTCTGAACCAGCAGGAAGGCCAGCGTGCCCAGTTCCGTGTCGATGACGAGTTGAAGATGCGGATCGCCCGCTGCGCGGCGTCGCTGATCTTCGTCTTCGCCGAATCGTTCCCTGAGCGATCTCTCCATGCGATCCACGCGCGGCCCCAGCGTGGGCCTGGTCAACTGCTCGGTACGCAGCTGGCGCAGCAGAGCGAATCCTGCCTCGGCCGCATTGCGGACCTTGGCGAGAAGCCCGCCAGGGTGAGACACGGCGGCGATCATGTCCATCTCGCCGGGCGGCCCATCCATGCTGGCGAGGAAGTCCGGCATTCCCAGCGTGCAGAGCCAATGCCCGCTAGCGTTCATGGCGGATATCATCCAGTCGGAGTCGAAAATGATCCCTGGGTTGGGCTCATGCGCGGCGAGCATGTCGGACAATGCCTTGAACGCGGGCGAGCCGCGCTCGTGCTCGGCACCGAACGCGAAGAACGCAGGCGAGTAACCCCCGCCCAGCAATGCCGCGTTTCGCTCATCGGGCGTCGCGCCGGTTGCGTCGGCCCAACGGAGAATCAATCCACGACTCGGCAGAGCCCGCCCTAGCTCGACGAAGCTGACGTGGCGCTGCGACACGCCAAGCCGCAGCGAGAGTTCGAGCTGCGAAATCGCCGCGGATGCGCGCATTCGCCGAAGGGTACTCGCCAGGCAAGCCGATTCGGTCGCGAAGCCAGTCGCAGGACCGAGGGGACGGTGTTCTTCAGCGCGCATGACGGTCCAGTCTGGCCGCGCCCGATCGAAGTCCGTAGTCCTCGGATCGCACGTCGATAGCCCGTGGTTGATGTTTCGGAGCGCGACTGGCGTGCCAGGCGCGCCGATGCGCGGCGGCGTCGCGCGCCGGCACGCCTGCGCGTGACACGGCCGGCGGTGTATGGTTTGGCGCCATGACAACCGCTACCGACACTGCGCGTCGATGAGCACCTACGGACTCGGCTCCGTCTTCAGGGCCGCCTCGATCGTGGTGATCGGCGCCAGCCCGCGCGAGCGATCGGTCGGCCGCGTCGTTCTGCGCAACCTGCGGCAGGCCGGATTCGACGGCCGGCTGGGCCTGGTCAACCCGCGTCACCGCAGCGTCGACGGCATGCCCTCGGTGGCACGGATCGCCGATCTGGGCTGGGCGCCGGAGCTGGCGGTGATCACCGCGCCGGCCCGCCTGGTGCCCCGCATCGCCGCCGAGGCGGCGGCGGCCGGGACGCGCGCGGCGATCGTCGTCAGCGCCGGACTGGGCGACGGGCCCGGTTCGTTCGCCGCACAGCTGCAGGCGGTGGCGCGGCCTGCGGGCCTGCGCATCGTCGGCCCGAACTGCATGGGGGTGATGGCGCCGCACCTGCGGCTCAATGCCAGCGTCGCCGCGCATGCGGCCGCCCCTGGGGACCTTGCGCTGTTGTCGCAGTCCGGGGCGATCGCCGCCGGGATGGTGGAGTGGGCGCGCGCGCGCTCGGTCGGGTTTTCGGCGGTGGCGACACTCGGCGACGGGCTCGACGTCGACTTCGGCGACCTGCTGGACTACTTCGCGTTCGACCGCGGCACCCGCGCGATCCTGCTCTACGTCGAGGCGATCGGCGATGCGCGCAAGTTCATGTCGGCCGCGCGGGCCGCAGCGCGCGCCAAGCCGGTGGTGGTGGTGAAGGCCGGACGCCATGCCCGAGCGCTCGATCCCGCGACCCACGTCGCCGCGCTGGCGGCGCCCGATGCGGTCTATGGCGCGGCCTTCCGGCGCGCGGGCCTGCTTCGGGTGCAATCGCTGGAAGAGCTGTTCGCCGCCGCCGAGACCCTGCGCCATCTGCGCGCCACGCCCGGCCGCCGCCTGGCCATCCTCGGCAACGGCGGCGGTGTCGGCGCGCTCGCGCTCGACCGCCTGCTCGACCTGGAAGGCACTCCCGCCACGCTGTCGGGCGCGACCATGGAGCGGTTGCAGGCGGCGCTGCCGGCCACCTGGTCGCACGGCAACCCCGTCGACATCACCGGCGATGCCGACGGCGCGCGCTACTCTGCGGCGATCGACGCGCTGCTGGCCGATCCGGACAACGACGCGCTGCTGCTGGTCAACGCGCCCACCGCACTGTCGTCCTCCGGCGAGGCGGCGCGCGCGGTGGCCGCCAGCCTGGCCCGACGCCCGCCGGCGGCGTCGGGAAAGCCGGTGCTCGGGGTCTGGCTGGGCGGCGAGCCGGCGGCGCTGGACGTGCTGGACGCCGCCGGCGTGCCTACCTACGCCACGGAGGCCGACGCGGTGCGCGGCTTCATGTACCTGGTGCGGCACCGCGAGGCGCAACTGGCGTTGATGGAGACGCC
Organism: Luteimonas salinisoli; assembly: GCF_013425525.1. GTDB lineage: Bacteria > Pseudomonadota > Gammaproteobacteria > Xanthomonadales > Xanthomonadaceae > Luteimonas > Luteimonas salinisoli. Next base: position 45,548 of record NZ_JACCKA010000029.1, on the reverse strand, counting down.
GCCGAGCCTGCCGGAGGATTTCGCGGTCGATGCTGCCGGCGCGCGCGAGGTGGTGGCCGGCGCGATGGCGGCCGGCCGGGAGTGGCTGGGCCCGGCCGAGGTCGCGCGCCTGCTCGAGGCGTACGCGATCCCCTTCACGCCGCTGCAGGTGGCGGCCGGGCCCGACGAGGCGGTAGCGGCCGCTGCGCCGCTGCTGGAGGCTGGCCAGGCGGTCGCGGTGAAGGTGCTTTCGCCCGACATCGTGCACAAGTCGGACGTCGACGGCGTGCGCCTGAACCTGGTCGGCGAACGCGACGTGCGCGAGGCGGCGGATTCGATTCTGCAGCGCGCGCGCGAGGCCAGGCCCGGCGCGCGCATCGACGGGCTCATCGTACAGCCGATGATTCGCCGGCCGAAGGCGCGGGAGCTGATTCTGGGAATCGCCGACGATCCCGCCTTCGGCCCGGTGGTCGTGTTCGGTCGCGGCGGCACCGCGGTCGAGCTGATCGACGACAAGGCGCTGGCGCTGCCGCCGCTGGACCTGCGCCTGGCGCACGAGCTGATCGGCCGCACCCGCGTCTCGCGCATCCTCAAGGCCTACCGCGACGTGCCGGCCGCGGACGAGCGCGCGGTGGCGCTGGTGCTGGTGAAGCTGGCGCAGCTGGCCGCCGACATCCCGGCGCTGCGCGAGCTCGACATCAACCCGCTGCTGGCCGACCGCGACGGGGTGATCGCGGTGGACGCACGGGTGCGCATCGCGCCCTCGCAGCCGCTGCACAAGGGACCGGGCCATCCGCGCTTCGCGGTGCGGCCGTATCCCAGCGAGTGGGAGCGCGAGCTGACGCTGGCCGACGGCAAGCGCGCCTTGGTGCGCCCGGTGCGACCCGAGGACGACGCGATGTTCCGCCGCTTCTTCGAGCACGTCAGCAGCGAGGACCTGCGCCTGCGTTTCTTCAACGCGGTGCGGCACTTCAGCCACGAGTTCATCGCCAGGCTGACCCAGCTCGACTATGCCCGCGCCATCGCCCTGGCGATGATCGATCCGGGCAGCGGCGAGATGCTCGGCGCGGTGCGGCTGGTGGCCGATGCCGACTACGACCGCGGCGAGTACGGCATCTTGGTGCGTTCCGACCTCAAGGGCCAGGGCATCGGCTGGCGGCTGATGCGGATCATGATCGAGTACGCGCACTGGCTGGAGCTGCGGGTGGTCGAGGGCCAGGTGCTGCGCGAGAACAGCACCATGATCGAGATGTGCCGGCAGCTGGGCTTCCGCATCGAAGCCGATCCGGAAGACGCCACCCTGGTCAACGTGGTGCTGCCGGTCGCCGGCAGCTGACGCCAGGGGGCGAGACCGCTCTCTGCAGGAGCGACCCATGGTCGCGAAAGCCCGCGTGGTCCGGATCGCGGCGATCGCGGGGTCGCCGGCCGCGCCGGCCTTCGCGGGCATGGCCCGCTCCTACGAAGGGCGGTCGCCTGCTAGGCGCGACCACGGTCGCGAACGCCCGCGTGGTCCGGAGCGCGGCGATCGCGGGGTGGCCGATCGCGCCGGCCTTCGCGGGCATGGCCCGCTCCTGCGAAAGGCGATCATTCGCGGGGCTTGGCGGGGACGAACGGAGAAACCGGATCGCTGGCGGGGAAGGTCTCCTCCAGCGCTTCGTCCTGGTTCTCGTTCTCGTGGCGCTTGCGTTCCTGCTCGCGTGCGGGCTCGCCGTCGCCGGCTGCCGGGTCGCGCTGCCCGGGGTGTTCGCGGCCGGCGTTCATTGGCGGCCCGATCCGGATTTCTTGCCGCCGCCGTCCTGCTTGTTGACGGTGGCCCAGGCGATGCGCTCGGCGTCGTCCTTGGAACGGCCCTGCTCGCGCTCGGACTTCTCGATCTTCTCGGCCTGGCGCTTCTGCTGGTCGGTGTAGGCCGACTTGTCTCCACGGGACATGGGTCGCACTCCGGGACGGGGACTGCGATCTTCGCGCCGGCCTCGTCACGGCGGGGTCAAATCGGCGTATCCCGGACGTTGCGCCCCGGAACGGGTTTCGCTCCCGTACAGGCGGCCACGCGCGCGCCGCAGGCGGATAATGGCCCCGTGCGCAAGATCCTCCACATCGACATGGACGCGTTCTACGCCTCGGTGGAGCAGCGCGACGACCCGGCGCTGCGCGGGCGGCCGGTGGTGGTGGCCTGGCGCGGAGCGCGCTCTGTGGTCTGCGCGGCCTCGTACGAGGCGCGCAGGTACGGCGTGCGCTCGGCGATGCCGGCGGTGCGCGCCGAGCGGCTGTGCCCGGACGCGGTGTTCGTGCCGCCGGACTTCGCCCGCTACAAGGCGGTTTCGCGCCAGGTGCGGGAGATCTTCCTGCGCCATACCGACCTGGTCGAGCCCTTGTCGCTGGACGAGGCCTACCTCGACGTCACCGTGCCGACGATCCCGTCCCCGAGCGCCACCGCCACCGCGGAGGCGATCCGCGCGCGGATCCGGGAGGAGACCGCGCTCACCGCTTCGGCCGGCGTGGCGCCGAACAAGTTCCTGGCCAAGATCGCCTCGGACTGGAACAAGCCGGACGGCGTGTTCGTGGTCAAGCCGGCGCGGGTGGAGGCATTCCTCACCCCGCTGCCGGTCGGGCGCATCCCCGGCGTGGGCCGGGTGATGGAAAAGAAGCTCGCCGACCTCGGCATCGCCACCGTCGGCGACCTGCGCGGCTTCGCCGCCGAGGACCTGGAGCGGCGCTTCGGCAGCTTCGGCCTGCGGCTGTACCAGCGCGCGCGCGGCATCGACGAGCGACCCGTGCAGCCGGACCAGCCGGTGCAATCCATCTCAGCCGAGGACACCTTCGCCAGCGACCTGCCGCTGGAGGCCCTGGAACCGGAGATCCGGCGCCTGGCGGAGAAGGCCTGGGCCGCCACCCGCAAGACCGAGCGGGTCGGCCGTACCGTGGTGCTCAAGCTGAAGACCGCGCAGTTCCGCATCCTCACCCGCAGCCACACGCCGGATGCGCCGCCGGCGAGCCTGGCGCAGTTCACCGGGATCGCCCTGGCGCTGTGCGGACGCGTGGCGCTGCCGCCGTCGACCCGCTACCGGCTGGTCGGCGTGGGGCTGGCCGGCTTCCGCGAGCGCGAGGAGCTGCTCGCGCAGCAGGAGTTGTTCGTCGCGCCGGGTCCTGCGCCCACGCTGCCCTGAACGCGTCGCGGGCGGCCCGGCCGGCTTTTGGCAGTCGCGGCGCCGGAGTGACAAGGTTTCTGGTGCGGAGCGCGGTATGTTCTGGTCGTCGATGGCGGAGGGGAGGCGACATGGCGACGATCAGGCAAGGGGCCGCGGCCGAGCTGTACCAGGCGCTGGTGCGCGAGGGCTGCGAACGCAGCGGCCAGGTGTTCGAAGAGGCGCGCGAGAGCTATCTGGTGTTCGTGCTGTTGCGCCACCAGCGCGATGCGCACCTGCTGGCGCGCACCCACGCGCTCGAATGGCTGCACGCCCAGGCGCAGCTGGGCAGCCTGCGCGCCGACGCGCTGCGCGACGTCGGCGACCGCTGCCTGCTGATCGCCGGGCTGTATCCCGCGCTGGCGGAGCGGCGCCGGGTGAACGTGGACTATTTCGTCGAACTCGGCCGCGGCGCCTACCAGGGCGTGGCCGAGTGCAGCCGCGCCGCCTACGCGGCGCTGTTCGAGCAGCTCGCGGCGAGCTACCGCGACCTGGTGCGCGCGCTGCGCGCGATCCGCAGCGGCGACCGGCTGGACCCGCGTCTGCCGCCGGGGGGCATGGCCGCCTGAACCGCGCACCGGCCCCACGCGCGGCCGTGTCGAGGGTCAGTGCGCGAAGGCCGGGGGAGGCAGCACGATCCGCGTACGTTCGGTCCGTCCGTGCTCGAGAAACTCGAGGATGGTGTCCGCGACTTCCGGCGACGCCATGAAGAGATTGTGCCCGGCGTTCTCGATCAGCACGTGCGCCGCATTGCCGAAACGGGCGGCCGTGTCTGCCGCGCTTTCCGGATAGGTGCGCCCGTCGAGGGTCCCGCTCAGGAACAGCGTCGGCACGTCGGAGCGGATCGGCGCGCGGAAGTCGTCGCCGAGGTCGGGCACGCCGTAGGCGCCGGCGAGGTGCGGCATCGGATAGTTCAAGGCATCGCCAAGGAGCGCCGTCCGGGCCTGCGCCTCGACGAGTTCGAGGCGCTGCGCAGCTATTCCCGAGGCCGAATCCATGGCCTCCGGCATCCCGCTGGCGAAGCGGCCGAAGTCGCTGCGGATCCTGTCGTGGATCGTTTGCCCGACCTCGTCGAAATCGCCACCCGCCATGGCCGCGAACATCGCCGGCAGGTACGCGAGGTACGGCGGATCGGAGACCATGCCGGATACCAGCATCTGGACGTCCAGCCTTCCGATCGACAGCCGGGCCTGGCCGCCGTCTCCGGTCGCGACGGCGACGGTGACGGGCGCTGCATCGAGTCGATCGTAGACCTTGCGCATCAGTGCCGAAAGATCCGGGAACAGCGCGGCGGCCGTCGCGTCGGCATCGATCGCCTCCTGCACCCGAACGAAGAACGCATCGGTAAGCGCCGGCAGCTTCACCGTCTCGTGAAGATCCTCGATGCTCGCGAAGACGGCCTTGTCGATCCGGTCCGGATAGCGCTTGAGCGTTGCCAGGCCGAGGTGCGTGCCGTAGCTGATGCCCCACAGCGTGATTCTGTCCGCGCCGAGCGCCCGGCGCAGATCGTCGAGGTCGGCGGCGCTTTCCCAGGTGTTGTAGCCGGTGAGATCGATCCCCGCTTCCTCCCAGAATCCTGCGCAGGCCCGCGCCTGGTCCCGCATGAACGGAATCAGGCGCTCGCGCGTCAGCGGCTGGTCGAGCGGATAGGCTCTGCCGGTGTCGCAGCGCGGTATGTCGTTCGACCAGCCGGTGCCGCGCTGATCGAAGGCGATGACGTCGGCGACCGCGCGCAACGCCATGAACAGCGGGAAGCGCTCGCGCCTGGCCGTGCCGACGCCGGGTGCGCCCGGGCCCCCGGCGAGATAGACGATCGGTGCCGCAGGTTCCGGGTTCGTCGATGCGAACCGTACGAACGCGAGCTTGATCCTGCGGCTCTCCGGATCGTCGCGATTCTCGGGAACCCAGAATTCGCCGCGCTCGGCGGCGACCACGGTGCCGTCCGCCGCCTCGAACCGGTAGGGTTCGAATGTCGGGCCTGCATCCTGCGCGATCGGATCGCTTCGTATCTGTGCATGGACCTGGAACAACGCTCCGACTACCGCGACGATCGCGACGGAGACCCCAACGACCCGGTTGCGCATGTCTGTATCCTCTTCGGCGTTATTGCCGGTGTTGCCGTCGCACCTTATCGGCCCCGGCGCCGCTTCTGCCGGACTCGTCGGCGAACGGCCGCAGGCGTCGGTGAACTACCGGATGGACGGCCGGGTTGCTGGTAAAAGGGTTGCGTATGCGAAGCAGGATGCCGGCGGTTGGACTACCGGCGCTGTTGGCCGGTCTCCTGGTCGTCGGCGCGGCGGCGGCGCTCGCGGCCGTGTCGTCCGCGGCCGGGGCGGCCTCGGACCTCCCGACCCCGGCGATCGCCACAGTGAAGGTCATGGAAGGCGACGATGCGCTGTGGGCAGCGGCGGAATTCGACGACCGCGGCTGGGAGGAGATGCGCTGGTACAGGATCGACCCGCAGGGGCGCCTGGTCTGGGTGCGCGCCCATGTGTCGCTGCCGACGGCTCCGGCGCTCGAAGAGGCACCGCTCGCGGTCTACGTTTCCGCGCTCGCGGCGTACGAGGTCCATTGGAACGGCGAGCGCATCGGCGGCAGCGGAACGCCGGGAGCGAGCGAGTCGCTCGAGATCCCCGGCAAGCTCGACACGGTCCACCACGTGCCCCGGCGGCTCGTGCGCAAGGGCGACAACGTGCTCGCAGTCAGGATGTCGAGCTTCCATCTGCGCCGCGTGCTGGCTGGGCCGGTGCACCTGCTCGCGGTCGGCGAGTACGGGGCATTGCATCACCAGGCCGTGTTGCGGCGGCTGCCGGCATTCGCCGCGGCCGGCGCGTTGCTGCTCGGCGCCGTGTATTTCGCTGCCATGTTCTTCTCCGACCGCCGCGACCGCGGCTCGCTGTTGCTGTCGTTGCTGTCGCTTGCCGCCCTGGTCCAGCTGGCCGCGGAACTTTCGCGCGTCGTTTTCTCGTACGAGTATCCGCTGCACATCCTGCGCCTGGAGATCGTGCTGGCAGCCGCCGCCGCTTCCGGGCTGCTGCTTGGCGCATACGTGGTCGACCTGTACGCCGTTCGCCACCGCCGGGCGCTGATGGCGCTCGCACTGGCGACGATCGGGGCATCGGCGCTCGCCGTGCCGGGCTTCGACGGCAAGACCGCATACGTGATTCTTTCCGCACTGCTCGTCGTCGTGGTGGCCGCCGCGATCGGCATCCGAGCCCGCCTGCGCGGTGCGGCGATCACGATGGCCGTCGCGGCCGGGCTGGCGGTCTGGCTGGTTTCGAGGCCCTTCGGGTTCGTCGACCAGATGTATTATCTGGCGCTCACGGCGTTGCTGTTGTTCCTGTTCGCGCAGCAGGTCGCCCTGCTGCGGCGGACGCAAAGCGTGCGCGCCTCCGCCGAGTTGCGCTCCGCACGCCTCGAGCTCGAGCTCCTGAAGCGCCAGATCCAGCCGCATTTCCTCATGAATTCGCTGACCGCCGTCGCCGAGTGGATCGAATCCGACCCCGCGACCGGCGTGCGCATGATCGAGGCGCTCGCGGGCGAGTTCGGCGCGCTGGCCGCCATGAGCGACAAGACGCTCGTTCCGCTCGCCGACGAACTCGAACTCTGTCGACGCCATCTCGAGGTGGTGAGCTACCGGCAGGACCGCGTGTTCGCCCTGGACAGCGATGGCGTCGACGTCTCCGGGCGCCTGCCGCCCGCAACGCTGCACACGCTGCTCGAGAATGCGCTCACGCACAATGCATATGCAGGCGGCGCCGTGTTCACCCTGGAAGCCGCGGAGTCGGGGGGCGGGCGCAGCTCCTATCGGCTGCGCTCGCCGTTCGAAGGCCGTGCCCGCGGCCGTCGGCGCGACGGCCGCGGACACGCATATGTCAGGGCGCGCCTACGGGAGGCCTTCGGAGACGACTGGTCGTTCGCCGCGGCGCCGGAGGGCGTCGAATGGGTGGACACCATCGAGATCCCGAGGGCATAGCATGCACATCGTCGTCATCGAGGACGAGACGGTCGTCGCGCGACGCATCGAGCGTCTGGTGCGCCGGATACTCGGTCCGAGGCTCCTGCGAATCGACCGGGCAGGGACCCTTCGCGATGCGACCAGGCTGCTCGCACGGTTGCAGGATGCGGTCGTCTTGCTCGACCTCAACCTGTCGGGGGACGATGGATTCGATGTCCTGCGCCGGGCGGTTGCCGAGCCCTTCCAGACGATCGTGGTCTCGGCGAATACGGATCGCGCCGTCGAGGCATTCGAGCTCGGCGTCGTCGATTTCGTACCCAAGCCGTTCACCGAGGAGCGTCTGGGCAGGGCGCTGGATCGCGTCGGGCGGGGCGGCCGGAGCGGCGGTGGGCCGCCCTCGTTTCTCGCCGTCACGCTCGCCGGTCGCGTCGACCTCGTCGCCGTCGGGACGGTCGTCGCGATCCACGGCGCCGACGACTACTCGGAGATCGAGACTTCCGACGGGCGCAGACATCTGCACAAGAAGACGCTGACGATGCTCGGGCGGGTCCTGCCGGAGAACTTCCTGCGGGTGCACAGATCGCACATCGTGAACCTGCGCTTTGCCGAGGGGATGGACATCGAGAGCGGGGGGCGCCGTGTCCTGCACCTGTCGAACGGCAGTTCCGTTCCAGTGAGCCGCAGCCACGCCGGCAAGCTCGGGGAAGCAGGGGGCCTGCCCTGACGGGTGGATCCGCGCCCTGCGCGCCGACCGGTCTCCCGGCCGGCGCCCCGGGTCCTGCTAGCGCGAGGGCTGCCAGCGCACCGCCAGCCGGTACTCCCGGCCTGGCTGGTTGTACCAGGCGATGGTCTCGTAGTCGCGGTCGAACACGTTGGCCGCTCGCGCCTGCAGGGTCCAATCGCGATGGAACGCGTACTCCAGGCGCAGGTCGGCGGTGGCGTGCCCGCCCAGGCGCACGGTGTTGGCGGCATCGTCGTAGCGGTGGCCGGCGGCATTGAGGGTCACGCCGACGCGGACCGCGCCGAAACCGCGGTCGAGGTCGAGCCGTCCGGTGTTGCGCGCGCGCCGCGCCAGCAGCTGGTCGTGGTGGGCCCCCTCGCTGCGGTTGCGCGGATCCACGTGGCTGAGCTGCGCCGACATGTCCCAGCCGGCCAGCGTGGCGGCGAGGGTGACCTCGGCGCCGCGCAGTCGTGCGCGATCGACGTTGACCGGCCGGAAGGTGGTGGCGTCGTAGTTGATCAGCTCGTCGACGCGGTTCTGGAACAGGTCCAGCGACCAGCTCCAGCCGTCCGCGGCCTGGGCGACGCCGAGGTTGAGGTTCTTCGAACGTTCCGGATCGAGATCCGGATTGCCCGAGAACGGGTAGTACAGGTCGTTGAAGCTCGGCGCGCGAAAGCCGGTGGCGTAGCTGGCGGTGGCGCGCAGGCCCTGGCCGAACTCCATGCCCCAGCCGACGCTGCCGGTACGGTGGCTGCCGAACTGCTCGTTGTCGTCGCTGCGCAGGCTGGCCTGCAACCGCTGCGCGCCGAAATCCCCCTGCCAGGCCGCGAAGACGCCGAGGTTGTCGCGGCTGTCGACGTCGTAGCCGGTCGTGCCGGCAATGCGGTCGTCGAGCCAGTCCGCACCGAGCGTCAGCACCTGATCGGCGGACAGGCCGATGTCGCCCTGCAGCGAACCCTGCTGGCGGCGGGTGCGCAGATCGGCGACGAAGTCGCCGTCGAGAAAATCCTCGGTGCGGTCGTCGCTGCGGCCGAGGCCGGCCTGCAGCGCCAGCCTCGCGGAGGGCTCGAAGCGCAGCCTGGCGCCCACCACCTGCTGCACCGTCTCCGAATAGTTGGCCCAGGTGCCGTCGAAATGATTCTCCCCCTCGGCACGCAGCGCCACGCCGTCCACGGACCAGGCCGGGGAGAATTCGATGCCGCCGCGCAGGCTGGCGGAGAGGTTGCGGTAGCCATCGCGGTCCGGCTCTTCGGCGTAGCAGCCGGCGCCGAAGCCCTCCAGGGTGCCGCGGCAGGCGTCGATGCCGTCGGTACGCAGCCAGGCCACGTCGGCGCCGAACCAGGCGCGTCCGTTGCCGCCGCCGACTCCCGCGCCGGCTTCGCGCAGGCCGTGGCTGCCGATGCCGGCGTGCAGGCGCGGCCGCGCCGGCCCGGTGTCGCGGCGGGTGAAGATCTGGATCACCCCGCCGATGGCGTCGGCGCCGTACAGGCTCGAATGCGGCCCGCGCACGATCTCGATGCGATCGATCTGCGCCACCGGGATGTCCTGCAGCGCCGGCAGCCCGGCGGTGGCCGAGCCGATGCGCACGCCGTCGAGCAGCACCAGGATCTGGTTGGATCCGGCGCCGCGCATGAACAGCGAGCTCTGCTTGCCGGCGCCGCCGCTGTTGACCAGGTTGATGCCGGCGCGGCCGCGCAGCAGGTCGGGCAGGGTGATGGCCTGGCTGCGCTCGATTTCGGCGCGATCGATCACCTGCGCCGGGACCAGGCTGTCGGCCAGGGCGATCCTGGTGCGGGTGGCGGTGACGATGACTTCGTCCAGGTCGGTAGCGGCCGGGGCGGCCAGCACCGGCAGCGGCGACAGGACGGCCGCGACGGCCAGAGTGAGATGACGCAGTTGCATTGGTTTCTCCATCGCGCGCACCCTCGCACGCGGTGACGGTGAAGGCGCGCACGGGGTGCGGCCCGACGGCGGTCGCGGCGAGGCAGGACGAGGGCGGCGGGAGCGGACGCGGGCGTCGGCATCGCTGCCGCAATGCCCGCCGCATCGCAACCAGTGGAAGGGGATCGTTCCCCCTGCTCAGGCCGGTCTCCGGACTCGCGGGCGGACCGGCGGCGCGCTGGCCTGGCCGGTCCCGGCGATCGCGCCTTCCCATGCGCCCCGGAATCCGGAGCCTGCACAGTGGCCGATGCGATCGCCTGACTCGCTTACCGTTGCGGGGGCAGTGCCGGACTGGCCACGGGGGCGTCACCGGCTTCCCGTTTCAACCCGGCGGCGGTTGCCGTCGGGTCACCTGAAGCGGGTGCGATTGTACGCCAACGCGGCCGCCGCCGCCGTTCCCGCGAGGGCGCGAACCCATGGGCGTTCCGCGTCGCCACCAGGGCGATCGATCGGTTCGACGTCGTCGGAAGGCAGCGCGTGCCGAGTCGAGGGATTGCGGGCGCGGGACGGGGGGCGCAGGAGGAGACGCGCTGGGCGCCGCAGATGCGGCAGCGTTGGAACCGGCTCAGTCTTCGTCGCCCGGCCCGGCCGGATCGGCATACGGATCCGCCTCGGGCGGATCCTCGCGGTGGATCGTGGTGGTGACCGGGCCGGCCGCGGGCTTGCCGCGCGGCGCCGGCAGGTCGGCGGTGGCGGCCTCCGCGGCTTCGACCAGCTGGCGGCGGCGATCGTCGGGAACTTCCTGCCAGTGGCAGTCGAGCAGCGCGCCCTCGAGCGCGTAGAGCAGGTTGAGGCTGGGGCGGAAGCCGGCGCGGCGTACCCGCATGAAGGCCTCCACCGGGCCGGCCGCCTCCAGGTCCTCGCGGCTGCGCAGGCCGACCTGGCGCAGCCAGGCGGCGGACTTGGGACCGATATTGCGCAATTTCGGCGTGCTCACTGCAGCGACTCCAGCCAGATGCGGGCGATGGTTTCCAGGCCGGCCTGGTCCTCGGCGTCGAAACGCCCGGGCAGCGGGCTGTCGAGGTCGAGCACGCCGACCAGCACCTCGCCGGCGATCAACGGCACAACCAGTTCCGAGCGCGAGGCGGCATCGCAGGCGATATGGCCGGGAAAGGCGTGCACGTCGTCGACGCGCTGGGTGATGCGGGTGTGCGCGGCGGCGCCGCAGACGCCGCGGTCGAGGGGGATGCGGACGCAGGCAGGCAGCCCCTGGAACGGGCCCACCACCAGCTCGGTGCCGTCGAAGAAGTAGAACCCGGCCCAGTTGAGATCCGGCAGGGCTGCGAACAGCAGCGCCGAGAGGTTGGCGGCGTTGGCGATGCGGTCGCGCTCGCCGGCGAGCAGGGCGCGGGCCTGCTGCGCGAGCTGGGCGTACTGCGCGGGCTTGTCGCCCTCGAGGCGCTGGGATGCGAACATCGCCGAAGTGTAGCAACTGCGCGGCGGCAGCCGGGAAGGACAGCCATGTACGTGACCGGGACCGATACCGGGGTCGGCAAGACCCTCGCCAGCGCGGCGCTGCTGTACGCGCTGCGCGCCGGCGGACGCGGTGCGGTGGGAATGAAGCCGGTCGCCAGCGGCTGCGAGCCCGGTGCGGACGGCTGGCGCAACGCCGATGCGCTGGCGCTGCAAGTGGCCAGCGATCCGCGTCCCCCGTACGCCGACGTCAATCCGTATGCGCTGCCCGCCGCCACCGCCCCGCAGCTGGCCGCGCGCGAGGCCGGGATCGAGGTGGCGATCGGGCCGCTGCTGGCGGCCCATGCGCGCCTGGCCACGCTGGCGGACCTGGTGGTGGTGGAAGGTGTGGGCGGCTGGCTGGCGCCGCTGGCCGACGGTTTCGAGCAGTCGGCGCTGGTGCAGGCGCTGGAGATCGATGTGGTGCTGGTGGTGGGGTTGCGCCTGGGCTGCCTCAACCATGCGCGGCTGAGCGCGCGCGCCATTGCCGACGACGGTTGCCGCCTGGCCGGCTGGATCGGCAGCGCCGTGGATCCGGAGTTCGAGCGCATCGAAGGCTACGTGCAACTCATCGGCGCCGCACTGCCCGTCCCATGCCTGGGCGTGCTGCCGTACATGGCGCGGCCCGACGCGGCACGGGCCGCGCGGGCGCTGACGCTGCCGCTGTAGGAGCGGCCATGGTCGCGAAGGCCGCGGGAGTCTCCGGCCGGGTCGGCGGCGATCCCGCGCTTCGGTGGCGGCGCCGGCTTTCGCGGCCATGGGCCGCTCCTACGGCGCACATGGGGCGGTTGCGGTGCGCCCGCGATCCGCTGCGCGGCTCCCCGGTAGGGAGCCGCGCAGCGGGCCTGGCCGCGTGGCTCAGCCGTGCTGCGGTTCGGGCGGCGGCAGCGGGTCGCCGTCGATCCCGTGCGCGGCGCGCTCGCGGTCGTGCGAGTGGTCGCGCGCCAGGTACAGGTAGAACGCCGGCAGCACGAACAGGGTGAACGCGGTGCCGATGGTCATCCCCGCGGCGATGGTCGTGCCCAGCGAGAAACGCGCTGCGGCGCCGGGGCCCTTGGCGATCAGCAGCGGGAACATCGCGAATACCAGCGCCGCGGTGGTCATCAGCACCGGCCGCAGGCGGATGCCGCTGGCCTGCTCGATCGCCTCGCGCTTGGACAGCCCCTGCTCGATCTGCAGCTTGTTGGCGAACTCCACGATCAGGATGCCGTGCTTGGCGATCACGCCGATCAGCGTCACCAGGCCCACCTGGGTATAGATGTTCACGCTCATGCCGGGGAAGGCCTCGATGCCGGCCATCTGCAGCACCCCGGCCAGCAGCGCCAGGGCGTTGAGCACCAGCAGCGCGCCGCTGATCGCCATCGGCACGGTGATCAGCATGATCAGCGCGTCGCGGAAGCTCTCGAACTGCGCCGCCAGCACCAGGAAGATCGCGATCAGCGCGAACATCATGGTCACCAGCATCGTGGCGCCCTCCTGCTTGAACTGGCGCGACTCGCCGGCGTAGTCGACGCTGTAGCCCTGCGGCAGCACCTCGGCCGCCGCCTCGTCGAGCACCCGCAGCGCCTCGCCCTTGCTCACCCCGGGGCGCGGCGCGAAGGTGATGCCCACCGAGTTGAGCTGCTGGAAGCGCTTGAGCGACTGCGGCTGCACGCTGTCCTTGAGGGTCACCAGGGTGGACAGCGGGATCAGCTCGCCGTCGCGGGTGCGGGTGTAGTAGTTCTCCAGCTGCGCGGCGTTGAGCCGGTCGCTGCGCTGCACCTGCGGGATCACCCGGTAGGAACGGTTCTCCATCGCGAAGCGGTTGACGTAGCCGCCCGCCAGCAGCGCCGACATGTCGGCCGCCAGGGTGCGCATGTCGATGCCGAGCGTGGCGGCCTTGTCGCGGTCGATCTGCACCTCGATGCGCGGCTTGTCGATCTTGAGGTCGGTGTCGAGGAAGATGAAGCGACGGCTGGCCTGGGCCCGTTCGACGATGGCGTCGGCCAGTTCCTTGAGCTGCTCGACCGAGCCGATGCCGCCGACCAGGAACTCGCCGCCGCCGTCGCCGCCGGCGCTGGGCAGCGACGGCGGCACCATGGCGAAGGTGTTCAGGCCGGTGACTTCCGCGAACTTCGGCTGCAGTTCCTGCTGCAGGACCTGGTTGGTGGAGCGGTCGCGCTGGCTCCACGGCTTGAGCACGAAACCCGCCATGGCGATGTTGCTGGAGCCGCCGCCGCCGCCGCCGAAGCCGCCGTTGAACAGGAAGAAGTCGTTGACCTCGGGGATCGCCGCGGCGATGTCGGTCATCTCCTCGGTGTAGCGCTCGACGTAGTCCAAGGTGGTGTAGGCGTCGGCGCTGCCGATGGCAAAGATGAAGCCTTCGTCCTCGATCGGCGCCGGCTCCTTGGGCGCGACCACGTACAGCATCACGCAGGAGACGAACACGATCGCGCCGAATATCGCGATCACGCCGCGGGTATCGAGGGCGCCGTGCAGCTTGCGCTGGTAGCCGTCGCGCAGCCAGTCGAAGCGCGCGTCGAGCCAGGCCTCGAGCCTGTTCTTGCCCTCGCTGCCGTGGTGCGGCTTGAGGAACTTCGCGCACATCATCGGCGAGAGCGTCAGCGCGATCACGCCCGACAGCAGCACCGCGCCCGCCAGGGTGAAGGCGAACTCGGTGAACAGCACGCCGGTCAGGCCGCCCTGGAAGCCGATCGGAACGTACACCGCCACCAGCGTCGTGGTCATCGCGATCACCGGCCAGGCGAGCTCGCGCGCGCCCTTGAGCGCGGCGTCCAGCGGCTCCATGCCCTCCTCGATGTGCCGATGGATGTTCTCCAGCACGATGATCGCATCGTCCACCACGATGCCGATCGCCAGCACCATCGCCAGCAGGGTGAGCAGGTTGATGGTGAAGCCCATCAGCAGCATCAGGAACAGCGCGCCGATCAGCGACAGCGGCACCGCGATCGCCGGGATTAGCACGCTGCGCAGCGAACCGAGGAACAGGAAGATCACCACGATGACGATGATCACCGCCTCCACGATCGTGGTGATGACCTCGCCGATCGCGTCCTCGATCGCCTCGGTGCTGTCGTAGGGGATGGTGCCGACGATGCCCTCGGGCAGCTGCGGGATGATCTCCTGGTCCCAGACCCGGCGGACCTCGGCGATGACGTCCAGCGAGTTGGCGTCCGGCGAGACGAAGATGCCCATGAAGGTGGCGGCATCGCCGTTGATGCGTACCGAGGTGCTGTAGTTCTGCGAGCCGAGCTCGACGTCGGCGATGTCGCCCAGGCGCACGATCGCGCCGCCCTGTTCGCGCACCACCAGCTGGCGGAACTCCTCCGGCGTGCGCAGGTCGGTGCGCGCGGTGAGGTCGACCGAGACCATCTGGCCCTTGGTCGAGCCGAGCGCCGAAAGCACGTTGTTGGACTGCAGCGCGGCCTGCACGTCGCTGGCGGTGACCTCGAGCGCGGTCATGCGGTCGGGCTTGAGCCAGACCCGCATCGCGAAAGACCCCGCTCCCAGAATGTCGGCCCGCTGCACCCCCTCGATGGTGGCGATGCGCGGCTCCACCACGCGGGTGAGGTAGTCGGTGATCTGGTTGTTGTCGAGCCGTTCGCTGGCGAAGGAGACGTACATCGCGGCGATCTGCTGGCCCTGCTGCAGGTCGATCACCGGATCCTCGGACTCCTGCGGCAGCTCGCCGCGCAGCTTGTTGACCTTGGCCGCGATCTGGGTCAGCGCCTCGTTGGCGTCGTAGTCCAGATCGATGTAGGCCTGGATGCTGCTCACCCCGGCGCTGCTGCTGGAGACGAGGTAGTCGATGCCCTCGGCGCTGGCGATCTCGCGCTCCAGCGGGGTGGTGATGAAACCCTGGATCAGGTCGGCATCGGCGCCGAAGTAGGCGGTGTTGATGGTCACCACCGCGTTCTGCAGCTCCGGGTACTGGCGCACGTTGAGCTCGTTGAACGAGCGCAGGCCGAGCAGCAGGATGAACAGGCTGACGACCATGGCCAGCACGGGCTTGTTGATGAAGATGTCGGTGAATTTCATCGCGTGCTCCCCCTCTGCCGCGGGCGGTAGAGGACTGGGGGGTGGGGCGGGTCCGCGGCGGCGGACCCGGCGGCGTCAGCGGTTCTGCGGCGCCGGCGATTCCTCGGCGCTGGGCTGCACCTTGTTGTTGATCGTCACCCCGGCGTCGTTGCGCAGCCGCAGCAGGCCACTGGTCACTACCAGTTCGCCCGGCTCGAGGCCGTCGGTGACCGCGATCATGTCGCCGCGGGAGGCACCGGTGGTGATGAAGCGCTGCTTGACCACGTGCGTCGCGCCGGGTTCCTCGCCCTCCTGCGCTTCGCCTTCGGCGGGCGGGGCCTCGGTCACCACGTACACGGCGTTGCCGTAGGGGTTGAAGCTGATCGCGGTCTGCGGGATCACCACCACGTCCTCGGCCGTGCCGAGGTCGAAGCCGACCCGCGCGAAGGTGCCGGGACGCAGCTCGCCGTCGGGATTGTCGAGGGTGGCCTGCACGGTGAAGTTGCGGGTGGCCGGATCGACGCGCGGCTCGATGGCGGTGACGGTGCCCTCGAAGGTCCGGTCCGCCGCGGCATCCACCCGCGCGCGGATGGTGGTGCCCTCGCGAACCCGCGGCAGGTGCTGCTCGGGCAGGGTGAAGTCGAGGTAGATCGGATCCAGCGACTGCAGGCTGACGATCGGGTCGCCGGGCGCCACGTATTGGCCCAGGTTGATCCGGCGGATGCCGAGCACGCCGTCGAACGGCGCGCGCACGCGCTTCTGCGCGATCAGGGCGCGCTGGGCATCGGCCTGGGCCCGGGCGGTGGCCGCCTGGGTGCCGCGCTCCTCCACTTCGGCCTGCGATACCAGGCGGTCGGCGCCCAGCGCCTTCCAGCGCTCGGCCTGCACCCCCGCGAGCTTGGCCGAGGCTTCCAGCGACTGCAGCGTGGCCAGCTCGTTGGCGGAACTGAGCTCGACCAGCAACGTCCCCGCCGCGACCGGCTGGCCGGCCTCGAAGGCGATCTTCTGCACCACGCCGCCGGCCTCGGTGGTCACGTCGGTGCCGTTGATCGCCACCAGCGTGCCGACCGCTTCGACGCCGCCGCTCCAGCGCTCCTGGCGGGCCTCGAAGGTGCTCACCGCCACCGGCGGCTGCGGCATGTTGTCGAAGAACTGGTTCATGCCGTAGTCCATGACCGCCTTGACGGCGAACACGCCGCCGAACACCACCAGGGTGATCAGCAGCATCCAGAACATGCGCTTGCGGGCCGACGGCGGGCGCTTGGTGACGGGCTTGGGCATGGGGGGCCTCGGGGGAAGGTAAGGCGGAAATCGCGGATGTAGGGAATGGCGCTCGTGCTGTCCTTGCGGGCCGCCGGCGTCGGCGATTGGATGCAGGTCCGGTCGCGGATCATGCGACTGCCGGTGCCGGGGCGCCTTGCCCGACGCATCCCGGCCGTATGCGGACGCGGAAGCTTAATGCGGGATCGCCTCCACGGCACGTGCCGGTAGTCAGATGCTCGGCCCCGCGCGCCAGTGACTTTCGGCACGCGAGGATGTCGCCTTTCGAATGCTGTACTGGAGAGTATAGCAATTAATGACATGAGCGGCGGCGACGCCGTGCGTCCGCCCATCCAGGAGTCTCCGATGCCGATCCGCCCGCGCCTGATGGCGCTTGCAGGAGCCTGTGCCGCCATGTTGGCCGCGTGCGGAGACCGGCAGGGGCCCCCGGCGCCGTCGCCGCCCGAGGTCGCGGTGATCGTGGCGCAACCCGCCACGGTGCCCCTGGAGAAGGAACTGGTGGGCCGGCTGGCCGCGTTCCGCAGCGCCGACGTGCGCGCCCGGGTGCCCGGCGTACTGCAGCAGCGAAGCTATCGCGAGGGCAGCGACGTCGAGGAAGGCGCCATTCTCTTCGTGATCGACCCGGCGCCCTACCGTGCCGCGCTCGGCTCGGCCCAGGCGGCCCTGGCGCAGGCCGAGGCCAATGCCGCCAATGCCCGCGCCAGTGCCGGGCGGGCGCGGCGCCTGGCGCCGGGCAGCTTCATCTCCGGCGCCGACCTCGACAACGCCCTGGCCGCCGAGCGCAGCGCCGTGGCGGCGGTGCAGGCCGCGCGGGCGTCGGTGGAGAGCGCGCGGATCAACCTCGGCTACGCCACCGTGCGCGCGCCGATCTCCGGGCGCGCCGGCAAGCAGCAGGTCACCGAGGGCGCGCTGGTCGGCCAGGGCAGCACCACCCTGCTGACGACGGTCGACCAGGTCGATCCGCTGTACGTGAACTTCTCGATGAGTCTGGCCGAGTTCGACCAGGTGCGGCGCCTGCGGCTGGATCGTTCCGCGCCGACCACGGTGCGGGTGATGCTGCAGGACGGCAGCGTCTACGCGCATGCCGGCGAGCTGGATTTCTCCGGCGACGTGGTCGATCCGGCGACCGGCGCGGTGTCGCTGCGCGCGTTGCTGCCCAACCCCGAGCGGATGCTGCTGCCGGGGGCCTATGTCACCCTGCAGGCCACGCTCGGCCGGCAGGAGGGGATGTTCCTCGTTCCGCAGGCCGCGGTGCAGCGCGATGCCTCGGGCGCTTATCTGCTGGTGGTCGGGGCCGACGACGTGGTCGTGCGCCGCAACGTGGTCACCGACCGCGCCGACGCCGGCCGCTGGGTGATCGGCCACGGCCAGGGCCTGGAAGCCGGAGACCGGGTGATCGTCTCCGGCGTGCAGAAGGCGCGCCCCGGCGCGCCGGCCACGGCGGTGCCCTGGCAGCCGGGCGACGGTGCGGCACCGGCGTCCGACGGCGCGGCCGCGCCGGAGGCGGGCGAGGCGGCGGAAGCACGGGGCGCCCCGGCGGAACCGGGCGCCGGGGACTGACCGGCCATGCCGAGATTCTTCATCGACCATCCGGTCTTCGCCTGGGTCGTCTCCATCCTGATCACCCTGAGCGGGGTGATCGCCGTGCTCAACATGGGCGTGGAGTCCTACCCCAACGTGGCGCCGCCGCAGGTGACCGTGTCGGCCACGTACCCCGGCGCGGATGCGCAGACCACCGAGAGCGCGGTCACCCAGGTGATCGAACAGCAGCTCACCGGCATCGACAACCTGCTGTACTTCAGTTCCAGTTCCAGCGCCTCCGGCGGCGCCAGCGTCACCCTCACCTTCGAGACCGGGACCGACCCCGACATCGCCCAGGTGCAGGTGCAGAACAAGGTGTCGCTGGCCACGCCGCGGCTGCCCACCGAGGTGACCCAGCAGGGCGTGATGGTGGCCAAGGCCAACGCCGGCTTCCTGATGGTGGTGGCGCTGCGCTCGGAGAACCCGGACGTCGACCGCAACGCGCTCAACGACCTGATCGGCTCGCGCGTGCTCGAGCAGATCGCGCGGCTGCCGGGCGTGGGCAGTACCCAGCAGTTCGGTTCCGAGTACGCCATGAACATCTGGCTCGACCCGGACCGGCTGCAGGGCTACGGCCTGTCCGCCAGCGAGGTGCTGGCGGCGGTGCGCGGGCAGAACGTGCAGTTCGCCGCCGGGGCGATCGGCTCGGACCCGGCGCCGGAGGGCCAGGGCTTCACCGCGACGGTCACCGCCGAGGGCCGCTTCAGCACGCCGGAGCAGTTCGCGAACATCGTCCTGCGCGCCGATGCCGACGGCTCCACTGTGCGCCTGGGCGACGTCGCCCGGGTCGAGACCGGCGCCTCCGGATTCGGCTTCGACACCCGCTTCAACGGCCGGCCGACAGGCGCCTTTGCGATCCAGCTGCTGCCCGGCGCCAACGCGCTCACCGTGGCCGAGGCGGTGCGCGCGCGGATGGACGAGCTGCAGCCCGGTTTCCCGGAGGGGGTGAACTGGTTCTCGCCGTACGACAGCACCACCTTCGTCAGGATCTCGATCCAGGAAGTGCTCAAGACCCTGGCCGAGGCCGTGGTCCTGGTGTTCCTGGTGATGCTGCTGTTCCTGCAGAACTTCCGCGCCACCCTGATCCCGACGCTGGTGATCCCGGTGGCGCTGCTCGGCACGTTCCTCGGCCTGAGCATGATCGGCTTCACCGTCAACCAGCTGACGCTGTTCGCCATGGTGCTGGCGATCGGCATCGTGGTGGACGACGCGATCGTGGTGATCGAGAACGTCGAGCGGATCATGGCCGAGGAGAAACTGCCGCCGCGCGAGGCGACGATCAAGGCGATGGGACAGATCACCGGCGCGGTGGTGGCGATCACCGTGGTGCTGGCGGCGGTGTTCATCCCCAGCGCGCTGCAGGGCGGCGCCTCGGGCGAAATCTACAAGCAGTTCGCGATCACCATCGCGGTGGCGATGGGCTTCTCGGCCTTCCTGGCGCTGGGCTTCACTCCGGCGCTGTGCGCCACCTTCCTCAGGCAGCATCCGGCGCACGGCGAGAAGAAGGAGAACTTCGTCGTCCGCACGTTCAACCGGTACTACGAGCGGGTCAACCGCACCTATGTCGGCCACATCGCCAGCGCGGTGCGGCACGCGCCGCGGTGGATGGCGGTATTCGCGGCGCTCGCGGTGGTCTGCGGCGTGCTCTACGCGCGCCTGCCGGGCAGCTTCGTGCCCGAGGAGGACCAGGGCTACGCGCTGGCGATCGTGCAGCTGCCGCCGGGCTCCACCCTGCAGCGCACCCAGGCGGTGTTCGAGCAGGTGCGCGGCACGCTGGAAGGAGTGGAGGGCTACGAGGGGATGATGCAGGTCGCCGGGTTCAGCTTCGTCGGACGCGGCGAGAACGTCGGCATGGCCTTCATCCGGCTCAAGGACTGGAGCGAACGCGATGTCAGCGCGGGCGAGTTCATCCAGAACGCCAACGGCGCACTGTCGGCGGTGCGCGACGCCAGCATCTTCGTGGTCAACCTGCCGACGGTGCGCGGCCTGAGCCAGTTCGGCGGCTTCGACATGTACCTGCAGGACCGCGCCGGGGCCGGCCGCGAGGCGCTGGCCGAGGCGCGCAGCACCATGCTCGCCAGCGCGGCGCAGAACGACGCGCTGACCGGGGTGCGGGCCAACACCCTGGAGGACGCGCCGCAGCTCAGGCTCCACGTCGACCGCGTGCAGGCGCAGGCGATGGGCCTGTCGGTCAACGACGTCTACAGCGCGATCCGGCTGATGCTGGCCCCCGTGTACGTCAACGATTACGTCGCCGGCGGCCGGGTGAAGCGTGTGAACATGCGCGCCGATGCGCCGTTCCGCACCGACCCCGGGTCGCTTTCGCGGTTCCGCACGCCGGCCGCCGCCGAGGCCGCGGACGGCACCCGCGCGATGATCCCGCTCAGCAACGTGGTGACGCCGGAATGGACCACCGGCGCGCCGGCGCTGACGCGCTACAACGGCTATTCGGCGGTCAACATCGTCGGCTCGCAGGCGCCGGGACGCAGCTCGGGCGAGGCGATGCAGGCGATGGAGCGGATCGTCGAGCAGGACCTGCCCGCCGGGTTCGGCTACGACTGGACCGGCATGTCCTACCAGGAGATCATCGCCGGCAATACCGCCGCCCTGCTGCTGGTGCTGTCGGTGCTGGTGGTGTTCCTGTGCCTGGCGGCGCTCTACGAGAGCTGGTCTATCCCGGTCTCGGTGCTGCTGGTGGTACCGCTGGGCATCCTCGGCGCGGTGCTGTTCACCATGCTCCGCGGCCTGTCCAACGACATCTTCTTCAAGATCGGCATCGTCACGGTGATCGGCCTGGCGGCCAAGAACGCCATCCTGATCGTCGAGTTCGCGGTGCAGCAGCGCGCCGAGGGCAGGACCCTGCGCGATGCGGTGGTGGAGGCGGCGCGGCTGCGCTTCCGGCCGATCCTGATGACCTCGTTCGCCTTCATCATGGGCGTCACCCCGATGGCGCTGTCCAGCGGCGCCGGCGCCAACGCCCGCCATGCCCTGGGCACCGGGGTGATCGGCGGCATGCTGGCCGCGACCTTCCTCGGCCTGCTGCTGATCCCGGTGTTCTTCGTCGCCGTGCGTCGCGTGCTCGGCGACCGGCTCGACGAGCCGGCGCCCGAGTTCGCGGAGGGCAGCACGGCGGCCGCCGGCCCGCCCCTGGAACCGCCGCCCCGCGATTGACCGTCAGCGGGGCCTGGCGGCAATGCCGGACGCCGTCATTCCAGGCCGCCCTGCGACACGCCGGTCATGTCCGGCAGGCGGTGGGCGATGCCCTTGTGGCAATCGATGCAGGTCAGCTCGCCGGTGCCCAGGTACTGCTGGTGGATCCATGCCGCGCGGCTGGCCTGGCGGGTCAGGTCCATCGAGTCGTAGTCGTGGCAGTTGCGGCATTCCAGCGAGTCGTTGGCCTTCAGTCGCGCCCACTCGTGCTCGGCCAGTTCGCGCCGGTGCTCGCGGAACTTCAGCTCGGTGTTGATGGTGCCGAAGATCTTGCCCCAGACCTCCTTGGAGGCCTGCATCTTGCGCGCGATCTTGTCGGTCCAGTCGTGCGGCACGTGGCAGTCGGGGCAGGTGGCGCGCACCCCGGAGCGGTTGCTGTAGTGGATGGTGGACTTGAGTTCCTCGTAGACGTTGTCGTGCATCTCGTGGCAGCTGACGCAGAAGGTCTCGGTGTTGGTCGCCTCCAGCGCGGTGTTGAAGCCGCCCCAGAAGATGATCCCGGCGATGAAGCCGCCCAGGGTGAGGAACCCGAGGCTGAAATGCAGGCTCGGCGAACGCAGCGTGCGCCAGTACGGCTGCAGTCGCCGCCCGAGGCCGCGCAGCCGGCTCACTGCCGGCGTTCCTGCTGCAGCAGGGTATCGATGTCGACGAACTCGTTGCCCACCAGCGGCTGCGCGTCGGTCTGCACCACGTGGCACTGCAGGCAGAAGTAGCGCCGGGTGGAGATCGTGGCCAGGAACTGGTCGTCGCGGTCCATGTAGTGGGTGACGCTGACCTCGGGCGCCTGGAACTGCGCGGCGTTGGAGCGCGCGTGGCAGAGCATGCAGCGGTTGGAGTTGAGGTCGACCTGGTAGCCGTCGATGCTGTGCGGGATCGTCGGCGGCTGCATCGGGTAGGCGCGGCCGCGGCGCATGTCGAAGTTCTCCACCCGCGCCATCGGCAGCGGGCTGACCTCGACGTCGATCGGCACGTGGCGGCGCATGCCGTCGATGTCGCGGGCCGGATTGCCGCGCGCGCTGATCGGCGGGGAGGGCGGGGCGACCTCGGGCTCCGACTTCGACGGCGTCCAGTCGCAGGCCGACAGCAGGAGGATCGGAAGCAGCAGGGCGGCGGGACGCATGCGGGGCTCCTGGGTGTTCGTGTCGGCGGCCGGGCCGCGCCTCAGGCGCGCACCACCTTCGCGGCGCACTTCTTGAAGTCGGTCTGCTTGGAGATCGGGTCCGTGGCGTCGAGCGTGACCTTGTTGATCAGCTGGGCGGCGTCGAACCAGGGTACGAAGATCACCCCGCGCGGCATCCGGTTGCGGCCGCGGGTCTCGATGCGGCTGCGCATCTCGCCGCGGCGCGACACGATCCGCGCCTCGTCGCCGCGCTTGAGCCCCCGCGCCTGGGCATCGTCGGGGTGCATGAAGATCACCGCCGAGGGGAAGCTGCGGTACAGCTCGGGGATCCGCATGGTCATCGATCCGGAATGCCAGTGCTCCAGCACCCGCCCGGTGACCAGCCACAGGTCGTACTCGTCGTCGGGCGACTCGGCCGGCGGCTCGTAGGGCAGCGCCCAGATCACCGCACGCCCGTCCTTGTTGCCGTAGAACTCGAAGCCAGTGCCCGGGGTGACGTAGGGGTCCGCGCCCTCGCGGTAGCGCCAGCGCGTTTCCTTGCCGTCCACCACCGGCCAGCGCAGCCCGCGCTCGCGGTGGTAGGTGTCGAACGGCGCCAGGTCGTGGGCGTGGCCGCGGCCGAATTCGGCGTATTCCTCGAACAACCCCTTCTGTGGGTAGAAGCCGAAGGCGGCGGCCTCGTCGTTGGCGTAGCCGGACTCGATGTCCTCGACCGGGAAACGGTCGACCTTGCCATTGCGAAACAACACTTCGAACAGGCTGCGGCCGCGGAACTCCGGGCTGGCCGCCAGGATCTCTTCCGGCCAGCACTCGTCGGTGGTGAAGCGCTTCGAGAACTCCATCAGCTGCCACAGGTCCGAGCGCGCCTGGCCCGGCGCGCTGACCAGCTGGTGCCAGAACTGGGTGCGGCGCTCGGCGTTGCCGTAGGCCCCTTCCTTTTCGACCCACATCGCCGTGGGCAGCACCAGGTCCGCCGCCTGGGCGGTGACGGTGGGATACGGATCGGAGACGACGATGAAGTTCTCCGGGTTGCGGTAGCCGGGGAAGCCCTCGCCGAGCAGGTTGGCCGCCGCCTGCATGTTGTTGTTGGCCATCACCCAGTAGGCATTGAGCTTGCCGTCGTTGAGCATGCGGTTCTGCTCGACCGCGTGGTAGCCGGGCTTCTCCTGGATGATGCCGTGCGGAACGCCCCAGATCTCCTCGGCGTGGTGGCGGTGCTCGGGATTGGCCACCAGCATGTCCGCGGGCAGGCGATGGCTGAAGGTGCCGACCTCGCGCGCGGTGCCGCAGGCCGAGGGCTGGCCGGTGAGCGAGAAGGGACTGTTGCCGGGAGTGGAGATCTTGCCGGTCAGCAGGTGCAGGTTGTAGACCATGTTGTTGGCCCACGTGCCGCGAGTGTGCTGGTTGAAGCCCATGGTCCAGAACGACATCACCTTGGTGTCGGGGTCGGCGTAGAGCTCGGCCAGGCGTACCAGCCAGTCGCGCTCGACCCCGGTCATCTCCACCGCCCGCTCCAGGGTGTAGGGCGCGACGAAGCGCGCGAACGCGTCCAGGTCGATGTCGGTGCCGCCGTTGGCGTCGCCGGCGTTCTTCGCTTTCACCTCCAGCGGGTGGTCGGCGCGCAGCCCGTAGCCGATGTCGGTATTGCCCTGGCGGAAGCGGGTGTGGCGGTCGACGAAGTCGCGGTTGACCCGGCCGCTGCGGATGATGTGGTTGGCGATGTAGTTGAGGATCACCAGGTCCGAGTGCGGCTTGAAGACGATCGGAATATCGGCCAGCTCGAAGCTGCGGTGCTCGAAGGTGGACATCACCGCCACCCGCACGTGCGGGTTGGAAAGCCGCCGGTCCGTCACCCGGGTCCACAGGATCGGGTGCATCTCGGCCATGTTCGAGCCCCACAGCACGAACGCGTCCGCAGCCTCGATGTCGTCGTAGCAACCCATCGGCTCGTCCATGCCGAAGGTACGCATGAAGCCGGTGACCGCCGAGGCCATGCAGTGGCGCGCGTTGGGATCGATGTTGTTGCTGCGGAACCCGGCCTTGAGCAGCTTGTTGGCGGCATAGCCCTCCCACACCGTCCACTGCCCGGAGCCGAACATGCCCACCGCGGTGGGTCCCTTCTCCTTCAGCACGCGCTTGAACTGCGCTGCCATCACGTCGAAGGCCTCGTCCCAGCCGACCGGGGTCAGCTCGCCGTCCTTGTGGTACGCGCCGCCGCGCTTGCGCAGCAGCGGGGTCTCCAGGCGGTCGGCGCCGTACAGGATCTTCGACAGGAAGTAGCCCTTGACGCAGTTGAGCCCGCGGTTCACCTCGGCGTGCACGTCGCCGTGGGTGGCCACGACACGGCCGCCGCGCACCGCCACGTTGATGCCGCAGCCGGTTCCGCAATAGCGGCACGGCGCCTTGCTCCACTTCAGGCCGGCGACGTCGCCTTCGCGGGTGACGTCGGCGAGGTTGGCCGCCACGGGCAGGCCTGCGGCAGCGGCCGCGGCGGCGACGGCTGAGGTGCGGATGAACTCACGACGCGTGGCCATGCGGCGCTCCGGGGTTGTCGGTGGAGGCGGGCTGGTCGAGCAGCGCCCGCGCTTCGGCATGGTGGTAGACCAGGCTGACGTTGAGCACCCCGGGCAGGGCGCGCAGCCGGTCGATGCAGTCCATCAGGCCGGCGGTGTCGGGGCTTTCCTGCAGCAGCACGCTGCGGTGGTCGCCGGGAATGGCGATCTCCAGGCCGCCGATGCCGGCCGCGGCGGCGTGCAGCCCGGCGCGCGCCTCGGCGCGGTGCTGCACCACCAGGCTGGCGATATGCAGTTCGTCGCGCCGTGCGCTCATGTGCGGGCCCCGCTGTCGGCGGACCGCGACCGCAGCGCGGGAGCGCGCCTGCCCGCGCAGCCGGTGCGGGGCGCGCGGGACTCGCCCTTGTGCAGCAGCCCGGTCGGCCGCGGCGCGCAGTCGGTGGACGCGTCGCCGCCCGGCGGGGCGCGACGGCCCGGGGCGGGGAAGGTCGACGGGGGAGCGGTGCCGGGCCTCATCCGCTCAGCTGCCCGGAGGCCCGAAGATCATCTGCCAGATCCACACCGCGAAGCCGAACCCGGAGACCAGCAGCACCGACAGCAGCGGGAACAGCACCACGGTGAGGAACAGAAACACCTGCAGTTCGCGCCGCCTGACCCCCGGCGCGGCCTGCGCCTGGATCTCCGTCTCGCTCAGCGGGGTCGGTGCCGGCATCTGCATCTCATTCGAGCATAGCGCGCGGTTGCTCAGTGGACACCTTGCATCGCCGCATCGTGGCGATGCGTGAAGCCGGCGCGCCATGGGGCCGTGATCCGCGTCGCTGCGCACGTGGAGCGGCGCGGGGACGCCGGGGAGAAGACGCTCAGCGGCGCGGAGAACATGCGTCGACCGGGCATGCGGCACCCGTACGGCGCGTCCGGGCAGGGATGGTCGCTGGTTCACGCGAGGCCGGCCGCGATTCCGTGGGCCGGCAGAGCGGCCGCTGCCGCGCATTCCGGCCACACAAAAAAACCCGGCCGCTTGCGCGGCCGGGTTTCGGTTTCAGGCAATCCGCCTCCCGGAGAGGAAGGAGGCGGCGCTGCGCTGAAGTTCCGGTGCGAACCGGGTGGCTCAGGCCTTGCGGCCGGCCTTGGTCGCCTTGGTGGCGGCTTCGCGGGCCTGCTCGGTGGCGGCCTCGAACTGACCCTTGGAGATCTGCGCGATCGCCTCGTTGGTCTTGACGGTGCGCGCGAAGGCTTCCTGTCCGGCGTTGATGCTGCGCTCGATGTTCTCGCGCGCGACCTGCACGCCCTTCGGCAGCACGGCCTTGTAGCCGTCGAGGTCGCGGACCTCGGCAACCTCGCCCAGGAAGGCGAAGGCGGCATTGGCGTTCTGCTCGAGGATGCTCATCTGCAGGCCGAACACCTTCTCGGCGTTCTCCAGGGCCAGCTGGTTGACCTGGGCGGCGGTGTCGGCGAACTGGCGGGTGGCGGTGCTGAACTGCTCGTTGAACTGATACATGGCGGATTCCTGCTTTGGGGGGACCGGCAGGGATTGCCGGAGTTGTGCGATGCAGCATAATCCTTCATTTGCTGCATTGCAACATTCTGCCGACAAGTGGCTGTTGCTGATTCAGGTTTCTTTGAAATCAGCGACTTGGCGTCGATCGCTGGACTTCTGCAGCACCCAATCCCCGGTAGGAGCGGCCCGTGGCCGCGAAGGCAGCGGGTGATTCCGGCAGGTGTGGCGGTAATTCCCGATGGCGCGGTCTGCGCGGATCGCGTTCCTGCCGAGCACGGACTCCGATGTCCGGCGCCGGCCGACCTGCGCCGGCCCGCCTCACGCCCCCCGGTAACGACAACCGGAGGTGCAGGTCTCGTGCACCACCACTTCGCTCAACTCCGGCAGGGCGGGGCGCAGCCGTTGCCAGATCCACGTCGCCAGGCGCTCGCTGGTCGGATTCTCCAATCCCTCGATCTCGTTGAGGTAGTGGTGGTCCAGCTGCTCGTACAGTGGCCGGAACGCCGCCTTGAGTTCGGCGAAGTCCATCACCCAGCCGGTTTCGGGCCCGGGCTCGCCGGAGACGTGGATCTCGATCCGGAACGAATGACCGTGCAGCCGCGCGCACTTGTGGCCGGCAGGCACGTTCGGCAGCCGGTGGGCCGCCTCGATGGTGAAGACCTTGAAGATGTCCATGGCGGGATGATGGCGGAAAACCCGGTGGCCGTCGTGGCCGCACAGCGACGTTGCCGCAGCGGGCGAAGCGGGCGCTGGCTGCGGCGGAGTCGACCGGATCGGGTGGGCAGGGGATGCGCCGTGCGGCGGACGGCGAAGCGATGGTGGCTATGGGTGGACTCGAACCACCGACCCCAGCATTATGAGTGCTGTGCTCTAACCGGCTGAGCTACATAGCCACGGGCCGCGCTGGCGGCGCGGCGAACCGCGAATTGTCCATGCAGGCGGCTCCGGCGTCAACGTCGACCGGGCGCGCTTGTCGGTTCCCCCCCGCCGTGGCAGAGTCGAACGCAGTGAAATTTCCGGAGTCCGCATCGTGATCGATCCGGACGGCTATCGGCCGAATGTCGGCATCGTATTGATGCATCCCGACGGGCGGGTGTTCTGGGCCCGGCGGGTGCGCCATGACGGGTGGCAGTTCCCCCAGGGCGGGATGAACACCGACGAGACCCCGCTCGAGGCCATGTACCGCGAGCTCAACGAGGAAACCGGCCTGCAGCCCGGGCACGTCGCCGTGCTCGGCGTGACCCCGGGATGGCTGCGCTACCGGCTGCCGCAGCGCGCGATCCGGCGCAGCGACCGGCTGGTCTGCATCGGCCAGAAACAGGTGTGGTTCCTGCTCCAGTTCACCGGCGACGACGGCGACCTGCGCCTGGACCTGACCGAAAAGCCGGAGTTCGACCACTGGCGCTGGGTCGACTTCTGGTACCCGCTGGACCACGTGGTGACCTTCAAGCGCGGCGTCTATGCCAACGCGCTGCGCCACCTGGCGCCGTTCGCGCGGCAGGTGGCGGGCCCGCAGGCGGTCCCCTTCGTCAAGATCGATCCGCAACGCCACGGCCCGCGGCGGCAGCGGCCCCGCGGCCGCGGCCGTGGCGGACCCGATGGGGTCAGCGGAAAACTCGGCGATCGCGGCCACAGCTGACCCGGCCCGCACCAGCGCGCCTGTTAATTGACAATCATTCGCGTTTCTGGCGCAATGGCTTCCCACGCCCGACACGCCGGTCCACCGTGTACGTCTGCCTCTGCAACGGCATCACCGAGAGCGATATCCGCAAGGCCGCAGCCGCGGGCTGCTCCAGCCTGCCCGAGCTGACCATGCGCACCGGCGTGGGCGCCTGCTGCGGCAGTTGCGTGGAGACCGCCACCGAAGTGCTCCAGCGCGCGCAGCCTGCGCCGGCGTCGCCAGGCCTGGATCTGCCCGTGCTCGCGGTGGCGCGCGCGGCCTGATCCCGGCGGCGACGTTCTGCGGACCCGCCGGATCCGTCGGCCGGATCCAGTCGCCGCCCGCGGCGGGAAAATGCGCACGATTCGCGTTCCGTCACGGGCTTTGCGCCGGCGCTAGAGTATGGGTCGATCCAGTTTACGGAGACGGCCATGAAAGGCGACGCCAAGGTCATCGAATACCTCAACAAGGCGCTCTACAACGAGCTGACCGCGATCAACCAGTACTTCCTGCACGCCAAGATGCTGAAGAACTGGGGGCTGCTGGCGCTGGCCAAGCACGAGTACGAGGAATCGATCGACGAGATGAAGCATGCGGACCTGCTGTCCGAGCGCATCCTGTTCCTCGAGGGGCTGCCCAACTTCCAGGCGCTGGGCAAGCTGAAGATCGGCGAGGGCCCGCGGGAGGTCCTCGAATGCGACCTCGCGCTCGAACTGGAAGGCATTCCGCTGCTGCGCGAGGCGATCGCGCATTGCGAGCAGGTGCAGGACTACGTGAGCCGCAAGCTGTTCGCCGACATCCTCGAGTCGGAAGAGGAGCACGTGGACTGGATCGAGACGCAGCTCGAGCTGTTCAGCCGGGTCGGCGAGCAGAACTATCTGCAGAGCGGCATGGACGGTCACGACGACTGAGCCGCGTGCTGCGGATGCGGCGGACGCGGCCCTCGGCCGCGTAGGGGTGGCCGAGCCCGATCGGGTGTCCGAACCCCGCAGGAGCGGCCGAACCCCGTAGGAGCGACCCATGGCCGCGGGAGGCTCCGGTCGGGTGGCGGTGATCCCGGGCGTGGCCACCCGCGCCGGCTTTCGCGCGCATGGCGCGCTCCTACAGGAGCGGTGTCGTCCGCCGTCTGCACGAGCGGCCGGGCACTCAGGTGGTAGTGCGGGTGCCTGACCTGAGCATCCGCCGCGCGCGTGCGAACTCGTTGGTCACCAGGGCCACCGCCACTGCCGGGCGCGCCAGGTTGCGCTCCCGCGCGCCATGCTCGATCCGTTTGGCGGCGGCCGACAGCAGCATCGCGCCGAGGTTGGCGCTGGACGACTTCAGCGAGTGGGCGGCGTCGCGCAGGGCATCGTAGTCCGGCGCGGCGGCGGCGATCTCCAGCCGCGCCAGCAGGCGCGGTGTGTCCTCCAGGAACACGTCGACCAGGCGATCGACCTCGTCGCCGAGCATCGCGCGCAGTTCGTCCAGGACCTCCTGGTCGATGACCGGCGGGGCGGCCGAACGCGGCGGTGCGGCGGGTGCAGCGGGAGGCCGTGGGCCGGTCGGGGACGGTGGCGCTGCGGCAGCGGGCGTCGCCGGAGGCCGCGGTGCGGCCGGACGTGGCGATTCCGCCGCGGCCGGAGCGGCTGGACGCCGCGGGCCGGCCGGGGGCGGCGGCGCTGCGGCAGTAGGCGTCGCGGGAGGCAGCGGTGCGGCCGGAGGCGGCGATACCGCCGCGGCCGGCGTGGCGTTTGCAGCGGCAGGGCTTTGCGGGGACGAAACGGTCGTCGGGCGTGAGGCCGAGGGAGCCGTCGGACGTGACGCGGGTGCGGTCGTCGCCGTCGCGGCAGGGTCGACCGGCCGCGACGTCGCGGCCGGCCTTGCGGGGGAAGCCGTCGGCTGTGAAATGGCGGCGGAACGCGCCTGCGACGGGGGCGCGGCCGTTGCGCGCGATTGCCCCGGCGTCGCGGACGTGTCGGTGGCGGTGTCGCCGTCCAGCGGCGCCATGGCGCCCGTGCCGGGCTGCTGCTGCGCTGCGTGGACCTCCGGCGATGCGGAGGGGGACGTGTTCGATGCTGCCGGGCCGGACGGCGGCGGGCTGGCCCGAAGCGGGGCTGTGGTCGCCGCCGCCGCAGCGGGGCGGGGCCGCGGCAGGGCGCCCGAGGGGATGGTCGCCATCGCCCGCTCCGCTTCCGCCAGTGCGGTCACCGATTCGAGTGCGTCCCAGTCCTCCGATGCTTCCTGGCCGTCCGAGGCAGGGGCTGCCTGCAGCACGATCTCCTCGATGCCGTTCTCCGCCGTCTGCGGCTGGCCGTCGGCCGGCTCGGCTGCCGGGGCGAACTCCTCGGCCCCGGCGCCCGACATCGTCCCCACCAGTTCCGGGTTCCACCAGTGGTGCAGGCAGCGCTCGAGCTCGCTGCGCGTCACCGGCTTGGGCAGATAGTCGTCCATGCCGGCGTCCAGGCACTTTTGCCGATCGCCGGCCATCGCGTTGGCGGTCATGGCGATGATCGGCAGGCGCCGCCCGCCGCCCGCGGCGGCCTCGCTCTCCCGCCACTGGCGCGTCGCGGAGTAGCCGTCCATCACCGGCATCTGGCAGTCCATCAGCACGATGTCGTAGCGCGAGGCCGACATGCGCATCAGCGCGGCCTCGCCGTTGCCGGCGGTGTCGCACGTGATCCCCAGCATCGACAGCAGCCGCTGCCCGACCATCAGGTTGACCGGATTGTCCTCGACCAGCAGCACTCGCGGGCTGCGCGCGAAGCTCTTGCCCGGGCTGGTGTCGACGGGGCCGACATCGACCGGCGTCGCGGCCGCGGTCGCCGGCTGCTGCTGCTGCCGTGCAGGCTCGTCCGTCGCGCCGGCATCGGCGCCGGTATCCGCATCCGCCTCCCCGATCAGCGCCACGCGCAGGTCGGCGTCCGGCGCCTGGCGGCTGAGCACGGTGGTGCTGCTGCGCAGCTCTTCGGGCACTTCGTCGTCTCCGTACAGGCACACCAGCCTGAGTTCGCCGTACACGCTCTGGCGGCCGAGGTTGCGGTGCAGCGCCAGCGTGGTGTGGCGCATGCCGGCCAGGTCCGCGAGCACGATCGAGTACGCCCACGGTGCGCCCTGGCTGGCCGCGGCGCGCAGGCGGTTGAGCGCCTCCTGGGTGGTCTCGACGGCGCTCACCCGCAACCCCCAATTGGGCAGCAGCATCGACAGCCGCAGGCGCAGCCTCGGGTCGGCGCTGAGGAGCAGCAGGCGGCCGCCGTCGCCGAGCTTCTCCTGCGCCGGCATGTCGCCATGCACCTTGAGCAGCGGCACCTCGAACCAGAACGTCGCACCCTGCCCACTTTCCGACTGCACGCCGATGCGGCCGTTCATCAACTCGACGATGCGCTTGGAGATCGCCAGCCCCAGGCCGGTGCCGCCGTAGAGGCGGGTGGTGGAGGCGTCGGCCTGGTTGAAGGCCTGGAACAGCCGCCCCTGCGCCGCCTGGGAGATGCCGATGCCGGTGTCGCGGACCTCGAAGCGCAACTGGTGTTGGGCCGCGGTCTCGCCGGTGCGCTTGACGTTCACCGTCACCGAGCCGCGCTCGGTGAACTTGACCGCGTTGCTCACCAGGTTGCCGAGGATCTGGCGCATGCGCACCGGGTCGCCGCGCACCGGCAGCCGCACCGACGGGTCGATGTGCAGGCTCAGGCGCAGGCCCTTGCTCTGCGCCGGGCGCTCCATCAGCTGCAGCACGCCTTCGAGCAGCTCGCGCAGATTGAAGCTGGTGATCTCGAGCTCGAGCTTGTCGGCCTCGAGCTTGGAATAGTCGAGGATGTCGTCGACGATGCGCAGCATCTGCTGCGAGGACGCGTACGCGGTGCGCACCAGTTCGCCATGGTCGGCGGGCAGCCGCGCGTGCATCAGCAGGTCGAGCATCGGCACGATGCCGTTGAGCGGGGTGCGGATCTCGTGGCTCATGGTGGCGAGGAACTCGCCCTTGGCCATCACCGCGGACTCGGCGGCCTGCTTGGCCTGGCGCAACTGCTGCTCGAGCTGGGTATGGCGATCGAGCTGTTCCTGCAGTTCGACGCGCTCGGCTTCGTTGCGCCGCGCGAGCTCCTCGGCCTCGTCGAAATCGCGGTCGCGCGCCTGCATGATGTAGATGGTGGCGCTGATCGCGAAGGCCGTCAGCAGCACCAGCACCAGGGCGATGCCCTGCCAGGGGCCGGCCATGCCGATGAAATCCAGCAGCAACATCACCGCGGCGCCGCAGGCGGCCCCCAGCGCCAGCCAGCGCAGCATCAGCGCGGAGGGACGGGTCCTCGTCAGCGGGGCCATCGCGCTAGAGCACCGAATGGTGGAAGTCGAAGTCCAGGTCGCCGGCGACCTGCTGCACCAGGTTGCCCTGGATGTAGTCGATCCCGCTCATCCACAGCGTGGCGGCGGCCTGCGGGTCCTCGACCTGCTGGCCGATGACCTGCATGCCGAGGCGGTGCGCGCGCTCGATGGCGTCGCGCATCTCGTCGCGCACCGCGTTCTCGCCGAGCCGGCTGGAAAAATCCGCGGCCAGGCGCACGAAGCTCAGCGGCAGCTGGGCGATCAGCGGGTTGATGTCCTCGCCGGGCCGGTACTGGCTCAGGCACAGCTGCACCCCGGCCGGCACCATCTCCGAACAGAACTCCTGCAGCGATACCGCGTGCACCAGCGCGTCGTTCTGGCGCACGTCCACCACCAGGCAGGAACCGTCGATGCGCTGCGTTTCCAGGGCCGACAGCAGCCACGCGGCATGGCCGTCGCGGGCCAGGCTGCGGGGCGACTGCGAAACGAACAGACGCACCGGCACCCCACGCGACTGCTGCCGCTCCAGCAGCGCCAGCGCCAGCTCCAGCACCCGGCGGTCGATCTCGTGCAGCAGCCCCGCCGACTCGGCGACCGGCAGGATCTGCCCGGCGGTGTGCAGCTCGCCCTCGGCGTCGCGCAGCCGCAGCAGCGTCTGGTACTGCGCCTCCTCGCCGCCGGCGACGGCGACGATCGGCTGGTAGGCCAGTTCCAGGCGGTCGTTGGCCAGGGCGTCGGCGATCATCTCGGCCATCCCGCTGCCCGCCGCGACCTCCTCGCTGGCCGGCGGCTGGTAGGCGGCGATGCCGATCGGGTCGGCGCGCGAGGCGCGCAGCGCCTGCTCGGCGGCCGACATCGCGCTGCCGGCATCGGGGAAACCGTGCCCGAGCGCGGTGCAGCCGACCCGCACCCGCAGCCGCAGCGGCTCGCCGCCGACGTCGAAGGTATGGCGCCCGAGCCCGTCGCGCAGGCCGCGCGCCCATTCGACCATGTCGCCGGGCGCCTGCGCGGCGTGGATCAGGAAGGTGTTGTCGTTGAGCCGCGCCGCCTGGTACCCGTCCGCCAGCTCGGCCACCCGCCGTCCGGCCTCGGTGAGCACGGCTTCCAGCGCCGCGTAGCCGATGCGGTCGCGCAGCGCGCCGACGCCGTCGATCTCGAGCATGAACAGCGCGCCGTCGGCGCCCGCGTCGTCGTCGCCGGGCACCGCGGCGGCAAGCCGCTGCAGCATGGCGTTGCGGGTCTGCAGCCCGCCGGTCGGCGGCAGCGGTTCGATCTGGCGCTGCAGGCGCAGCTGGCGCGCGCGCTTGATGCGGTTCTCGACCGCCGCCACCAGGTGGCGCGGGCGCACCGGCTTGCTGAGGAAGTCGTCGGCGCCGATCTCCAGCACCTCGAACTGGCGTTCCGGGTCGGGATCGCCGGTCAGGAACACGATCGGCAGATGCGCGTAGGTGGCATGGCCGCGGATCATGTCGGTCAGTTCCGCGCCGTCCATGCCCGGCATGTGCAGGTCCATCAGCACCAGATCGGGGGAGAACGCTTCCAGCGCCGCCATCACCTGTGCGGCATCCGAGACCGCGTGCGCCTCCATGCCCGCGCCGTGCAGCACGCTCTGCGCGAACAGCGCCTGGCTGCGGTCGTCCTCGACGATCAGCACGCGGTACGGCGGCTCGCCGGCGGCGGCCGCGGGCGCCCGCGCCGTCGCGGCGAGCGCCCGCGCCTCGTCCAGCGCGTCGACATCGTCGTCGGCGGGCAGCACCGGAGGCGGCGCATCCGCTCCCCAGCGTCGCCAGTACTGCGCCGGTGGAAACTCGGCGCGCCGCGGATCGTCAGCCTTCCCCATCCCTGCGACTGTGCCGCCATCGGGGGGCGCAGGCAACTGCCGTCGGCGACCGGCGGTCGCCGTGGTTGCACTGGCGGCGCCGGGCCCGGCCGGGGCGGCGCCTTCGCGGGAATTCGAGGCTGGCACGCGACGGGCACCTGATCGCTGCGGAACCGCCGATTATGCGCCAAGGCGATGGCGTCCTTCCGTGCGCCGCGCCGCAATCGGACGCAGGCGCATTCAGCCGGGGCGGGGGCGAGGCGCGCGCCTGAACAGGCGGCGCCACAGCCACCAGAAGCCCGCGACGACCAGCAGCGCCACCGACGCCACCAGGCCCAGCGCCAGCCACGGGTGGATGAAGGCCAGCGCCAGCGCCCCGACCACCACCGCGTCCTCGCCAGCCGATGCGGTCCAGTTGCTGAGCGGTTCCGGCGAGGTGTTGAGCAGCGCCCGGGTGCCGGACTTGAGCAGGTGACTGGTCAGCGCCACGCCGGCGCCGGTGGCCAGCATCCCGGTGCCGAGTTCGCCGTCCGGCGACAGCGCCGCGGCCGCCAGGAACGCCCCGGCCGGCACCCGCGCCAGCGTCTGCAGCAGGTCCCAGGCCGAGTCGACCCCCGGGATCTTGTCGGCGAAGAACTCCGTCACCGCCAGGATCCCCGACACCCCGAGCACCCATGGGGACGCGGTCGCCTGCAGCGCCTGTGGCAGTTCCAGCCATCCGAACGCCCCGGCCAGGCCGACCCCGAACACGGTGAGGTAGACGCGGATCCCGGCCAGCCACGCCAGCAGCACGCCGATCGCGAACAGATGGGCCTCGGACATGGTTGCGCTCCACCGCGGCGCCGGCGGGCGCCCAAGGCAAGTATAGGCAGCGCGTCGCGCGCCGCGGCGGTGAACGCCGGCGAACCGTGCCGCCGCGGCGAGTTGACGGCCGCTTCGGGCGCTGGCTATACCTTGCGGATGAACGACGCGTCGCCACCCGGCCGGTCCGATGCGCCCGCCGCTCCCGCCCCGGCCGCCGGCGAACCCACCCATCACGATCCCCACGTGCGCTGGACCCAGATCCTGCTGGGTGTGCTGGCGCTGTCGCTGGGATTCGGCCTGTGGGGCGCGGTGGTGGTGCTGCGCGACGATGCCCCCGGCGATCCGCAGGCGCAGATCCGCAGCCAGCAGGCGCAGATCGAGGAGCTCGAGCAGCGCGTCACCACGCTCTCCCGCTCGGACCAGATCAGCCGCGAAGCCAACCGCGACCTGCAGGGGGCGCTGGCCGAGCGGGAGGAGGAAATCGCCGGGCTGCGCGCCGACGTGGCGTTCTACGAGCGCTTCGTGGGCTCCACCGCACAGCGCCGCGGCCTGACCGTGCACGAACTGCGACTGCAGCCCAGCGGCGACGGCGTCTGGCACTTCACCGCCACCCTCACCCAGAACCTCAACCGCGGCGCGGTCAGCCGGGGCGGCCTGAAGCTCTCGGTGGAGGGTACCCGCGACGGGAAACTGCAGCGTCTGGACTGGGTGGACCTGCGCCAGCAGCACGACGCCCCCGGGGTCGAGTACTCGTTCAAGTACTTCCAGCAGCTCCAGGGCGACATCCTGCTGCCGCGGGGATTCGTGCCGGTGCGGGTCAGCGCGCACCTCGAACCGGCCGGCGCCGCCGCGATCGAGCAGTCGTTCACCTGGGCCGAGGCGACAGGGCGTTCCGCTCCCGACGCTTGAACCAACGCCGCAAGGCCCCCATCCTGGGTGCATGGAAACGAGCCAGACCACGCCCACCGGCTACCAGGCACTGCAGCGCCCGATCGATTTCACCGTTGCGGCGGCGGCGAAGGTGCGCGAGCTGATCGCCGAGGAGGGCAATCCGAGCCTGAAGCTGCGCGTCTATATCCAGGGCGGCGGCTGTTCCGGCTTCCAGTACGGATTCGAGTTCGACGAGGAGCAGGCCGACGAGGACCTGGCCGTCGATACCGACGGCGTGGTGCTGCTGGTCGACCCGCTGAGCCTGCAGTACCTGATGGGCTCGGCGGTGGACTACGTCGAGAGCCTGCACGGCGCGCAATTCACCATCCGCAACCCCAACGCGAAGACCACCTGCGGCTGCGGAAGCAGCTTCACCGTGTAGCCGCCCGCCGGCGCCGGCATGCGATCATGGCGCGCATGCCCTACGCCTTCGTCGATGGCGCGCTCGACCGCGCCGAACACCTGCGTACCGATACCGCCGCGATCGCCGCGCTATGGCCGAACGCGCGCGTACTGCTGCTCGACGACGACGGGCGGGCGCTGGCCGATGGGCAGCTGGCGCCCTACCTGCCGGAGGCTGCGTCGCTGGCCGAGCTCGATCCCGTCGCTGCGGTGTTCCTCGGGCTGCACGGAGGCCAGGGCTGGTTCGCGCTGTCCGCCGGCGCCTTCGCGGAACGGGCGCCGGAGCGGATCGATCTGCGCACGGCCGCCGCGACGTGGCCGGTCATGGAAGCCACCGCCTTCGCGCAGGCGCGGGCGGTGCTGCACTGGCGCGCGCGGCAGCGCCATTGCGGCGCCTGCGGCGGAGCGCTGACCTTCGTCCGTGCCGGCTGGCTCGGCCACTGCGGCCCCTGCGCCCTCGAGCACTACCCGCGTACCGACCCGGCGGTGATCGTCGCCGTCTCCGACGGCGCGCGGCTGCTGCTGGGGCGGCAGGCGGGCTGGCCGCCGCGACGCTGGTCGGTGCTGGCCGGCTTCGTCGAGCCCGGCGAGACCCTGGAGCAGACCGTGGCCCGCGAGGTGTTCGAGGAGTCGCGGGTGCGGGTGCGGGCCAGCCGCTACCTGGCCTCGCAGCCGTGGCCGTTCCCGGGCTCGCTGATGCTGGGCTTCGAGGCCGATGCCGAACCCGACGAACCGGTGGTGAGCGACGAACTGGAGGCCGCCCGCTGGTTCGGGCGCGACGAGATCGGCGCCGCGCTGCGCGGCGAGACACGCGACGCGGGCCTGCTGCTGTCGCCGCGGATCTCGATCTCGCGCTGGCTGGTGGAGCAGTGGTGGGAGCGGGGTTGAGCGCTGCCTGAGCGGTCGCGGGCGCGCTGGGAGACGGTAGCCGGGCCGGGCGGCCGGGCGCGCTCAGCCGACCGGATGCGGGAGTCGCGGTTTCTTTACCGGCGGCGGCATGTCGCCGTGGCCCCGCGGGAGCATCGGCCGGGCGGACCCCGGAAGTGTGCGTCCGGCCCGGATCCTGCGCGAGCCCGGATGCGCACCGCCGCGTCGCCCGCCGCTACACTCGCGGCATGTTCGCCACGCTGCTCGCGGTCGTCGTTGCGCTGGTGCTCGGGCATATCGCGCCGACCCTGGCGGCGTCCCTGCGGCAGTTCGACTGGTACGCCGGCTGGCTGCGCTGGCTGGACGAGCGCTTTCCGCAGGAGGGCTTCTGGCGCGGGCCGTTCGGGATCGTCCTGGCGCTGCTGCCGCCGCTACTGCTGCTCGCGCTGTTCCAGATCGCCCTGTACGAGCGCATGCTGGGTTTCCCCTCGTTGCTGCTCGGGGTGGCGGTGCTGTTCTACAGCTGGGGGCCTCGCGATCTCGATCTCGACGTGCAGGCGGTGCTGGAAGCCCCCGATGCCGCGGTGCGCCACGCCGCGGCGGCGCGGCTCTGGCCCTGGGGCCAGGCGCCGTCGCTGGCTGGCGGGCCGCTGGTGGCCGCGGTATTCCGCAACGCGCGGACGCGCTGGTTCGGGGTGCTGTTCTGGTTCCTGGTGCTCGGTCCGACAGGAGCGCTGCTCTACCGTCTGGCGGCGCTGGCGGCGCAGGACGAGGCTGCGGCGGCACTGCCCGCGGCCACCGCCGGCGGGGCGCGGCGCCTGCTCGCGGTGCTGGATTGGCCGGTCGACCAGCTGCTGGCGGCCTCGCTGGCGCTGGTCGGCAACTTCGACGTGGTGGTCGGCGCCTGGCGCGAAGCCGGCAGCGCCGCCTTCGCGCTGGGTTCGCGGTTCCTCGACGCGCTGGCGCTGGCCAGCGTGCGCGGCGAGCTGGCCGACGAGGCCGAAGACTACGCCGGCAGCGGCGTGCCGCCGCCACTCGCGGTCGGCCCCTTGCCGGAACTGCGCGATGCGATGAGCCTGGTCTGGCGCGTTCTGCTGCTGTGGCTGGCGCTGATCGCGCTGTTCGTGATCGCCGGCTGGGTCGGCTGATCCTGCCGCGATCCGGTCCGGTCAGGCCCGATCGCCGCGCAGTTCCCGCACCCTCGCTTCCAGGTTCGCCGCGCTGGCGCTGGTGCCGTCGACCGGCGCCGCGGCGACGACCTCCACATGCGCGCGGAAGCGCCGCGGCAACCGCGCCCGCCGCATCCGCGAGTCCTTGCGGCTCCACATGCTCGCCCACATGCCGCGCAGCGCCATCGGCACCACCTGCACCGGGCGACGCGCCAGGATGC
The DNA here is from genome assembly GCF_013425525.1 of Luteimonas salinisoli. GTDB lineage: Bacteria > Pseudomonadota > Gammaproteobacteria > Xanthomonadales > Xanthomonadaceae > Luteimonas > Luteimonas salinisoli. The sequence continues at coordinate 6,927 of NZ_JACCKA010000029.1, read as the reverse complement.
GCTCGACCCCGGCCCGGAACGGCGCGATGTCGCCGTCGGCGGTCAGCCGCCCCTCCGGGAAGATCGCCACCAGCCCGCCGTCGGCCAGGGTCCGGTCGATCTCGTCGAAGGCGCGCTGCATCAGCGCCGGATCCTCCTTTTCCGGCGCGATCGGGATCGCCTTGGCGGTGCGGAAGATCCAGCGCAGCACCGGGATCTCGAAGATGCGGTGGTACATCACGAAGCGCACCGGGCGGGGAACGCTCGCGGCCAGGATCAGCGCATCCATGTAGCTGACGTGGTTGCAGACGATCAGGCCCGGGCCCTCGTCGGGCACGTACTCCTCCACGCCGTGCACGCGCAGGCGATACAGCGCCCGCACCAGCATCCAGCTGAGCAGTCGCATCAGGAACTCGGGCACGATGGTGAAGATGTAGATCGCCACCACCGCGTTGGCGATCGCCAGCGCCAGGAACACCTGCGGGATGCTCCAGCCGAGCAGGCGCTGCACCGCCACCCCGAGCACCGCCGCGGCGACGATGAAGGCCGCGTTCTGGATGTTCAGCCCGGCGATCACCCGCGACAGCTCGCCGCGCGGGGTGCGGCTCTGGATCAGCGCGAACAGCGGCACGATGAAGAGCCCGGCGAAGAAGCCGATGCCGGTGAGGTCGGCGGCGATGCGCCAGCCGCCGTGGGCCGCCAGGAATTCGGCGATGGCCAGGCCCGTCGCCGGCGCGGCGCCGCTGCGCGCCAAGTACAGGTCGAGCATGCAGGCGCTCATGCCGAACGCGCCCAGCGGCACCAGGCCGATCTCGACGGTGCGCATCGACAGCTTCTCGCACAGCAGCGAGCCGATCCCCACGCCCACCGAGAACAGCGCTAGCGCGAAGATGTACAGGCTGGTGCTGCGCTCCGGCGCGCCGAGGTTGATCTCGGCGTAGGTCGGCAGCTGCGCGGTCAGCACGGTGCCGACGAACCAGAACCAGGACACGCCGAGGATCGCGTTGCGCACCGCCAGCTGGCGGCGGGTGAGCTTCCAGATCGCCCAGGACTCGGGAATCGGGTTCCAGCGGACCTTCAGCTCCGGGGCACCGGCATCGACCCGCGGGATCGTCCGCGCCACCAGGTTGCCGGCCACCGCCAGCGCCACCACCGAGGCCGCGGCGGCTTCGGGCCCCCAGGTGCCGGCCACCTGGAAGACCAGGCCGCCGTAGATCATCCCCACCAGGATCGAGATCGAGGTGCCCATCTCGACCAGGCCGTTGCCGCCGGTCAGCTCCTCGGGCTTGAGCACCGCCGGCAGGATCGAGTACTTGACCGGCCCGAACAGGGTCGACTGCACCCCGGTGCAGAACAGCGCCACCAGCAGCACGGTCATGTTCTGGGTCAGGAAGCCGATCGCCGCCAGCGACATGATCGCGATCTCCATCGCCGTGGTGATCACGATCAGGCGCTGCTTCTCCATGCGCTCGGCGATCTGCCCGGCGATCGCCGAGAACAGGAAATACGGCAGGATGAACAGCGCCGGCGCGAGGTTGGTGTAGAGCGTGCGCTCCTCGCTGCTGATGCCGAGGAAGAACAGCAGGCCGATGATGGCCTGCCGGTACACGTTGTCGTTGAAGGCGCCCAGCGCCTGCACGGTGAAGTAGGGCAGGAACCGGCGCTGCCGCAGCAGCCCGAACTGGCTGTGGGTGACGGGCCCCGGGCCCTGCACCGGCTGCGCGCCGGCGGGGATTGCGGCCGCGCTGTCCGGTGGCGTCCCGGTGGCCGGCGATTCGTTCGGCTTGTCCTGGGCCATGCGGCCTCCGCGCGGTTTGGCGGAAGTGTAGCGGCTGGACACGGCGACCCGCCCGGCCGAGGTGCTGCTGGATGTCCTCCGCCAGCGAGGCGGGCGCGTTAGGCCGCGTCAGGCCCGGCGCGCGAGACGGCCGGGCAGCGGGGTCATCCCTGCCCGGCCTTCTCGCGTTCGATCGCGCGCCAGCCGATGTCGTGGCGGTGGAACTCGCCGGGCCAGGAGATGCCGGCTACGGCGGCGTAGGCGCGCCGCTGCGCTTCGGCCACGCTCTCGCCGAGGGCACACACGCACAGCACCCGGCCCCCGGCGGTGACCACGTGCTCGCCCTCGATGCGGGTGCCGGCGTGGAACACCTTGGTGTCCTCGGGCTCGGGCACGTCCCAGGAATTGATGGTATCGCCGGTACGCGGTCGGCCCGGGTAGCGCTCGGCAGCCATCACCACGCCCAGCGAGGCGCGCGGGTCCCAGTCGGCCCGCACGCGATCCAGGCGGCCGTCGATGCCGGCGTCGATCAACCCCGCCAGGTCGGAGCGCAGGCGCAGCATCACCGGCTGCGTTTCCGGATCGCCGAAGCGCACGTTGAACTCGATTACCTTCGGCGTGCCGTCTGCGGCGATCATCAGCCCGGCATAGAGGAAGCCGGTGAACGGCGCGCCGTCCTCGCGCATCCCGCGCACGGTCGGTTCGATCACCTCGCGCAGGATCCGCTCCTGCACCTGCGGCGTCACCACCGGCGCCGGCGAATAGGCGCCCATCCCGCCGGTGTTGGGGCCGGTGTCGCCGTCGCCGACGCGCTTGTGGTCCTGGCTGGTGGCCATCGCCAGGGCGTGCTCGCCGTCGACCATGGCGATGAAGCTGGCTTCCTCGCCCTCCAGGAACTCCTCCACCACCACCCGCGCCCCGGCCTCGCCGAAGGCGTAGCCGGAGAGCATGTCGGTGATCGCCGCCTCGGCCTCGGCCAGCGTGGCGGCGACGATCACGCCCTTGCCCGCGGCCAGGCCGTCGGCCTTGATCACGATCGGCGCGCCGCCGCTCTTCTCGGCATGCGCCTGCACGTACTCGAGCGCCGGCTCCGCGTCGGTGAAAACCTCGTAGCTGCCGGTGGGAATGCCGTGGCGGGCGAGGAAGTCCTTGGCGTAGGCCTTGCTGCCCTCCAGCCGCGCCGCGGCGGCGCTCGGGCCGAAGATGCGCTGGCCGGCCTCGCGGAAGCGGTCGACGATCCCGGCCACCAGCGGGCCTTCCGGGCCGACCACCGTGAAGGCCACGCCCTCGCGCCGGGCCAGCGACAGCAGGCCGTCCAGGTCGCCGGGGCCGATGTCGACGTTGCGGCACTTCGCCTCGGCAGCGGTCCCGGCGTTGCCCGGCGCCACCAGTACCTCGTCCACGTCGCCGGACTGCGCCAACTTCCAGGCCAGGGCGTGCTCACGGCCGCCCGAGCCGATCACCAGTAACTTCATCGTTCATCTCCTTGCAGGTTGCGCGCCCGCGCGCGGCGGTAGTGCAGCGAGCGCAGCACCAGCATACCGAGGGTGAGCGCGGTCAGCGGCACCACGAAGCGCATCATCACCGCGCTGTAGGCCGGCAGCGCGTCGTGGCCGGCGGCGTCCAGCAGCAGGTAGGCGAGATAGGCGCCGTAGTAGGCCAGGAACACCGCCCCCTCCCAGCGGCGGATGCAGTGCCCGGTGTAGAAGATCGGCAGGCAGGCCAGCGCCACCGCCGTCATCACCGGCAGGTCGAAGCGGACCACCGCATCGCCCACCGGCAGCCCCTGCGCCGACACCACCGCGGTCAGCGCCAGCACCAGCAGCAGGTTGAGGACGTTGCTGCCCACCACGTTGCCCACCGCCATCTCGCGCTCGCCGCGCAGCACCGCCAGCAGCGCGGTGGCGATCTCGGGCAACGAGGTGCCCACGGCGACGACGGTCAGGCCGATGACCAGCTCGCTCACGCCCAGCGCCTCGGCGACGCTGGTGGCGGCCTCGACCAGCCAGCCCGCGCCTGCCACCAGCAGCGCGAGTCCCGCGGCGATCAGCGCCAGGTCGATCGCGCGGCCTGCCAGGCCGCGGGAAACCTTCGCGGTCGCAACGTCCTGGCCGGCGGCATCGTCGTCGCCGCGCAGCGCCAGCCACAGCAGCAGGCCGAGGTAACCCAGGCAGGCGGCGAACAGCGCCGCGCCCTCGATCCGCGACAGGCGGCCGTCCAGGGTCAGCAGCATCACCGCGACCGAGCACAGGATCATCACCGGCACGTCGAGCCGGATCAGCTGCCGCGATACGGTGAGCGGTGCGATCGCCGCGCTCAGCCCGAGGATCAGCAGCACGTTGGTGATGTTGCTGCCGACGATGTTGCCAACCGCCAAGTCCGTCGCGCCGCTGCGCGCCGCGCCGATGCCGACGGCCAGTTCCGGCGCGCTGGTGCCGAAGGCCACCACGGTCAGGCCGATCACCAGCGGCGACAGCCCGGTCGCCGCGGCCAGCCGCGAGGCGCCGCGCACCAGCATCTCCGCACCGCCCAGCAGCGCCGCCAGGCCGCCGACGAACAGCAACAGGTTCATCGCGGCGCCTAGTGGCGGAAGTGGCGCACGCCGGTGAACACCATGGCGATGCCGTGCTCGTCGGCCGCGGCGATGACTTCGGCATCGCGCATCGAGCCGCCGGGCTGGATCACCGCGCGGATGCCGGCCGCGGCGGCAGCGTCGATGCCGTCGCGGAACGGGAAGAAGGCGTCGCTGGCCAGCGCCGATCCGGGGACCTCCAAGCCGGCCTCTTCCGCCTTGAGCGCGGCGATCCGCGCGCTGACCACGCGACTCATCTGTCCCGCGCCCACGCCGATGGTGCGGCCGCCGCTGGCGTAGACGATGGCATTGGACTTGACGTACTTGGCCACCCGCCATGCGAACAGCAGGTCGTCGAGCTCGCGTTCGTCCGGCGCGCGCCGGCTGACCACCTGGAGCTCGTCGCGGCCGACCTCACGGGTGTCGGCGGTCTGCATCAGCAGGCCGGAGCCGACGCGTTTGACGTCGATGCTGTTGCGACCCTCGCCGTGGGCGATGCGCAGCACGCGCACGTTGGCCTTCTTCCGCGCCAGCGCCAGCGCCCGTTCGTCGTAGCCCGGCGCGATCAGCACCTCGACGAACTGGCGCTCCAGGATGGTGCGCATGGTGGCCGCATCCAGGGCGGCGTTGAAGGCGAGGATGCCGCCGAAGGCCGACGTCGGATCGGTGGCGTAGGCGCGCTCGTAGGCCTCTGCGCAGTCGCCGGCCACGGCCACGCCGCAGGGATTGGCGTGCTTGACGATCACGCAGGCCGGGGCGTCGAACTGGCGCACGCATTCCCAGGCCGCATCGGCATCGGCGATGTTGTTGTAGGACAGCTCCTTGCCCTGCAGCTGCGAGAAGGTGGCCAGGGTGCCCGGCGCCGGCCACAGGTCGCGGTAGAACGCCGCCTGCTGGTGCGGGTTCTCGCCGTAGCGCAGGTCCATCGCCTTGACGAAGTTGCCGTTGCTCTGCGCCGGGAACGCGGCGCGGCCCGCGGCGCCGGCATCGGACGGATCGGCGATCGCCGAGAGCACGTCGCTGATGCGCGCATCGTACTGCGCGACGCGGTTGAATGCGGCGACCGCCAGTGCGTAGCGGGTGCGCGCCGCCAGCGCGCCGCCGTTCTGCTGCAGCTCGGCGAGGAGTCCGTCGTACTGGGCCGGATCGGTCGCCACCGCGACATGGGCGAAATTCTTGGCCGCCGCGCGCAGCATCGCAGGGCCGCCGATGTCGATGTTCTCGACGATGTCGGCGAACTTCGCGTCGGGCCGGTACGCCACGCACTCGAACGGATACAGGTTCAGCACCAGCAGGTCGATCGGGGCGATGCCGTGCTCGGCCATCACCGCGTCGTCGGTGCCGCGGCGCCCGAGCAGGGCGCCGTGGATCTTCGGATGCAGGGTCTTGACCCGGCCGTCCATGATCTCCGGAAAGCCGGTGACCTCGGCGACGTCGCGCACCGCCAGCCCCGCCTCGCGCAGCGCCCGGGCGGTGCCGCCGGTGGACAGCAGCTCGACGTCGTGCGTCGCCAGCGCGCGGGCCAGGTCGATCAGTCCGGTCTTGTCGGACACGGACAACAGCGCCCGGCGCACGGGCAGTCGGTCGGAAGTCATGGGCGGGGTTCGTCTGCGGGGGCGGAATTATAGCGTCCGCGCCGCATCGCCCGGTCCGGCCGCAGGGCCGGGTGCGGCGTTCAGCTCAGCCCGTAGTCGCGCAGCTTCTTGCGAAGGGTGGCGCGGTGGATGCCGAGCATCGAAGCGGCGCGGCTCTGGTTGCCCTCGCAGTGGTTGAGCACTTCGACGAACAGCGGGATCTCCAGCTCGCGCAGCGCGATCTCGTAGAGATTGTCGGTGCCGCTGCCGTTGAGGTCGCCGATGTAGCGGCGCACGGAGTTGGCCACGTGGTCGCGCAGCGGCGTGCGCTGTCCGGAACGGTTGCTGGGATCGGGTCGTTCGGCGGCGTTCAAGATCGTGTCCGGTGCGGCGTTGCTGCGGCCGCCACAGCGTCGGTGCGCCGTACCTTGCTGGTGGCGACCGGGGATGTCGACGGGGGGAGGGAGTCTAGCCCGTCGGGCGCCGATGCGCCAAGCCGCAGTGCAAGATCATCGCCTCGGCGCTCAGTGGAACTCGAAATCGAAGGCGACGGTATGCGGCGACGGCTCCAGCACGTCCATGCGGATCGTGGCGCTCTGTCCGCGGGGCATCCCCCCGGGGGCCGGTGCGGCGGCGAGGTATTCGTGTGCCAGGAAATGCCGCTCGCCCAGCGATCGGCCGTCGACGTCGGTGAGCCGCAGGCGCAGTTGCGGCCAGTCCTGGGTCCAGCGCGCATCATTGCGGATCGTGGCGCTGACGCGCAGCACGCCGGGAAGCGCCGGATGCGGCCTGACGTCGCGATGCAGCAGCGCGATCGCCGTCGGTTCGCGCCAGGGCGGCAGCGTGCAGCCGAGCGCGCCGCAGACCCTGGACAGCAGCGGCCGCCACTGCGGCTCGGCGGCGAGGCGCTGACGGTCGGCGAGCAGCAGCTGCAGCGCCAGCAGCAGCGCCAGCGCAGCGACGGCGCCCAGCGCCGGTCCCTGCCGGCGCACCGCGTTGCCGGCGCGGCGGCGACGCTGCATGAA
>NZ_JACCKA010000028.1 GCF_013425525.1 Luteimonas salinisoli | reverse complement strand
GGCGGCCAGCGTCAGCAGCGCCACGTGCAGGTGGACCCGACCCGGGGTAGGCATTGCGCGGCCTCGCAGGCTGCCGTTTGAGGTGACAACGGCAGCGGCGGGCTCAGGCGGACAGCAGCGCGTGCAGCCGCGCCTTCAGGCGCCGTCCCTCGGCGTGGAAATAGGCGCGCTGGCGGCGCCAGTCAGGACAGCGCGCCTCCACCTCGGCCCAGAACGCCGGCGAATGGTCGGCATGGATCAGGTGGCAGAGCTCGTGGACCAGCACGTACTCGAACGCCGCCGGCTCGCCCAGCACCAGCGCCAGGTCCAGCGCCAGCGCGCCGTTGGCCGCCAGCGAACCCCACTGCGAGGACATCGGCCGCAGCCGGATCCGCGCCGGCGCGCGCGGCAGCGCGGGCAGGTAGCGCGGCAGCCAGCGGCCGACGTCGGCGCGCGCCTGCGCTTCGTAGAAGTCGCGCAGGCAGCGGCGCAGCGCCGCCGGCCCGGCGCGCGGCGGCAGCGCGAACAGCGCGCCATCCGCGTCCACGCGCAGGCTGGCATAGCGCCCCTGCTCCCAGCGCAGCGGCAGTAGTGCGCCGCGCAGCGGCAGCGTCGCGCTGTCGCCAGGCACCAGGGCGACGATGCCGTCGGGGTCCTGCGTCGCCAATTGCAGGGCGAGCCAGTCGCGGTGCAGGTGCAGGAAGCGCTGGCCGGCCACCAGGCTGGCGCGAGGCGGCAGGGTGAGGCGTGCGCCGCGCTCGCCGACGGTCAGCCGCAGGCGTCGCGCGCGCGGATCGCGCACGCGCTCGACGTCGATCTCGCGGCCGTCGTCGAGCCGCACCGAGGTGCGGTCGCGCAACAGCGCGCGTGGCGCGATCAGGCGGCGCAGCGGGGAGGGCATGGGCGAATTCTATGGCCAGGCGCCGCGGTGACGCGCGGCCGCGGAGGGAGAGGCTGCGGTCGCGGTGCCTGGTGCGCCGGCGCGCCGGCGCGCTCAGCCATCGGCCCTGGACAGCTTCAACGCCGGCTCGAGGATCGCGAACAGGCGCCGGAACTCGCCGCTCATCAGCGCGAAGCGCGCATCGAGTTCGGCGCGCAGGTCCTCCTGTTCGGTGCCCTCGAGCTGGTCGACAGCGCCATCGAGGAACTTCAGCTTGCGGATCACCAGGTCCTCGCCGAGCACGAAGGAGAGATGGTCGTCGAGGGTCAGCGCCAGGCGCGTGACCTGCTTGCCCGACTCCAGGTGGCGGGCGATCTCGTCCGACTCCAGGTCCTGGCGCTGGCACTTGACGATCGCGCCGTGGTCGGCGGCGTCCTTGAGTTCGCACTCCTCGCCCAGGGTCAGGCCGCCGGGCAGCGGCTCGCCGGCGATCCAGCCGGTCAGCACCGAGCGCGGCGCGACCTCGGCGTTCAGCGGCAACGCCGGGAAGCTGCCCAGCGCGCGCCGGACCTCCGAGACCGCCGCCTCGGCATTCTTGCGGCTGGAGGTGTCGACCGCGCAGACGCCGTGCTCGAGATCGAGCAGCACCGAAGTGCGCGAGGGCCGCACGAAGGCGCGCGGCAGCAGCTCGTGCACCAGCTCCTCCTTGAGCCGCTTGCGCGCGCGGCCGCCGGGCTTGCGGCCCTCCTTCTCTTCCATTTCAGCGAGCTTGCGCGCCAGCAGGTCGTTGACCACCGCCGCCGGCAGCAGCCGGTCCTCGCCGCCGACGGTCAGCCAGAGCGCGTCGGCGATGCGATGCGAGAGCGCCTCGGCGTCGCGGCCGAAGGGCGAGACGAAGCCGCGCGAGGACAGCTCGAGCGGGCCGACCGGCTTGAGCCGGGCCTCGTCGAGACCCTCGTCGAGGTGGGCCAGGTCGAGGCTGGCGGGAAAGCGGAACAGGGTGAGGTTTCTGAAGAACATGCGGGGGCCGGAAGTGGGAGTGGGGTTGGAGCGGTTGGGCCAGCCCCGGGCTGGCGTCAGCGGTCGGGAACCGGGGAGTCGCGTTGGGTGGTCCGTAGTCGATGATGGGTGACGGGTGATTCGGAAGGGCGCGGGGTGACCGCCGCGCGTGTGTCCGGCCGGGCTCCGGAAGCGCTCACTGCCGCCGTTCGGACCCGGGATGTCCAGTTGCAGGCCGGCAGGGAGGCGTTTCCCGCGTACGCGGGAGCGATGACTGCAAGGTCACGGCCTTCAGCGCTCGCCGTGGTCGGTGGCCGCGTCTGCCGGGTCGTCGCCGGCGGGTCCGGCACGCGCTCCGGGCGGGTCGGCGCTTCCGTCGCCGGGGTGGAGGGAGAGGAAATCGAACAGCTTCGGATCGGCCAGCTGCGACGGTCGGATATCGCCGAGCGCGCGGGCGATCTGGTCGATCCGGCCGGGCGTCTCGCGCTCCCACTGCGCCATCATCCGCTGCACCTGCCGGCGCTGCAGGTTCTCCTGCGAGCCGCACAGGTTGCACGGGATGATCGGGAACCGTTTCGCCGCCGCATAGCTGGCGATGTCGGCCTCGCGCACGTAGGCCAGCGGCCGGATCACCACGTGGCGGCCGTCGTCGGAGAGCAGCTTGGGCGGCATCCCCGACAGCCTGGCGTGGAAGAACAGGTTGAGGAAGAAGGTCGCCACCATGTCGTCGCGGTGGTGGCCCAGCGCGATCCTGGTGTAGCCGTGCTCGGCGGCGTAGCTGTACAGCGCGCCGCGCCGCAGCCGCGAGCACAGCGCGCACATGGTCTTGCCCTCGGGCACCACGCGGCTGACCACGGAATAGGTGTCCTGCTCGAGGATCCGGTACTCGACGCCGATCGAGTCCAGGTACTCGGGCAACACGTGCGCCGGAAAGCCGGGCTGCTTCTGGTCGAGGTTGACCGCGGTGATCGAGAACGAGACCGGCGCCTTCTCGCGCAGCTGCAGCAGGATGTCCAGCATCGTGTAGCTGTCCTTGCCGCCGGACAGGCACACCATCACCCGGTCGCCCTCGGCGATCATGCCGAAATCGGCGATGGCGCGGCCGACCTGGTGGCGCAGGCGCGCGCCCAGGCGCTTGCGTTGGTGCGCCTGGGGTTCCGGGTCGGGGCGGCGGCGTACCGGTTCGGGCAGGGGCAGGACGGTGCTCATCGTGCGCATAGTCTACCGGCTGCGGTCGCGGTGACGGCGCGGCCCGGCTGGCGCTAAGCTGAGGACACGATGCAGAGCACCGATCCGGCCGAAGCCTCACGCAAGCTCGCCGAGCTGCGTGTCGAGCACCGCGACCTGGACCTGGCGATCGCCAGGGTGCAGGCGGACGCGCACGCCGACGATCTGGCGGTCAAGCGGCTGAAGAAGCGCAAGCTGCAGCTCAAGGACGCGATCGCGCGGCTGGAATCGTCGCTGATCCCCGACGAACCCGCGTAGAGCGGAGCTTGCTCCGCTGTCTCCGGCTCCGGAGCCTGCGCAGCCGAGCAAGCTCGGCTCTACGGGGCTTCGGGGGTTGCGCAGCCGAGCGAGCTCGGCTCTACGGGGGCTCCGGAGGCTACGCAGCCGAGCGAGCTCGGCTCTACGGGGTGGGGGGCTCGGCTTCCGGTGCGGGCTTCGCCGCCTCGGGGCTGACCTTCTCGATGGTATGTCGCAGCTCGCGGCCGAGGATGACCTTGGCGTCGCGTGCCCAGGCGTCCAGGCGCTGGTCGAAGGTCAGCTTGCTGTTGCCGTCCAGCTTCACCAGCTCGAGCTGGCGCAGCTTCTGGATGAAGCCGCGGAACAGCGAGCGGTCGAAGAACTCCGGCGCCGCCGGGGCGTAGAGCAGGCTCAGGCGCTGCGCCGCCAGCTGGCACAGGCTCTCCAGCTCCCCGGCGCCCAGGGTGCCCGGCCCGTTCTTGGCCAGCACCGAGATGGCGATGTAGTAGCGCTCGAAGGCCTGCTGCAGCGGATGGCCCAGCGCGCGCAGGCGGAACACCTCGTCGCTCTGGCCGACGTTGCGCTGGAAGATCCCGCCATCGTCCTCGCCGACCCGCTCCAGCAGTCCCTCGCGCACGAATACGTCGATGGTGCGATCGATGCGTTCGGCGAATTCCTGCGCGTCCCAGGGCAGGAACAGCTCCCCCTGCAGGAACGGATAGACCGCGCGGCCCAGCCGCAGCAGGTTGGCATGGCTCATGCGCCGGTTGTGCAGGAAGCAGCAGGCGATCCACGCCGAGGCGGTGTAGAGATGCACCACGTTGTTGCGGAAGTACGACAGCAGCACCGCGGTGTCGTCGTCGACGCGGAACACGTCGCCGAGCGGATGGGCGGTGCGATTGAGCACGCCGATCTCCTCGCCATGGGCGACGATCTCGGCCGGCGCGTGCGGCGTCACGGTGACCAGGTCGCTGTACGGCACCTCGGCCAGCAGGGTCTTGGACAGCGAGATCTGGGCCAGCAGGTCGGCCTCGCCCATCGCGTGCTTGGGCGTGGACAGCAACGCCAGCGCCAGCAGGTTGATCGGGTTGACGTCGGCGGCGCGGTTGATGTTCTGCTGGATGCGCTGCGCGGTGGCGTCCACGGTGCGCGACAGCCAGTCCGGGCGCTCCTCGTCGGGCAGCGGCCGGCCGTCCCAGGCCGCGGCGTGCTCGGAGAGCATGTCGGCCAGGGGGATCGCCTCGCCGAAGTTCACCACCACCTGGCCGTAGTTCGAGCGCAGCACCCTGGGAATGCTCCACAGCAGCTGCCAGATCGATTCCTTCTCCTTCGGCTTGCCGGACAGCTCGTCCAGGTAGCTGTCGCCCTCCATCAGCTTCTCGTAGCCGATATAGACCGGCTGGAACAGCACCGGACGGGTCGGCTGGCGCAGGAACGCGCGCACCGTCATCGAGACCATGCCGCCCTTGGGCGCCAGCAGGCGGCCGGTGCGCGAGCGCCCGCCCTCGACGAAGTACTCGATGGAATACCCGCCGGCGACCAGCTGCGCCACGTACTCGGCCAGCACCGTGGAATAGAGCGCGTTGCCGCGGATCGAGCGGCGGATGAAGAACGCGCCGCCCTTGCGCAGCACCGTGCCGATCACCGGCAGGTTGAGGTTGATGCCGGCGACGATGTGCGGCGGCACGATGCCGCGGTTGTAGAGCAGGTACGAGAGCAGCAGATAGTCCATGTGGCTGCGGTGGCTGGGTACGTAGACGATCTCGTGCCCGGGCGCGGCCGCCTTCAGCGCATCCAGGTGGTGCACCAGCACGCCGCGGAAGATGCGGTTCCACACCGTGGTGAGCAGGAAGCTCGCAGAGCGCACCACCGGGTGCGAGTAGTCGGCGGCGATCTCGTAGGCGTAGGCGTGCGCCTTGCGCCAGGCTTCCTCAGGGCTGGAGCCGGCGCGACGGGCCTGGTCGGCGATCGCCTCCTTGACCGCCGGCGCCGCCAGCACCTTGTCCACCAGCAGCCGGCGGGTCGACAGGTCCGGCCCGATGATCGCCTCGCGGATGCGGTTGAAATGGGTGCGCAGCACCCGCGAGACCTTGCGCACGGTGCGCTCGGGGGTCAGGTCCTCGGCGATGCTGGCGCGCAGGTCCACCGGCGCGGCGAAGCGCACCAGGGTGTCGCGGCCGTTGAGCAGGATCGCCAGCAGGCGCCGGAACCGGCCGACCAGCGCCCAGTTCTCCGAGAACAGCACCGAGAACCAGCCGCTGGCCTTGTCGGGAGAGCGGCCGACGAAGATCGACACCGGCAGCAGCTGCACGTCGAGCGCGGGATCGGCGCGATGGGCCTCGAGCAGGCGGGCGAGCGACTCGGAATGGGTTTTCTGCGGCGGCCGCTTCCCCGGCGCCAGCGCGTTGAGGGTGCTGCCGGCGTTGCGCCGCGACAGTGCCACGTAGGCGCGCTTGCGTCCCAGCGGGTCGCCGGGCAGGGGCTGCAGCGGCGAGGGCATCCCGGCCTCGCGGCAGGCACGCTCGAGGATCAGCGCGTTGGACAGGCCGTAATCCTCGAGCACGTAGCAGACCGGGCGCCGGTCGACGTAGCCTTCGGGGTCCTGCGGCTCGATCTTCAGCCCGATCCATGGCGAGAGCAGGCGGCCGAGCAGACGCGCCCAGAGCGGCGGGCGCGGCCGCCGGCGGCGCCCCGGAACGGCGTCGGGGGCCGCGCCCGCCGCGGTCGCAGCGGGGCCGGCCGCTGGATCGTCGCCGTCGCCGGCGTCCGGAAAGGGCAGGCGGGACTGGTCGGGTTGCTGCGCCATAGACGGGCATTATCGCCCAGCGCGGGGGGCGGCCGGTGCGGGGCGTGTTCAGGCGCCCTCTTCGCCGCCCTCCGGCGGCGGCGCGGCGGGCTGGCCGGCGTCGATGCCGGCCTCGGCGCGGCGCAGGTAGTCGCTGCGGTACCAGTGGCCTTCGCGCCGCTCGACTTCCAGGCGCGCATCGATCGGCTGGCCGGCCAGCTCGTAGCGCACCCGCACCACGGCGCGGTCGCCGGTCTGGCGCTCGAGCGTGGCGTCGATCGCCGACAGGGCGGCGTCGATGTCCAGGCCGTAGTCGGCCAGCACCTGCTTGAGCTCGGCCAGGAATGGCGCCAGGCGCCGCAGCGTCTCGGTCATGCCGGCGGCCGCCAGGGCGTCGTCGTCGCGCAGGCCGGTGGCGCGTGCGGCGGCGGCGAGCCGGGCGATCGCCGCGTCGGCGCGCGCCGGGTCGGCCAGCGGCGCCTCCAGGCCCCAGCGCACCAGGGCGGCGATCAGCTGCAGGTCGCGCTCGCGCGCGTGCTCGTCCAGCGACGCGTCTCCCTGCACGTAGTGCACCCCGAACAGCCCCAGTGCCTCGACCGCCTGGCGCAGCTCGGCTTCCGCGCCCCCGAACTGCTCGCGGAACTGCTGCCGCAGCCGCGCCTCGGATCCGTCCTCCGCCAGCGACTGCAGCAGGCCCGGCAACTGCTCGTGCAGCGGGAGTTCGTCGAGCGGCCAGCGGTTGCCGCGGCTCCAGGCGGCCTGCAGCCGCGCGTGCAGGGCCGGCGGCACCGCGTCGCGGGCGAACGCCACCAGGTCGCCGTCGCGCAGGTGCCGCGCCGGCAGCAGTACCGCGTCGACCGGGCGCGCCGCCGCCGCGGGCGCGGGAGCGGGCGCCTCGCGCTTGCAGGCGGCGGCGCAGAAGGCCAGTGCCGCGGTCAGCAGCAGCAGGCGGGCGGTGGCAGGCATGGTGTTCCCCCTGGGTGCAGGCGCATCTTGGCCGCGCTGCGTGGCGGGGACAAGGCGGAACCGGCGGCGCCGCGCCGGAACGTGACGGCGGTGGCGCCGGCACCGGGCTACAGGTCGCGCACCACCCAGCCGGAGGTCTGTTCGGGGACCGCGTCGAGCGCCGCCTGCGCGACCTCGGCCGGTGCGCGCCCGGCCTTCCAGGAGGCCGCCACCGCCGCCAGCCGCTCGCGGGTGGCGCGGGTGAACGCGCCCTCGAGCTCGTTCTGGGCGTCGGCGGCCAGCTTCTGCGGGTACAGGGTGCGGGCGTCCTCGCTGTGGTTGAGCAGATCGATCATGTGCGCCAGCGCGTCGCGGAAGGCCGCCGCGCCGAGCGGCGTGCGCTGGGTGCGCTGCAGGTGCCAGACGGTGAGGTACTCGACCGGGCCGAGCAAACGCCGCGGCGTGGCGCCGAAGAACTGTCCCGACAGCGTGCTGGCCGAAAACGGCGTGACGTTGTCCGGCAGCCGGGTCGCGCCCCAGGAGCTCAGTGCCCCACCGGGCAGGTCCATCCGCCGCAGCGCGGTGCCGAAGGTGCCGGCCAGCAGCCGCTTGGCGCGGTCGTCGTCGCTTTCCGCCACCACCCCCAGCAGACGCAGGAACATCGGGTAGTGTTCCTCGCCGAGGCGCCGTGCCAGGCGCTTGAGCACGGTGAGGCGGTATTCGGGGTCGCTGTGCGCGGCCAGCGCCGAGACCAGGCGGTCCGCGGCGGCGCGCAGGGCGGCGGGAGAGGGGGGGGATTCGGTCATGGCGGCGCCGCCGGGCGGCGGGCGGGGATGCGGATCAGGACTCTACCGCGGCGGCGGCGGCCGGCGGAAGCGCGGCTCAGGCCAGGGCGTCGAGGATCGCGTCGGTGGCGCGATCGGCCGCCTGCGCCAGCTCCAGCCCGCCGAGGGCGCTCTCGAAGCCGAGGTCGCCGGCCAGCATCCGCGTGCCGGGGCCGAATCCCTCCCACGCGGCCGTCCCGAGCACCCGCTCGCCGGCGTCGATGGCCGGCGCGGCGGTGGCCGGGGCCTCGCGGGCGGTGTCGGGCGCTCGTTGCGGCTGCGGGCCATGCTGACGCTGCAGATCGTCGAGCGCGACCTGCCCGTCCAGCCGGCCGAGGCCGGTGACGTTGAGGTGCGGATCGGAACCGATGCTGCTCATGCGCTTGGGGACACCCGGGCTGACTGACGGAGTTCGGCCGCTTTGCGGCGTTGGGAGCAATGTAACGAGGCCGCAGCGCCAGTGTCACCCGGGGGCAACCCTAGGTCGCGGGAGAGGCCGCGGGCGCTGTTCAGGATCGTCATCGCGGGCCGGGGCGGCCGTCCCGACCATGCTAGCCTCGCGCCGACGTCACGGCAACGCGGTGCGCGGATGGCAGAGAAGGACCAGGGCGCCGACAAGACCGAAAAGCCCACTCCGAAGAAGATCCGCGACGCGCGCAAGGAAGGCAACGTCGCCAAGAGCAAGGAGCTGACCAGCACCGTGCTGGTGATGGGCTGGATCGCAGGCGCCTGGATGCTGACCGGAATGATGCACGCCCGCATCAGCGAGCTGTTCGACAGCAGCCTGGCGGCGGTCGGCCAGCCGTTCTTCCAGGTTCTGCCGGAACTCGGCGTCCTGGCGCTGCAGACCCTGCTGTGGCTGACCGTGCCGTTGATGGTGCTGGCGATGATGCTGGCCGCGGTCACCGAGTTCCTCCAGGTCGGGCCGATCGCCACGCTGAAGAAGATCAGCCCCAAGCTCGACAAGATGAACCCGGTCGAGGGCGTCAAGAAGATGTTCTCGATGGACAACCTGGTGGAGCTGATCAAGTCGGTGCTCAAGAGCGCGGCGTTGATCGGAATCGGCTACATCGTGCTGCGCGGCATGCTCGAGAGCCTGCTCAAGCTGCCCTATGCGTCGCCGGCGGCGATGGGCTCTGCGATCTGGCACGCCCTGAAATGGATCGTGATCTGGACCGTGGCGGTGTTCTTCTTCGTCTCGGCGCTGGACGTCTGGTACCAGAAATACTCCTACACCAAGAAGCTCAAGATGAGCCGCCGGGACATCAAGCAGGAGGTCAAGGAGAACGAGGGCGACCCCTACGTCAAGCAGCGTCGCAAACAGTTGCACCAGGAGTGGTCGCAGCAGAACATGCTGGGGTCGGTGCGCAAGTCGAGCGTGGTCGTGACCAATCCAACCCATATCGCCGTCGCCCTGCAGTACGAGCACGGCGAGACCGAGCTGCCGGTGGTGGTGGCCAAGGGCGAGGGCGCCCTGGCCGAGGAGATCAAGCGCGCCGCCGAGGAGGCGGGGGTGCCGATCCTGCAGAACGTGCCGCTCGCGCGCGGGCTCAACGAGAAGGTCGAGCTGGACGACTACATCGGCAGCGAGTTCTTCGAGGCCGTGGCCGAGGTGCTGCACTGGGCCGAAGGCGTGCGCCGCGGCGGCGGAGGCTGACTCCGCGCCGGCCCGTCCGCGGGCTCCTGCCGCCCCCGATAGAGCGGAGCTTGCTCCGCTACGTAGGCTCCGGAGCCGGGGCAGCGGAGCAAGCTCCGCTCTACGGGGGCGGGTCCTCGAAGATGATCCGCAGCAGCTCCACCAGCCCGCGGCTGTCGGTCAGGCGGTCGACCAGGATCTCCACGTACACGCCCAGCATCAGCAGGATGATGGCCGTGGCCAGCCAGGCCTTGATCGGCAGGGTCAGGGCGAACACGTTGAGCGAGGGCGCGTAGCGGTTCACCAGGCCGAACGACAGGTCGATGATCAGCAGGATCACCATCGCCGGCGCCGCCAGCACCAGCAGCAGGGTCATCATGAAGCTGAAATGGCCCACGAACAGGTTGACGCCGGTCGCCGGAAGGTTGGGATAGAACGAGGTCGGCGGCCACAGCGCATAGCTCGACATCAGCAGGTCGAGGAAGATCAGGAACGCGCCGCTGGCCATGAACAGCCAGGCGGCGAAATGCGAGAGGAATTCGCCGTGCAGGGTGACCTGGTGGCCCTGGATCGGGTCGAAGACCTGCGACATGCCCATGCCCACCTGGGTGTCGATGACGCTGCCCGCGGCCGAGAACGCCCAGAACACGATGCCGAAGCAGAAGCCGATGGCCACGCCGATGAACAGCTCCTTGAGCACCATCATCGGCCACTGCAGGGTGCTCATGCTCTCGGTCGGCGCCGCCGCCACCGCCACCGGCAGCGCCACGATCGCCAGGCTCACCAGGAAGCTGTTGCGCACCATCGCCGGCATGTTCGACTGGGTGATCAGCGGCAGCATCAGGAACGCGCCGATGATCCGGGGCAGGGTCAGCCCCAGCGCCAGCATGGCGTCGCCGATCGAGTCGTAGGGCATCAGCCGCCGCGGCCGCCCCCGCGGACCATGCCGGGGAAGTCGACGAAGATCTGGTGGGCGTAGGTGTACAGCGAGCCGCCGATCAGCGACCCGGTGACGAACAGCATCAGCACGATGGCGAGGAACTTCAGCGCGTACGCGAACGTCTGCTCCTGCAGCTGGGTGGCGGCCTGCAGGAACGCGACCACCAGGCCGACCAGCGCGGCGGCGGCGATCGGCGGCCCCGACAGCAGCAGCACCAGCCACAGGGCCTGCCGGGTGAGCTCGATGACTTCGTTCATCGCCCAGGCTCCAGGAAGTCGAAGGCCCGCATCAGGCCGGGCCGGCGTAGGTCAGCACCAGGCCGTGGACCAGCTTGGCCCAGCCGTCGATCAGCACGAACAGCAGCAGCTTGAACGGCAGCGAGACGATGGTCGGCGACATCATCATCATGCCCAGCGCCAGCAGGATGTTGGCCACCACCAGGTCGATGATCAGGAACGGAAGAAAGATCAGGAAGCCGATCTGGAACGCGGCCGTCAGCTCGCTCACGGTGAAGGCCGGCACCACCACGATGAAGTCGTCGACGGTCAGCGAGGCGCGCCGCTCCGGCGGCAGCAGGCGCTGGGCGCTGCGCAGGAAGAATGCACGCTCGGCGTCGTGCGAGTGACGGATCAGGAAGGTGCGCAGAGGTTCCTTGCCGGCCTCCACCAGCGCCAGCAGCCGCGCCGCGTCCATCCCGCCGCCCTCGGGCAGCGGTGGCGGCGCGGGCGGGGCGGCGATCACCACCGGCTCGTCGGGGTCGGCGCCAGCGGCAGCCGCAGCCGCAGCCGCTGCGGAGCCGGGCTCCGGCTCGTCGCCGGAAGTACTGCCGGTGACGTTGCCGAACAGCGGGCCGCGAGCGGGCGCTGCGGGCGCGGTGCCATCCCCTGGCGCCTCGGCTTCGGCGCGCAGCCCATCGGCGGCGGCGGGACTGGCGGGCGCGGGATCGTCGGCGGCCGGCCGGGCCGGGGCC